>JAEYFP010000005.1 GCA_023402845.1 Bacillota bacterium
CCGTATTTTTCCGGATGTCCCTTTATTGTGCGCCCGGCAGCGCACGTTTCACGGGAAATTCCTTTGGATTTTCCATGAAATAAAAGCACGCGGTGCAGGTTGTGTTTTCACTCTATTAATGTTATAATACTACGAGATTATGCGACAGTGGAGGTTAAGTATGAAAACTTATCTTGTGACCGGTGGTGCCGGCTTTATCGGATCTAACTATATACATTATATGTTTGGAAAATACGGAGATACGATCAGAATCATCAATGTGGATGTGCTCACCTATGCGGGAAACCCGGAGAATCTGAAGGACGTGGAGGGCAGGGACAATTATACGTTTATAAAAGCCGATATTTGTGACAGGGAAGCAATCACAGCTATTTTTGCAGAGAATGACATTGACAGGGTTGTTCATTTTGCGGCAGAGAGTCATGTTGACAGGAGTATCCGCAATCCGGAGGTGTTTGTACAGACGAATGTGCTCGGAACGCTTGTTATGCTTAACTGTGCGAAGCAGGCATGGGAGACGGCGGACGGATTCAAGGCTGACAAGAAATTTTTGCATGTTTCCACAGACGAGGTATACGGCTCGCTTGAGGAGGAAGGTACCTATTTTTACGAGACGACACCCTATGATCCGCACAGTCCTTATTCGGCGAGTAAAGCGTCTTCGGATCTGATTGTGAAATCATACATTGACACTTATCATTTTCCGGCAAACATTACGAATTGCAGCAATAATTACGGACCTTACCAGTTTCCGGAAAAATTGATTCCCCTCATTATCAACAATACATTGCAGGGAAAGCCGCTACCGGTATATGGCGACGGAAAGAATGTGCGTGACTGGCTTTATGTTATGGATCATGCGAAGGCAATTGATATGGTGACGGAAAAGGGAGAGGCCGGTGAAACGTATAATATTGGCGGTCACAATGAAAAACAGAACATTGAAATCATTCATGTGATTATAGATACGGTACGAGAACTGCTTGCGGATTCTGATCCCAGAAAACAGCATGCAACAAAGGAACTGATTACTTATGTGGAAGACCGGAAAGGGCATGACAGAAGATATGCCATCGCACCGGACAAAATTAAATCGGAAATCGGCTGGGAGCCGGAGACGATGTTTGCGGAAGGTATTAAGCTGACGGTAAAATGGTACTTTGAAAATGAAGATTGGATGAAACATGTAACAAGCGGCGATTATCAGAACTATTATAAGGAGATGTATCAATGAAGGGAATCATTTTAGCAGGCGGCTCCGGCACAAGGCTCTATCCGCTCACGAAGGCGGTTTCCAAGCAGATGATGCCGGTTTATGACAAGCCGATGATTTATTATCCGCTGTCGATTCTGATGCTGGCGGGTATTCAGGAAATTCTGATTATTTCTACTCCGCGCGATCTGCCGACATTTCGGGAACTGTTCGGGAGCGGGGAGCAGTTAGGACTTCAAATGTCCTATGCGGTGCAGAAGACCCCGAGAGGACTTGCGGATGCATTTCTCGTAGGAGAGGAATTCATCGGGAAGGACAGTGTCGCGCTGATCCTCGGTGATAATATTTTTTACGGACAGAGCTTTTCCAAGCTTTTGCGGACAGTTACGGAGAGGAAGAAAGGCGCGACAATTTTTGGCTATTACGTCAGGGATCCCCGCGAATATGGGGTTGTTGAGTTTGACGAAAAAGGGATGGCCGTTTCTATCGAAGAAAAGCCGGAGCATCCAAAGTCCAATTATGCAGTGCCGGGCCTTTATTTTTACGATAACAGCGTTGTAGAAATAGCGAAAAGCGTAAAGCCTTCGGCCAGAGGTGAAATCGAGATCACAAGTGTAAACAATGCATATCTCATGAGGGGAGACTTGCATGTGGAGACATTGGGGCGCGGGTTTGCATGGCTGGATACGGGAAGTCACGATATGCTCCTGGATGCCGCAAATTTTGTGAGCGCATTCCAGCAGCGTCAGGGGATGTATATTTCCTGCATTGAGGAAATCGCTTATCGGAGAGGCTTCATCAGCAGGGAACAGCTTTTAAAGCTGGCAGAGCCGCTTATGAAAACAGAATACGGGAGATACTTGATTGATGTCGCAAATGGATTGTAACAATAGAGTATAAGCAAGGGAATTGACCGGATGGCAATGGTCAAGCTTAGGAGTTTGTGATAGGGAGGACAATATGAACAGATTTAATAGGGGAAAATCTGAAAAAGCTTTGAAGGAAAAAAGAAAAAAATTAAACGGAAAAGAGGCTGTTCAGTGCCAGCCGGTTGCCTGGGAGGAATTTCAGCAGAGAAAGGAAAACGAACAGGCCAGAAAAGAAAAAAATAAATTTGATTGGGATAGACCTCTCGTCGAGGAGTCTTGGGAAATTGATGAGGACATAAGAACCGTCCGAAATGAAAAAGTGAGACGTCCGGTTGCAGAGCAGTCGGCACAGGAGACTGAGCGGGAGGATACCGCAGACGATTTTGAGCAAAATATTATCAACTCCACGATTATGGAGGATGAGTTTTTATTTATCGAAACAGCTCGCGCAGAGAGTGTAGCGAAAACGAAGCTTCTGGAGGATGGCGTGTTACCGAAAAGGAAGCCGGGCGTTCCTTATTTAGCGGAAGGTCAGGAAAGTATTTATGACAAATACGCCAAAGAGGATCGGGAATTAGAGAAGGACCTTTCTGGAAAACTTGACACGGTAGGTATGACGTCCAAAGGGGCCGATGGAAGAGCCATCAAAGCGTCTGTGGACGAGAAGATTATTATCCGGTCTGAGGAGTTAAAGCAGAAAAGAAAATCCGAAAATAATTCTGCAGAAGGGAAAAAAATCAGGCGCCGTGTTCCGAAGAGAGCGGCAGCCGATTGGCCGGAGCAGCCTTATCAGACATCAAAAAAACAGAGCAAATTCCGCGAACAAGCTGCGGATTGGCGAAAAGCAGATGAGGATCTGACGCCGGATGGAGAGGACTTTGGCATCGGTGATACACTGAGGCGCTTCTTCGGAAACTTTGGAAACTTTACGCCGCTTCAGTGGGCGACGCTTGTTATGGCGGCCGTTATTTTCTGTACCGGCATTACGACGACAGCGGTTTATGCAAACTATCAAAGCGAGCAGAATAAGGCAATTGCGGTTGCTTCTTTAAATCAGTTCACAGAAGAGGAAGCGCAGGCGGAGGAAGAAATGACAGAGACCGTCGAGGAAGAATTGCCGGCAGCAACAGAGGAATCGGAGGAAATGACAGGCAAGATATTGTCGTTGGTACTGACCTCCGTAGAAAAGGATTTAAAGATCAAGCTCGTCGATGACGAGGATTCTCTGGTCAAGAGTGTTCCGTGGGGCGTCACCGTTACGGACGCAGACGGTAAGACATCGGAAAATGAAGATGATGACGAGGACGGTATCATTCACTTGACAGAGGTCAGTGCGGGTGATTATTCCGTACAGATCAATCCAAGTGATGCTCTTGCGGGCTATGTGCTGCCTTCGGAGGGACAGAGCGTTTCCGTAAAAGCAAAGGTAGAATATAAAGTCATCCAAAATATCAAGGATGAGATCAAGACAGAAAAAGAAGTAGATGCGGTAGTCGAGGACGCTAACGGTAATCAGGCAGCCGATGTCGAGACGGGTACGGCTCCGACGGATACTGTGGAGTGGGCTGAATCCACCAAGACCGCAAACGGTGAATCTTACGTAGAGTCCGAGGTTGTGTTGGCCAATACGGCAAAGGCAACACAAAAGGAAAATGTGTTTGTGGCAGCGTTGAATATGATCAAGGATGCGACAAAGACCGGCATATCGCCGGATCGGACTATGGCCTATACGGCGCTGTTGACAACGGGAGATACGAATTCATTATCCGATAACACGATTAACATTAATAATTCAACTTTGGAAATTGAAGTGGGCAGTACCGCAAAGCTAACATCAACAATTGCTAAAGAGGAAACCGTTTCCTGGAGCAGCGATTCTTCGAATGCAACGGTTGATGCCTCCGGAAATGTGACAGGTGTTGCCGCAGGTACGGCCACAATCACAGCTAAAATTTCTAACGGTAGTTACGCTACCTGTATTGTTACGGTCACAGCAAAGGTTGAGGCGGCAAGTATTGCTGTTTCATCGACAGCGGCCAGTATCGCGGTCGGTTCGCAGACGACATTGACCGCCACAGTAACACCATCGACAAATACGGTGACCTGGACTACGTCGAATGCAAGTATTGCTTCCATTTCCACAGCAAGCGGCACCACTACTACCGTGACCGGCAAGAAAGCCGGTACCGCAACAATTACAGCGACGGAGGCAAATAGCAGTAAGACGGCAACCTGCACCGTTACCGTCACCGAGGCAGTCGGTATTTCGATCAGTTCCTCTGCGGCAAGTATAACGGTAGGCGCGACAACTGCCCTGACTGCCACGGCTACTCCTTCGGGAAATACAATATCGTGGACTACCTCGGATGCAACGATTGCAACGATTTCCGCAACAAGCGGGACAGCCTGTACCGTAACAGGTAAAAAGGCCGGTACTGCAACGATCACGGCAAAGGAGGCGAATGGCTCAAAGACGGCAACCTGTACCGTAACGGTAGCAGATACTTCCGTCACTCTGTCGGGTACGGCCAGTGTGGCGGTAGGTTCGACAACGGTGATCAAAGCGGCAGTTGTGCCTTCGACTTCTACAGTGACATGGAAAATCTCCGACACGACGCTTGCGACTATTACGACAGACGGACTGAACTGTACCGTAAAGGGTGTCAAGGCCGGCTCTGTAGTTTTAACGGCAACGGGCAGCAACAGCAAGACGGCAACGCTGACAATTACTGTAACAGGGGATTTGTATGCCGATACGGCTCAGCTCTATGATAAAGACAAAAATGCACTCTATGTCTATGAAAATGACGCGTACCGCCTTGCAAAATATTCGGATTATAAGAGCGGCAAATTCAGCAAATATTATAAAAAGCTGGATGCATTTTTATACACGGGATGGCAGACGATAGATGGAAAAACCTATTACTATAAGAAGGATAACAAGTATGTGACGGGCGAACAGGTCATCGCGGGCGTGAAATACAACTTTGCGACGGATGGCAGTCTGACACAGGACTCCGGTACGCTCGGCATTGATGTGTCAAAGTACCAGCCGAGCATCAATTGGTCCTCTGTTAAGGCATCGGGTATCAGCTATGCGATTATCCGCTGCGGCTATCGCGGCTCCTCAACAGGCGCATTGATTCAGGATCCATACTTTGTATCTCATATCAAGGGCGCAAAGTCAGCGGGCTTAAAGGTAGGCGTTTATTTCTTCACGACGGCGCTGACAGAAGCAGAAGCGGTGGAGGAAGCGAGTATGTGTGCGGCGCTCTGCTCCGGCTATGGAATCAATTATCCGGTATTTATGGACGTGGAGAGCAGTAACCGACCGGGCTTTAATTCGATGTCTGCATCACAGCGTACGGCAATTATCAAGGCCTTTTGCAATACGGTGCGCTCCGCAGGCTATACACCGGGGGTTTATGCAAATAAGACCTGGCTGACGAGCTACATGAACGCATCCGAGCTCTCCGGCTATAAGATCTGGCTGGCACAGTACAATGCGAGCGGACCGACCTATTCGGGACGTTATGATTTATGGCAGTACACATCCAAGGGATCGGTCAACGGCATCAGCGGCAACGTCGATATGAACCAGTCTTATCTGGGATATTAACAAAAAAACAATAATAATAACAGAAAAGAAGGAACAGCAGAATGAGCAAAATCACAGTGGAAACATGTCATATTGAAGGACTGAAGGTAATTATACCGACTGTGTTCGGCGATAAGCGCGGATATTTTATGGAGACCTACAATTACATTGATTTTAAAGAAGCCGGCTTCGACCAGACGTTTGTGCAGGATAATCAGTCGGCTTCCAAAAAGGGCGTGCTGCGCGGACTGCATTTTCAGATCAATTATCCGCAGGATAAGCTTGTACGCGTAATCCGCGGCGAGGTGTATGACGTGGTTGTTGATCTGCGCAGGGGTTCTGAAACGTATGGGCAGTGGTACGGTGTCCGCCTTTCCGAGGAAAACAAGAAAATGTTCTTTATCCCGAAAAATTTTGCTCATGGCTTCCTTGTTTTATCCGATTATGCGGAGTTTGCTTATAAATGTACAGATTTTTACCATCCAAACGATGAAGGCGGTATTATTTGGAATGATCCCGAAATCGGAATTGACTGGCCAGTGATGGACGGTATGGAGCTGACCATATCGGACAAGGATACGAAATGGCCGTCCCTAAAAAATTTAAAGCTGCAGCAGGATTAAGGGAGAGTCTATGTCTAAGAAGAAAAAAATCATTCTGATTGTATCGGCACTCGTATTGGCATTAAATTTATATATTATTTTCCATCATAATCCTTTGGCTAAGCCGACACAGGAAATGATTAAAAAAGTGATTTCCTGTATTATTCTGGATGGAATTTATTTTGTGTTCTTGAGAATGTACGAGAAAATCATTATCCTTCCGATAGAGCTGTATCAGAACCACCGTCTGATCTGGAAGCTGTCAAAGAATGATTTTAAAACGAGATATGCCGGTTCTTATCTGGGGATTGTCTGGGCATTCGTACAGCCGATTATCACGGTGCTGCTTTATTGGTTTGTATTCACGATTGCATTGCCTTCGCGGGCTGTTGCGGTAAAGGGAGATATTGAGATCCCGTATATCCTCTGGCTGATTGCGGGCATTGTGCCGTGGTTTTTCTTTTCGGAGGCGCTCTCAAACGGTACCAACGCACTTTTGGAGTATAATTATCTTGTTAAAAAGGTTGTATTCAAAATCAGCATTCTTCCGATTATCAAAATTATATCGGCACTGTTTGTGCATGCATTCTTTGTGCTGTTTGCACTGATTTTATTTGCGTGCTACGGCTATTATCCGGATTTGTATACGCTGCAGATTTTTTATTATTCGCTTTGCATGTTTGTATTTGTATTGGGTGTCTGTTATATCACGTGCTCAATTATCATTTTTTTCAGGGATCTGGGACAAATCATTTCAATTGCCTTGCAAGTCGGTATTTGGGCAACCCCTATATTGTGGAATTTAAACACACTTTCTC
The DNA here is from genome assembly GCA_023402845.1 of Bacillota bacterium. Lineage (GTDB taxonomy): Bacteria > Bacillota > Clostridia > Lachnospirales > Lachnospiraceae > JAEYFP01. The sequence goes on from JAEYFP010000005.1 coordinate 7,101, forward strand.
CTAAATTACGGGTGTTTTTTAAATTGAACCCGATGAATTATATTGTGGAGGGCTATCGGAATGCACTGATTGATAAAATATGGTTTTGGGAAACTTTTTATTCGACGGCCTATTTTTGGATTTTGACACTTTGTCTGTTCGCCTTCGGCGCGCTGATTTTTAAGCGACTGAAAATACATTTTGCGGACGTATTATAATAGGAGCAGCTATGGAAGCATCATCGGCAATTCAGATTGAACATTTGACAAAAGTATATAAGCTGTATGACCGCAACAGGGACAGGCTTAAGGAAGCGCTGCATATCGGCAAAAACGTTAACAGCAGGGAGCACTATGCCCTGAATGATGTGAGTATAACCGTGAACACGGGAGAAACCGTCGGCATTATCGGGACAAACGGTTCGGGCAAGTCGACGATTCTGAAAATTATCACCGGCGTATTGAATCCGACTGCGGGAGACGTTCGAATCAACGGACGAATTTCGGCACTGCTGGAGCTTGGGGCGGGTTTTAATATGGAATTTACCGGCATTGAAAATATTTACTTAAACGGCACAATGATCGGCTTTTCTGAAGAGGAAATTGATGCAAAATTACAGGACATTCTGGATTTTGCGGATATCGGGGAATTCATTGACCAAAAAGTAAAAACCTATTCAAGCGGTATGTTTGTGCGTCTTGCGTTTGCGGTCGCAATCAACATTGACCCGGAAATTCTCATCGTTGACGAAGCACTTTCCGTAGGAGACGTATTTTTCCAGAACAAATGTTACAGGAAATTTGAGGACTTTAAAAAGCAGGGAAAGACGATCCTGTTTGTCAGCCATGATTTGAGCAGTATCAGTAAATATTGTGACCGTGTTATTTTGCTTGAGAAGGGGAAAAAAATAGGTGAAGGCGAGCCGAAGGAAATCATTGACATGTACAAAAAGGTACTTGTCGGACAGCTCGACAGAAAAGCCGATACGGGTAAGAGTGCAAAGCTCTGTGCGGGGAGCCGGTGGAAGGATCAGATGATACTGAATCCAAAGCTGGACGAATACGGAAGCGGGCTTGCGGAATTTGAGGATTACTGTGCCTATGACAACGAAGGAATCATTACAAATACGGTCATGAAGGGTGAGGAGTTTACTGTTAAGCTGAAAATACGGTTTTTTGAGAGTATCCAGGATCCCATTTTTGCCGTGTCATTTAAAAACATGCAGGGAACCGAAATTACAGGCACAAATACAATGTTTGAAAAGATTACGACAGGCACCCCTGAGCCGGGTGATGTTATGGTAGCGACATTTACACAGAATATGAGCCTGCAGGGAGGGGAGTATTTGGTTTCTCTCGGCTGCGTCGGCTACAGGGAAGGGGATTTTACGGTTTACCACAGGCTTTATGACATATTTAACCTGACGGTGATTTCTTCTAAAAATACGACGGGTTATTATGATATGGATTCGATCGTGACGGTGAGAAAAGAAGATGAAGACAAATAAAGAAAAGATGGATGCAGTCGGAAACGTGATACTCAATTACAATTATTATGCAGGAGAGGATTTTTATTCGGAGGGTGCCAGCGAGGACAGTCTGCTTGATATCGTGCAGCGTTATCGGGAGTCGGAGTACGAGCATGTTATTCAGAACAGTCGGTCATGGTCGGTCATGTACCATTTATCCTATATCCGTGAGAATATCGTAAGCTGGCTGCCGATCGGCAAGCAGGCGAAGGTACTCGAAATAGGTGCAGGCTGTGGTGCGATCACAGGTAAACTCGCGGAGATGGCCGGTTCGGTGACCTGTATCGAGCTCAGCAAAAAGCGGAGTCTCATTAATGCGAATCGCCACAGGGAATATGATAATATTGAGATTATTGTCGGTAACTTTGAGGAGATTGAGAAGGAAATTACCGAAAAATATGACTTTATTACATTAATCGGCGTACTGGAATATGCGGAGAGCTATATTCATGAACCGGATCCGTTTCATGCGCTTCTGCGTGCGGTCGGAAAGCATCTGGCTCCGGGCGGCAAGCTTGTCACAGCCATTGAAAACCGATTCGGACTTAAATATTTTGCGGGCTGCAAGGAAGACCACACCGGCACCTATTATGCGGGGATTGAGGGCTATCCAGATTTTGACGGCGTAAAGACGTTTACCAAGGAAACGCTGAGAAGAATCATGCAGGAATCGGGCTTTCAGACAAAATTTTATTATCCGTATCCGGATTATAAGCTTCCGCATACAATTTATTCCGATGAATATCTGCCCAAGGCAGGAGAACTGACGACAAATCTCAGAAATTTTGATGCGGACCGGGTTGTGACATTTGATGAAGGAAGGGTGTTTGATTCTTTGATCGAAGAAGGGCTGTTCCCGCATTTTTCTAATTCATTCCTTGTACTCTCCTCCTATGAGGATATCTGGGAGACTTGCTCCGTGCTTCCTGTTTTTGCAAAATATGCAAATGAGCGATCTGCCCAATACCGCGTCGCAACGGTGATGATGCAGGATAGAGATCAAAAGAGGTCTGTTTATAAGATTGCGCTCGATACGAGAACAAATCCGCATATTCGGACGATCTACTCCAATTATCAGGCATTATGCAAGATTTATGAGGGTACAAAGCTGAAGCCGAATGATTGCAGATTTCAGCCGGGTGTTGAGGCTGCGCCTCCGATTGTCGGCGTCAGTTCCAAGGCCAAGGATAAAGTGGAGCTGGCCTATTTAAAGGGCACTACACTCGAAAAATATCTGGATCATCTCGAAGCGCATGCCGAATACGAAAAAATGCATGCATTGATCCGGGAATACTGCGCCCTGATTACGCGGGTGGGAGGACAGGGTGTCTTTGAGATGACACAGAGCTTCCGGGATATTTTCGGTGAACGCAGGTTTACAAAAACTTATGCCGCCTCACGGACCTGTAATTTTGATATTATTTTTTCTAATATCGTATTTGACGAGGCGGAGAAGGAAAACGGCGCATGGAATGTGCTGGACTACGAGTGGATGTATCAGTTTCCGGTTCCGGCTCAGTTTATTATTTACCGTTCGCTGTTCTATTATTTTGAAAATAGACAAAATAGCAGGTTTTTGCAATATCTCGCTCAACAGGATAAAGACATCTACTTAGAGTGCGGGATCGATAACGAGGAGCGGGAACTGTTTTGTGATATGGAGCACTGCTTTCAGGTATATATTATCAGCGGCATCGCTTCGTTGGAAGTGATGCAGGTCATGATGCCGTCCGCGACGGTGCGTCTGGACAAGGTGCTCGGCACCGCCGCGTATCTCAGAAACCTGAATACACCTAAAATTTATTATAGCTGCGGCGAAGGCTTTACTGTGGAAAATCAGGTACATGTTCTCGCAAATGTAGCGGATGATCAGGCCGTATCTATGGACATCCCTCTTGCGAGCAATATGGTGGGACTGCGGATCGACCCGACGGAATACCCGTGTGTGCTGCATGTGGATAAGCTGGAACTGACGCTGGCAAACGGGGAGACACAGGAAATTTCGAGATTTCTCATGAATGGCTATCCAGTTGATGAGAGAATGTTCCTGTTTGACACGGATGACTCGCAGCTTATATTGGAGAATCTGCCTCGCGGAGCGAAGAATCTGCACGTGGAATACAGTGTTACAATGTTTCACGGCGTATTTTATGGTTCGATCCGCGATATGCTTATCAAAAAGAAGGAAAGTGAAAAGGAAAAACCGATGCTTTTGGATCGCATTCTGGTGAAATGCAAAATGAAAGAGCTTGAGGAGCTGCCGGAGGGATTTGCTTATAACAAGGAAAGCGAAGTGAAGGAATAGGGATGGGCTTTTTTGACAGGAAGAAAATCAGAGCGGATTATGCTGCGGAGCTTCAAAAGCAGACGGATCCGTACGCCTATTATATAGCAAAAGAACAGGAAGAAGCAGGGGGGGTACGACAGGAAAGTAGCCCTCTTGTTTCCTGTATGGGAGATTCAGAAGAATCTTTTATAAGGGAAACCTATTCAGTTATAGAATTCGGAAACGGTGAGCTTGAGCTGGCTGTGCAAGACGATGAGCCGCCCTATCTTGTATTTGTCAATACGAAGGGTGAGCTTGCGCGGGATGCCTTGAACCGTTTGTTTTTTGCCGCACAAGTGCCTGACGGCGGCCTTGATGCGGAGCTGATTTATTGCGATGAGGATTTTATCACAAGGGAGGGGCATGTCCGGCATACCCCCTGGATGAAACCGGACTGGTCTCCGGATACACTGTTGTCATTTAATTATATAGGGAGCCTGTTTGCCGTAAAGCGCTCTCTTGCGAAGCAGATAGAGGTATTGACGCCTAAAGAGGAGCCGGACGAGGAAGTCAGGCTTTATGATTTTCTTTTGAAATATACCGAAAGGACAAATAAAATAACACACGTTTCCGAAATTCTCTTCCATCAATGGGGCGCACAGAGCGGACAGATTTATCGGGAGATGGTTACCAAATATGAAAGCGCAGGCTATGCGGCTGTCAGAAAAGCTGCATTTGCAAGAAGGGGTGTCGGGGTGCCCGAATGGGAGGCCGATGCCAAAGCACCGCTCGTCTCCGTCATCATTCCTTCCAAGGATCATGCAGATATTCTGATCCGGTGTCTTGACAGCATTCAAAATCGCTGCAAAGGAGTTCCCGAGGCGGATACGCTGCTTCCGCTTTCCTTGCTGGAAATTATCATCGTTGACAATGGAAGCAGGGATGAAGAGCGAAATCGGATCAATCTTTATATAAAAGAAAATCCTGGGCTGCATATCTTTTATTTATACAATGCATTTGCGTTTAATTTCTCGAAAATGTGCAACCAGGGTGCAAAGCAGGCGCACGGCAGTTACCTGCTGTTTTTAAATGATGATATTGAAGTAAGGGACAAGGACTTTATCGAGAAGCTGCTCGCCTATGCGTCTGCGCCGCATGTCGGTGCTGTGGGGGCGAAGCTGTATTATCCGGATTCGGATATTCTTCAGCATGCGGGTGTTACGGACCTTAACTGCGGACCGTCCCATAAGCTGGCAACGCATTCCGACAGCGAAATTTATTACTTTGGCAGAAACCGGTTTAATTATGATGTGCTGGCAGTGACAGGTGCCTGCCTGATGCTGTCTAAAGAAAAATACTTTAAAGTTGGCGGCTTTAGTGATAGAATGGAAGTTAGTTATAATGATATTGACCTGTGCGTCAAATTATATGAGCAGGGATATTTTAATGTCGTGCGAAACGACTGTGTGCTCTATCACCATGAATCGCTTTCACGGGGAGCGGATAAGCTTGACGATGGGAAGTATAAGAGGCTGGCGGCAGAGAGGACGCTGTTCTATGAACGGCATGCGTGGCTGATTGAGGAAAACGATCCCTTTTATAATAAAAATCTGATACCGGATACGCTCGATTTTGGGCCTGATGTGCAGGCAGAGCATGAGAAAAGAGATTATAAAAATCCGGTGATTACAAAAACTAAACTGTCAGGGAAACCGGATCAGCGGCTGCATTTTCATATGGAGGGTTTCAGCTTGGAAAGGGCTGTCGGCAAGGGCAGAGAGGACGCTTACCGTTTTGAGGGCTGGGCGGTTCTTTTAAAGCAGGACAACGCAATGTATGAACGGCGGCTTTGTTTGCAGGAGAAAACGGTCTATGAAAGGAAGCAGTGCCTTGAGCTGCCGGTCAGCCCCAAATATCGCGCAGATGTGGAGCAGGTATTTAAGGATGCGAAAAATGCACGGCTGGCAGGCTTCGTATGCCGGATTCCAGCCTCGGTCATCGGCGAGGGGCGTACCTATTCGCTTGGAATGCTGTTTATTTCAAAGCTTTGGGGTCGGAAATATGTGACGATAGGGGAGTATTATGTCTCAAGAGATGGATTATTCAGAGAAGAAATATGATTATTATAAAGAGCTTTACGAAAAGGAACTGGCAAAAAACGAAGAGCTGACGGAGGCCCTTGTTACTTGTGAGACACTGAATGCCGATTTGACCTATAAGCTTGACAAAATCAGAAAGAGCAAACTTTGGCGGGCGATTTATCCGTTTCGTCTGGCCTGGAGCCATACCAAAAATTTTTTTATACGTATCAGACGGTATGGGAATTTTAAAAACCTGATGCGCAAGATCGAGAGCAAGCAGATTGAACGCAAAGCCTACAAAAGCTACGGCACACAGAGCATGCCCTCTCAGGAAGAGATTGAGAGGCAGCGGAATACGAAGTTTTCAAAAGAAATCAAATTCAGCATCCTTGTGCCGCTTTACAATACACCGGAGAAGTTTTTACGGGAAATGATCAGTTCCGTGCTGTCACAGACTTACCAAAACTGGGAGCTGTGTCTGGCTGACGGTTCCGACGGTGAACATGAAGAAGTCGGCAGGATTTGCCTCGAATTTGCACAGGGGGACGAAACAACTGCTAAAGAAGCGGGATTTGCCGGCGGCCGGATCAAATATGAAAAGCTTGAGAAAAACCTCGGTATTTCAGGAAATACAAATGCATGCTTTTCACTTGCGACCGGCGAGTATATTGGTCTGTTCGACCATGATGATCTGCTTCATCCCTGTGCACTGTTTGAATATGCCAGGGTAATCTGCGAACGGGATGCAGATTATGTGTACTGCGATGAAACAACATTTCAGGGCGACAGTATTGACAATATGATTACACTGCATTTCAAACCGGATTTTGCGATTGATAATTTACGTGCGAATAATTACATCTGTCATTTTTCCGTATTTTCGGCAAAGCTGTTAAAGGACGGCGTACTGTTTCGCAGTGAATTTGACGGCAGTCAGGATCATGACATGATTCTGCGCTTGACGGCTGCTGCTGAGAAAATTGTGCATGTGCCGAAGATTTTATATTATTGGCGTTCTCATGCGGGAAGCGTTGCTTCGGATATTCATGCGAAGACGTATGCGATTGATGCCGCTAAGGGAGCGGTTGCCGCACATTTGACGGCATGCGGGTTTGAACAATTTAAAATTGAAAGCTCGCGGGCATTTGAGACAATTTTTAGGATACGCTATCATTTGACAAATAAGCCGCTTGTTTCGATCCTGATACCAAATAAAGATCATATCGCCGATTTGCGGCGCTGTATCGATTCGATCATGACAAAGACATCGTATGAAAATTATGAGATTATCGTGATTGAAAATAACAGCACACAGGCGGAGACGTTTTCGTACTATGAGACACTGAAAAAGCATCCGTCCATTCGCGTCGTGACATATGAGGGCGCATTCAACTACTCCCGTGTAAATAATTTCGGTGCGGACTTTGCGAAGGGGACGTATCTCGTCCTGCTGAACAATGACACCGAGGTCGTGACGCGCAGCTGGCTGGAAGAGCTTTTGATGTATGCGCAGCGAAGCGATGTCGGGGCTGTCGGCTGTATGCTCTATTATGCGGATTATTCGATCCAGCATGCGGGGATTGTGCTTGGGCTGGGTGCTCATAGGACTGCCGGACATTCCCATTATAAAATGTCCAAGGATAATTTGGGGTATATGGGGCGGCTGTGTTATGCACAAAACGTATCGGCTGTGACCGGCGCCTGTATGATGACACGAAAGCGCTTATTTGACGAAGTCGGCGGGCTTTGTGAGGAATTTGCGGTGGCGCTGAATGATGTGGATTACTGTCTGCGGCTCAGGGAAAAGAATTATCTCAATGTATTTACGCCGTTTGCGGAGCTGTTCCACTATGAATCGAAATCGAGAGGGCTTGACGTATCCGAGGAGGCGACAAAAGAGAATGCTGCCCGCTATGATAAGGAAAGCGAGCTGTTCCGTAATAAATGGAAAGCCGTGCTGGATGCCGGTGATCCGTATTTCAACCCGAATTTTTCGCTCGATTACAGCAACTTTGTGCTGCGGGGAGATCCGAAGAGCATGGTAGACTGATATAGTATTGATAAAGTCAGAAGGAGGACTCACAATGGATTACATGTCACAGTATAGGTTTTGGAGAGAGGACGATTATTTCGATGCAGGTACGAGGGAAGAACTTGCAAAGATAGAAGGAAATGAAGCGGAAATACAGGACCGTTTTTATAAGGAACTGGAATTTGGCACGGGCGGTCTGCGCGGCGTAATCGGTGCGGGAACAAATCGCATGAATCTCTATACGGTAAGGAAGGCGACACAGGGACTTGCCAATTATATCATCAAGCAGGGCGCGCAGGACAAGGGCGTCGCAATTGCCTATGATTCCCGTCACTTTTCACCGGAGTTTGCCGATGAAGCGGCACTTTGCCTGAATGCAAACGGTATCAGGACATATCTGTTTTCTTCACTGCGGCCGACGCCGGAACTGTCGTTTGCGGTGAGAAGGCTTAACTGCACGGCGGGTATTGTTGTGACCGCAAGCCATAACCCGCCGGAATATAACGGCTACAAAGTGTATTGGGACGACGGCGCGCAAATTACGGCACCTAAGGATACCGACATCATCAACGAAGTGAAGAACGTGACGGATTACCATGATGTAAAGACTGTCGGAAAAGAACAGGCAATCGCGGACAGACTTTACTATATTATCGGTACTGAAATTGACGACGCCTATATCGGGGAATTAAAGAAGCAGATTATTCATCCGGAGATCATCAAGGCAGTGGCAAATGATATCAGGATTGTCTATACACCTCTGCATGGCACGGGCAATCTGCCTGTCAGGAGAATTCTTTCAGAGCTTGGTTTTCGGCATGTCTATGTTGTACCCCAGCAGGAACTGCCGGATCCTGAATTTACAACGCTGGAGTATCCGAATCCGGAGGATCCGAAGGCATTTACGCTGGCGCTTGAGCTGGCTAAGGAAAAGGATGCGGATATTGTGCTTGCAACCGATCCAGATGCGGATCGCCTCGGCATTTATGCAAAGGATGCAAAGACAGGAGAGTATGTTTCGTTTACGGGCAATATGTCCGGCATGCTGATCGCCGAGTATATTCTGCGCGAAAAGAAAGCGACGGGTATACTGCCTGACAATGGCGCGCTTGTCAAGACAATTGTCACAACAAATCTTGCAGACGAGCTGACAAGGGCCTATGATGTGAAGCTGATTGAGGTGCTGACAGGATTTAAGTATATCGGAGAACAGATCAAGCTGTTTGAAAAGAACCATACCTATGAATATTTGTTCGGTCTTGAAGAAAGCTACGGATGTCTGGCAGGTACTCATGCGAGAGATAAAGATGCGGTTGTGGCAGTGATGTGTCTGTGCGAGGTGGCTGCATTCTGCAAGTATCAGGGTATTACCGTTTGGGATCAGATGCTGCGTATTTACGAGCAGTATGGCTACTATATGGAAGGGATGCACACGATCACGCTCAAAGGAATGGAAGGTGCACAGCAGATTCAAACGATCATGGACAAGCTTCGAAAAAATCCGCCGAGAGCTTTTGGCAGTTTAAAGGTACTCAAATTCCGGGATTACAGCGTCGATGAAATGATCGATATGGAAACCGGAGAAAAGACAGCGACCGGACTTCCGCACTCAAACGTTCTGTATTTTGATCTTGATAATCATTCCTGGTGCTGCGCAAGACCTTCCGGCACCGAACCGAAGATCAAATTTTACATGGGAATCAAGGGCACGAGTCTTACGGACGCAAAGAATCGTCTGGAAGAACTGAAGCAGGCTGTGATTGCGGATATCTGAGAGCAATCGTTGGAATAATAGGATGGAACATGGTAAATTGATAAGATGAACAGATTAGTGGAACGCGTATGGGAAAATAAAAAGCTGCGTATGGCAATCCTTGCCGTGACTGCTCTGCTGGCGGTTATTTCCGTTGTGCAGGGCTGCCGGAATGCGGCAGCCTTCAGTCAGGATTTTCAATGGGATGCCGCAAAGGTGTTTACACTTAAGATCAATCCCTACAGGGAATCGCTTTCACCATCCGGGATACTTGACAGGTATGGTTATGAGGAATATTTTAAGCAGATGGAGGCAAACCAGTTTCCGTCGCTCTTAATGCTTTTGATTCCATATACGCTTTTACCGCCCCTTGCGGCGCGTTATGCATGGCTGGCGTCCAACCTGCTGTTTACGGCTGGTATTATCTGGTTATTAAAAAAAACGTTTTTAAAGGGAATGGGGCAGGAAGCGTTTACATTACTGATGCTTTTGATGCTCGCGGGGACACCATACCGGAATCAGCTTGGTGTCGGGCAGCATACGCTCTTTGCATTTTTCTTTTTTCTGCTTGCGGTTTATTTTTCGGAAAAGGAGAACGGGGAGCTCCCGATGGTGCTAAGTCTCGTTATCTGTTACTTTAAATATACACTGACGGTTCCGCTTGCATTATACTTTGTCTACAAAAGAAGATTTAAGGAGCTTGCGATTTCTGTGCTCGTTCATGTCGGACTTACATTTGCTGCTGCGTGGTGGCTGGATGCGACGTTTTTTGATATGCTTCTGGAACCGCTGAAGGTATCATCGGCATTAGCTGCACAAGGGGGACTTGATTTTGGGGCGTTGTTTTCCGGCTCTGACCTTTCGCTTGTACTGGCGGGCATTGTCATGCTGCTGCTGTTTAGTATGATGCTTTTATTTTCTCAGGGAAATGACGGTCTTGCCGTCGGAATTCTGACACTTTGGTCGATGATCGTGACCTACCACAGGACTTATGACTTTTTTGTGCTTGTGCTCGTTGCGGCTCTGTTTTATGAAAAAGAACGGGCGGCACATATAAAGGCGGTCTATGCCGTCGTGCTGCTTGCGGTATTTTTTGTCTTGCGCATATTCAGTGAGTCTGCCGGCTCAAAGATCTGTGTAGGAACGCTGTATTATTTGTTTACGATAGGAATCACAGTGCTTGGTCTGGTTACGATCTTTAAAGAAAGCAAAGAGGAAAAGAAAAATGGGTGATTGCCTGTATATCGTCATACCGGCTTATAATGAAGAGGAAACGATCCGTCAAGTCGTGGATGACTGGTATCCGGTCATTGAGAAGGCAGGAGCAGAAAGCAGGCTTGTGATTATCAATGACGGGAGCAGGGACAGCACGTATGAGGTGCTTTGTGAGTGCGCAAAAACACGCCCCGGTTTAGTTCCGATGACGAAGGAAAACAGCGGGCACGGCTCGACACTGCTGTATGGTTATCAGTATGCACTGCTGCACGGTGCGGATTATGTGTTTCAGACCGATTCAGACGGTCAGACACTGCCGGGTGAATTTGCGGTATTCTGGGAACAAAGGGAGCAGTACGATATGCTGATCGGCTGTCGAAACAAGCGGGAGGACGGTTTTTCCCGCATTGTTGTGACAAAGGTGCTCAAATTAGTAATTAAGCTGTGCTTCAAGGTGTCAGTCAAGGATGCAAATACGCCGTTTCGGCTGATGAGGGCGCAGACGCTGAAAGCAGAGATCACTTATGTCCCGAAGGATTTCTTTTTATCAAATGTTCTTTTAACCGTACTGTTTACAAAGCACGGCAGGCGTATTCTTTATATTCCGATCACATTCCGTCCGAGGCAGGGCGGCAAGAATTCTATCAATTTACCGCGGATTTTCAAGATCGGGAGGCAGTCCTTAAGCGATTTTCGTAAATTGAATAAAAAAATAGAGAGAGACAAAAAATAGAAAGAAGATTGGCAAATGACAAGGATAGACAAGAAAAGAAAACTGGTAAAACAGATATTAAAGTTCGGAGTTGTGGGCGGAATTGCGTTTTTAATTGATTTTATCGTGTATTCCACCGTACTGAATCTGATCGACTGGGAGTATGGCTATCTTCTGGCGGGTGTGGCGGGCTTTACGATCTCACTGATTTTTAATTATCTTGCAAGTATGGCGTTTGTGTTCGTACGCAGGGATGGTGCCGACAAAAGAAGGGAATTTATTATTTTCCTCGTTTTGAGTCTGTTTGGGCTTGGCATCAATACGGTTGTGCTCTGGATTTGTATCGATATTGCCTATAACAACTGGCTATGGCTGCAGGCTGTGATGGAGAGCTTCAATGGTTTCCTCCACGGCATAGGATTTACGTTTGTGGAGAACGCGCGGGAGCTGGCTGCCTATTTTGCCAAGGTTATAGCAACAGGAATCGTTATGGTTTATAATTTTATCAGCAGAAAGCTGACGTTGGAAAAGAAGGATGATGAAGGTGAAGAAAACGGATCAGAAATGCAAAATGCAGAAACCACTTAGACAAAGGATGATCGGACTTCTTGCAGCCGCGCTGCTGCTTGGAGGCTTGTATGGCTGCGGCCGGGCGCAGGAAGCGCAGGAGGAAAATCAGTCGGAAAATTCGATCGTAACGGTTGAGCCGGAGACCGCGGCCGAGGAAGCGGTTTCGGAAAATACAGTATCGGGCGATGTGGTATCCTATTCCGCAATCCCGGTTGAGGAGGTTGCACCTTCGGTTTCCATCAATGTCGTTGCGGAGGAATCGGTATCTTCGAATGAGGTTGTGGTAAAAACTGAGGACGGGAAGGTTGTCGTGGATCTTGTGATCTTTATGGGACAGAGCAATATGTCCGGCTGTGGCGGTGATGCTGCCTATGCGCCGAAGGTGCCGGCGGGACATGGCTATGAATTCCGTGCGATTTCCGATCCGACAAGGCTTTATCCGATTACCGAGCCGTTCGGCTCTAATGAAAACAATATCAACGGCATCATGGATTTGCCGGGTGCGAAACGCGGTTCTCTCATATCGTCGTTTGCCAACACGTATTATGCAGAGACGGGAGTGCCGATTGTAGCGGTATCGGCTTCTGCGGGCGGAACGGACACAGCTTACTGGCTGAGTTCATCTGTGACGAGCGATTTCAAGGAGCGCCAGGCGCGTGCACAGGTTTGGCTTGAGAGCAATGACTACTATATCCGCAGGCAGTATGTTATCTGGCTGCAGGGCGAATCGGATGCGGCAGACGGAATTACGTCGGAAAAATATAATGAAAATATGGACAATATTATTCGCCCGCTGTTTATCGGCGGTGTGCAGAAGGTGTTTATGATTACGCCGGGACGCACGATTACACGTAATCAATATTTTAATGATATTATCAATGCACAGCTTGAGATGTGCAAGACGAGTGGCTATTATGCGCTCGCCACGACGGTGCTGAATGGCATCAGTACGGAATATATGGTAGATGAATGGCATTACAATCAATCGGCACTGAATCTCGTCGGCTCTGAAGCGGCAAAGAGCGCAGCTTATTATACAAATAACCAGAAGGAAATGTGCCTTTACGATTATAAAAACCAGACGACGTTCATTCCGGGCGGATTTGACTATCCGGAGGATACGGTGGTGGAACCGGTTGACTTAAACAACAGCGGCATCTTGGAAAAGCTGCAGTAGGCAGCTTGCGGAACAACGGCGCCGCAGACATTTTTTAATCTGGACAGGAGAGATACGATGAAGGATAGGATACTGCTTTTTATACCGGCATATAATTGCCAGAAACAGATCATCAGAGTGCTCGGACAGCTTGATTCGGATATGATGCACTATATTACCGAGGTTATCGTTGTGAACAACCGAAGCACGGATGATACGGAGCTTGTTGTGAAGGGCTTTATTGAACGGCATCCGGACGTTCCGGTAAAGCTTCTTAGAAATAAGGAGAATTACGGACTGGGAGGCTCCCATAAGGTCGCTTTTTCCTATGCGAAGGACCGGGGTTTTGATTATGTCATCGTCCTGCATGGAGATGATCAGGGGCGGCTGGAGGATTTTCTCCCGGTGTTAAGGACCCGTTACTATGCGAAGCATGACTGTGTGCTCGGCGCACGTTTTATGAGAGGTTCAAAACTTGAAGGCTATTCGGCATTTCGAACTTTCGGGAATTTTGTTTATGATTTTTTGTTTGCGGCCGTTGTCAGAAAGCGAATCTTTGATCTCGGCTCGGGATTGAATATGTACAGTGTCAATATGCTGAAAAACGAATATTATAAAAAATTTCCCGACAACTTGATGTTCAATTACTGCATGATTCTCGCAAGTGAGTACTACAGGCAGGATATTCACTTTTTCCCTGTTTCGTGGCGCGAGGAGGATCAGGTATCCAATGTGAAAATGGTCGATCAGGCCGTTACCGTATTGAAAATGCTGGCTGATTATTACAGGGATCCGGCAGTGATCAATAACGACTACAGAGAAAAAGAAATAGAAACCTATGAGGCAGATATAATCGCATGAGAATGAATGGAATTTGGATGATACCGCTGCTGCTTGCCGGCTTTCTTGCGGTCCATCTTGTAAAGATGATGCGGCTGTACCTGGTGCTGCTCGAACAGAAAATAGAATTCAAACGGTTTGTGTCCGCGTATTTGCGGACAACGCTGTTGAATCTGCTCATCCCGTTTAAGCTCGGGGAGCTATACCGTGTTTACACCTTTTCCAGAATGACAGAAAGTGTGCAAATCGGTTTGTTCAGTGTAGTTGTGGACCGCTTTTTTGATACGATGGCACTCGTCCTCATTTTATTGCCGTTCCAGCTGCTTGTCTCAGGGCATCTCACACTGCCTGCATTGTTTCTTGCATTGTTTGTTATTGTGATTTTGTTTATATTTTGGATATTTCCATCGGTTTACGGATATCTGAACAACTATATTATTACAAGCCGCAGCTCCAAACGTTCACTCGCCGTGCTGCGGGGGCTGGATGTGTTAAAGCGCGGCTATGACTATGTGAAAGAACTTGTTTCGGGAAGGTATGCACTGATGCTTCTGCTGTCATTTTGCGCATGGCTGTCGGAGAGCGCCGTTCTGTACGGTGTTGCGGGCCTTTATGGGATTCCGTTTACGACGGCGACATTTTCGGATTATATTTCTTCCATTCTTTCTGCGACTCATCATTCGCTTATGCGTATTTATACGTTTTGGAGCATTGTGCTGATATCAGCCTTTACGCTGGCGTCGCTCATTGCCCTGCTGTCTGCGCGGGCCAGAGGCAGAAAATGAGTCATAGTTTAATTTTGGGGAGCAGATCATGAAAAAGATCATTGTCATTTATGATGATTCGCGAAAGCCGAATCAGGAAATCAGAAATATCACAGGTAAAAAAAGCTTCGGCAATACGATTTTTAAACGGATTTCCTTAAAGAAACGTATGGAGGCTCTTTTGCTTAAGGAACCGGTTGTTGTCCGGTTTTTGGAGGCGGAGGCATTAAAGGGACAGAAGGAAATGACAGGGAGTGATGCAAAGCAAGTCGTCTTTCGGCTTTTCTCTGACTTTGGTATCGATTCTAAGTCTTCACTTGGGATTTTGCTTAATAAGGCGTGTTATGTGAACAAAAATTATCGTGTTGTATGCGACGGGCGCACGGCGGCGGTCATTTACACCGATTATGAACAATACCTGGCGGCACAGGATGAACAAACGGCGGAGAGTTTTGAGAAAATCGAGACGGATGTGTTTGCCGATTTGTCAAATGTCAGTCATTTCAGACAGTTTATTACAAGTGGTTTTGATGCGCGCTTTTTCAATGCGCTGTCGGGAGATAATTACACAGTGGTAAAGCGCTCGAACAACGCCGGGAAGCTGCGTGCCGAGTATGAATTTTATGCACTGCTTCCCGATGAGATGAAAATGTGGTTTGTGATGCCGTTTGATTATAAGGAGGAGGATAACAATGCTTCCTATACGATGCAGCGATATCATATGACGGATCTTGCGATTCGCTATGTGCATGGGGCGATCACCGAGGAAGAATTCGAGGATATTTTGGAAAAACTGTTTCATTTCATCCGCACGAGGAAGCAGAAGCAAGTTTTGGCGGAAGAATACGAACAGGCAGCAGAAAAGCTTTATATCGGCAAGGTGGAAAGCCGCCTCCAAAGACTGAAGGAATTGCCGCAGTTTGATTCTATAGAAGCCCTCCTGAAAGCAGGGACAACTTATAACGGGATTGATGCGGTGCTTGAGGCATACAAACAGATTTATGGAAAAATCACAGCGGGCAGGCATTTTCAGACCGTTCTGGTGGCGGGACACGGTGATCTATGTTTTTCTAATATTTTGTACGGAAGAGAAGCGTCTCTTTTAAAGCTCATCGACCCTAAGGGAGCGACGGATGAGGCATCTCTTTACATGAATCCTTACTATGATCTGGCGAAACTGTCGCATTCCATCTGCGGAAGCTATGATTATTTTAACAGCGGTCTCTTTGAAATTGAGCTTGATGAGCATATGCGGTTCCGGCTGACAGTGGATTGTGACAATGAGCGCTATATCCGCATATTTAAAGAGTATCTGAAAAACAATGATCTGGACTACAGGCTGATCAGGCTGTATGAGGCATCCTTGTTTTTATCAATGCTGCCGCTGCATATTGACAGAGAAAAAAAGGTGTTTGCATTTTTACTGAATGCGCTGAACATTCTTGAAGAACTGGGGGAAAACGAATGCTTGAAGGAATGAGCTTTATTTTTGATATTGACGGGACAATCTGCCCGATTAAGAAAAAAGACGAGCAATATGCCGACCTGATCCCATATCCCGAAATGGTCGGAAAAATCCGTGCTTATAAGGATCAGGGCGCGAAAATTATTTTATTTACATCCCGGAATATGAACAGTTATCAGGGAAATATCGGCATGATTAACGCAAATACTGCAAAAATTATTCTGGCATGGCTGGAGAAATGGAAAATTCCTTATGATGAAATCATATACGGAAAGCCGTGGCCGGGACATCGGGGCTTTTATGTCGACGATCGGACCGTGCGTCCGGATGAATTTCTGAAGCTGTCCGTAGAGGATCTGGATGAATTGTGTAAAAAAAGCAGGTGTGATTAAATGATGGAAGTCGTAATTACAATGGCGGGCATCGGCTCCCGGTTTATAAAGGCGGGTTACCGGGTACCGAAATATCAGATTGAGGCATGCGGCAGGACGCTGTTTGAGTGGTCTATGGAAAGCCTTGCCGGTCTTTATGAGGAATCGAATACATATTTTTTTATTGTGCGCAGAGAGGATGATGCCTCCGGCTTCATTACGGAAAAATGCCGGGCAGCAGGAATTCGAAAGGTCAGGGTGATTGAGCTTGACAAACAGACTGACGGACAGGCGACAACCGCGATGCTTGCAAAGGAATATTGGAATAAAAACGAGCCGCTGCTCATTTATAATATTGATACGTATGTGGAGGCCGGTGAAATGCAGACAGAGCAGTTTGCCGGGGACGGTTTTATTCCATGCTTTCACGCAGAAGGAAATCACTGGAGCTTCGTGAAACTGGACGGAGAAGGGAAAGCGGTTGAGGTGCGGGAAAAGCAGCGCATTTCCGACAACTGCACGCTGGGCGCTTACTATTTTAAAAGCTGCGGTTTATATGAACGGCTTTACGAGGAATATTATTCGGGAAATGAGAATCTTGAAAAGGGCGAAAAATATGTGGCGCCGCTCTATAACTATTTGATCGGACAAGGCGGCGAGGTCAGGATCTCGGTAATTGATAAAAAAAAGGTGCATGTGCTTGGGACACCGGAGGAATTGCAGGTATTTCAGAATGAATATCAAAATTGCCAATCGGCTGAATAAACAGAATATCGAACGGGGCATTCATTATTTAAAGCGCAACGGCCTTTATGAGACGTTTTATAAGGCGTTGGAACGGCTGAACCGGGATGGGGATGAGGAGGATTATTCCCGGCTGTTTACAAGCTCCCTGCCTACGCGGGAGGAGCTTGAGGAGCAGCGCGGGAGCAGTTTTACACACCGCTACAAAATCAGTATTCTCGTGCCGGCCTATGAGACAGATGTAGGATTTTTAGAACAGATGCTGGAATCGGTGATCCATCAGACATATGATAACTGGGAGCTTTGCATTGCCGACGGCAGTGCGGGCGATCAGGTCAAAAAAACGGTTATGGGGATGATTGGCCGGTTTGGGGATCTTACAGGCTGCAATCGGATTAAATACCAGAAGCTTGAAAAGAATCTGGGTATTTCGGAGAATACAAATGCGGCCCTTGCGATGGCGACAGGCGAATATATCGGTCTGCTTGACCATGACGATCTGCTTGTGCCGAGCGCACTGTATGAGGTGATGTCAGCCCTAGAGGCGGGGCTTTACAGAGAAGGAAATGTTTATCAAAACCGAATCAGCGCGATTTATTCCGATGAAGACAAAATCGATGCGGCCGGAAAAACCTACTTTGACTACCATAAAAAGCCGGAATTTGATATTGATCTGCTTAGAAGCAATAATTATATCTGCCATTTCTTTGTCGTGCGTTCGGAACTGGCTGAACATACGGGTGGCTTTTTGAGTGAATATAACGGTGCTCAGGATCACGATTTCATTTTTCGATGTGTGGAAAATCTATCGCCGCAGGAGGTACACCATATTCCGAAGGTGCTTTACCACTGGCGCGCGCATGAAACATCCACAGCGGATAATCCGGAGAGTAAGATTTATGCCTACGAGGCCGGAAAGAGGGCGATTGAAGACCATTTAGAACGGATGGGACTGGAGGCGGAGGTGATCTATACACCGCATCTGGGTTTTTTCAGGGTAAAATATATGGTGCGAAATGCCAGGGTGCGCCTCATTTCCAAGGAAGCCTGGGATGTCATGACAAGAGAAGATATTGACGGCATCGAGGAGGATTATATTATGATCCTTGCCGATAATTTAAAACCTCTGACAAAGGATTGGCAGGCAGAGCTTGCGAGTAACCTTGAGAGGAAAGAGGTTGGCGCCGTAGGCGGAAAAATCTATGATAAAAATTTTAGGATTGAGAGCGCCGGTTATTCAAGAAATGATGAAGGAAGACTTGTCGCAAATTTCAGATGTATGAACGGGCATTATTCCGGGTACCTGCACCGCGCGTCTTTGCAGCAGCAGGTGGAGGGAGTCGCTCTTGACTGTATGATGATTAAAAAGAAGGCAATTGAGGGCGAAGAGAAGCTGACAATGTCCAAGGATTATATTGTCGTATATGATCCGTATGCGGAATTTAAAAGAAAGTAACAGGCAGGTGGGGAATGGCACAGATCACAATTATTATACCAAATTATAACGGAACGGCTTATATTGAGGATTGCCTGAATTCTCTGAGGGAGCAGACCTACCGGGAATTTACAGTCTGTGTTATAGACAATGATTCTAAGGATGGCAGCGCGGAAATTGTGGAGCAGAAATTCCCGGAGGTGACGCTTGTGCGCCTGTCTCAGAATTTTGGCTTTTCCCGTGCAGTGAATGAAGGTATCAAACGGACAAATGTGCCTTATGTTATTTTGCTGAACAACGATACGAAAGCAGAACCGGATTTTGTGAAGGAACTGTATGAGGCAATCATAAAGGATGAACGTATATTTTCAGTCGGCGCCAAAATGCTGCAGATGCACAACCCCCAGTTGATTGATGATGCGGGGGATCTGTATTGTGCTCTCGGATGGGCATTTGCACTTGGAAAGGACTTGAATAAGCGGCATTATGAGAAAGAGGCCGACGTGTTTTCAGCCTGTGCGGGCGCGGCTATTTACCGCAGAGCGCTGTTTGAGCAGTTCGGCTATTTTGACGAATTCCATTTTTCATATCTGGAGGATGTGGATGTCGGCTATCGGGCCAGAATCAGCGGCTACAAAAACCGTTATACCCCGAAGGCCGTTGTCTACCATGCCGGCAGCGGCGTGACCGGCTCGCGCTACAATCCTTTTAAAATCAGGCTGGCCGCGCGCAACAGCTGGTATGTGATCTATAAAAATATGCCGATGGGACAAATCATTTTGAATCTTCCGTTTCTTCTGGTCGGATTTGGGGTCAAAGCGCTGTTTTTTCTATTCAAAGGCTATGGAAGAGAGTATCTTTCCGGTATGAAACGGGGCTATCTTATGTGCACGCAGGGAAAAAAATACCCATATTCGGCGCGCTACTTTAAAAATTATGTACGCATTCAACTGGAACTTTGGCTCAATTTGTTCAGGCGGGTGTTTGGCTGAAAATAGAATTTTTTAAGAGTTTTTTAAGAAATTGGTTAGGGGATATTTGTTGCCCTTTGAGGCGATTTATTGTATATTTATTAAATAGTTGTCGGATAGTCACTGTGTGACTGATGACGATGAATACCGCCCCCAAAATGGAGAATGCTATGATTAAAGATAATCAGAGAATATTCAACAGACTTCATGTAGTGATTGATGCGATGGTTGTCTTGCTGTCCTATATGTTTGCCTGGTTTTTGAAATTCAAGAGCGGGCTTTTGGATGCTGAATCGGGTTTGCCGATGCAAACCTATTTTATGGCACTTTATTTTATTGTTCCCGGTTATATGCTGCTGTATTATCAATTCGACCTCTATAATTCGAAAAGGGCGGCCGGCAGGAAACGGGAACTGTTCAACATCATAAGGGCCAACGCGCTCGGACTCATCGCCTTCATGGTTGTGCTCTATGTGATCAACCAGCCGCATTTTTCCCGTGAGATGATTTTTATTTTTGGAGCGGTCAATATTGTTGCGGCGGCGTTTGTCAGAAATGTAATTCGGTATCTGCTGCGTTTTTTCAGACGCAAAGGTTATAATTTAAAATACGTACTGCTCGTGGGCTATTCCAAATCGGCGGAGTCCTATATTAATAGAATCCGATTGAATCCGCAGTGGGGCTATGTGGTCAGAGGCATTCTGGATGACCATGTGGAGCACGGAACAATGTATAAGGGTGTCAAGGTGCTCGGAAGGATTGATAATTTGTTTGTCATCCTGCCGGAAAACAAGCTGGATGAAATCGCGATTACCCTGAGTCTTGAAGAATATGGAAGATTGAAGGAAATTGTGGCACTCTGCGAAAAATCCGGTGTGCATACGAAGTTTATTCCCGACTATGACGGAATCATTCCGAACAGGCCGTACACGGAGGATCTGGAAGGACTTCCGGTCATCAATATCCGCCATGTTCCGCTTACAAATACGTTAAATATTCTCGCAAAGAGAGTCGTTGACATCGTCGGCTCATTTTGCGGTATTATTGTGTCCTCTCCGATTATGCTGATTGCGGCGATCGCTATCAAGCTGACCTCGAAAGGCCCTGTAATTTTTGCACAGGAGCGGGTGGGATTGCATAATAAGCCTTATCAAATGTATAAATTCCGCACAATGTATGTGCAGGAGGAAGAAGAGGAGCAAAAAGCATGGACGGTAAAGGATGATCCAAGAGTTACCAGAATCGGTAAATTTTTAAGAAGGACGAGCATTGATGAGCTGCCGCAGCTGTTTAACATCCTGCTTGGGCAGATGAGCCTTGTCGGACCGAGGCCGGAAAGACCGATGTTTGTGGAAAAATTCAAGGAAGAAATTCCTCGTTATATGGTAAAGCATCAAGTGCGTCCGGGACTTACCGGCTGGGCGCAAATAAATGGACTGCGCGGCGATACTTCTATTGAAAAGCGGGTAGAATATGATTTATATTATATAGAAAACTGGACGATGGGATTCGATATTAAAATTATATTTTTGACAATTTTCAGGGGATTCATCAATGAAAATGCATATTAGAGAAATGTAAAACAAGAGGTGTGAAATAACATGGCGGAAAGAAGATATACAGAAAATACAAAAAGAAATTCCTCTGGCGGGAGAGGCGGCGCGGCTGCCGCAAAGCGTAAAAAGGCAAAGAAGAAAAAGAGAATTGCTTTGTTTATTCTGGAATTTTTAGTACTTGCAATCATGATCGGTGTACTTTTTGTCATTCAGAAAATGGATAAGATTGACGTGCAGGAAATAGATGAAGAGGATATTGTGATTAACGAAGAGGTTACGGAAATGGATTCGCTGAAGGGGTATAAAAATGTTGCGCTGTTCGGTGTCGATATCAGCAAGAATAATAACCTCGGCAAAGGTGCAAGAACCGACACGATTATGCTCTTGAGCTTGAATGAGGATACCGGCGATGCGAAGATCGTGTCCGTTTACAGAGATACTTATTTGAATGTTGGTAATGACAGCTACAACAAGGCCAACTCCGCTTATGCAAAGGGCGGTCCCGAGCAGGCGATTAATATGCTGAATATGAATCTGGATTTAAATATTACCGATTATGTAACGATTGATTTTCGTGCACTGACAAAGGCTATTGACGCACTTGGCGGCATTGAGATCGACGTGCAGCCGGAGGAGATCGAGCATCTGAACAACTATCAGATCGGTACACAGGAGGTTACGGGCGGAGAGATCGTCCCTGTTAAGGAATCGGGTCTTCAGACGTTAAACGGTCTGCAGGCGACATCCTATTGCAGAATCCGTTACACGGCGGGCGACGATTTCAAGAGGACAGAGCGTCAGCGTACGGTGCTGCAGGAGGTTGCGAAAAAGGCGAAGCAGTCAGATATCGCAACATTGAATAATATTATTAATGATGTGTTTCCTATGATCTCCACGAGCTTTTCGACTACGGAAATGCTTGGCTATGCCGCAGATTTCATGAAATATAATATTGCGGACACAGCAGGCTTCCCGTTTGAACGCGGTACCGGCAAGATGGGGAAGGTTGGAAGCAGCGTTGTTCCGAAGGATTTAACCGCTAATGTCACACAGCTCCATCAGCTCTTGTTTGGGGAGGAAGAGGCGGTCTATACGCCGTCGGCAACCGTGCAGGAAATCAGCAGTAAAATAGCGTCGGATGCATCGAATAACTCCATCAGCTATTGATGAAACGGAGAGGAATATGAAAATAGATGTCATCATACCTACTTATAAGCCCGATGACAAGCTGAAAAAGATTCTTCATATGCTGGCTGTTCAGACAGTAAAAGTTCATAAAATTATCATTATGAACACGGAAGAAAAGTATCTGCGGCACCTATCCTCTGGGGGGGCTTATGAAGAAGCGGCACAGATTGTGGAAATTCATCATATTACGCAGGAAGAATTTGACCATGGTTTTACGAGGAATGAAGGAGCTTCCTATTCACAGGCAGACGTGCTTGTCTACATGACGCAGGACGCCGTCCCGCAGGATACACATTTGCTCGAGGAACTGATCAAGCCGTTTTCAGACGAAACAGTGGCTGTTTCCTATGCAAGGCAGGTGCCGGATGTGAACAGCTCTTTGGCGGAATGCTTTGCCCGTGTCTTTAACTATCCGGACAGGGATGAGCTTAAGTCGGCAGAAGATCTGAAACGGCTGGGCATTAAGACTTATTTTTGCTCAAATGTCTGCGCTGCGTACAGGAAGCCGCTTTTTGAAGAATACGGCGGATTTGTGAAGAGTACAATCTTTAATGAGGATATGATTTTTGCGGCAGGAGTGATCAAACATGGAAAGAAGATCGCTTATGCCTCGGGGGCAATTGTCGTTCATGCTCACAACTATACAAACAGGCAGCAGTTTAAGCGTAATTTTGATTTGGCAGTTTCTCAGGCGATGCATCCGGAGGTGTTTGCGGGAATATCCTCGGAGTCCGAAGGAATAAAATATGTGTGCGCAGCATTTAAGTATTTTAGGGAAAGAGGGAAAGGACATCTGATCCTTGCATTTGTAATTACCTGCGGTTGGAAATACATAGGCTTTCGGCTCGGTAAAAACTATGACCGCCTTTCCCGCCGCAGAATACTAAAGTATACAATGAGCCCGCGGTATTTTAAAAAGATATGGAATAATTAATGGATCCCCGGCCGCGGCGGTGTGATCATTGAGGAGGAAAAACGGATGTGCGGAATAGTAGGTTATATCGGTACAAAGCAGGCAGCTCCCATTTTGCTTGACGGGCTTGCAAAGCTCGAATACAGAGGATATGATTCGGCAGGAATGGCAGTCTATAATGGAACAGAGCTCAAGATGGTAAAGTCAATGGGGCGGCTCAAGGTACTTGAGGAGCTGACACACGGCGGCGCGACGCTGCCGGGAATTGTCGGTGTCGGACATACGAGATGGGCGACGCATGGGCAGCCCTCCGATTTGAATTCTCATCCTCATTTTAATAAGCAGGGTACGATTGCCGTTGTTCACAACGGCATTATTGAAAATTATATGGCGCTGAAAAGCAAGCTGATCTCTAAGGGCTATGAATTTGTATCGGAGACAGATACGGAGGTGCTTGCACACCTCATCGATTATTATTATAAAGGCAATCCGCTTGAAGCGATCACGAAGGTCATGCACCGAGTGGAGGGATCTTATGCGCTGGGAATTATGTTTGCGGAACATCCCGACCAGATTTTTGCTGTCCGTAAGGACAGTCCTCTGATTGTTGGGATGAGCGGAGACGGTTGCTTCATCGCCTCTGACGTTCCGGCAATTTTAAAATATACGCGTGATGTATATTTTATCAACAATCAGGAGGTCGTCCGCCTGCGCGCCGACCATATGCATTTCTATAATGTGGATGAGGAGGAGATGCAGAAGGAGCCGGTGCATATCGATTGGGATGCGGATGCTGCGGAAAAAGGCGGCTATGAGCATTTCATGCTCAAGGAAATGTATGAGCAGCCAAAGACTGTCAGGGACACATTCAGCCCGCGTGTCAAAGAGCATTCGATCGAAATTGAAGAACTGAATATGAGCGATGAAGAAGTTCTTACTCTTTCCAAAATACATATTGTGGCGTGCGGTTCAGCTTATCATGCGGGAGTTACCGGAAAATATGTCCTCGAAGGACTCGCACGGATTCCGGTAGAGGTGGATCTCGCCTCGGAATTTAGGTACAGGGATCCGATTCTTGAGGAAGGTGCGCTTGTGATTGTCATCAGCCAGTCCGGTGAAACGGCGGATACGCTTGCAGCTTTAAGAGAGGCACAGAAGCGCGGCGCCAAAGTGCTCGGTATTGTGAATGTTGTCGGCAGTTCAATCGCAAGAGAGGCGGATAATGTCATGTATACGTGGGCAGGACCGGAAATTGCAGTCGCTACAACAAAAGCTTATTCTGCCCAGTTGATTGCTCTATATTTGCTTGCGATGAAATTTGCATTTATAAAGAAAAAAATTTCTCAGAAGGAGCTGGACGGGATGCTTGCGGATTTGAAGAAGCTGCCCGAGCAGATCGAGATGCTGCTTTCCAATAAGGAGAAAATCCAGAAATTTGCAAACCGCTATGTGGCCGCAAAGGATATCTTCTTTATCGGAAGGGGAATTGACTATGCGATTTCACTGGAAGGCTCTCTAAAACTGAAAGAAATTTCCTATGTGCACTCGGAGGCCTATCCGGCTGGAGAGTTAAAGCACGGCACAATTTCCCTGATTGAGGAGGGTACGCTTGTGACAGCAGTGCTGACACAAGAGGATTTATATAAAAAGACAATCAGCAATATTGTTGAGGTTAAGAGCAGAGGCGCCTTCGTACTTGCCGTAACAAATGAAGGCCATATGGATATTGAAAAGACGGCGGATTATGTGCTGTCTATTCCGCTGACGCATCGGTATTTTGCAAATTCGCTTGCGGTCATCCCGCTGCAGCTGTTTGCTTATTATGTGTCTGTAGGAAGGGGCTGTGACGTAGATAAGCCGCGTAACTTAGCAAAGTCAGTCACCGTAGAGTAAAAAGGTTAAAGTTATCGCAGAAATTTGAGGAGAATTTTATGGCAGAAAACGAAAATAAAAAACAAGATGGAAACGAAATAGAAACGCACAGCCATAAAGAGGAATATGAAGATGTGTGCTATTTGTGCCGCCGTCCCGAAAGCGCGGCAGGAAGGATGTTCAAGCTGCCGAATAATATTTCCATTTGCTCGGACTGCATGCATAAGACGATGGATACGATGAACCAACTCGATTACCAGGGGATGTTTCCTGCTGCGCCGGAGGTGCCAAAGGGCACGAGCAAAGAGAAGGAGAACGAGAAGGAGCAAGAGGAACCGGACAAGGAACAGCAGCCGTATGTGCAGACCTTCCCTAATTTTCCGGGTATCAGCTTCATGAATATGTCTGATTTGCAGGGGATGCTTTCCAGCAAACAGAAAGTGAAGAAAAAGAAGGACGGAACAGACGAGGAGAAAAAGCCCGCGATTGATATCAGGGAGATTCCTCAGCCGCATAAAATTAAGGCGAGTCTGGACGAATATGTGGTCGGACAGGAGCATGCGAAAAAGGTCATTTCCGTCGCTGTTTATAACCATTACAAGCGGGTAGCTTCGGAGTCGATGAAGGAAACTGAGTTTGACAGCCGCCTGCAGGATGTTGAAATCGAAAAATCCAATATGCTGATGATTGGACCGACAGGCTGTGGAAAGACATATCTTGTCAGGACGCTTGCAACGCTTCTGAACGTGCCGCTTGCCATTGCGGATGCGACTTCCCTGACGGAGGCCGGCTATATTGGTGATGACATTGAGAGTGTTGTTTCCAAGCTGCTTGCGGCAGCTGACAATGATGTGGAAAAGGCCGAGACCGGAATTATTTTTATCGATGAGATTGATAAGATTGCAAAAAAGAAAAATACGAATTCGAGGGATGTCAGCGGTGAAAGCGTGCAGCAGGGGATGCTGAAGCTTTTAGAAGGCAGTGAGGTTGAGGTTCCGGTCGGGGCTAACAGCAAAAATGCGATGGTGCCGCTCACAACCGTTAACACAAAAAATATTTTATTTATCTGCGGCGGGGCATTTCCCGACTTGGATGAAATTATTAAGCAGCGTTTAAGAAAACAGACTTCCATCGGTTTTAACGCCGAATTGAAGGATACGCTCGACAAGCGCAAGGATATTTTGCAGAATGTGACCGTTGAGGACATCAAAAAATTCGGCATGATACCGGAGTTCGTCGGAAGGCTGCCGATCATGTTTTCGATGCAGGGGCTTTCTCAGGAAATGCTTGTCGATATTTTACGCGAGCCCAAAAATGCAATTGTCAAGCAGTATCAGAAGCTGCTCGCGCTGGATGAGGTGCAGCTTGAATTTGAGGATGGGGCGCTGGATGAGATCGCGAAAAAAGCGATGGAAAAGGATACCGGCGCGCGGGCGCTGCGTTCCATAATTGAGGAATTTATGCTTGACATCATGTACGAGATCCCGAAGGATGAAAATATCGGCAGGGTGACCATTACAAAAGATTACGTGCTTGGAAAAGGAGGTCCGCTGATCGATCTGCGCGGCGGTGATTTAAGCTTTTCGGAACGGGGAAAGCTCAAGGCGCTCGGAACAGCGCTTCCGGCAAACGGATAGTGGTGTTTGATTAAGTTTCCGATGGTCCTTCCCAATGAATAAACTATTAAGAACAGCATTCGTACCCTTCGGGGTTGGATGCTGTTTTTGTGTAATAGGAAGGCGGAAACAAAACAGAGAACATGAATATAGTAAAATAAGTGATTTTTTGATGGAAGGGTAAAGCGCCTTATGCCTGAAGAATGCCGCCGGATGATTATGTCAGAGGATTACTATGATTTTATACTATATGAAATGCAGTTAAGAATCGGTACGGTGTCAAATGTGGAGGAAGGCTACTGTATCCAGAACCTGGAGTATAATTTCTATAACATGTATGTTTCAAGTCAGGGACTTCCTCCCCTTAATTTTGAAAACTATACTTATTCAAATATTCCGAATCTTTACGGTCTTGTGCAGGATATGAGTGATGTTTTGCAGGCGGAAGATGCAAACGCCGTAACTCCAAGGGATGTGACAGACCCGGAAAGCCTGCTGGACTATGAATCTCTCTCAAGCAGCGGAATTCTGGATTTGCAGGCTTCACAGCTTAGTCTAAAGGGCAGAGGTGTTCTAATCGGATACCTCGACACCGGTATCGATTATCCAAATCCGGTCTTTCGCTACAGTGACGGTTCCAGCAGAATCGCTGCAATATGGGATCAGACGATACAGACCGGAAATAAACCCGAGCTGTTTGATTACGGAAGTGAATATATGAGAGAAGACATTAACCGCGCCTTAAGAAGTGAGAATCCTTATGAAATTGTGCCGAGCAGAGATGAAAACGGGCACGGAAGTGCGATGGCGGGTGTGCAGGCCGCACCGGAGGCGACAATCGCAATGGTGAAGCTAAAGCCGGCGAAGCAATATCTGCGTGATTTCTATTGTGTCAGGGAGGGGGCGGTAGCTTATGCCGAAACGGATCTGCTGACGGCACTGAAATATTTGGATGATTTGGCAGACCGCCTCGATATGCCTCTTGTAATTGTTGTGGGTCTGGGTACCAATTTGGGAGACCATAGCGGGAGCTCTATATTGGCGGGCTATTGCGAATATCTGCTGGAAAACACCGGAAGGGCAATCGTAGTCGCAGGCGGCAATGAAGGGAATGCGAGGCATCATTATTTCGGTGAGATGAGCGGCTTTCAAAATGAAAGCGGGGGAGCAGGTCCGCCGGGCGTGACACAGGAAGTAGAGTACCGGAGCGTGGAAATCAGAGTAGGTGACAATGAAGAGCAGTTTATGCTGGAGCTTTGGGGCGGAAGGCCCGATATCTATTCTGTTTCGGTGCGTTCTCCGGGAGGCGAAACGGTTCCTCGCATTCAGGCGAGAAGAAGCCTGAGTGTGCAATACAGTTTTCTGTATGAGGCGACAGTAATCAATGTTGATTACGTAATTGCGGAAACGCGGACGGGAGCGGAACTGATTATGATCCGGTTTCATAATCCGACACCGGGTATCTGGACGATTGGTGTCTATGCGGAGGGAAGCGAAATGACATTTCCCCTCGCGGGGAATGTCATCCAGACGTTCCATATATGGCTTCCGATCAATACGTTTATTTCGGATGAAACCTATTTTCTGCTTCCGAACCCTGATGTGACGCTGACGGGGCCGGCTAACGGAGCCGGACCGCTGACAGTAAGCACCTATCAGGCTTCCAATGACAGCTTTTATGTCCGGTCGGGAAGAGGCTTCACCAGGATGGGCAGAATTAAACCCGATTTGGCCTCTCCCGGCGTCAATGTGTTGACTGTAGGCGGAAGGCGGAGTGCCTCCTGCATGGCCGCCGCAATTGCCGGCGGGGCGCTCGCACAATACTTGGAGTGGGCTGTCGTGCAGGGGAATGCGCCTTATTTTCGGATGAACGATATGAAATATTACTTGTACAGGGGAGCCGAGCGCAGCAATCTGCTCACTTATCCAAACAATCTGTGGGGTTACGGCCGTCTCAATATTAAAGGTGCTTTTGATGCAATGCGGGCGCTTTTGATCTGACAGTTTTCCGGCATAGGCGCCTGCGGAAAATTTTTGGAAACGACTCCCTTATTTGCAGTTCCCGCTTGTCAACAGACGGGGAAAAGGGTATGATAAATACAGTTGAGAGGGGATTTAACTGTGATAGGAGACAGGAGCTTATGCTGTATAGTCTGATTTCAATTTTGATATTTGGTATCGACAGTAAAATTAAGCACGAGGTGGAACTGAATCTGAAGTCGGGAAGTGAGAAAAGTGCCTGCGGCGGCCGGCTGCTTATCAGAAAGCATCATAATAGAGGGATCATGCTGAATGTACTGGATGCGCATCAAAAGCTGACGGCGGTCGTTTCGGCGGGGCTGACCGTTTTTCTTGTGCTGTTCGGTACGGATACATTTGCTGACAAAGACAGGAGCAAAGCGGAAAAGCTTGGCTTTGCTTTCCTGATCGGAGGCGCACTCAGCAATACGCTGGATCGGATAACACGTGGATATGTTGTCGATT
Source organism: Bacillota bacterium (assembly GCA_023402845.1). Lineage (GTDB taxonomy): Bacteria > Bacillota > Clostridia > Lachnospirales > Lachnospiraceae > JAEYFP01. The sequence goes on from JAEYFP010000005.1 coordinate 36,612, forward strand.
ATGTGAGCTTCCGTGTTAAATGGAAGAAATTCCAAAATATTGTATTTAATATTTCTGATTTTTTTATTATGGCGGGAGCATGTCTGACCTCCCTGTTTCGTTAAATAAGAAATTGACAAGAAGTTCTTATTTTAATGAAATGATATGCACATTTTCACATAAGGTATCAGGTAGCTATGTAAAAAATACTTCTATATATTTATGTGAGGGATAAACTATGAGCCGATTGAAAATCAGTACCCCAAATCAAGCGCAGCTTACGGTGGAACGGTTGTATAAGGATCTGGAGAGACATATTGTCGCCAGTCCTCCCGGACTATGCCCGGTGGATCTGCAGCTCTCTTTTCTGAGGATCTGTCATGCACAGACCTGTGGTAAGTGCGTTCCCTGCCGTGTAGGGTTGCTGCAGCTTACAAAAATGCTGGAAGATGTTTTGGAGAACCGCGCCACTCCGGCCACGCTGGAACTCATGCAGAAAACTGCTCAAAGCATTGCCGATTCCGCGGACTGTGCGATCGGCTACGAGGCTGCAGGCATGGTGTTGACAGGTCTGAAGGGATTTCGTGAGGATTATCTTTATCACATCAAGCATGGCAAGTGTTCTTATGGTATCACCCAGCCTGTTCCCTGCGTGGCGTTATGTCCGGCCGGTGTGGATATTCCCGGATATATTGCGCTGGTTGGAGAAAAGAGGTATGCCGATGCAGTAACGCTGATTCGAAAGGATAATCCTTTCCCGACTGCCTGTGCGTTGATCTGCGAGCATCCATGTGAAGCCCGCTGCCGCCGCAATATGATTGACAGTTCCGTCAATATCCGAGGTATGAAGCGTATGGCAGTCGACAATGCCCGTGCCAACACCGTTCCTGTTCCTGAAAAAGCTCCGTCTTCCGGCAAAAAGGTAGCAGTCATAGGCGGAGGCCCCGGCGGACTTTCGGCGGCTTATTATTTGGAGCTCATGGGTCATCATGCCGTTGTTTTTGAAGAAAAAGGAAAACTTGGAGGTATGCTTCGTTATGGCATTCCGAGCTACCGGTTCCCAAGGGAGCGTCTGGATGAAGATATTGAAGCGATCCTTTCCGCGGGTGTGGAAGTACATAAAAATAAAAAAATCGGAGATGAAGCTGACGCGATTCCGCTTGACCGGCTGCGGAAAGAGTATGATGCGGTTTATATTGCCATCGGCGCCCATATTGATAAAAAGATCGGCATAGAAGGGGAGGAATCGGAGGGTGTGATTTCTGCCGTGGAGATGCTTAGGAGCATCGGCGAAAATAATCCTCCTGATTTTACCGGCAAGCACGTTATGATAGTCGGCGGCGGCAATGTTGCCATGGACTGTACCCGTTCGGCGATCCGTCTGGGCGCAAGCAGGGTGGGGATTGCCTATCGAAGGAGATCGGAGGATATGACGGCTCTTCCTGAAGAGGTAGAGGGTGCCATAGCCGAGGGTGCTGAGCTCTATTCCCTTAACGCTCCCGTTAAAATTGAAGCAGGTTCGGACGGCAGGGTAGCCGCTATCTGGATTGCACCACAGATGATCGGTCCCATAGATGCATGGGGACGAGCCCGACCGATCAGGGCCGATCTGGAATTAGAACGGATTCCCTGCGATATCGTGGTGGTTGCTATCGGTCAGGGAATTGAAGCGTATCATTTTGAAGAGTCGGGAGTCCCCGTAAAAAGAGGTGTCATCGATGCCTTGAGCGAAAGCGGATTCCGCGATGTTCCCGGTGTTTTTGCGGGCGGAGATTGTGTGACCGGGCCGGCCACTGTCATTCGTGCGATTGCGGCAGGCAAAGTTGCCGCGGCTAACATTGATGAATATCTGGGTTTCTGTCATACGATCAGCTGTGATGTGGAAATTCCGCAGGTAAATTACGAAGACAAGGAATTATGCGGCAGAATTAACCTGCGGGAACGAGAGGTTGGCAAACGCAGGAGCGACTTCGATGAGATCGAATGTACCATGACCGAGCAGGAAGCGGCACAGGAGGCAGGCAGATGTCTGCGCTGCGACCACTATGGGTATGGTAACCTGAAAGGGGGTCGGGCTGCAATATGGTAAGCTTGAAAATTGACAACAGGAATATTTGTGTGGAAGAAGGCACCACGATCATGAAGGCGGCAGCTTCCTCAGGGATTATGATCCCCCATTTATGCTATTTGGAAGGTATTAATGAAATCAGTGCCTGTAAAGTCTGTGTGGTAGAAATGCAGGGAAAAGAAAAGCTCATTACAGCCTGCAATAATCCCGTTGAAGAGGGAATGGTGATTAGCACCAATTCCCCAAAGGTTCGTTCGGTCAGAAAAACCAATGTGGAGCTTATTCTCTCCCAGCATGACTGCCATTGCGCCACGTGTGTCAGGAGCGGCAACTGCAGCCTGCAGAAACTGTCCACGGATCTTGGCCTTACTGAGATTTCCTATCCCAAATTGGTGGAGGATGCCCCCTGGAATCAGGAATATCCTCTGATCAGGGACTTTAAGAAGTGTATCAAATGCATGCGCTGTGTACAGGTTTGTGATAAGATTCAGGATCTGCATATCTGGGATGTGCAAAATACCGGTTCCCGCACTACCGTGGATGTATCGGAACACCGCAGCATTGAGGAATCCGACTGCAGCATGTGCGGACAGTGTGTTACCCATTGCCCTACCGGCGCGCTGCGTGAGCGGAATGACATTCCGAAGGTATTTGATATTTTAGCGGATCCCGATAAAATTACAGTTGTCCAGGTAGCGCCTGCGGTGCGAACCGCCTGGGGAGAATCTATGGGATTGCCGGATGGTATCGCGACGGAAAAAAGAATGGTGGCTGCTCTTAAGCAGGTGGGCTTTGATTACGTATTTGATACGAACTTTACCGCTGATTTGACTATTATGGAGGAAGGTAATGAGCTGCTGAAACGGCTTCCGGAAATTAAGGAGAGCGGATTTCCCATGTTCACCTCCTGCTGTCCGGCCTGGGTACGTTTCTTAAAGAGCCAATACCCCGATCTGTCAAAAAGACTTTCATCGGCAAAATCTCCGCAGCAGATGTTTGGTGCGGTGACCAAGACTTATTTTGCAAAAAAGCTGAATGTCTGTGCGGATCAAATATGCAGTATTTCCATTATGCCCTGCATAGCAAAAAAGGGAGAAGCGGCGCTGCCGGAAATGGATGTGACCGGAACAGGACCTGATGTGAATATTGTTCTGACGACAAGAGAATTGACACGGCTGCTTACGGCGGAGCACATTATGCCTCAGCTGTTGGAGGAGGTTGAATTTGATTCGCCGCTTTCGGAAAGTACGGGAGCAGGTGTTCTCTTCGGAGCGACCGGCGGCGTGATGGAGGCTGCGCTTCGCACAGCCGTATATGCCTTGACAGGGAATAATCCCGATATTGACGGCTTTGTTCAGGTACGGGGAAGCGAAGGGCGCAAGGAAGCCGTTTATGATGTGAACGGAACCATGGTTCGGACCTGTACGGTAAGTGGGCTTAAAAATGCCCGGCTTTTAATGGAAGATATTCTGAGAAAGAATGTTGAGTATGATTTCGTGGAGGTCATGGCCTGTCCGGGGGGCTGTGTAGGCGGCGGAGGACAACCGATCTGGGAGGATATGGAGATGGCGCCGGGGCGTGCATCAAAGCTGTATGAGCTGGATGAAAGAAGGCCTCTCAGATATTCTCATGAAAATCCTACGATACAGCAGCTGTATAAGGACTTTTTTGAGGCACCGCTGTCGGAGAAATCCCATCATTTGCTGCATGTCCATTAGATTGATACAAAATTAAAAAAATTATGCGAAGAGTACAAAAGAAAGGAATAAGGGATGAGTCTGAATTTATTGTTTATTATGACCGCGCTGCTGCTTGCGGATTATGTGGTCGGACTGCTTTACGAAATCTGGAATGAGGGATTTGATAAGACAAAATGGATCAAAGGTGCACAGCGTTATTTTTTGATTTTTGTAGGTTATGGTGCATTGGCGCTGATTGCCCACCTCTCCTCCTATTATTTTGAAGAGATGCAGTATCTGAGCGGTTTGCTGCTTGAGCCGATTGCACGCTATTTTGTGAGTCTGCTTGACAGATTGAAGGGTTTGTTTTTGGCGGAACAGGAAAATTCGGCAGAAAAGAAAATAAAAAATCAAAAGGCCCAGGAGACATTAAAGGAGACTGCTGTGAATGTGGAGGCTGTGCCTATGGTATTCACGGCACCTAAAGAGGAAACGGTATCCGCAGAGGAAACAGCAGCGGATACGGAAATAGTACCGGCCGCAGTCACGGTCCCGGAAGCAGAAGAGATGAAATCGACAGAGGTGCTTCCGACAACGGCCTTGGCAGTAGTTACGGCAGCTGCGGCAGAAACCGCGGCAAGGCCGAAAAGGGCACAGGCAAAACGCCGTACCCAATCGGTCGGCAAGAATGTAAAATAAGATTGGCAAGAAAGCTTCGCATTCCAAACGGTAAGGCGAAGCTTTTTTATTAGATAAAAATCCATATGGATTTTCTATCTAATAATTTATGCGCAGCTGCGCGCGCGGAACAAAAGCTGTGCAGCCTAAGTATCTGGCAGTGAGAGTGGGCGAATCACAGGCTAACTTTTTTTATGGAAAATTTATGAAATTTATTAAAATAAAAAAAATAGTTGACACAACGAAAAAAGAGCGGTATAATCCAAAACATAATAAACCTAGTGAAATACTAGGAAATAAAATGAATACAGATTTACAAATAAGAAATGAAAGCAAAACCAAAGAAGAGTAACAACGGCAGAGCCAACTTATAAAAGGAGGAAATGGATATGGCAGGAATTAAGAAAAGCGCGACAGAACTGATTGGAAAAACACCGTTATTGGAGTTGACTAATTATGAAAAGAGGCATGGACTGCAGGCAAGAATTGTTGCCAAGCTTGAATATTTTAATCCGGCGGGCAGCGTAAAGGACAGAATCGCACTTGCGATGATTGAGGATGCGGAAGAAAAGGGTCTGTTAAAGCCCGGTGCAACAATCATTGAGCCGACATCGGGAAATACCGGAATCGGAATTGCAGCAGTTGCGGCAGCAAAGGGATATCAGGCGATTATGACGATGCCTGAGACGATGAGTGTTGAGAGAAGAAACCTTTTGAAGGCATACGGCGCACAGGTTGTGCTGACAGACGGAACAAAGGGAATGAAGGGTGCGATCGCAAGAGCCGAGGAACTTCGGGAAGAGAAGACGGGTGCGGTTATTCTCGGACAGTTTGACAATCCGGCAAACCCGGAGACGCATTTTAAGACAACAGGACCGGAAATCTGGGACGATACGGAAGGCAAAGTGGATATTTTTATATCCGGAATCGGAACAGGCGGAACGATCAGCGGTGCGGGCAAATATTTAAAGTCCAAAAATCCGGATGTAAAAATCATTGCGGTTGAGCCGGCCGGTTCTCCGGTACTTACAAAGGGTACGGCAGGCCCGCATAAAATACAGGGCATCGGAGCAGGTTTTATTCCGCAAACACTGGATACGGATATTTATGATGAAGTAATCGATGTGACAAATGAAGATGCTTTTGCGGCAGGAAAGGAAATTGCCGTAACGGAAGGCGTTTTGGTAGGTATATCTTCGGGAGCAGCATTGCATGCGGCCTCAGAGCTTGCAAAGCGTCCGGAAAACGAAGGAAAACTGATTGTTGTTCTGCTGCCGGATACGGGCGACCGTTATTTATCGACACCGCTATTTACAGAGGAATAAAAAGTGTGTTAGAATGTGAACACACAAAAGCAGATAGGCAGGTGCAGATATGGATACGATTATTGAGATTAAAGCTCTGGAAAAGACCTTTGTCGGAAAGGAAAATGTAGTCGAGGCGTTAAAGGGTATCGACTTAAGCATTAAACAGGGAGATATTTACGGCATCATCGGCATGAGCGGCGCCGGAAAGAGCACGCTTGTGAGGTGTTTAAACTTTCTGGAAAGGCCGACAAAGGGCACTGTTATTATAGAGGGCGAGGATCTGTCTGCATTAAGCGATGCAGGTCTGCGTGCACTCAGGCAGCAGGTATCCATGATCTTTCAGCATTTTAATCTGCTCATGCAGCGTAACGTTGTGGATAATGTTTGTTTTCCACTTGAAATTGCGGGCATGAAAAAGTCAGAGGCCAGGAAGCGTGCGATGGAGCTTTTGGACATCGTCGGGCTGACGGAAAAGGCGAAAGCCTATCCGACACAGCTCTCCGGCGGGCAGAAGCAGAGAGTAGCCATTGCGCGGGCGCTTGCCAACAATCCTAAAATCCTGTTATGTGACGAGGCGACGAGTGCGCTTGATCCGCAGACGACAAAAGCGATTTTAGGGCTTTTACAGAAAATTAACAAAGAATTTGGCATTACCATTGTAATTATTACACATGAGATGCGTGTTGTTGAGGAAATCTGCTCCCATGTGGCGATCATAGACGGCGGTGAGCTGGCCGAGCACGGTACGGTCGAGGAAGTATTCGCGAGGCCGAAGAGCAAAGCGGCGAAAAAGCTTGTTTACCAGTCGGAGTACAAGGCATCTTTAATGGAAGGAAAGCGTTGTATCCGCATCGTTTTTTCAGAAAATTCTTCATTTGAGCCGGTAATCGCTAATATGGTGCTTACATGCAAGGCTCCCGTCAACATTCTGCTTGCGGACACGAAGGACATCGGAGGCATTGCGCACGGGCAGATGATTTTGCAGCTGCCTGAGGATGAGCTGGCGGCCGGAAAAATGGTTGCCTTTCTGAAGGAAAGAAAATTAACGGTAGAGGAGCTGGAAGATTATGTGGGATAGTGCAACAATATTGATGCTGTTAGAAGGGATCGGCGCGACGCTGTATATGACGGTGACCTCCACCCTGATGGCTTACCTGTTCGGACTTCCGATGGGAATTTTGCTCGTCATTACAAAAAAGGACGGCTTATGGCCAAATACAACAATTTATAAGCTGTTGGATGTATTCGTGAATATTGTGCGCTCCGTGCCGTTTTTGATTTTATTGATTTCAGTCAGTCCGATCACAAAGCTGATTGTCGGGAAAAGCTATGGCCCGACTGCGACAATCGTGCCGCTTACCGTTGCGGCTGCTCCTTTTGTGGCCAGGATGGTGGAATCTTCCCTTTTGGAGGTGGATCAGGGTGTTGTCGAGGCAGCACAAAGTATGGGAGCTTCGCTGCCTGTGATTGTGTGCAAGGTGCTGCTTGCCGAGGCAAAAACTTCACTGATTGTGGGAAGTACGATTGCACTCGGAACGATTCTCGGCTACAGTGCGATGGCCGGTATTGTCGGCGGCGGCGGACTTGGTGATATTTCCATCCGCTATGGGTATTACAGATACCAGACGGATATTATGCTTGTGACCGTCGTTCTGCTTGTTGTACTGGTACAGATTTTACAGATCATCGGCATGCGGATTTCCAAAAGAACAGACAAGAGAATTGCAGGCTGATATGTTTTTTTCCGGTTTCGTGGTACCGGTGTTTATGCGTACCTGTGAGAAACAGTATGGATCATTACGGATGGCTTCCGTGAGGAACAGCAGCATCGGGATTCCCGCCAGATGAGAGGCGGCGGACCAAAAAATGGAAGCGGAAATGCATATAGATTATCTAAAAGAAAAGAGGAGGATATGATTATGAAGAAATTAACAGTATTGTCAACGGTGTTTGCATTGGCTCTTGGCACGGCGGCACTGACAGGCTGCGGATCGGCAGCAGAAGCGGCACCGGAAGCAGCTGCACCCGAAACGGTGACAGAGGCACCGGCGGCAGAGGAAACACCGGCAGAAGAGGAAGCACCGGCGGCAGAGGAAGAAGCGCCTGCAGCAGAAGGCGGCATCATTAAAGTAGCGGCTTCAGCCACACCTCATGCGGAAATTTTAGAGCAGGTGAAGGATACCCTTGCAGCAGAGGGCTGGGATTTACAGGTGACTGTATTTGATGATTATGTACAGCCCAACCTTGTTGTAGAGAGCGGTGAGTTTGATGCAAACTATTTCCAGCATATTCCGTATCTGACGGACTTCAATGCGGAAAACGAAACGCACCTTGTGGAAGCGGCACAGATTCACTATGAGCCGTTCGGCATTTATCCGGGAGTTTCTTCGGATCTTGCAAACATTGCGGACGGTGCGAAGATTGCGGTTCCAAATGATACGACCAATGAGGCGAGAGCTCTTTTATTATTACAAGACAATGGTCTGATCACGCTGAAGGATGGCATTGGTCTGGAAGCTACGGTCAAGGATATTGTGGAGAATCCTAAGAACATAGAGATCATTGAGCTGGAGGCGGCTCAGGTATCAAGAGTTATCGACGAGGTTGACTTTGTCGTATTAAACGGCAATTATGCGATGGAAGCCGGACTGAGCGTAGGGAAGGATGCTGTGGCAGCGGAAGCGGCAGAATCAGAAGCAGCACAGACCTATGCAAATATCCTTGTTGTGGAAGAGGGCAATGAGAGTGCACCCGGAATCCAGGCGCTTGTGAAGGCACTTCAGTCAGATGCGGTAAGAGATTACATCAATAATACCTATGACGGAGCAGTCGTTCCGATATTTTAAGCGGCGGATCTGGATATTTCCATAAGAAGTTTCCATTTCCATAAGAAGTCGATATGAGAGGGGCCTTCTGTACGATGAGAGCGCCCCTCTTATTTTATTAGAGAGGAAATTCCTCCGAATTTCCTGTACAATAAAATTTTATGCGCAGCTATGCGATGCACACAATTCCCCGTATTCTACATTGACGTGATAGGAATTAAACTATATAATCTAAACTATGGAGAGGTGTTAATTATGAAGATATCCACAAAGGGCAGGTATGCTGTCCGGGTTATGCTGGATCTGGCCGTAAACAATACGGGCGAATATGTGAAGGTCAAGCAGATTGCACAGCGCCAGGACATTTCCGAAAAATATCTGGAACAAATTATTGCAATTTTGAACAAAGCCGGCTATGTTAAGAGCGTGCGAGGCGCACAGGGCGGTTACAAGCTGGCAAGAAATCCGCAGGAATATACGGTCGGCATGATTTTAAGACTTACCGAGGGCAGTTTATCTCCGGTGGCCTGTTTGGATGGGGCTGAGAATGATTGCGAGCGGTGCGATTCTTGCGATACGCTTGCGGTTTGGAAGGAACTTGAAGAGGCGATCAACCGTGTCGTTGACAATGTGACGATTGCGGATCTTGTAGACCGGCAGCAGGAGAGGTTAGGAAGCCAGTATGTTATTTAGTTCTATTTCTTTTCTCTTTTTTATGACGGCGGTATTTCTGATCTACTGGGCTCTGCCGCATCAATACAGGTGGGCGGGACTGCTTGCGGCGAATGTGTTTTTTTATGCAAGCTGGGACATCAGATATTTGGCGGTAATTGTATTCACGACGCTCGTTTCGTATTTCGGTGCGATATTTATGGAAAAGGCGTCAGATGCCAAAAAGAAAAAGTTATTGTTTGCGGCAGGAACTATTGTTACGCTGTTTCTGCTCCTGTTGTTTAAATATGCAAATTTTGCGCTGTACAGTGTGGAAAAGGTACTGCGCATTTTTGCTGTTCCGGTGCAGGAGACGACACTCAGGCTTTTGATGCCGGTTGGTATTTCTTTCTATACATTTCAGATGGTCGGTTATCTTGCCGATGTCTATAAAGGGAAAATACCGGCGGAGCGTCATTTAGGGAAATATGCACTGTTTGTTTCTTTTTTTCCCAATATTTCATCGGGACCGATTGAACGTGCAGGAAATATTCTGCCGCAGATCGAAAAGAAAAAGAAATTCGACTATGATACGGCTGTTTACGGCGCAAGGCTGATTTTGCTCGGCTTGCTGAAGAAGCTTGTATTTGCGGATTCCATGTCCAAGTATGTGGATGTTGTTTTTGACAACGTGACGGAGCACTCAGGTTTCAGTCTGATTCTTGCAACATTATTATTTACATTTCAGATTTATTGTGATTTTTCCGGCTATTCCGATATGGCGATCGGTGTTGCAAAGCTGCTGGGTTTTGATTTGATGACAAATTTCAAATTTCCGTACTGGTCGTCATCCGTGAAGGAGTTCTGGAGCCGTTGGCATATTTCCCTGTCCACATGGTTTCGTGATTATGTCTATATCCCGCTTGGAGGCAACCGTGTTTCCAAGAAGAGAAGGAATCTGAATTTAATTCTGACGTTTCTGGCAAGCGGTCTCTGGCATGGCGCCAGCTGGACGTTTGTGCTGTGGGGCGGTATTCATGGCATCTATCAAGTGATTGAAAATACGGTGAAGGATTTTTCGGGAAAAAGAAAAGCTGCTGCGTCCAGAACAGGAAAGCTGGAAAAACAGCCGTATCGCGCTGCTTTGCGTCTGAGGCATGCGGGAAGCATCCTGCTGACCTTCGCCGCAGTCAGTTTTGCGTGGATGTTCTTCCGCGCCAACTCAATATCGGATGCGGTTTATATTTTGAGGAACCTGTTTCCCCTCGGCTCGTTTACTGAGGCGATGGGGCAGATGACAATGAGTAAGCTGTCGATCGCCAAAACAGGTGCATCCATTGTATTTCTGATGGCGTATGACTATTTCAGCATGAGACATGATCTGTTAAGGGAGCTTAGCCGGCTGAAGCTGCCGCTTCGCTGGGCACTCTATATAGCGACGGCTGTTCTCGTGATCGTGCTTAAGATCCACAATGGAGTGACACAGGAATTCATCTACTTTAAATTTTAGAAAAGGGAAAGCTATGAAAAAGTTTTTAATTAAATTACTGGTGTTTTCTTTGTTTTTGCTTGCGATCTTTGCTCCGGTCAACATCATCATTGACCCCTATAATATTTTTCATTATAATTCGCCCGTCAACAACGGAGTGGAACCCAATAAAAACTTTATCAAGACAAAATATGTCATTCGTAATCAAGACAAGTTTGATTCGCTCGTATTTGGATCTTCCCGTGCGGGATTTATTGATGTTGAGAAGATACCGGGCGGCACATACTACAACATGGCAAGCTCGGAGGCAGTTCCCGCAGAGCATGTCAAGACGCTGAAGGTGCTGATTAAAAATGGTTTTGTGCCGAAGCAGATACTGCTACTTGTAGATGATATTTCCTGCTTTGTGGATCCGGCTATGCATGAAAATGTACTTTACCGGACACCTTATCCAAGCGGGGGATTGATTTCCCATCTGGAATTTTATACGAAATACTGTGATTTGCTGACGACCTGGCAGGCGCTTTCCACAATCAGAGAGCATGAAGACAATGATCCTGATTTTGCTGCAAGGTTTCGCAGGACGGGAACAGAGCGTTTAAACATCGTCTCTGAGTTTGACGGCACGAACGGCGACGGCAGTGAAGCGTCGGGATACTGGGCAGGCTATTATTCACTGCGCTTGGAGGAATCAATCGCGGATATACAGGAATTTGCGGACCTCTGTGATGAAAATGGAATTCAACTGACTGTTGTGACAAATCCGCTTTATTACAAGACCTATGCGAGGGATTTGGAGAACGGCTATCTGGATTTTCTTACAGGGCTTGCCGATGTGACGGATTATTATAATTTCAGCAGCTTTTCCAACATCACGGCGGGCAGCAGCAATTATTATGAGACGAGCCATTTTATCCCTGCAATCGGGAATATTATGATTGATGCCGCATATAATGAAACTGTAGATCCTGCGCTTAAGGCGCAGGGCTTCGGAGTGAAGGTTACAAAAGACAATCAAGTGGAATTCATGGAATTTTTGAAAAATCAGGCAATTGAAAACGGAGTTGGTCTATGAAAAAGTCATTTGGTCTTTTGCTTTGCATCGTGCCGTATTTTGTAATGCTCCTGATCCGAACGGGATGCGCTGTTCTGCTGAATCAGGTGTTGGCGGCCGGGCTTGCCGCAGACTATGACACTTATGTGATTTATGTGCTTTGTGCGATTGAGGCGGTTTATATTGCGGTGTTCGGCATTTGGTATTATGCTGTATTTGTAAGGTCCGGTCAGGATGGAGAACAGGACACATTCTGGAATGGCAGAACGCTGTTTCTGCTGATCCTGCTCGGCTTGGCCGTTCAACTTGCTGTCTCCTATGTGCTCTATTTCATTCTTTCCCTGCTCCCGGCGGTTGCCGAGGCGTATTCCTCGCTGTTGTCACCACTGCTTTCTTTATCTCCTGCCGCTATCATTTATGTCGGTCTGCTGTCGCCGATTGGAGAAGAGTTTATTTTTCGCGGTCTGATTTTGGGTTATGCGAAGGAGCACGCACCGTTTTATGCGGCCAATGTGCTGCAGGCAGTCTTGTTCGGTTTCTTCCACGGAAACCTTGTACAGGGAATCTATGCATTTTTACTCGGACTGCTGATCGGTTATCTGATCCAGCTGTCAGGCTCTGTGTTCAGCGGTATTGTTTTTCATAGTGCGCTTAATTTTGCGGGACTTTATTTGGAACGCCTGATTCCGGAAGCGTTGTCCCCGGTCATAAAGCTGGTTCTGATGGTTCTTGCAGCTGCGCTCTGCGTCTGGATCGTGAAGGCATTAAAAAGGCAGCGGACCTGTATATAAGTATTCATTTTAATTTGCAAAGCTCCTCCTCCCGGTATTGCCGGGGGGATTTTTTTGTCATACGCTTAAACATTGTGATGAAATAGTTATAGTCTGAAAAGCCGCAGGCAAAGGACACTTCTCCGATTCTTTTTTCCGGCGCCTCAACTAAAAGCATTTTCGCCTGCTCGATACGAAGTTTCCTGATATATTCCGCAATACCCATTCCATAATTCTGCTTTGCGATGTCATAGAGATGTGTTCTTCCGATCTGAAATTGCTCGCAGAGCCGGCGGGAATCGATATTTTCTGTTAAATGGGTCTGAATGTAGCTGTCGATGAGCATCGGCAGGTTTTGTCTCTTTAAAACAACCATGCGCTCCATGCATAGATAGGAGGCCACCGCGTGCAGAATATGCGAGGATGATAAAATGTATTCTTTCGGGATAATCGGGCTTTTTAGACAGGCTGTTTTTAACAGGGCCAGATCGATCTTGTAGGCACTGCAGAGCCGTTTGATTTCATTCCAGCCTGTTTCATAGTCAGGATAGGAAAATACCTGTCCGAAAAATAAGTACCCGATCAGAATATTTCCGAGATAAATCGGAGAAATCGCTTCGGTCAGGCCGGCATGACATCGGTAACAATAAGTGGAATGCCGGCGGGAAGCGATGATACAGGCATTCTTATCGCATCGGCGGCACTGTTTGTCAGCGTTGGCATCGCTTCTGAGCGTGCGGCAGAAGGAGGCGATTTCCTCGGGGTAGGCGACCAGCTCTTCAAAATGATCGTTAAAGACCGTAATACGAATTTTTGTCAGATTATAAAAGTCCTGCAGCAGTTCTTTCAATTTAATCAGGTCAAACGTAGATACGATAGGAATCCTCTCCTTTGATTTTACTATTCTTACTATATCATTTCTGCGAACAAATTCAAAGTAAAAAGAACAAATGTCTATATCCTTGAGCCTCCATATTGTTTAAAATATAACTATGAAACAATTCACACTCTGAGACGAAAGACAGGAGGATCGATATGTTAATTACATTAAAGGAAATGATGAGAATAGCCGAGGAAAGGGGGATCGCGGTGGGCGCGTTCAATACGCCCAATCTGGAAAGCCTGCGGGCAATTTTGGAGGCCGCAGAGGAGCTTGCACTTCCGGTTATTCTTCAGTTTGCCCAGTGTCATGAGGAGCTCGTACCGCTCTCTTTGATCGGGCCGGTAATGATCGGGATGGCAAAGGCGTCGGATGTGCCGGTCTGTGTGCATCTGGATCATGGTGAGACGCTGGATTATTTGCGTAAGGCACTTGAAATTGGGTTTACTTCGATCATGTATGATGGTTCTGTGCTTTCGTATGAGGAAAATGCAGCCAACACAAAGCTTGCGGTCGAAATGGCAAGGAAAACCGGCGCGAGCGTGGAGGCAGAGCTGGGTTCAATGGGAAAGCGGGAATCCGGAGCGGGTGACACTGATGGAGAAGGCGATGACAATAAAATTTATACGGATCCAAAGCAGGCAGGGCAGTTTGTAAAGGAGACAGGGATTGATGCGCTTGCGTGCTCGTTTGGCACGACACACGGGATTTACCTGACCGAACCGAAGCTGGATTTTGGGATTGTTTCGGCGGTACGTGATGAGACAGGCGGTATCCCGGTTGTCATGCACGGGGGTTCAGGCGTGAGCGGAGAGGATTTTCATACCGCGATCAAGGCTGGTGTCCGAAAGATTAACTATTTTACTTATATGGATAAGGCGGGCGGCACGGCAATCGGCAATTTGGTAAAGACAATTGAGAACGGTAAACCGATATTTTTTACGGAGGTCGTCAAGAAGGCTTCCGAGGCAATGAAAGAGAATGTAAAGGATGCGATGAAAACGTTTGCGCATATGGATAAAGAATATTGAGGAGCGGGAAGAACTGAATGCCGGGACAGGAGAAAACAGACATGAAAAAGATGACATTTGCGCTTTGCTTCTGCAACAGGGGCTTTATGCCGGGTGAGTTGATTTATGAAGCAAGGAAGGATATGATCCGTGCGGTGACGCAGGCAGGTTATGATTATATTGCGATGGACACGGCTTTGACAAGATATGGCGGTATTGAGACGCGTGAAGAAGGCCTTTTGTATGCAAAATGGCTGAAAGAGCAGGAAGGAGCCTATGATGGTGTTATCTTCTCGATGCCGATTTTTGCCGATGAAAATGGAGCAATTACAGCGCTGAGGGATGCCGGAGTGCCGATATTGATGCAGGCATATCCTGACGAGCTTGACAAGATGGATTTTAAGCACAGAAGAGATGCGTATTGCGGCAAATTTTCCGTGACCGATGTATTTACCCAATATCAGGTGCCGTTTACCGTATTGAAGCCGCATGTCGTACATCCGCTTTCGGAACGGTTTGATGAGAATCTGAAGGATTTTGCCGCCGTCTGCCGCGTTGTAAACGGTATGAAGCGTTTTAATGTGGGCTGCATTGGGGCGAGGACAACTGCGTTTAAAACGGTGCGCTTTGACGAGCTTGCCCTGCAAAAACATGAGATCACCGTGGAATCCTTTGATCTTTCCGAACTGATTTTTAAAGTAAATACAATGAATGCGGCAGATGCACGCATTATAAAAAAAGAAGCGGTTTTGAAAGCATATACGGACTGCTCAAATGTACCGGCTGAAAATATGACGACGCTTGCCAAAGTATCGGTTGTGCTTGACGAATATATTGATGAATACCGCTTGGATGCGCTGACACTCCGCTGCTGGAACGAAATGGAAACAATTCTGAGAATTTGCCCGTGCGTGTTGTTAAGTGAGCTGAACGACAGAGGAATTGTTGCTTCCTGTGAAATTGACCTGTGCTCCGCAATTACGATGCGGGCGATGAATCTGGCGAGCGGGGAAGCGACTGCCGTACTCGATTGGAATAATAATTACGGGGCAGACGAGGATAAGGTAGTTTTATTCCACTGCGGGCCGGTGGCACAGAGCCTGATGACTCAAAAGGGGACGGTGACGGAGCACAAAATGTTTGCGAAGAACGATCCGGGTTCCGGCTGGGGAAGCAACGAAGGAAGAATCAAGGCGTTTCCCATGACGTTTTCCAACTGCCAGACAAGGGACGGCAGGCTCATTATTTACGCGAGTGAAGGAGAATTTACAGCGGATGTAATCGGAGAGGACTATTTCGGATGCGCCGGTGTGGCAAAGATCCCGGATCTGCAAAATAAGCTGATCAGACTTGCAAAAGGCGGCTTTAAGCACCATACATCGGTGGGCTTTGGACATTATAAAGAGGTGCTGGAGGAAGCATTTACAAATTATCTGCATTATGACTGGGTGGATATTGATTAAGGAGGCTCTGCCATGAAAATTGCGGGACTTGATATCGGCACGACCGGCTGCAAGCTGACAGTATTTGATGAAACGGGAATCTATTTGGACAAGGCTTATTGCGACTATCCGGTGACAAGGCAAATGGAGGCTCATGAGGTGGATGCAGCAGCCATCATGAGGGGCGTTTATTCTGTTCTGACGGAAATCGGGAAAAAGTATGGTGACATCGGCGGAATCGGAGTTACGAGCTTTGGAGAGACGTTTGTCATGACGGATGCATACGGAAATCCGCTTCACCGGTCGATGCTTTATACCGATCCGAGAGGGCGTGAGGAGTTAAAAGAGCTTGTTGCTGCGATGGGAGAGAACGGAGAAAGGGAAATTGCTTCCATCACCGGCTTAAGGCCGCATGAAATGTACAGCATCGCAAAAATCATGTGGCTGAAAAAGCACGAGCCTCAGACCTATCGCGAGGCAGAACACCTGTTTTTAATAGCGGACTATGTGGTATTCTGTCTGACAGGCGAAGCCCAAATAGACTATTCTCTTGCTTCGAGGACGATGGCATTTGATATTCATGCGCTGAAGTGGAGCGAGCAGATTCTGGGCAAGGCGCAAATAGACATTCGGCTGTTATCAACGCCGGTTCCAGCGGGAACGGCAGCAGGAGAGCTAAAACAGGAGCTGTCGGTAAAAACGGGCCTCTCAGCCAAAACGCAGATCGTTGTGATCAGCCATGATCAGGTGGCTGCGGCGGCAGGCGCAGGCGTCTTTAATTCCGGCACGGCTGTGGACGGTGCGGGAACCGTGGAGTGTATTACGCCGGTCTATGATGAAATTCCGGATAGGGATGTGATGTTTGAAGGAAATTATGCGGTCGTACCCTATATCATTCCGGGCAAATATGTTTGCTATGCATTTTCCTATACGGGCGGTGCGCTGATCCAATGGTGTATCGAAACGATGGCGAAAAAAGAAAAAGAATTGGCGGCAGAAGAAGGAATTTCCGTACATGAATATTTGGAAAGACAGTCCGAGAGTCCGACAGGACTGCTGGTGCTTCCGCATTTTGCCGGGGCCGCGACACCTTATATGGACACGGGTTCTAAGGGTGCTATCTTAGGGTTGACGGCAGGGCATGGTGTCGGCACAATTTATCGCGCGTGCATGGAAGGCGTTGTCTATGAGATGATGCTGAATATGGAATATTTAAAAGCCTCCGGAATCCGTTTTCAAAGGCTTCATGCGACCGGAGGCGGTGCAAGATCCAGGGAATGGATGCAGATGAAAGCGGATATGCTTGGTATTCCGATTACCGCTTTGGCGACGCCGGACGCCGGAACGGTCGGAAGTGCCATGCTGACCGGAATCGCGATCGGCTGCTTTCACAATATGGAGGAGGCCGCCGCCCGCATGATAGAAAAGCGCGACAGTTATTATCCGAGAGCAGAGATGCATGAAAAATATAAGGAAATCTATCAAAGGTACCGAAATATGTATAAAGCGGTGAGACCGCTTATCTGAAAAGAGAAAGGGGCGAAGCTTATGAATCCTTACATAGGACATGATGCACAGTATTATGGTGTGGAGGAACACCGTCTGATCGGCGGAAAAGGGGACGGCATGCGGCTGATGGAGGTCAATAACGGAAAAGGGCTGGAGCTTGTAGTATCCTTGGACCGTGCCGCGGATATTTCAAGGCTGAAATTCAAGGGAATTAACATGAGTTATTTTTCCCCGTGCGGCTATGTTGCACCGGCATATTATGAAGGAACAGAAAATAATTGGCTGAAATCTTTTACAGCAGGCTTTTTGACGACATGCGGCCTTGAGGCCGTCGGCACTCCGTGTACCGATATGGGAGAACGGCTGCCGCTTCACGGTACAATTGGAAATTTACCGGCGGAGCAGGCTTATTGGACAAAGGAGGGGGATTCACTCATCATCCGTGCGCTTGTCAGAGATGAAGGAATTTTTGCACGTAAATGGAGGCTGCACCGTGAAATTCGTGTCAGTCTGACTCAAAATGAGTTTGTGATTACGGATACACTTGAAAATGCCGGAAGCAAAACCGAGCCGATGGAAATTTTATATCATATGAATATGGGCTATCCTCTTTTGGATGAGGACAGTATTGTTACGATTCCGGCAGAGAGGGTAATCCCCAGAAACGAACATGCGGCGGCGGATCTTGAGAACTGGATGAAAATGGAGAAGCCGCAGGCGGATTATGAAGAACGCTGCTATTATCATGATTTTACAAAGCCGGGAAGGACAGAGCCGGCAATGGCTTCCATTGTTCAGCCGAAACTTGGCTGCGGACTGAAAATAGAGTATGACGCAAAGGAACTGGATTGTTTTACGCAGTGGAAAATGATGGGCGTCCGTGATTATGCCCTTGGTCTGGAATGCGGAAACTGTTATCCCGACGGCCGGGATGTGATGCGCAGAAAGGGTCTGCTGAAATTCCTGGGGCCCGGTGAGAAGCAGGTATATCAGGTGAAGATTTCCATGCTGGAAATAAATTGACACCTATTTCAATTTTTCCATTACATAACCCAGATATTCCTTTACGATGTTAATAGTTGTATAGGCGTAAAGCATGCGGGTACCGACGACATCCTCGATTTCGTTGAATATCGGCTGTCCGTTATGATAGATGAAATCAATGCCGACAAGATCGGCTGGAAGCGCGGCACTGATCCTTTCGGTCAGGGCCGTTTCTTCTTTTGTCAGAATGTGCGAAGCGGCCGTGCCTCCGAGAGAAAAGTTGGCGCGGATTTCGGTGCTTTGCGGCTGCGGATCAGCACAGGTGCGCATCATTCCGGCAATGACTTTGCCGCCGAGGACGTAGACGCGCAGATCTTTCCCGATGTCGGAGGCGCATCGCTGGAAAACGAGTTTTGGGATCGTACCGTAATCCTTCTTCAGTTCGGACAAAGCCTGATATAATTCCCGCTCATTGAGAATCAGACCGACATGCATCCCGCCGTGGCCGTCTGCCGGCTTTAACACAAACGGATAGCCAAATTCCCGTGCAGCTTTGCCGTCTGAGGGATTTTGAGGATATCTCGTGTCCATAAATAGGATGCCGTATTCCTTTAAATATTCATAGGTGCGCTGCTTATCGTTACAAATCTCACATACCTTTGCACTGTTGAATACGCGGATTCCCGCGTCCTCCAATGCATGCGAAAGCAGGGGAAAACGAGAACGGTTAATAATAAAATCCGGATTTCCAAGTGACTCGGCAGATACATGCACCAGCAGGCGTTCATCAGTTGTAAGGAGAAGAGAGAGCGCGATGCATCGCCGTTTGCTTTCCTCCATAAACAGATCGATAAATCCCATATTTTTGATTGCGTCATTCGGCTCGTAGAGCAGATATCCCTTCAGTGTGCACATCGATCCAACTCCTTGTCAATATAGGTCATGATTGCGTCGGCCACATTAATGCCGGTGCAGTCAAAGATATTTTTAAAGTGGGCATTGGAATTGACTTCACAGAGAATCGGCTCGTCATGTTCGCCGAATAGGATGTCCACACCGGCAAAGTCAAGGCGCAGTTCGCGGCATACCTCCTGCGCGAGCCGGATTTGATCTGCTGAAGGTTCATAGGGCTTCATGGAGCCGCCGTTCGTAATATTTGCCCGAAAATCATGCTCATTATAACGGAGCATGGAGGTGACATATTTTCCGCCGACGATATGGAGACGGATATCCCTGCCCGCACTTGTATGAATATACTCCTGAAACAAAAAGGCATTGCCGGCATTTTGTGACAGGATAGCAGTTGTCTCACTGCGGGAGTGCGTCAGATAGACCTGCATGCCGAAGGAACCGAAGCATTCCTTGATGACAAACGGGTAGGATAGCTCTTGTTCTATAGAAGAAAGAAACGCAAAATCCGTATAGCCGATGTTTGAATAGGTCATCGGGGCAAGATAGGTGCGCGGCATTTTGACGATGCCCGCAAGCCGGACAGCGCTTAGGGACTTATCGTCGCAGGCTTCGATCGCATCCGCACAATTAAAAAGCCGAAGTCCCGTTTTTTCAAGTGCACGCGCAAGCCGGATATCCTTATCCCAGAATAGGACAAAATCCGGCGTCTGTTCCGCATGTCCTGCGGATATCATTTGGCCGTTGTCTGCGCGGAAGAGAAAATCTGCGTTTGTTTTGGGTAATAGGCGGATTTGTTGTTTTTGCGCCGCCTTTATCAGCCAGTGATGCAGCTCCTGAAATTTTGCGGTATTTAAAAATTGATTAACAATGAACCATCCCGTACGCATATACTTTAAACCTCTTTTCTTATTGCATTTGCGGCCGCTTTCGTTATATTCTATAAAAAGAACGGGAGGTGCCGCTTTGAGAGAAAAAATTAAAAAGGCTGCGGAGAGGATAAAAGATGATTTGCGAAGAATGGGTTTCCTCATCACAGCTATTTTGCTTTATTTATTTGTCATGAACATGCTGCCCGGAGGCATCTGTCTGATTAAGCGGCTGACGGGCATTCCTTGTCCGGGGTGCGGGATGACCAGGGCATTTTTTTACTTGCTCACAGGTAACTGGCTTTTGTCCTTTCGGATGCACCCGCTGGCGATCGCATGGGCGGCATTTGCACTGTACCTTGTGATCATGCGTTATTGGTACGGAAAAAGGCCGAAAGGAATACTGCCGATTCTGATACTCTTGTGCACCGCGATGTTTGGCGTTTACCTTTACCGGATGATCACGATATTTCCAAACCGGGAGCCGATGACCTATGGATCATCTGGAATTATTTATCATCTGCTTCCATTTTTCAGTACCCGATGATAAGCGGTCTGCCGATATTGTATCACAGTCCGGGAGGTATTTCTATACATTACCTTATCTGTTCCTGTTCACACAGTAGCTTAACACTTTCTGTTAAGCTGCGTAAGAATGTGATTCAAGAGATGATTTCTGCTTCGCGGAGCGAAAAGTAACAAGAATTTATTTGGAAAAGATGTGGCGGTATGATATAATACCATATAGCGTTATTTTTATGCGATATGCGATAGGGTTCCTGCAAATTTCCGGCGCATAAAAATAATAAGATGCACAACCCGCGGAATTGTACCTTGCCGTATACGGCTCCGCTCGTGCGCAGGGAGTCTGCAGGCAGACTCTTTATATAGGAGGAAAAGCATGGACGAAAACGAAATGAAAGTAAATGAAATACCCGCAGCAACAGATACACCGGCAGAGAATATACCGGTACAGGAAACGGAAAATACCTATTCACAGGAGATACTGCCTACAAATGTGCAGCCTGTGCCGCAGTACAATTACCAGCAGCCGGTTGATACGGAACCTCCGGTATCGGGCGGAAATATCGGATTTTCCATCACTTCACTAGTGTGTGGTATTTTATCTATTATTTGCTGCTGTGTGTGGTATTTATCCATTATTCTTGCAGTTGTTGCGATTGTATTTGGTATTCTCAGCCTTAAGAAAAATGCAGACGGAAGAACTATGGCGATAGCCGGCTTGATTACGGGCGGACTCGGATTGGTGCTTTCTATTATCGTATTGGTTCTTGTTCTGGTAGGTTCTGCAGTCGGTGACAGCAGCATCATTTATCAGGATTTTATAGAATCTTTGGATTTGTAGAATGAGAATATGAGGAATGGCAATACAGACAAATTATTTTATGCCTGTGGCAAAGCTCTGTTTTTTATCGGTGCTGCAGTCCTGCTGCTTGGCGCGTTTGGAGGCTTGAATTGGCTGCTTCAGCTGGACGGGTGTGTTTTCAAACGTGTGACAGGAGTCTATTGTCCGGGCTGCGGAGGTACGAGAGCATTTTTTGCCCTATTGAGGCTTGAACCTGTAAAAAGTTTTCTCTATCATCCGGCAGTGATTTATTTTGCGGTCCTATACATGGTTTTCATGGGAAAGATGTTTCTTCTGAAGCATTTTGGAATCGGTACGGAGCGGGAGGGACGATTGGTTCTGTTCATTATAATCGGTGCCGGTCTCATTATTGTTCAGTGGTTCGTAAAGCTGGCCGGCCAGCTCGTCTTTCATATTACCTGGATATAAGATCATTTATAGTTTAAAATCTGGTGTCAGAGGATGGCAGTTGAATCAATATAAATAAAGGAGGATCCATATGAATTTTAAAATGGTACATGAAAATTATAATGTTTATGATTTGAATAAATCTTTGGATTTTTATAAGGAAGCTTTGGGGCTTACGGAAAAGAGCAGGAAAGTAGCTGCAGACGGCTCCTTTATCATTGTTTATGTGGGAAATGATACAACGGATTATCTGTTGGAGCTGACCTGGATGAGAGATATGGATCGCCCATATAATCTGGGAGACTGTGAATTTCATCTGGCATTTGAAACAGATGATTTTAAAGCGGCACATGAAAAACATGAGAAAATGGGTTGTATTTGTTATGAAAACACCGAAATGGGTATTTATTTTATCATAGACCCGGATGGTTATTGGTTGGAAGTTATACCGGCAAAAACAACTTGTTAATAAGCAGAGCATTTAGAAAAATATAGATTATAATTAAAGTGCAGAATTGATAACGATCGGTTCTGCACTTTAATTATAGGCGTAATGCTATGTATGAAGCAATCCCTTGTTTTATCCGGAATACCGGCCGGAGGCTCCGCAGGGGAGGATTAAGCCATTTTCCCTGACCGGAAGTCCGATTTCACCGGCTTCCACATGTCCGCCGAATTTTGAGGTGATTGCTGTGTTCATCATATATGCGAGTACGGCGGGCTGAAGCCCTGTTGTATAAGAGTTGATCAAAAAAAACAGCGGCTTGTCCGATAGGAGCTGAGCGCACAGCTCAATAAACGGAAAAATAGAGTCTTCGATTTTCCAAATCTCCCCTTTCGGACCGCGACCGTAAGATGGGGGATCCATGATGATTGCGTCATATTTGCTTCCACGCCTGATTTCCCGCTCTGCGAATTTTACACAGTCGTCCACAAGCCAGCGAATGGGAGCTGCTTCCAGACCGCTGCTTTTTGCGTTTTCCTTCGCCCATGAAACCATGCCCTTGGAGGCATCGACATGCGTAACATTTGCTCCGGCTGCCGCAGCGGAAAGCGTCGCACCACCCGTATAAGCAAACAGATTCAAAACCTTGACAGGCCGTTTTGCAGAGGCGATTTTTTCGGAAAACCAGTCCCAGTTTGCCGCCTGTTCGGGAAACAGTCCGGTGTGCTTGAAGCTGAAGGGCTTTAACTGAAAGGTGAGCGTCTTATAGCGGATGCTCCACTGCTCGGGCAAATCAAAGAATTCCCATTCGCCGCCGCCTTTTGCACTTCTATGATAATGTCCGTTGATCGATTTCCATCTCGGATTTGTTTTCTTTGTATTCCAAATGACCTGCGGATCGGGGCGCACTAACAGATAGCTTCCCCACCGCTCGAGCTTTTCCCCCGCACTCGTGTCCAAAACTTCATAATCCTTCCATTGATCAGCAATCCACATGCTGTTTTCCTCCTGTCGACCGATTCTATAAAAATTATATATAGAATATACACTAATATGGGAGAGTACGCAAATATTATTGACGCAGTATACTTCTTCATATTATAATTACGATGCTGTTCACTCCGTTCTCAGCAACACATGATTTCTGCATGTAAATTCGCTCTGCGAAGCAGAAATCATCTCTTGAATCACGTTCTTACGTAGCTTAACAGCAATCTCATTACCGTTATGTCGGTGTGGGAAAAGTATTTTCTTCTTAAAATTAAGGAGTGGGAGATCGGAAAGCAGAGGTGTAAAATGAACACAAAAGTGGCGAGCGGGAGCATCATTTTAGCGGGAATTTTGTGGGGAACAATGGGACTGTTCGTGCGGGGACTTTCGGCGGATCATTTTACATCGATGGAAATCGTAGCGCTGCGTGTGTTGGGTGCACTGCTTCTCGTGACTGTCATAATCCTTTTTTATAATAGGAAGCTGTTCAAAATCCGTATGCGGGATTGGTGGTGTTTTGCCGGTACCGGCATTCTCAGCCTTACGTTCTTTAATTTGTGCTATTTTCAGACGATCATCATGACGTCGATGTCGGTTGCGGCAATTCTTTTATATACGGCCCCCATCATCGTCGTGCTGCTCTCGGCGGTATTGTTTAAAGAGAAACTCAATCGAAAGAAAATAGGGGCGATGCTTCTGGCGTTTCTCGGCTGTGTATTCGTGACAGGCATCATCGGCGGTGAAGGATTGACGATTTCCCCGACGGGGATTCTGATCGGGCTGGGCTCCGGACTTGGCTACGCACTGTACAGTATTTTTGGCCGCTATGCAATTGAGCGCGGCTATGAGTCACTTACAATCAGTTTCTATACGTTTTTATTCGCATCTGCCGGCACAATATTTTGGATCCCTGTGAGGGAGACTGCGTCAAAACTCATCCATGGCAATACGGGGAGAAATATGCTTCTTGTTTTTGGTATCGCGCTGGTCGCGACGGTGCTCCCTTATATTTTGTATACAATCGGTCTTTCTCATGTGGAAAACGGAAAGGCTTCTATTATGGCTTCGATCGAACCGGTCGTTGCAACGCTACTGGGCATTTTTGTTTTTGGAGAAAGTCTGACTGCTGCAGGAACAGTCGGCATTGTACTTGTGCTCGCGGCAATTATGATGCTGAACCGCCGCAGTTCTTCTTAAGGCTAAGTTGCTGTCGGTTAAATGGCCTTGTGGATACTAGATGTAGTAGGGATACAGACAGTTTACCGCAAGGATAAAAATTGTTTGAAAAAAAATACAATTTGCATTAAATTTCTCTTGAAATATGGTGATTTGTCGTGTATACTAAATTTTGCTGTGACATTGATAGCGTAGAAGCGTGAGGTTGCTGGGATTAACCCAGGTTTTCCGTGGAGCGAATGTCATGTTAGGAAACTGGCGACAAGTCACTGTACGAATTCATAAGTCTGTCAAATGGCAGAAACGACGTGTTGAAGTGTAAAATGAAAAATTTTACGACACACACGGGAGAGTGTACAGTCACCGCTTGTCGTACTTAGATCTAAAAGTGCGAAAAGGAGGCGACTTTTTTTATGGCAAATCAAGTAATGAGAATCACATTGAAAGCCTATGATCATCAATTAGTAGATGCATCAGCGAAAAAAATCATCGAAACTGTAAAGAAAAACGGATCTCAGGTGAGCGGACCGGTACCCCTTCCTACGAAAAAGGAAGTTGTTACGATCTTAAGAGCGGTTCACAAGTATAAGGATTCCAGAGAACAGTTCGAACAGAGGACTCATAAGAGACTCATCGATATCATTACCCCGACCCAGAAGACAGTGGATTCATTGTCCAGACTGGAAATGCCGGCCGGTGTTTACATCGATATCAAAATGAAAAACAAATAAGACCCCTACTAGTATGAACGCGGTTTGCGTTCCGCTGTAGCGAAAACAGGAGGTAAAAATGAAGAAAGCAATTTTAGCGACAAAAATCGGAATGACGCAGATCTTTAATGAAGACGGCTCGTTGATTCCGGTTACTGTATTGCAGGCTGGACCATGTGTTGTGACACAGATCAAGACCGTCGAGAATGACGGGTACAGCGCCGTGCAGGTTGGCTTTGCGGACAAGAAGGACAAGGTCATCAACAAGGACAAATCGGGAAAGAAAGAAATCGTTCACAGACATGGCGTCAACAAGGCACAGAAGGGCCACTTTGATAAGGCGGGTGCAGGCTCCAAGAGATTTGTCAGGGAATTTAAGTTTGACAACTCCGGCGAATATGCACTGGCACAGGAAATCAAGGCGGATATTTTTGAAGCCGGCGATAAAATTGATGCGACAGCAATTTCAAAAGGAAAAGGTTTCCAGGGCGCAATCAAGAGACACGGACAGTCCAGAGGACCGATGAAGCATGGTTCCAAGTTCCATCGCCATGCGGGTTCCAACGGTGCTTGTTCAAGCCCGAGCCGTGTGTTCAAGGGCAAGAAGATGCCGGGACATATGGGTTCTAAGAGAATCACGATCCAGAACCTTGAGGTAGTGAGAGTAGATGTAGAAAAGAACTTGCTGCTTGTAAAGGGTGCGGTACCGGGATCCAAGAAATCTTTAGTGACAATAAAAGAAACTGTAAAGGCTAATATTTAGCTTTTATACGGAAAGGAGGAACACACAGATGGCAAACGTATCTGTTTATAATATGGAAGGCAAAGAAGTTGGCAAGATGGATTTGGATGACGCCGTGTTTGGTGTCAAGGTTAATGAGCACCTTGTACACATGGCAGTTGTTCAGCAGCTTGCAAATAATCGTCAGGGAACACAGAAGGCAAAGACCCGCTCGGAAGTTTCCGGCGGCGGAAGAAAACCTTGGAGACAGAAGGGAACCGGTCATGCAAGACAGGGTTCGACAAGATCTCCTCAGTGGAAGGGCGGCGGTGTCGTATTCGCCCCGGTTCCGAGAGATTATTCCTTCAAGCTCAATAAGAAGGAAAAGAAGTTCGCGCTTAAGTCGGCGCTCACTTCCAGAGTACAGGAGAATAAGTTCCTTGTACTTGACGAACTGAAGCTGGATGAAATCAAGACAAAGAAGTTTATGGAAGTGCTTAATAACTTAAAGATAGCAAAGGCAATCGTTGTTTTGGAGGAGGATGACAAGAATGTAATCCTTTCGGCAAGAAATATCCCGAACGTAATTACGGCTTCCACAAACACGATCAATGTATATGACATCATGAAGTACAGCACAGTTATCACAACCAAGAGTGCTGTGGCAAAGATCGAGGAGGTGTATGCATAATGGCAAACATTCAATATTATGACGTGATCCTCAAGCCGGTTATTACTGAGAAGAGTATGGCAGGAATGGGAGACAAGAAATACACGTTCCTTGTTCACACAGAGGCAAATAAGACCCAGATCAAGGAAGCTGTTGAAAAGATGTTTGACGGCGCCAAGGTAAAGAGTGTTAACACGATGAATCTTGACGGGAAGACAAAAAGGCGCGGTGCTACCAGCGGAAAGACTTCCAAGACGAAGAAGGCAATCGTTCAGCTGACGGCGGACAGCAAGGAAATTGAGATTTTTTCCGGGCTGTAGAAGGAAACACCACGTTCTGCTAGGTTCGAGAGAACCTTGCAAAGGAAACACCACGTTTCACTAAGCTCGTGAAAGACCTCGCTAAGTGTCCGGGTGTACTTTCGCACTAAGCTCGAAAGAACCTCGCTAAGTGCTCAATGTATCCACAAAAAAGTGGGATAATAAATTAGATTAGAAAAGGAGATACGAAGATGGGAATTAAAACATATAACCCATATACCCCTTCCAGAAGACAGATGACGGGTTCTGATTTCTCGGAAATCACGAAGACGACACCGGAAAAATCACTCTGCACTTCTTTGAATAAGAATTCGGGTCGTAACAATCAGGGTAAAATCACTGTCAGACACCGCGGAGGCGGAAGCAGAAGGAAATATAGAATCATAGATTTTAAAAGAGGAAAAGACGGAATTCCGGCAACTGTAATCGGCATCGAGTACGATCCGAACAGATCGGCCAATATCGCACTGATCTGTTATGCGGACGGCGAGAAGGCTTATATCATTGCACCGGAAGGCTTGACGGATGGCATGAAGGTGATGAACGGTCCCGAAGCAGAAATCAGAGTCGGCAATTGTCTGCCGCTTTCCGTAATCCCTGTTGGTACACAAGTGCACAATATTGAGTTGTATCCCGGCAAGGGCGGCCAGATGGTGCGTTCCGCAGGAAACAGCGCACAGCTTATGGCAAAGGAAGGCAAATATGCAACATTGAGACTTCCTTCGGGAGAAATGAGAATGGTTCCGATTAATGCCAGAGCGTCAATCGGCGTTGTAGGAAACGGAGATCACAACCTGATTAATATAGGTAAAGCAGGACGTAAGCGTCACATGGGCATCAGACCTACCGTGCGCGGTTCTGTCATGAACCCGAATGACCATCCGCACGGCGGTGGTGAGGGCAAGACGGGAATCGGACGTCCGGGTCCGTCCACACCTTGGGGTAAGCCTGCACTTGGTTTGAAGACAAGAAAGAAGAACAAGAAATCCAACAAGCTGATTGTAAGACGCAGAGACGGAAAGACAATCAAGTAAGTGGTTGATAGATAATAGGAGGAAATGAAATGTCAAGATCGCTTAAAAAAGGTCCATTCGCTGATGCGAGTTTGCTGAAAAAAGTTGATGCTATGAACGCAGAAAACAGTAAGCAGGTAATTAAGACTTGGTCTCGCCGTTCTACGATTTTCCCGTCATTTGTCGGACATACGATCGCGGTTCACGACGGAAGAAAGCATGTACCGGTATATGTTACGGAAGATATGGTCGGCCACAAGCTTGGCGAGTTCGTCGCTACGAGAACTTACAGAGGCCACGGCAAAGATGAAAAGAAGTCTAGAGTTAGATAAACAGGATAGTTTGAAAGGAGGTTTCATCCATGGCAAAAGGACATAGATCCCAGATAAAGAGAGAGAGAAATGCGAACAAGGATACAAGACCATCGGCAAAGCTATCTTATGCTAGAGTATCTGTTCAAAAGGCGTGTTTTGTATTGGATGCTGTCAGGGGAAAGGATGTTCGTACGGCACTTGCCGTTCTGGCATACAATCCGAGATATGCATCAAGCATCATTAAAAAGTTATTAGAATCAGCAATCGCTAATGCTGAAAACAATAATGGCATGAATGTTGAAAATCTTTACGTTGCAGAGTGCTATGCAGACAAAGGACCTACAATGAAGAGAGTAAGACCGAGAGCACAGGGCAGAGCTTATCGCATTGAAAAGAGAATGAGCCACATTACGATCGTGCTTGATGAAAGATAAGGAGGAGCAGAATGGGACAGAAAGTTAATCCTCACGGCCTTAGAGTCGGTGTTATTAAGGATTGGGATTCTAAATGGTATGCTGAAAAAGATTTTGCGGATTTCTTAGTTGAGGACTACAACATCAGAACATACCTTAAGAAAAGATTATACAATGCAGGTGTTTCCAAGATTGAGATCGAAAGAGCATCTGACAGAGTAAAAGTTGTGATTTTTACTGCAAAGCCGGGTGTTATTATCGGCAAGGGCGGTCAGGAAATCGAAGTAACAAAGAAGAAGCTTCAGAAGTTTACCGACAAAAAGCTTGTGGTAGATATTAAGGAAATTAAGAGGCCGGAAAGGGAAGCACAGCTGGTAGCAGAAAATATTGCACAGCAGCTTGAGAATCGTACTTCTTTCAGAAGAGCCATGAAGTCTACAATGTCAAGGACATTAAAGGCAGGAGCACTCGGCATCAAGACAGCTGTTTCCGGACGCTTGGGCGGTGCAGATATAGCTCGTACGGAGTTCTACAGCGAAGGCACGATCCCTCTTCAGACACTCCGCGCAGATATTGATTACGGCTTCGCCGAGGCAAATACCACATACGGTAAGTTAGGTATTAAAGTATGGATTTACAAGGGCGAAGTACTTCCAACAAGGGCAGCAAAGGAAGGGAGCGATAAATAATGTTAATGCCAAAAAGAGTAAAACGTCGTAAGCAGTTTCGTGGCAGTATGAAAGGTAAGGCTTTAAGAGGCAACACTCTTTCCTACGGTGAATATGGTATTGTTGCCACAGAACCATGCTGGATCAAGTCCAATCAGATTGAGGCAGCACGTATTGCAATGACTCGTTATATTAAGCGTGGCGGTCAGGTATGGATTAAGATTTTCCCCGACAAGCCAGTAACAACAAAGCCCGCAGAAACTCGTATGGGTTCCGGTAAAGGATCTCTGGAATACTGGGTAGCTGTTGTAAAGCCGGGACGTGTAATGTTTGAAATCGCAGGTGTTTCTGAAGAAACTGCAAAGGAAGCATTGCGTCTTGCAACACATAAGCTTCCATGCAAATGTAAGATTGTTTCTAAGGCAGACTTGGAAGGCGGTGTATCAAATGAAAACTAATAAATATGTAGAAGATTTGAAGAAAAAATCAGATGCAGAATTAGCGGAAGCTTTGGTGTCTGCTAAGAAAGAACTTTTCAATTTGAGATTCCAAAACGCGACAAATCAGTTGGATAATACAAGCAGAATTAAGGATGTAAGAAAGAATATTGCGAGAATTCAGACAGTCATCACTGAAAAGGCTGAGGCGTAGAAGGGAGTAGACAATGGAAAGAAATTTGAGAAAAACCCGTACCGGAAAGGTATTGAGTAATAAAATGGATAAGACCATTGTTGTAGGTATTGAGGATCACGTAAAGCATCCGCTTTATAAGAAGATCGTTAAGAAGACTTATAAGCTGAAGGCTCATGATGAGAATAACGACTGCAACATTGGCGATACAGTAAAGGTAATGGAAACAAGGCCTATCTCCAAGGATAAAAGATGGAGACTTATTGAAATCATTGAAAGAGCAAAATAAATTAGGTTGAGCGTGAGGCGGGCAGATCCGAAAGAACTTCGGCCAAGTGGGATGGAAGGTATCATCGATTACTAAGCTGGAGAGAACCACAGCTAGGTAGGATGAAAGCACCATCAATTACTAAGGCTCGAGAAAGTCTTGACTAAGTAATGAGGAAGCACATTAATACTAAAGCTTGAGAAAGTCTTGGCTAAGTAGGATGGAAGCACCATCAATTACTAAGCTCGAGGAAACCTCGCTAAGTAATGAGGTGCACTTTCGCACTAGACTCGAAAACACCTCGTCAAGTGCTCAATGTGAAGGGAGAATTAGCATGATACAGCAGGAAACCAGATTAAAAGTCGCTGATAATACCGGTGCAAAGGAATTACTGTGCATCAGGGTTCTGGGCGGATCTACAAGAAGATATGCCTATATTGGTGATGTGATTGTTGCTACGGTTAAAGATGCAACGCCAGGCGGCGTTGTCAAAAAGGGCGATGTTGTAAAGGCTGTAGTTGTACGTACTGTAAAAGGTGCTCGCCGTAAAGACGGTTCTTATATTAAATTCGATGAAAATGCTGCGGTCATTATCAAAGATGATAAGACTCCGAGAGGAACCCGTATTTTTGGACCGGTAGCCAGAGAGCTTCGTGAAAAGCAATTTATGAAGATTGTTTCCTTGGCTCCCGAAGTGTTATAGGAGGTGCGAAGGATGGCAACTATGAAAATTAAAAGAGGCGATAATGTTAAGGTTATCGCAGGAAAAGATGTTGGTACAGAGGGCAAGGTGCTCATTACGAATAAGGAAGCCGGTAAGGTAATCGTAGAGGGTGTCAATATGGTAAAGAAGCACACCAAACCTTCTGTTCAGAACCAGAACGGCGGAATCGTCGAGAAGGAAGCGTTTATTGACGCATCCAACGTGATGTATCTGCATAAGGGTAAGCCTACCAGGGTTGGTTTCAAGGTAGAGAACGGAAAGAAAGTACGTTTCGCAAAAACAACGGGCGAAGTGATTGATTAATTCTAAGAGAGGAGGTCTAGAACGTTGAGCAGATTAAAAGACATGTATAAAGACCAGATCGTAGATGCTATGATCAAAAAGTTTGAATATAAAAATGTGATGGAAGTGCCGAAGCTTGATAAGATTGTTGTTAATATGGGCGTTGGCGAAGCAAAGGAAAACGCGAAGCTGTTAGAGGCTGCTGTTAAGGATCTGGAAACAATTACAGGTCAGAAAGTGGTTTTGACAAAAGCAAAAAATGCAATTGCAAATTTCAAAATCAGGGAAGGAATGGCAATTGGCTGTAAAGTAACGTTACGCGGCGAGAAAATGTATGAATTCCTTGACCGTTTGGTGAACCTTGCATTACCGCGTGTACGTGACTTCAGAGGAGTTAATCCGAACGCATTCGACGGCAGAGGCAATTATGCCCTTGGTATCAAGGAACAGTTAATTTTCCCTGAGATTGAGTACGACAAGATTGACAAGGTAAGAGGTATGGATGTAATCTTTGTCACAACCGCAAAGACCGATGAAGAGGCACGTGAATTGTTAACCCAGTTTAATATGCCATTTGCAAAGTAGAAGGAGGAATCATTCATGGCTAAAACAGCAATGAAGGTAAAGCAGCAGCGTAAACAGAAATTCTCGACAAGAGAATACAGCCGTTGCAGAATCTGTGGTCGTCCACATGCATATTTAAGAAAATACGGAATTTGCAGAATCTGCTTCCGTGAATTAGCATATAAAGGACAGATACCAGGCGTTAAAAAAGCAAGCTGGTAAGAAAAGGAGGCAACCTAAATGACAATGAGTGATCCAATTGCAGATATGCTTACAAGAATCCGTAATGCAAATACTGCAAAACACGATACAGTAGACGTTCCTTCATCAAAAATGAAGCTCGCTATCGCAGCGATTCTTCTCAATGAAGGCTACATTAAGAAATATGATTTGATTGACGACGGTGCATTTAAGACCATTCGCATCACCTTAAAGTATGGTGCTGACAAGAATGAAAAGATTATTACAGGTCTTAAGAGAATTTCCAAGCCGGGTCTTCGTGTATATGCCGGAAAGGATGAATTGCCCAGAGTTCTCGGCGGACTCGGCATTGCAATCATCTCTACAAACAATGGTGTCATCACCGACAAGGAAGCCAGAAAAGTAGGCACTGGCGGAGAAGTGCTCGCATTTGTTTGGTAGGCATTGAGCACTTAACGAGGTTCTTGCGAGTTTAGTGCGAAAGCCCACCCGGATGCTTAGCGAGGTATTTCACGAGCTTAGCAGAGCGTGGTGTTACCATTTGAGGTTTTTCCGAGCTTAGCGACAAGAACTTCCTTATAAAATGTAACATTAACTATTTAAAACTATAATAGGAGGTACGGGCATGTCACGTATAGGAAGAATGCCAATCGCAGTGCCTGCAGGCGTAACTGTAGATATTGCAGAAAATAATAAAGTGACTGTAAAAGGTCCTAAGGGTATACTGGAAAGAGTTCTGGTACCTGAGATGGAAGTCAAGATTGATGGAGCTGTAATCACTGTAAACCGTCCGAATGATTTAAAGCGAATGAAAGCTTTGCACGGTTTAACAAGAACATTGGTTCATAACATGGTTGTAGGTGTAACCGAGGGATATCAAAAGGTTCTGGAGGTCAACGGTGTTGGCTACAGGGCCGCAAAGCAGGGCAGTAAGCTCGTGTTATCACTGGGCTATTCTCATCCTGTTGAGATGGAAGATCCGGAAGGATTGGAGACCGTATTAGAGGGTCAGAACAAGATCATCGTAAAGGGTATTGATAAAGAAAAGGTTGGACAATACGCAGCTGAAATCAGAGACAAAAGAAGACCGGAGCCTTATAAAGGCAAGGGTATTAAATATGCTGATGAGACGATCAGACGTAAAGTCGGTAAGACCGGTAAGAAATAGATAAGGAGAGTATGAAAATGGTTGGTAAAAAGGTAAAATCAGAAGTTCGTATCAATAAGCACAAAAGAATTCGTAACCGTTTCAGCGGTACTGCTGAAAGACCGCGTCTTTCTGTGTTTAGAAGCAATAATCATATGTATGCTCAAATTATTGACGATACGGTCGGAAACACGTTGGTGTCTGCTTCTACCCTTGAAAAAGAGGTAAAATCAGAGCTTGAGAAAACGGATAACGTTGATGCGGCGGCATATTTAGGAAAAGTTATTGCCAAGAAGGCATTAGACAAGGGTATTACGTCAGTTGTTTTTGACAGAGGCGGCTTTATATACCAGGGAAAAATCCAGGCATTAGCAGATGCAGCCAGAGAAGCTGGCTTAGAATTCTAGGAAGGAGAGAACACATGAAACATACAATCATAGATGCCAACAGCTTAGAGCTGAATGAAAAGGTAGTATCCATCAAGCGTGTAACAAAGGTTGTAAAAGGTGGTCGTAACTTCCGTTTCACAGCTTTAGTGGTTGTCGGAGACGGCAACGGACATGTTGGTGCCGGTTTGGGTAAGGCAACAGAAATTCCGGAAGCAATCCGTAAGGGAAAAGAAGATGCGATGAAAAAGCTGATTACGGTCGCAATGGATGATAATAAGAGTATTACGCACGATTACAGCGGAAAATTCGGCGGTGCATCCGTACTGCTCAGAAGAGCACCGGAAGGTACCGGCGTGATCGCCGGCGGTCCTGTGCGTAATGTATGCGAACTTGCGGGAATCAGAAACATCCGTACAAAGTCTCTTGGTTCCAACAATAAGCAGAATGTAGTTTTAGCTACTATCGAAGTATTAAGGCAGTTAAAAACTCCGAAAGAGGTAGCTCGTCTTCGCGGAAAATCCGTTGAAGAGATCATCGGCTAAGGAGGCAGAGTGAAATGGCAGATAAAAAGATTAAAGTTACTTTAGTTAAATCAGTGATCGGCGCTATTCCTAAGCATAGAGCAACTGTTGCGGCATTAGGCTTGAAAAAGACCGGAAGAAGCACAGAGCTTCCCGATAATGATGCGGTAAGAGGAATGGTTAAGCAGGTTTGTCATTTGGTTAAAGTAGAAGAAATTTAATTAACAGATAAGGAGGTGTCAAGATGGAATTATCAAATTTACAGCCGGCTGAAGGCTCAAAGCATAGTGATAATTTTAGAAGAGGTCGTGGACACGGTTCGGGAAATGGTAAGACAGCTGGAAAAGGCCACAAAGGTCAGAAGGCTCGTTCAGGCGCACCGAGAGTAGGTTTCGAGGGCGGTCAGATGCCATTATACAGAAGAATTCCTAAGCGGGGATTCAAGAACAGGAATACAAAAGACATCATAGCAATTAATATGTCGGCTCTTGAAGTATTTGAAGATGGTGCTACAGTTTCCGTTGATACTCTGAAAGAAAAAGGAATTGTAAAGAACCCGAGAGACGGTGTGAAAATCCTTGGAAACGGAGAATTAACTAAGAAGCTTACGGTGCAGGCAAATGCATTCAGTGCATCTGCAAAGGAGAAAATTGAAGCTCTTGGTGGAAAAGCAGAGGTGATCTGATGCTCAATACACTGCAAAATGCGTTTAAAATAAAAGAAATCAGAAACAAACTTATTTTTACGTTTTTAATGCTGATTGTAATCAGACTCGGCTCCGAATTGCCGGTGCCGGGTGTTGATAGAAATTATTTTTCGAATTGGTTTGCAGCACAGACAGGCGATGCTTTTAATTTTCTTGATGCGTTTACGGGCGGTTCATTTTTGAACATGTCCGTGTTCGCACTGAATATTACCCCTTATATTACATCCTCGATTATTATGCAGCTCCTCACAATCGCAATTCCGAAGCTTGAGGAAATGCAGAAGGAGGGAGAGGATGGAAAAAAGAAGATTGCGGCAATCACGAGATATGTTACAGTCGGTCTTGCACTGATTGAGTCCACGGCTATGGCAGTCGGATTCGGCAGACAGGGTTTACTTGCTGATTATAACGCAATCAATGTGATTACTGTAATTGCGGCGCTCACGGCCGGTTCTGCATTTTTGATGTGGATCGGTGAGCAGATTACGGAAAACGGTGTCGGAAACGGTATTTCTATAGTGTTAACAATCAATATTATTTCCAGAATTCCGGCGGATTTTGCTTCTCTTTATGATCAGTTTATGGCAGGCAAGACCTTTGCAGTTGCAGTGCTTGCAGCTGTCATTATTCTGGCAATTGTCATCGGTACGGTGATTCTGGTTGTTATTTTGAACGGTGCAGAAAGAAGAATTCCGGTGCAGTATGCAAAAAAGGTACAGGGCAGAAAAGTAGTAGGCGGTCAGTCTTCTCATATTCCGCTTAAGGTAAATACAAGCGGTGTTATTCCGATTATCTTTGCCTCCAGCTTAATGCAGCTCCCGATCGTCATCACCTCGTTTTTCCAAACACAGGGAACGGGTGTATGGGCGAATATTATTCATACATTGAACTCCAGCAACTGGTTCAAGCTGTCTACACCGATTTACTCTATCGGTGTGATTATTTACATCTTATTGGTTATCTTTTTTGCTTATTTCTATACCTCCATTACATTTAATCCGTTGGAGGTTGCCAATAACATGAAGAAGCAGGGCGGTTTCGTTCCGGGTATCAGACCGGGCAAGCCGACCAGTGATTACCTGACAAAGATTTTAAATTATATTGTCTTCGTTGGGGCGGTAGGTCTGATCATCGTAGCAATGATTCCGATCATATCAAACGGTTTGTTTAGCGCGAGTGTATCGTTCGGCGGAACCTCTCTGATCATCATTGTCGGTGTTGTCAATGAAACCCTAAAGCAAATTGAGTCACAGATGCTAGTACGTAATTATAAAGGTTTTTTGAATGATTAATCGGCAGAAAGACAAGGCTGAAAAGCCTTGTCTTGCCGTCGCATTGAGCACTTGCCGAGGTTTTATCGAGGCTAGTGCGAAAGCGCACCTGAATACTAAGCGAGGTCCTTTCGAGCATAGTAGACATGGTGCTCCAATACCAGGCACTTACCGAGGTTTTATCGAGGCTAGTGCGAAAGCGCACCTGAATACTAAGCGACACATTGAGCACTTAGCGAGGTTTTATCGAGCTTAGTGCAAAAGTGGTTACCGAGACTTGGCGAAGTGCTTTTGAGCCATAGTCGAGTGTAACACCCATGATTTCTAAGCATAGTAGACATGGTGCCACCCTTACAGGAGAATGTGTATGAAAATTATCATGTTAGGCGCTCCCGGCGCCGGAAAAGGAACCCAGGCAAAACAGATTGCAGAAAAATATGGGATTCCTCATATTTCCACAGGGGATATTTTCAGGGCGAATATTAAAGAAAAGACTGCCCTTGGGATGGAAGCGAAACAGTATATGGATCAGGGGAAGCTAGTCCCTGATGAATTGACAGTAAAGATTCTGCTTGACAGAGTCGCAAAAGAAGATTGTAAGGCAGGATATGTGTTGGATGGTTTCCCGAGAACCATTCCGCAGGCCGAGGTGCTTGATAAGGCCGTCGCAGAATTAAATGAAAAAATTGATTTTGCGATCAATGTAGATGTTCCTGATAAAAATATAATTAACAGAATGTCTGGAAGAAGGGCATGTCTGCAATGCGGGGCGACTTATCATCTCGTAAACATTCCGCCGAAAGCGGAAGGGATTTGCGATGTGTGCGGCGGCGGACTTGCACTCCGCGACGATGATCAGCCGGAGACAGTTAAGAGCCGTCTTGCTGTTTACCATGAGCAGACCCAACCGTTGATCGACTATTATAACAAAAAAGGAATATTGAAAGAAGTGGACGGAACTCAGGATAGAAATGTTGTATTCGAGGAAATCGTTCATATCTTAGGAGCATAAGGAAATGGCTGTAACAATAAAATCGTCAAGAGAAATTGAGTTGATGAGAGAGGCCGGAAGACGTCTCGAGTATGTACATGAACAGTTAGGTAAGGCAGTCAGGCCGGGGATGTCCACGCTGGACATTGATACACTCGGCGAAAAATTGATCAGGGAGCAGGACGGTATTCCAAACTTCCTGAACTATAACGGATATCCGGCATCCATCTGCGTTTCCGTAAATGAAGAGGTTGTGCACGGCATTCCGAATAAGCACCACATCCTTCGTGAGGGAGATATCGTCAGCCTCGATGCAGGCTTAATTTACAAGGGATATCATTCCGATGCGGCAAGAACTCATGCAGTCGGTAAAATTACAAAGGAAGCGCAGCAGTTGATTGATGTGACAAGGCAGAGCTTTTTCGAAGGTATTAAATATGCACGGGAAGGCTGTCACCTACATGATATATCTAATGCAATTGACGACTATGTCAGCCAGTTTGGTTACGGAATCGTCAGAGATCTCGTCGGACATGGCATTGGAACCAAGCTTCATGAGGATCCGCAGATACCAAACTTCCGTCAGAAAAGACGCGGACTGCTGCTAAAGGCCGGTATGACACTTGCGATTGAACCGATGATCAACATGGGTCGCTACGATGTCGAATGGCTGGACGATGACTGGACAGTCGTAGCCGAAGACGGACTCCCCTCCGCCCACTACGAAAACACAATCCTGATCACCACCGGCGAGGCAGAGATACTGACGTGGCATTGAGCACTTGCCGAGGTGTTGTCGAGCTTAGCGAGAAAGCCCACCTGGATGCTTCGCATTGAATACTAAGCGAGGTACTATCGAGCATAGTATGAAAGCGCATCTGGATGCTTGCCGAGGTATTATCGAGCCTAGCAGAGCATGGTGGTACCCTGCCGATGTACTATCGAGCCATATTCAAGTGTAACTTCCTTATAAAATCAGAAAGGCAATTATATGTTAGGCAGCTTTGCAAGGTCTTTAGCGGGACACGATAAGGGTCAGCTTTACATTATTATAGAAGAAACAGATTCTCTGCTGATGTTGGCAGATGGCAGGTTAAGGACGCTGGAAAAGCCGAAGCAGAAGAATAGAAAGCATATACAGATTGTGAAAAAAAATTGCAATAACGATATCATAACAAAGCTTCAAAATAATAAAAAAATCAATAATGAAGAAGTGAAGCGGGCAATCAAGCTCTATGAACGGGAGGTAAATGGATGTCAAAAACCGATGTAATCGAAATCGAGGGAACAGTAATTGAGAAGCTGCCAAATGCGATGTTTCGCGTAAAGCTGGAAAACCAGCATGAGGTGCTGGCTCACATCAGCGGAAAGCTTCGTATGAACTTTATCAGGATTCTTCCGGGTGATAAGGTGACAATTGAAATGTCTCCCTACGACTTATCGAAGGGCAGAATCATCTGGAGAGACAAATAAAGATAAGGTTTGTAGGTTTGTCAAACATGTGTTACATTCTGCGCCAAATAATCCATCAATGCCTGCCGTGGTGTTTTCCAGCCCAGAGGACGCATGGGAAAGTTATTGTAGTCCCTGTGATTATATACCTTTAGCTGATTCGAAAAATCTTCAAAGGAATAAAAGCTGTGGGTGGCATAAAACCGCTCATTGTCTTTGCGGTGGCTCCTTTCTACCTTTCCATTGTGCCTTGGTGTAAAAGGACGGATCAGCTTATGCCGGATGCCATGGCGTTCCAGATGGACCTGAAAAAGGGTCGGCTTTTCTTTGTTCGAAGTAAAGCGATTAGTAAATTCATTCCCATTATCCGTCTGTATACACTCTATGGGCATGGGGAATGCTTTGACCAGATGTTCTAAGAACATGGCAGAGGAATAGGTGGAGTGCTCCTCAAAGGCTTCTACAAAACGCCACCTGGAATACTCATCGATGGCGGTATATTGAAAGAACTGCTTTCCGATGACTTTGCTGTTCTTAAGACAGGCAGAAGGAACGAACTTTACGTCCACCTGTATACGCTGTCCGGGATAGTCCATCCCTTGATAGGGCTTAGGGATATATTTCGGATTAGACGGTTTCGCAGCCATGATCCCCTGTTTCTTTAGGAACCGATATAATCCCGGAATGGAACGGGAATAGCCCCGCTGCATGAGCTTGACCCAGAAAACAACAAGTCCAGCGTCAGGATTTCGCCTGCGCATATCAGAAATCAGCTTACGTTCAGAGGAGGTATGCTGGTTGGGGTGGAAATGAGGTCTTCTGGAACGTTCGCGCAGAGACGCAAGGGAGCCATCATAGCGGCGTTTCCAGCGGTAGATATACTGTCGGTTCGTCTTAAATTTGATAGCAGCTTTTGTGACACCATGCTTTTGTGCGTAATTGAGGAGGGATAGACGATATCTCATATCTTGTGTTATACTAGCCATGCGAGGAAGCTCCTTTATGTGGATTTGTTTTGTGGTGATTCAAATATAACACAAAGAAGCCTATCCTCGCTTTTTAATTATTCAGTTGTAACACATGTATTGTAATCCTACA
>JAEYFP010000032.1 GCA_023402845.1 Bacillota bacterium
GAACGGCCTCCGCCCCGGTAGTCCCGAAAGCCGTATTTGGTATCGTAATTAAGATCCGCATGCCCCGGGCGGTAATACCCGGCAATCTCATTGTAATCGGCAGTATGGTGATCCTTGTTATAGACAATAAGCGAAATGGAAGTCCCCGTAGTCTTTCCGTCAAAAACCCCCGATAGAATTTCCACGGTATCGGATTCCCCCCGCTTTGTGGTGTATCTGGATTGTCCGGGTTTTCTTCTGTCAAGGTATACCTGAATATCCATTTCCGAAAGAGAAAGACCGGCAGGACAGCCGTCAATAATAACACCCAGACCTTTGCCGTGCGATTCTCCCCAGGTGGTTATTTTAAATAGATTGCCGAATGATGAACCAAACATAAAATATCTCCTTTATTATTGTATATTATACACTAAAACTTCTCTAACCTTAGGGAAGCTATTTGGTATTTTGCCCTGATATTTTTGCTGATATAATGTCACTATAGTAATAGTAAACAACTCTATTCAAATTATGAGGTTAAGATAAATGAACAATCTAAGCAAAAGAGAAGTGGATTTTATCTACTTGCTTCTTGGAGAAAAAGAATATCAGCCTATTTCATATTATGCTAAAAAATTGAATGTTTCAACTAAAACATTATATTCAGATTTAAAAAATATAAGAAATTATATGAAAAGGTATGAAATAAAAATAGATGCGCGGCCGGGCAGAGGTCTTTTGATCTGTGCGAAAAAAGAAGACAGTGAAAAGCTATTGAATGGTCTAAGCCTGAAGATATCAAAGGCAGGAGAAGAATCGTCTACGGAAAGAAGAGAAATGATTTTAAAAAATATGCTTCTTAAAACGAACGAGATGACCTCCATACAAAAGCTTTCCGATCTGTATTATGTTGGGAAAACCAGCATTGTCAATGACATGAAATATATAGGGGAATGGATTAAGAAATATAATCTCACTTTTAAGAAGACAAAAGAAGGTACTTGTATTAATGGGAGCGAAACAGATATCAGGAAAGCGATTGCCGGCATTGCTATCCGCGAAAATACAAGAAATGGTCTGCTTGAATTATTCCAAAAGGAGGATATTGATTTTATAGAAAAAATCCTCTCCGATATCGGGAAAAAAAAATTGGATATCGGCGATATCTATTACGCGAACCTTCTGACACATATTTTGATTTGCATTAAAAGGGTCAGGGAAAATATTCACATTGAAGATAATGAAGAAAGCAGAATGATTCATGTCCATACACTGGAACAATATGAAAAGGCGAAAGAAATAGCAGGGAAAATCAATGAGCATTATAACATCCAAATAGGGGAAGGAGAAACCTACTATGTCTACCAGTATCTCATCTCTTCCGGCTTCGAGGGAGGAGAGATGAAGGAAGGCAGGGAGCGGGGAAATGACGACAAATGTATACAATTCGCCAATAAATTGACAAAACGATTATCAGAAAAATTTGGAATAAGGTTTGAGCAGGATACGGACATGATGCAAGGTCTTATCCTTCATATAAGGCCGATGCTAAATCGATTGGAATATAATATCCAAATTCAGAACTTACTGACGGAAGAAATAGGAAGACGATATCCACAAATGGTTGCACAATGCGGCGAGGTACTGAAAGAGCTGGCAAGGGAATATGGATTGCCTGAAATCAGCAGCGATGAGGTGATTAATATAGCCATTTACTATCAGACTATGCTGGAAAAAAAGGCAATGAGAAAAAGGGTGCTTGTAGTCTGCCACAGCGGATATGGGACATCACAGCTGTTGGCGGCTAAATTAAAAAATGAGTTTGCCTTTATTCAGATTGCGGATGTTGTTTCCGGCAGAAAAGTAAAGGATATGGATTTGACGGGCATTGATTATATTATAGCGACCGTACCGATTGAAAGAGAAGATGTACCTTACATTATAGTTTCTTCGCTGCTGTCCGAGCAGGATATTAAAGCGATCAGAAACAGTTTCATGAATAAGGAATAAGATCAAGGGGAATAGATCGGCATATGGATATACAGGAAATTTTATCGGAAAAAAATATACAACTGAATTCAGATGCAAATACGAAAGAGCAGGTATTGAAGGTAATGGCGGATATGCTCTTTCAAAGCGGAAAAGTTGAAAATGCTGATATATTTTTACACGATGTATGGGAACGGGAAAAAATGGGATTTACCGGTGCCGGCAATAAAATAGCAATTCCTCACGGAATATCTGCGCAGGTTAAAAAAGTAGCAATTTCTATCGTAAGAACCAAAAGAGACATTTTTTGGGAATCAGAACGGGAAATCATTCCAAAAGAAGCGAAACAGGTGCGATTTATAGTTCTTTTTGCAGTCCCGCAGGAACCACCTAAGGATGGAGAAATCAAGTATTTGGAATCTCTAAAGGCTGTTTGCAGGAAGCTGGCAGACAATCAGGCAACAGAAGAATTGCTGAAAGCGCAAGAGGCAGTGCAAATAATCGAAATTTTAAATAATGATAAAAAAAAACATACGGAAGGAGAAAAAAATGGTTGAAGTAATCGTAGTATCTCATGGCGGCTATGCAAAATCTCTGGTTGAAAGCAGTGAACTGATCATGGGCGAACAGGAACAAGTGTATGCTTTTGGATTTTTTCTGGGAGAAAATGTGGAAGAACTGCGGGAAAAGGTGGAACAGAAAATCAAGGAAATTAGAGAGGAAGATCAAAATAAGGAAATTTTGATCTTGACGGATATGAGATCGGGAAGTCCTTTTAATGCGGTAACTCTGCTTATGCAAAATTATAGTTTTTATCATATCGCGGGAATAAATCTTCCGATTTTCCTTGAAATTCTAGGAACGAGAGAGTTCCAAAGGGCACAGGAATTAAAAGATATGGCAATGTCTATTGGCAGAGATACCATTGTGGATGTGAACAAAATGATGGAGGGTTATTAAGATGAAAAATATTGTGCTTTGCAGAATTGATGACAGACTTATTCACGGACAGGTTGTGACATCCTGGGTGAAGCAGACAGGCGGAAATAAGATTATCGTAGTGGATGATGCTCTGACAAAAGATATATTTATGCAGAAAATATTAAAAGCGGCGGCGCCTCCTGATGTGACAGTAGAGGTATTGGGCACGCTCGAAGCAACGGGGGTATTAAAGGAAGATGCGGGGAACGGGGAGAGGGTTATCATTCTTGTGAAAATACCGCAGATTCTGGAAAATTTAATAAAAGGAGGTGTAGCACTACCTAAAATTATTTTAGGGGGAATGGGAGCTAAGGAAGGAAGGAAAAAGTTTAACAGGAACGTTTCCGCCAGCGGTGAGGAAGCAGAATCTATGAAAAGAATCATAGAATCAGGAACAGAAATCCTCTATCAATTAGTTCCTACGGAAACCCCTACGGATGTACGTAAACTATTATCAGAATGATAAGGGAAAAGGAGAAGGTAGAATATGAGCGTATTTCAAGCAATGCTATTGGGGATTTTGTACTATTTGGGAAATAGTTCTATAGTGGCGGGACCGGTGGGTTATTATACCATTTACAGACCGCTCATCGGCGGATTTTTGACAGGACTTGTATTGGGAGATCCTGTAACAGGAGTTATCGTAGGCGCAACCATTAATTTAATGTATATTGGTTTTATATCCGCAGGCGGTGCCCTGCCCGGAGATATGTGCCTTGCAGGTATTTTGGGCGCAGCGCTTGCCATCACCGGAGGACTTGATACGGAGGCGGCTTTGGCGATTGCTGTTCCGATAGGTTTGATCGGCACACTGCTTTGGTTCGGAAGGCTGACACTGGATTCTTTCTTTGCGCACTTGGCGGACAAGTATGTAGAAAAAGGAGAATCAGGGAAAATTTGGATTGCCGATGTACTGCTGCCACAGTCTATGCTGTTTGTCATGACAGCTATCCCGTGTTTTTTAGCGGCATATTTTGGGGCCGGATATATTGAGGGGGCAATTAATGCGCTGGGCGGATCGGTATTGGGAGTGCTGATTATTATTGGCGGAATGATGCCTGCGCTCGGTATTGGTCTTACATTATTATACATATTCAAAGGAGAAGCAAGAATATTTTTCTTCGTGGGCTTTTTGCTGGCGGTTTATTTTGGACTGAGTATGATTGCTGTTGGTTTCCTGGCGCTTTGCAGTGCAATTGTTTATACACAGCTTAGAAATGCAAAAGGAGGAGAAGCAAATGTCTGATATGAATCATAAAGAAATAAAAAGAGAAGCGGAAGGCTCTTATGTCTTATTATCAAATAAAGAAGTGAAACGTTCTTGGATTAACTGGTTGTTTAACAATCAGGCAAACTACAATTATGAGAGAATGATGGGAACAGGTTTCCTTCATGCAATGGTTCCGATTGCAAAGAAATTATATAAGGACGACATGGAAAAGCAGCGGGAAATGCTTAGACGCCATACGGGCTTCTTCAATTGTGAACCTTGCCTTGGATCGGCAATTGCCGGACTTACGGTGGCTATGGAGGAGCAAAAGGCTGCCGGAGGAGAAATCGAAGGCGAAGCGGTCACATCCATAAAAACAGGACTTATGGGACCGCTCTCCGGTATCGGCGACAGTATTATTCAGGGTGTGATTGTTCCCCTGCTCCTTGCGTTTGCCATTGACATGGCAAGCGGCGGAAGCGTTGTGGCACCTATCGTATATTCACTTGTTATGATTGCGGTTGTGTTCGGCATTTCTTATACCTTGTTTATGACCGGATATAAAAAGGGAAGCGGTGCTATTCTAAATATACTTGAGAACGGTATTGTCAATAAAATCATTGCGGGTGCAAATATCATGGGGTGCATGGTGTTGGGAGCGCTTGTGGCAAACTACGTATCCATGAGCTGTGGGATCCAGATTCAACAGACAGCAGATAGTGTATTCAGTGTGCAGGAGCAGCTGTTTGATACAATCATACCGAAATTGCTTCCCCTGCTGCTGACGCTGGGAAGTTATAAAATGCTCAAAAAAGGCTGGTCATCCGTTAAAGTATTGCTGCTCATCGTTATCATCGGTGTCATTGGCGGCGTGACAGGAATTTTAGGTTAAACAAAAAGACAGGGAGGCATAAAAGATGCAGTATCAAATGTTTAAAACCACGCAATATGTGCTGGGAAATGGAAGTATCGAAAAATTAGGAGCGTATATCGACAAAAAGATAGCTTTTGTGGTAGACGAAGGAATTGTGCGGGCATTAGAGCTCGATA
Source organism: Bacillota bacterium (assembly GCA_023402845.1). GTDB lineage: Bacteria > Bacillota > Clostridia > Lachnospirales > Lachnospiraceae > JAEYFP01. The sequence continues at coordinate 5,210 of JAEYFP010000032.1, forward strand.
AGCTGATTTTTGACAATATACTGAAGGACACAAATTATAAAATAGTATGTAATATGAATGCGGAACCTCATATGTACATGCTGGAAACTCCTATCAATGAAATACGGAAGTTTGAACCGGACGTAATTGTCGGAATCGGCGGCGGATCCGTAATGGATGCGGCAAAAGCATTATGGCTGTTTTATGAACTCCCTGATTACAATTGGGAAAAAGCGACAAAAGCTTACGAGGTGGAACCGTTTCCCGGTAAAGCAGAACTTATCGTGGTACCGACAACAAGCGGAACGGGATCTGAAACAACCGGCTGTGCTGTCATAAAAGACGAGCAGAAGAAAAAGCGCATGATTTTGAGCGATGAGATCATTCCTGATCTGGCCATTATGGATTTTGATTTATTAAAAAGTCTTCCTTCCGGAAATATTGTATTTTCGGGAACAGATGCTCTGGCTCATGCGCTGGAAGCCGGCGTCAGCAAACTGGCGAGTACAATGGTCAGGCTGCAGTGTATTCAGGCTGCGGTAACCATTATAAAAGAACTGCCGAAGTCTGTGAGAGGAGATATGGAGGCCAGAGAAAAAATGCACGTGGCCGCAACTATGGCGGGAGCGGGAATCAATAATTCCATTACGGGTATGGCGCATGGTATGGATCAGGCCGGAGGGGATTTTGGAAAGCCTCATGGTCTGATGACGGGGCTGCTGCTGCCTTATACGATGGAATATCTTATTCCGCAGCCTGTCTATGAAGAAGTGGCAGATCAGCTTCAGATAACCGGATCTTCGGAAGAGAAACAAAAGAAGCTGGTAAAAAAAATTTGGGAAATGTATGAGGAAATCAAGATGCCTTTGACTTTAAAAGAAACAGGAATTTCCGAGCGGGAATATCTGGATAAAATTCCTTCTTATATAAAAGCGGCTTCTCAGGACGCAAATATTATGTTTGCCCCAAAAGAGTTTGGGGAAGAAGAATTTGATAAATTGTACCGTTCCTTTTATTACGGAAAATAGGATCATATTTTATTATAAAAAAAGGAGATTACATCATATGGGTGAGAAAATGAAAGTGGTAGCAATCACAGAGGAAAGAAAGGTGGAGGTAAAGGAAGTGAGAATGCCCCAACCTAAGGAAAACCAGATTCTGATGCGGATAAAGGCCTGCGCTATCTGTACATGGGAACAGAGAACCTTTACACGGGAATCACATATGCCGCTGCCTTTCGTGGGTGGGCATGAAATTGCGGGAGAAGTTGCGCAGTTAGGAAAGGGTGTCAGTCCGAAAGAGTTTCCTGTGGGAGGAAAAATTGTCGCAAGATTGATTAACGTATGCGGAAAATGCTATTTCTGCCGTAGAGGGGAAGAAAACCTCTGCGTAGAATTAAATAATCTGGACAGTTCTGAGATGGAAATTATGGGAACAGGCGGTATGGGAGAATATCTTGCCATTAATGCTTCTCAGGCTTACCGCATTCCCGATGAACTGTCGGATGTAAAAGCAGCCTTTGCCGAGCCGCTTGCCTGCGTTCTTAACAGCATCGAAAAAGGAAGAATTGAGCTTGGTGATGATGTGGTAGTGATTGGCGGTGGTATCATGGGAATGCTCCATGTGATGAGTGCCAAACTGAGCGGTGCCAGAGTGATATTAAGCGAACCGGATCCGGAAAGAAGAAGAATTGCCGAGGAATTGGGCTGCGATATCACGTTTAATCCTTTGGAAAAAGAACCGGTAGAATATGTCCGCTCGTTAACTGAGGGCAGGGGAGCCGAAGCGGTGTTTAATACCACACCTATTTCAGCGGTTGCAAAGCAGGCAGTGGATATGACCGCACCTATGGGACGTTGCGTTATGTACAGCTCCCAACACCCTGACAAGCCTTTTGAAATAAGCCCGAATTGGCTTCATAATTCGGAAACCATCGTTACCGGTGCGGTCAGCCCCAGCGTACGTTCCTTTAACCGGTCTGTGAATCTGCTGGCGAAAAAGATTATCAATCCGGAGAAACTTGTGTCGGGAATGTACTCGTATGTAAACGCACAGGACGCTTTTGAGGCTTCCGTACGTCCTGATACATACAGAATTATTGTGACTTTTTAATGGGAGGATAAAAGTTTATGGAAAAAAGAAAAGTAGTAGTAGCCGCAAAGGCGGGATTGCATGCCCGGCCGGCAAACTTATTAACAAAGGAAGCGCAACGTTTTATTTCTTCTGTTGAGATATCTGTAAGAGGCACACGCTACAATGCAAAATCACTGATTGGTATTTTGGCGGCGGGTGTTGACTGCGGTACGGAAATAGAAGTGGTCTGTGAAGGAACAGATGAAAAAAAAGCTTGTGAGGCGGTTGTTAAGTTGATTGCCGGAGGAATGGGCGAATAAAGGATAAAGGGGGCAAGTAGGTATGCACGGATATGGGGTTTCTAAAGGCTTATGCTACGCAAAAGTTTTGGTACTGGATGAAGAAGCCATTGCGTTCCCCGTAGAAATCGGGAGTCCTGCGGAAGAAGAAAGAAAATTTCTGGATGCGCAAGCTGTTGTCCTCGAAGAAACAATCAGGCTTAGAGATAAGACGAATGAGACAGTGGGCGGAAAAGCCGCAGATATTTTAGATGTTCATTGTTCCTTGCTAAGGGACAGCGGGTTAAT
>JAEYFP010000036.1 GCA_023402845.1 Bacillota bacterium
AAAAAGAACTATTACCTGATTGACACTAGGACAATTATATCATGGGTTTAACTAAGCCTATTGAACTAAATTTATTAAGTGATCAAGGTACATTTATGTATCTAAAAAATATTATACGAGGAGAAAAAGATATGAAGATATTGATCGCAGAAGACGACAGGGTCAGCCGGACATTAATGAATAAGTTTTTACAGAAATATGGAGAGTGTGATCTCGTTGTGGATGGTATGGAGGCACTCGATGCCTTTTTGATGGCACTTAGGGATCGGGAGCCATATGAGTTGATCTGTCTGGATATTATGATGCCGAAGGCGGATGGCATCAGTACATTAAAGGCAATCAGGGATTTGGAGGAATCTCACGGAATTGAGAAGAAGAATCGCGTAAAAATTATTATGACGACGGCACTTGCAGAAGCCCAGCTCGTAAAACAGGCATTTAGCTATGGCTGCGAGGCATATGCGACAAAACCGATTGATATCGAAAAACTGACGGAGGTCATGGAAAAGCTTGGATTGGAATTTACCACAAATCATGGTATGAAAAATTGTTCTTCCCTGCCTACAATGAATAATAAGGATGAAATGCTGGGGGATGGATATTTTAAAAATGTCATTGCCTATCCCGATTATCGTCTGGAGGTGGCTATGGAAACCGGGACGACAATCCAGTTTGATTTCAGCACAAGGCTGGATACCGCACGCTTCGGAGGGTTGCGGGATGAGGAATTATTCCGGAATGTACGTACGGATGGCAATTATCTGATTTTTGAAAAAGCGGGCAGGATGCCTGTCAAGATAACCGCTTCCGAATTCATGGATCTCGTTTTGACAGACCGAAGGAGATAGTGATCTACCATACGAAAGAAAAATAAAGGAGGAACTTTTAATGAAGAATTTGTCAATTAGCATGAAACTCATTGTCGGCTTCGGTATTGTGCTGATTCTGCTGGTGCTGTCCGGTGTGATGGCGCTTATCAACATTAATAATATCAATACGCAGGTAGAACAATATGCACAGTATACGGTACCGAATGCCGAGCATGTCAGGGTGATGGAGACAAGCATACATGCCTGTCTGCATGAACTGGGCGGAGCACTTATGCAAAACAGTGAAGAGGATGTGCAGACAGCTTTAGATTCCTATGAAGAATATCATTCACAGATTGCGGCTGAATTGGAGGAGTACAAAGCGAATCAGCGGAATACTGACAGAGATGCCGATATTGCGAAAATTGCGGAGATTATTTCGGATCAAAAAGATGTGGGTGAAGAAATTGCTGACCTTGCACTGGAATTTACTGAGGAATCCGAAGCAAAGGCTCTGGAGCTGTATCTGAATGAGTATAAGCCGGCAGCGGAAGATGTGATTGAAATATTGAACGGCTTCGCTGATTTGGCAAATGTAAGGGCTGAAAATCAAAGAGTAACGGCAGCAGAGACGGAAAGCACTGCTCAGATAGTGGTTTTCGCTGTTGTAGCGATTTCTGTTATTATTACAATCGTGGTTATTATCTTTATCAGAAAATCAATACTTGTTCCGGTGACGGAAATTGTAGGTGTCTATGAAGAAATTGCGAAAGGAAACATGCATACGGAAATCAGCTATGAAAGCCGTGATGAAATCGGACATATGGCAAAGCTGATTCATAAGACGAATCAATTGCAGAGCGGTATTATCAGTGATTTGTCGGATAAGCTCCTGAAGCTGTCTCAGGGAGATTTGCGGATTTCGATGGATCTGGAATATCCGGGTGACTATTCCGTATTAAAATCCACAATGGAGAGTACGGTATATGCGTTGGATAACACAATGCAGATTATCAATACCGCGGCAGAGCAGGTCAGCACAGGAGCCGATCAGGTTTCCAGCGGTGCACAGGCACTTGCCGCAGGCTCCACCGAGCAGGCTTCTTCCGTTGAGGAACTGGCCGTTTCAATCGGAAAGATTGCGGAGCAGGCTGAGGCAAACTCGTCGAATGTGAAAATTGCAAACGACTATGTAGGAAAAGCCGGTGCCGGAGTTCATGCCGGAAATGAGCATATGCTGCAGCTCACCACGGCTATGGATGAAATCAGCACTTCCTCCAACCAGATCGTCAGTGTGACAAAGGTAATTGAGGATATTGCGTTCCAGACGAATATTCTTGCGCTGAATGCCGCAACAGAAGCGGCCCGTGCCGGAAATGCAGGAAAAGGCTTTGCTGTCGTAGCGGATGAGGTTCGTAATCTTGCCGGAAAATCGGCGGCAGCCGCAAAACAGACGGCTGAGCTGATCCAAAATTCTGTGGAGACTGTTTCAAGAGGTGCACACATTACGGAGCAGACGGCAGATATTCTGAAGGAGGTCGGAGAAAATGCGCAGAAGGTGACGGACAGCTTTGGTAAAATTGAGCGCGCTTCCGCAGAGCAAGCGATGGCAATCGAGCAGATCAAGCAAGGCCTGGATCAGGTATCCGCAGTCGTACAGACAAATGCGGCAACCGCAGAGGAAAATTCGGCTACAAGCGAGGAAATGTCGGCGCAGGCAGTGACGCTTCGCGAAGAGGTCGGCAAATTCAGGCTGACCGGCAGCGGCGGAATGAATTCGATTTCCCTGCTTTCTCGCCAGTCGGCATCTATACAGACAAGACCGGCAGCATCAAGCGGTATTTCAGGTTTTGGAAAATATTAAAATTAAAAATAGGTAAGGATCATGAAATATAGAAAACAAATGTATAAACTTTGCCATTTTACAAATAATATCCATAGTGAGATATCTGTAAAATCGGATATTATCAGATTATGCAAAATGGAGGAAGACCTTATATGAAAGCAACCGGAATTGTGAGAAGAATTGACGACCTTGGTCGTGTTGTCATACCGAAAGAAATCAGAAGGACCCTCAGAATCAGAGAGGGTGACCCGCTGGAAATATTTACGGACCGTGAGGGCGAAATCATTTTAAAGAAGTATTCTCCGATCGGCGAAATGAATTTATTTGCGAAGCAGTATGCGGAGAGCCTTGCGCAGACTTCCAATCATGTCGTGGTTATCGCAGACCGGGACCAGATCGTGGCTGTCGGCGGCGGGGGAAAAAATTTGCTCGGAAAATCTGTCAGCAAAGCACTTGAAGAGACTGTTGATAACCGGGAAACCGTACTTGCCGCACAAAGCGAGAGCAAATTTACGAAGGTGACCGAAGATATGCCGGACGAATATGCGATGCAGGTGATTGCCCCGATTATTTGCGAGGGTGACGCGATCGGCGCCGTCATTATCATGTCTAAGGATGAGAAGGTAAAGCTGAACGAAACCGAACAAAAGCTTGCTCAGTCGGCAGCCGGTTTTTTGGGCCGCCAGATGGAGCAGTAAGAACTCGGCTAAAACCAAATAACTGTATGAATAAATCCGTATCTGACAGGTATACTTTCCAAAGAAAGCTGCCTGTCGGATACGGATTTTTAGAAGGAATTATTCAACCGAGCTCATTTCATCCAGCAGGGCAATTTTCATGTCATACAGCTTTTTGGAAAGATCAACATAAATCTGGTGAGGATTGACAAGGCGCTTTGTTTCCTCCCACAGTGTGTCGAGTTCTTCCATGCAGTAGGCGCGGATATCCATAACCTTTGGAGAAGTGTAGACGCACACTCCTTTTTTGAATATGGGGATCATCAACTCCCGGACTGTGAAGCTGCCGGGCTTTAGCTTTGTCTTTTTCCAGGGTTCGGCCGGATCGAAAAGAAGCAGCGGCTCGTTTTCGCTGAACTGTTCCTCTTCAAGACAGATGAGATCAGCCTTGACCTTGCCGGAAGCCTTTTCGTAAATACGATAAATTTTTTTGTTGCCGGGATTTGTAATCTTCTCGGTATTTTCGGATAACTTGATTTTGGGTATAAATTTGCCGTCCTTACCCATGACGGCCGAAAGCTTATAAACACCGCCGAAGGCAGGCCAATCCTTAGATGTAATCAGGTTTGTTCCGACACCCCAGGAAGTAATCTTGGCGCCCTGTGCCTTTAAGCTGTCGATAAGAAATTCATCGAGGTCATTCGAGGCCGAGATGACAGCATCCGGAAATCCGGCATCATCCAGCATTTTCCGTACCTTTTTGGACAGGTAGGCAAGGTCGCCGCTGTCCATACGGATGCCGTAAAACGTAAGCGGCAGACCGGCCTCACGCATTTCGGTAAAGACACGGATCGCATTCGGCAGGCCGGATTTTAACGTATCGTAAGTATCCACAAGCAGGATGCAGGCGGACGGATATAGATCGGAATAGGCCTTAAAAGCTGTATATTCATCGGGGAAACTCATGATCCAGCTATGCGCGTGTGTGCCTCTGACAGGAACATCAAACAATTGACCGGCCAGAACATTACTTGTGCCGATACAGCCTCCGATCATGGCAGCCCTGGCGCCGTAAATACCGGCATCGGGTCCCTGAGCGCGGCGGAGGCCGAATTCCATAATTCCGTCTCCCCTTGCGGCGTGCACGACGCGGGCAGTTTTTGTGGCAATGAGACACTGATGGTTAATGATATTGAGAATTGCTGTTTCAACGAGCTGCGCTTCCATGATCGGCGCGATGACCTTGACGATCGGTTCACGCGGAAAGATGATGGTTCCTTCAGGAATCGAATAAATATCGCCGGAAAACTTGAAATCCTTTAAATAGGCTAAAAAGTCCTCATCAAACATATGCAGGCTTCTTAAATAGGTAAGATCCTCTTTGGCAAACCGCAGATCCTTGATATAGGAAATGAGCTGTTCCAGGCCTGCTGCAATCGCAAATCCGTTCTCCAGCGGATTATTGCGGTAGAACATATCGAAGATGACGGTCTGGTTGCTGTTTTTGTTTTTGAAATAGCCCTGCATCATCGTTAATTCATATAAATCTGTGAGCAAGGTCAGATTTTCATAATACATGTACCCATGTACCCCCTTTTCGGATGGTATAATTTACTTAAAAATAATATTTCTATTAGTATAGATGTTTTATTTTAATTTTACAACATAAAAAGATTGATTATTTATGTAATTAAAAGTAGAATTAAAGGAGTAAAGAGCGCATATCGGCATGAGTTATGCGGTGATTCATGATTCAGCGATGAAACGGAACGGAGGATGATAACATGTTTGAAATGAAGGAAGAGTATTTTACAGGTATTAAAATGGTGGACGAGGAGCATAAAAAGCTTTTTGATCTTGCGGATGAGGCTCACCAGCTTCAGAAGGAAGAGTTTTTATCGGATAAATATGACCAGATCCGCCATATTCTTGAGGAGCTTCGGGATTATACGAATCTGCATTTTGAGCATGAGGAAAAATACATGGAAAGCATCAACTATAAAAGGTTATTCAGCCAGAAGGTGCAGCATGATTTGTTCAGGCAGAAAATTGCGGAATGGGATATTGATTCTATCGATGAAAATCAGGATGAAGCAATTCAGGAGATTGCAACGATGCTGACCGATTGGCTGATCGATCACATTCTTTATATGGATAAGCTGATAGGTGAGGAATAGAGAGCCGAATTTGCTTGACATATTCGCCCAAACCGCCTTATAATGGGGCACAGAAAGAGAAAAGACTTTGACGAAGACAGTAGACGGCATCGGAAAGGCAAAGAGAGTCAGGGAAGGTGAGAGCCTGGCGCGAGTAGGATGCGGTTGAAGATCACTTCCGAGTTCCGGCCCGAAAGGAAACAAGTAGGTTCCGGCGGTATTTCCACGTTAAGGAAACGCATATGAAGCATAGTGCGGAGTATGTTTGTAACAGGTGGTATAACGGGAAATTCAGGCCCCGTCCTTTTGCGTAAGGACGGGGCTTTTAAATTGAGAAAGGATGATTGGCATGTATAAAAAGGTATCTTCGGATTTAGGCTTTGTGGAAAGAGAAAAGGAAATTGAGAAATTTTGGGAAGAAAACAAAATATTTGAAGAAAGTATGAAAAACAGAGAAGGCTGCGAGACCTACATGTTTTATGACGGACCGCCTACCGCAAACGGAAAGCCGCATATTGGCCATGTACTGACGCGTGTCATCAAGGATATGATTCCGAGATACCGGACGATGAAAGGTTATCTCGTACCGAGAAAGGCAGGCTGGGACACACATGGACTTCCGGTCGAGCTGGAGGTGGAAAAGCTGCTTGGGCTTGACGGCAAGGAGCAGATCGAGGAATATGGTCTTGACCCCTTCATCACGAAATGTAAGGAAAGCGTATGGAAATATAAAGGAATGTGGGAGGATTTTTCCGCAACGGTCGGATTTTGGGCCGACATGGATAATCCTTATGTCACGTATCATGACGATTTTATTGAATCGGAATGGTGGGCATTAAAGGAAATCTGGAACAAGGACCTGTTATATAAGGGCTTTAAAATCGTACCTTACTGCCCGCGCTGCGGTACCCCGCTCTCCTCACATGAGGTGGCGCAGGGCTATAAGGATGTCAAGGAACGCTCTGCAATCGCACGCTTCAAGGTAAAGGATGAGGATGCTTATATTCTTGCATGGACAACGACGCCCTGGACACTCCCGTCCAATGTGGCGCTCTGCGTCAACCCGCATGAAACATATGCAAAGGTAAAAGCGGCGGACGGCTATACCTATTATATGGCGCAGGCGCTTTTAGATACGGTGTTGGGGCCTTTGGCTGATAAGGAAGCAGGTACGCCCGCGTACGAGGTGCTTTTTACCTATACGGGAAAGGAACTGGAATATAAGGAATATGAGCCGCTGTTTGACTTTGCGGTGGAAATTTGTAAAAAGCAGAATAAAAAGGCATTTTATGTAACTTGTGATGCGTATGTTACACTGACTGACGGTACAGGTGTCGTTCATATTGCTCCGGCCTTCGGTGAGGATGACGCGAATGTGGGGCGTATTTATGATCTTCCGTTTGTGCAGCTTGTAGACGGCAAGGGCGAGATGACGAAGGAAACCCCGTGGGCCGGTACGTTCTGTAAGGATGCGGATAAATTTGTGCTGGCGGAGCTTGAGAAGAATGCGCTGTTATTTTCTGCACCCAAATTTGAGCACAGCTATCCGCATTGCTGGCGCTGTGATACACCCCTCATTTATTATGCGAGAGAGTCTTGGTTTATCAAGATGACGGCGGTAAAGGATGACTTAATCAGAAATAATAATACAATTAACTGGATTCCGGAATCCATCGGAAAGGGCCGCTTCGGAGACTGGCTGGAAAACATTCAGGACTGGGGCCTTTCCAGAAATCGTTATTGGGGAACGCCGCTGAATATCTGGGAATGTGAGTGCGGCCATATGCATTCGATCGGGAGCCGTGAGGAACTGAAGGAGCTTTCCGGAAGAGAGGATGCGCTGACAGTCGAGCTTCACAGGCCGTATATCGATGAGTTTACAATCACCTGTCCAAAATGCAATAAGCCCATGCACCGTGTGCCGGAGGTCATTGACTGCTGGTTTGATTCGGGAGCGATGCCGTTTGCACAGCATCATTATCCGTTTGAAAATAAGGAACTGTTTGAGAAGCAGTTTCCGGCTCAGTTTATTTCGGAGGCGGTCGATCAGACGAGAGGATGGTTCTACTCCCTGCTTGCCGAATCAACGCTGCTGTTCAATAAGGCTGCTTATGAAAACGTCATTGTGCTCGGACATGTACAGGATGAAAACGGCCAGAAGATGAGCAAGTCAAAAGGAAATGCCGTAGACCCGTTCGATGCGCTGGAAACATACGGGGCCGATGCGATCCGCTGGTATTTTTATGTCAATTCCGCACCATGGCTTCCGAACCGTTTCCACGGAAAGGCGGTTATGGAAGGACAGCGCAAATTTATGGGTACACTGTGGAATACGTATGCATTTTTTGTACTCTATGCGAATATTGACGGATTTGATGCAACAAACTATAAGCTGGAATACAACAAGCTTTCGGTAATGGATCAATGGATTTTATCAAAGCTGAATACGGTGATCAAGGAAGTGGACAGCAATCTGGAACATTATAAAATTCCGGAGGCGGCGAGGGCACTGCAGGATTTTGTCGATGATTTGAGCAATTGGTATGTCAGAAGAAGCCGTGAACGTTTTTGGGCGAAGGGAATGGAGCAGGATAAAATCAATGCCTATATGACACTGTATACGTCTCTTGTCGATATCTGTAAGGCAGCTGCGCCGATGGTGCCGTTCATGACAGAGGAGATTTACCGGAATCTTGTTGCTGGCATTGACAAAAACGCGCCCGAAAGTATCCATTTGTGCGATTTCCCGGTTTCAAACGAGAAATTGATCGACAGGGAGCTGGAGAACAATATGGAAGCCGTTTTAAAAACAGTGGTGATGGGCCGTGCGTGCAGAAACAATGCAAACATCAAAAACAGGCAGCCAATCGGAAAGATGTTTGTAAAGGCGCCGTTTACCCTCCCCGCCTTTTATCAGGAAATCATTGCGGATGAATTGAATGTGAAGGAAGTGATCTTTACAGAGGATGTCAGGGAATTTACTTCTTATACCTTTAAGCCGCAGTTAAAAACAGTCGGACCTAAATATGGAAAGCTGCTCGGCGGAATTCAGAAGATGCTGCTATCGCTTGACGGAAATGCTGCGATGGAGGAATTAAATGCGACCGGTGAGCTGAAATTTGACATAAATGATGTCTTAGTTGTATTATCAAAAGAGGATTTACTGATTGAAATGGTTCAAAAAGAAGGCTATGTATCCGAGAACGATAATCAGATGACGGTCGTGCTTGATACAAATCTGTCAGAAGAGCTGATCGGGGAGGGTTATGTCCGCGAACTGATCAGTAAAATTCAGACGATGAGAAAAGAAGCCGGTTTTGAGGTAATGGATAAAATCATTGTTTATGCAAAGGATAATGATAAAATTACAGGGATCTTTACGGCCAATCGGGAGGAAATCATGTCAGAGGTGCTGGCGGTCAATATCGTGCTCGGTACGGTAGAAGGCTATGAGAAGGAATGGAGCATCAACGGCGAACCGGTCGTATTGGGTGTGAAGAAAAACCAATAATGCGAGGGAGGATTCTGCCGGTGGTTAAAAAAAGCATGTTCAGCAAAGAGTCATTCAAAAAGGATGTAAAGGATAACATTAAGCTTCTCTATAGAAGGACTCTGGAGGAAGCGAGCGAACAGCAGATTTTTCAGGCAGTCTGTTATACGGTGAAGGATACGATCATTGATAACTGGCTGGAGACTCAGAAAACTTATGAAAAAGAAGATCCGAAGACGGTCTATTACCTTTCGATGGAATTTTTGATGGGGCGGGCACTGGGTAACAGCCTGATCAATCTGAAATCCTATAAGGAGGTAGCGGAGGCGTTAAACGAGCTGGGCTTGAACCTCGATGTAATCGAGGATCAGGAACGTGATGCGGCGCTTGGCAACGGCGGACTCGGACGGCTGGCAGCCTGTTTTTTGGATTCTCTTGCAACGCTTGGATACAGTGCTTATGGGTGCGGCATCCGGTACCGTTATGGAATGTTTAAGCAGGAAATCAGAGACGGATATCAGGTAGAGGTGCCGGACAACTGGCTGAAGGACGGAAATCCGTTTGAGCTGCGCAGAAGTGAGTATGCCAAAATTGTCAAGTTTGGCGGAAATGTGCATGTGGAGGCAGACGAGTACGGCAAGAGTCATTTTATACAGGAAAATTATCAGTCTGTGCAGGCAATCCCTTATGATTTGCCGATCGTGGGCTATGGAAACGGAATTGTCAATACGCTCAGAATATGGGATGCGCAGCCGGTGGAGTGCTTCCAGCTCGATTCCTTCGATAAGGGCGACTATAAAAAAGCAGTCGAGCAGGAAAATCTGGCAAAAAATATCTGCGAGGTGCTTTATCCGAATGATAATCATTATGCGGGCAAGGAGCTGCGTTTAAAGCAGCAGTACTTCTTTATCTCGGCAAGTATACAGGAAGCTGTTGAAAAATACATGAGAAATCACCGGGATATTAAAAAGCTGCATGAAAAGGTCGTATTTCAGCTGAACGACACTCATCCGACTGTGACAATCGCGGAACTCATGCGCATTTTGATGGATGACTACGGGCTTGGCTGGGATGAGGCATGGGCAGTCACGACAAGTACCTGCGCCTATACAAATCATACAATTATGTCGGAGGCGCTGGAAAAATGGCCGATCGAGCTGTTTTCCAGGCTGCTTCCCCGTATTTATCAGATTGTGGAGGAAATCAACCGCCGGTTTATTGCCAGGATCGAAGCTCAATATCCGGGTAATCATGAGAAGATCCGCAGGATGGCAGTGATTTATGACGGTCAGGTGAAAATGGCTCATCTTGCAATCTGCGCCGGCTTTTCGGTAAACGGTGTGGCAAGGCTGCATACGGAAATCCTGAAGAATCAGGAGCTGAGGGATTTCTATGAGATGATGCCGGAGAAGTTTAACAATAAAACAAACGGAATTACTCAAAGGCGGTTTCTTCTGCATGGCAATCCGCTTCTGGCGGATTGGGTGACCTCGCGCGTCGGTGCCGACTGGATCACGAATTTGCCTAAGATCGACAAGCTGAAGCTGTTTGCGGAGGATGTCAAGGCGCAGCAGGAATTTATGAATATCAAATACCGGAATAAGGTGCGTCTCGCAAACTATATTTTGGAGAATAACGGCATTGAAATTAATCCCCGTTCCATTTTTGATGTGCAGGTGAAGCGTCTGCACGAGTATAAACGCCAGCTTTTGAATATTCTTCATATTATGTATTTATATAATGAAATCAAGGAGAATCCGGAGTCGGAGTTTTTACCGAGAACATTTATTTTTGGTGCGAAGGCTGCAGCCGGCTACAAAAATGCGAAGCTTACAATCAAGCTGATCAATACGGTGGCCAATGTGGTAAATCAGGATGCCTCGATCAATGGAAAGCTGAAAATTGTATTTATTGAGGATTACAGAGTATCCAATGCGGAGTGGATTTTTGCCGCGGCGGATGTATCCGAGCAGATTTCTACGGCGAGCAAGGAAGCGTCCGGTACGGGCAATATGAAATTTATGCTGAACGGCGCCGTGACGCTTGGCACGATGGACGGCGCTAATGTGGAGATTGTAGAGGAGGTTGGCGCAGAAAACGCGTTTATCTTTGGTCTTTCTTCGGATGAGGTAATCAATTACGAGCGAAACGGCGGCTATGATCCTATGGAAATATTTAATCATGATCAAGATATCCGAAAGGTTCTGATGCAATTGATCAACGGCTATTATATGCCGCAGGACTCCGAATTGTTCCGTGATTTATATAATTCTCTGCTGAATACGCAGTGTACGGCAAGGGCCGATACTTACTTTATCCTGAAAGATTTCAAATCCTACGCCGAGGCACAGAAGCGAGTCGAGGCAGCCTACCGGGATGAAAAGGGCTGGGCAAAAAAAGCGATTATGAATGTAGCCTGCTCCGGCAAATTTTCCTCCGACCGGACAATTCAGGAATATGTAGATGAAATCTGGCATTTGGACAGAGTGAAGCTTTAGACAGCTTTTTTGATAAGTGTCTGGCGGAGCGCTTTAAAGAGCATCCGCCGGGCATTTTTAATGTCCAGCTCAGTGATATCGGGAGAATCGGCGGGTGTGAAATAGAACAGAGCGCTGTCAATTGCTTTGCGGCTCTGCCAGGCAGAGTACAGGTCGGCATAATGAACGGCTGCAATTCTTCCCCATGTTGAGAGGAGAAGGGTTTTAGAGCCGTCGTCCAGAATCCCTGTTATTGTTGCAAAGTGATTTTTCATGCCGCTTTTTGATTCATATGGTCTTTTTAATTCCCCGCAGTCTCCGCCAAAAAGTGTGAGCGGATGGCGGTTAAAGGAGGTCAAAAGAACAACGGCTCCGCTTTGTGCAAGACCCTCCTCAATAAAATGCAGTCCCGTTTCATAGGAGCAAAAGGCCGTCGGCAGGGTATGTGCATGGAGAAAGATACCCAGATTTTCTGCATAATGCAGCACGCCCTTTGTAAAACCCGAGATACTTCTGCCGTTGTTAGGTGCGACCTTCCTAAAAAATGGATGATCCCGGCGGCACCGGTCATAGATTGTTTTTAAGACAGGAACCTCTAAGGTTCCCATAGTTGTGTAAATGTCATTCATCAAATCAATAAATTTATTTTTATTGTATGGCGGAAAGGATTTCAATTTTTTTTTCATAAAGTGGGGATATTTCCCCGCCAGGCAGAGAAGTAAATTTGCCGCGGCGACAGGTCCGCACCCGGCATAAGCCCTCGTATTGCTTTCAAACCATGCCTGGCTGCCGCCGTAGAAGAATTCGCCGCTCTTTGAATCCGAGATGATGATGGAGGAAGGTACTTGTGCTGCCGCTTTTTGACTCATGGAAACTCCTCCTTTCTGAAATTAGCTGTCTGTAAGCATTATATCATGAATTCCGGCGCGATTTATGCCTGAATTTGTAAAGTTATCTTTCAGAATTTATTCTTGCGTGAGGTACCCTTTATAAACCACTTGCGAAATGAAGGCGGCTACTATAAAATAAATAATAGTGATTAAAAAGGAAGAACAGAAGACGGACAGAGAACAGGAGGTTTTTGGTATGATAACATTATATGAAGGAGGCGCTTATCTGATTGACGGCGTGCAGTTGATTCCGGATACGGAGGATGCGATTGCGGTTGTCGCGGAGGCGGCCGGCAGAACTGTTGCGCAGGACGAGGCGTCGAAAAATACGATTGCTTATGGGATCCTTAAAGAGCATAATACATCGGGCAGCATGGAAAATCTGAAAATTAAATTTGATAAGTTGACCTCTCACGATATTACTTTTGTAGGAATTATTCAAACCGCACGCGCATCGGGACTTGAGAAATTTCCGATTCCGTATGTGCTGACAAACTGCCATAACAGCTTATGTGCGGTGGGCGGAACAATCAATGAGGATGACCACATGTTTGGACTGTCCTGTGCAAAGCGTTATGGAGGTGTCTATGTACCCCCTCATCAGGCGGTCATTCACCAGTTTGCGCGGGAGATGCTTGCGGGAGGCGGGAGGATGATTCTCGGCTCCGACAGCCATACGCGTTATGGTGCGCTGGGCACGATGGCAATGGGAGAGGGCGGACCGGAGATTGTGAAGCAGCTTCTTTCCAGAACCTATGATATTAATATGCCTGAGGTTGTAGGCGTTTATTTAAAGGGTGCGCCGATGCCTGGTGTCGGGCCGCAGGATGTGGCGCTTGCGATTATCGGTGCGGTATTCAAAAACGGCTACGTAAAAAATAAGGTCATGGAATTTGTCGGCCCGGGCGTGGCGGGCTTAAGTGCCGATTTCCGTATCGGGATCGACGTTATGACGACGGAAACAACCTGTTTGTCTTCGATTTGGAAAACGGATGGCACGATAGAGGAATTTTATGAGATTCATGGGAGAAGAGAGGACTATCGCGAGTTAAACCCGGGGCAGGTCTCTTACTACGACGGAATCATCGAGGTGGACCTGAGCGGAATAAAGCCGATGATCGCGATGCCGTTCCACCCGAGCAACACATATACGATTGATGAATTAAATGAAAATCTGCTGGACATACTGGACGATGTTGAAAAAAAGGGACTTGTCAGTCTGGACGGCAAGATTGATTTCAAGCTCAAGGATAAGGTGCGCGCGGGCAGGCTCTATGTGGAGCAGGGAATTATCGCAGGCTGTGCCGGAGGCGGATTTGAAAATATTTGTGCAGCTGCCGATATTCTTGACGGAATGAGTATCGGTCCGGATGAATTCACACTGAGTGTTTATCCGGCTTCGATGCCGATTTATATGGAATTGATCAAAAATGGCTGCGCCGCAAAGCTTTTGGGAACCGGAGCAGTTTTGAAGACCGCATTTTGCGGGCCGTGCTTCGGTGCGGGCGATACGCCGGCGAACAATGCGTTCAGCATTCGGCATTCTACCAGAAATTTCCCGAACAGGGAAGGCTCCAAGCTGCAGAACGGACAAATTTCCTCCGTAGCTCTGATGGACGCACGTTCCATTGCGGCTACGGCAGCCAACAAAGGATATTTGACATCCGCCGCTGGTCAGATCGAGGAGAATACAGTTAAAAAGTATAAATATTTCTTTGATCAGACGATTTATGCAAACCGTGTGTTTGACAGTCATGGTGTTCCGGATGAAAGTGTGGAAATTAAATTTGGCCCCAATATCAAAGATTGGCCGAAGATGAGCGCACTTCCTGAAAATCTTGTGCTCAAGGTCGTTTCGGAAATTCATGATCCGGTAACGACGACGGATGAACTCATTCCGTCGGGTGAGACCTCCTCTTTCCGTTCCAATCCGTTGGGTCTTGCGGAATTCACTCTTTCCAGAAAGGATCCTGCTTATGTGGGACTTGCTAAGGAAATCCAAAAGGCAGAGCAGGCGCGCACAGAGGGACAGGATCCATATGCGGCGAATGCGGAGGTAGAGGCTGTTATGAATCAAATCAAGGCTTCGTTTGCTCAGGTAAGTACCGAAAATACGGGCTTTGGAAGTACGATTTTTGCGGTGAAGCCGGGAGACGGTTCTGCGCG
The DNA here is from genome assembly GCA_023402845.1 of Bacillota bacterium. Taxonomy (GTDB): domain Bacteria; phylum Bacillota; class Clostridia; order Lachnospirales; family Lachnospiraceae; genus JAEYFP01. The sequence goes on from JAEYFP010000036.1 coordinate 14,512, forward strand.
CGAACAGGCGGCTTCATGTCAAAAGGTGCTTGGAGGCTGGGCGAATATTGCGAATGAATATGCGACGAAGCGTTATCGTTCGAACCTGATTAACTGGGGGATGCTTCCGTTCTTGATCGACGAGGGAGAGCTTCCGTTTACCAAACAGGAATTTTTATTCATCCCGGGTATCAGGGAAGCGGTGGCTGAGAAGCATCCGGAAATCAAGGCCTATGTTGTTTCTGATACATTAAAGGAATTTGTACTTCGTCTGGGTGAACTGACAGAGGACGAGCGCTCTATTATTTTAAAAGGCTGCCTGATTAATTATTATGCGGACATTTGATCTGTTTTTGGGATCACTATTACATTCTTTGCGAATCTGCCGATAAATAATATACAGGGAGAGGCCTTGGCCGGCCGGTTGCCCTGAATAGTATGGCTGACCACGGAGGGTATGACATGAACAGGAAAGAAATTCTGTTTATGGAATTACCCTCTTTTTTATTCCATTAAAACAGGAATGAAGCGGCAAAAAAGAAAGGGGAAAGCAATTGGTTGTAAACAGCAGCAGCATAGGAATGGAATCCGCCAGAAGATATACTTCTGTGCGCATGGATGCGTATTATTCCGGCGCTTTTAGGAGCGCAGGCAGTGTTGGTGGCAAGGGGCTTGGCGTGAAGGATGACGGAAAGGCTGAAAAAGAGAAAACTTCGGGTAATGCATCAAGCGGTTTCCGTGATTCAATGAGCAGTCTCAGGGAACGGTTTGAGCAGATGAAGGTGCGCCATCCGCTGGATACGAAACGGGAGCAGGATGCAATGGAAAAAATTCGGATGGATTGCATCAATTATCTGTTTCGGATTCTGTTCGGAGAAACCAATAAAAAGAATCCCGTCACAGATGATACGGTAAACCCGCCGGATAGCACTTCCTCCACGCAGATGGTGCTGCGTACTTATGGTGAAGAGCATTATTACAGCGAATCGGAGGAAACGGCTTTTTCTGCGGAAGGGAAGGTAGTGACGGCGGACGGCAGGGAACTCACATTTCATGTGGATCTTAAGATGAGCCGAAGGTTTGAAGAGTATTACAGTGAGAAGTATGAGGTTCTGCAGCCGATGTGCGACCCGCTAGTCATCAATCTGGATACAGAGATAGCCGGTGTTTCAGATCAGAAATTCCTGTTTGATCTTGATGCGGACGGCATGCTTGATCAAATTTCGAGTCTGGATGCCGGGAGCGGTTATCTGGCGTTGGACTTAAACGGCGATGGGGTGATCAATGACGGAAGCGAGCTGTTTGGTACAAAGTCGGGAGACGGCTTTAAAGATCTTGCAAAGTATGATTCAGATGGAAACGGATGGATCGATGAGGCTGACGATATCTGGAGCAGGCTCTTGATTTTTACGCAGGGCAGCAAAGGGGAGACAATGCTGTATGGATTGGCTGAAAAAAATGTCGGAGCGATTTACCTTGGGAATATCGGCACAGATTTTTCTTTAAATTCCGCATCCACAAATCAGGTGAATGCGGCAATCCGGAAAACGGGAATTTTTCTTTATGAAAATGGAAATGTCGGTACCGTGCAGCATTTGGATCTTGCAAAGTGAGGGCTGTTTTTCTTTTTATTCCAAGAAAGCCGGTGCGATAATATTTTGAGGTCTCCGTGCGTAGAATAAGATAAGACAAGTAATCGGGAATGAAATTCATGAAAGAATATATTGCGATCATCATGATTGTGCTGCTGCTGCCCTATGTGGCGACAATGCTTTATCAGGGACGCGCCTCTGTACAGGAGACAGCTGTTTTTCAGGTGAGCAAGAATGAGGTGCAGGCGGAGGATAAAACAGAGGAAGCACTTGTCGGTGCTTTGGCCGCGGCAATTCCGGTCAGTTATCCGAAGGAAGTTTTAAAAGCGCAGTCGGTACTGCTGCGTACACAGCTTGCAATTGAGAGTTCTGCGGATAAAGCGGGTGCAGACGCAGTCAAAAGCTATTCAATTGAAGAGATGAAGGAGCTTTGGGGTGCCGAAGAATTTTCCGGATATTATGCCAGGCTTCAAAATGCCGTAGAGGAAACGGCAGGACAGATCATCACTTATGAAGGGGTACCGGCCTATGTGCCGTATCACGCGGTGAGTGCCGGATTTACACGGGAACCGTCAGAACTCTTTCATGAAGGGGAATATCCGTATTTAAAAAGCGTGGATTGCAGCACGGACGTGGAGGCAGACAGTTTCCTTTCCATCAACTATTATTCGTCGGAGGAATTCGGTAAAAAGCTGGAGGAAGCTTTTGACGTTACATTTGAAGAGGGAACGCTGCTGGAAAATATACAGATAAAGAATACGGACCGTGCGGGCTATGTCGTCACACTGCTGCTTGGAACGACGGAAATGACCGGTGAGGAATTCAGGCAAGGGATGAAATTGTCCTCTGCCAGCTTTGTAATAGAAGAATTTGAAGGAAATATCAGGGTTGTTACAAAGGGACGCGGACATGGTCTGGGCTTCGACCAGTATCAGGCAAAAAAAATGGCTGAGGAGGGAAAACAGATGGAGGAAATAATAGATTATTTTTTTGATGGAATCCTGATTGAATAAATTTCATACAAATTGTTGCCGAACTCTGAATAATCCTTTTGTTTTAGGAAAACCTAAGAGTGAGGTGATTATAATGAAAAATAGTAATGGTAAAAAACGAAATATAAAAAAGCAGTATTTGATTGCGGCGGCAGTCTGCATAGTGAGCGGAGCTGCACTTACCGGAATTTACAGCTATGAGTGGGAGCGTTCTCATTCAGAGGGCTACATCGTTGATCTGACGGATATTGAAGATTCGGAAAAGGAAATCGCAGAAATTGATAAAAAGGCAGTGGAATCCCAAAATGCGAAAGCGGAAAATTTCTCTAATGAGGATATTTTCGGCTGGGATAACGTAATGGACGCAACGGATGAAGTAAATCCGGCAAGCGATACCGTCGCCGAGGAAGAAGAAGCGCAGAACACGGCTGACAGGATTGTTGTCGAAGACCAGACCGGACAAACGGAGGATGAGCAGGAGCTTGAGGTGGCTGAGGCGATTACCCAGCCGGTGAGCTTGAGCTTTGCGGAAGGAGATAAGCTAAGCTGGCCGCTTGCCGGGAATGTCATTATGAATTACAGCATGGATAAGAGCATTTATTTTGCGACGCTGAACCAGTACAAGTACAATCCGGCAATTATCATTCAAGCAGCGGAAAGTACGCCTGTGACTGCGGTGCGTAGGGGTCAGGTTGTCAATATCGAAGAGAAGGCGGATATCGGAACGACGATGGTGATGGATCTTGGAAATGATTACAAGGTAACCTACGGACAGCTTAAGGATCTGGCGGTATCAGCCGGTCAGGTCGTAGAAGCCGGAGATGTCATCGGCTATGTGAATACACCGACAAAGTATTATAGTGTGGAAGGAAGCAATTTGTATTTGAAATTGCAGCATGGTGATGCGGCGGTGAATCCGATGGTATATCTGCAATAAGTTATTATTCCGCACTACTGCAGGGACAGCCGGCAGGCGAAAAATCTGCAGGCAGCAGATTTTTCGGTAAATCAAGCAGCTTTCTTTTTTGAACAGCAGAAAGCTGCTTGATTGCATATTCACGCTTCATGGCCGCCTCCCTGGTCAGAAATTCTTCGTAGTAGACAAGCGTAACAGGGCGGCGGGCCCTTGTATACTTGGAGGCCGTTCCGGCATTATGAGCCTCAAGACGTTTCTTTAAATCATTTGTCCAGCCCGTATACAGCGATTTGTCGCTGCATTCCAGTATGTAAGTATAGCCTTTCATAAAAAACCTCCATTAATTAATGAAAAACGACTTGCACATTTAAACAAGGTATAGTAATATAATATTAGCAACAAGTAGTATTAAAAACTATGTGAAGTAGTAATGATAGAAAGGAGAAGTTGTTATGTTACAAAAAATAAGAGAACCGGGCAGCGCAATTACCCATTTTATAGGAGTCATTTTTTCAGTTGCGGCGGCATTGCCGCTAATTGCAAGGGCAGCTCAGACTAGTGCGGTCAACGCAGCGGCGATGGCGGTTTTTGTGATGAGCATGTTTTTGCTCTATTCGGCAAGTACCACCTATCATTCTGTCAGGCTGCGGGCTTCCGTAATTAAGGTATTCCGCAAGATTGACCATATGATGATTTTTATATTAATTGCGGGTTCCTATACGCCTGTATGTCTGATTGTACTAAAAGGTCCGATAGGTACGGCCATGCTCTGCGCGGTGTGGGGAATTGCCCTTGCCGGTATTTTGTTCAAGGCATTCTGGGTGACTTGTCCGAAATGGGTTTCATCCGTACTGTATATCGGAATGGGATGGACCTGTGTATTTGCTTTTGTTCCGTTGTGGAATCTCCTCCCCGCAGCAGCGTTTGCCTTGCTTCTGGCAGGCGGACTTCTGTATACGGTGGGCGGCATCATCTATGCACTAAAACTTCCGATTTTTAACAGCCGGCATGTCAATTTCGGCTCCCATGAAATCTTCCATTTGTTTGTGCTGGCCGGCAGCTTCTGCCATTTCATTTTTATGTATGTCTATGTCGCAAATATGTAGTACGAAATCATAGAGGCGGTTATCCCTCCTCTATGATTTGTATTTCCAGATAATCAAAGTCGATGGTATCAATAAAATTATCCTGTGAAAAGCGAGTCTTGGAATGACGCCTGAATTCTTCTGCTGTGGAATCCAGCCAGATTGGCTTGCTTAGGTCAAATTCATAGCAAATATCCTCAATTGCAGCAAAGACTTTATGTGTCCGCGTATCCTCTGTATCGTTGCAGATGACAGTGTCCCGCAGCATGCGATTGTCCTTAAAAATTCTAGCCCATAAACGAAACATGGATTTCCTCCCGAATTGTAAAATAATTTTTGCCGGCAAATGATTTTGCTTCATCATACCATAAATCTTCATATAATTCTTATTAAAATTTTATTAACATTGTACAATGATCGGAAATTTATGGTATAATAAAATCATAAAAACGGAGAAGGATTTCTGTTTTTTCCAAAGAAAAATAAACACAGGTAATCAATCATTGGAGTGTGAATTCATTGGAATTTAAAGTAAAAGGTTCGGAAGAGGTAGACAGCTGGCAGACTATTATTCTGCTGTACAATTCTGCGCTTAAGGAGATTGGGACAAAGCTTGAGATTTTAAATGACGAGTTCCAGCATATCCACCAGTACAATCCGATAGAGCATATCAAGTCAAGAATCAAAACCCCGGAAAGCATCGTAAAGAAGCTGAAAAAACGGGGCTATGAGTCTACCATTGAAAACATGGTCAAGTATGTAAATGACATTGCCGGAATCAGAATTATCTGTTCCTTTACTTCCGATATCTATCGGATTGCGGAAATGCTGCGCAATCAGAGTGATATCAAGGTGATTTCTGTAAAGGACTATATTCAGGCACCAAAGGAGAGCGGCTATAAGAGCTATCATATGCTTGTCTCCGTTCCGATTTATTTGTCGGACAGCGTCGTTGACACAAAAGTTGAGATCCAGATCCGCACGGTTGCGATGGATTTTTGGGCGAGTCTCGAGCACAAGATGAATTACAAATTTGACAAGAATGCACCGGAGCATATCAAGCGTGAACTGTATGAATGCGCAAAGATGGTTTCAGAGCTGGATGAAAAGATGCTTTCCCTGAATGAAGAGATTCAACAGGCAGTCGAAAAACAGGAAGCTGAAAAAAAAGAAGAACGGGAAGAAGAAAGAGCAAAGCAGATCGTATAAAATGAGGAGTGCCCAGGTGGATGAGAATCACCTGGGCAATATTATGAAAAAATTTATCTAACAAACAATTGATATTCTCCTTTAGGAGCTATTCATAGTGTAGCAATAATATATGAATAAAGTATGAACAACATGTGAAAGAATAGTTAATATTTACAAAAAAGAAAATGAATGAATAAAGGAATTATACAGATTGCACAAATTGGGAAGTGCTTGTAATCACCGAGAAATGATGATAAAATGTAAAAAAATAGTCTCATGAAAAATGGAGGTAGGTATGGACGGATTTAGAGAAAGGCTTAGCGGAAGATTTGAGCGTTCCTCGGAAAGAGGCGGCTTGGATAGAAGCAGTGCGGATAGATACGAAAGAAGCCAGAGAAGCACGGCGGCAGGAAGCCTCGACGGCTCCGGCATAAAAGTGGTTACCGAAGTGATTGACAAGAGCAATACAAAGCAGCTTGAAATCATCAGCGATTTTTTTGACGAGGCGAAGGATGAAAGGGCTGCAATCGGAAAGGAGTTATTGCAGGCCTTGGATGAAAATACGGAAATTCTCGATAAAAATGCAGAAATGATCCGTCATCATACGGAACTTTTAAACGATATCAGGGTTGATTTGTCGGAACAGGTGCGCACACCGGCGCAGGCACCCGTGCACGTACCGTCTGTGGACAGTACGGCAAAAGAAGAGATTATGCAGGCGGTACTTGGAAATACTACCCTATTAAACATGGTCAGACAGGAGATTGCAGCGTCCAGAGAAGTTTTGGCGGAGCCGTCAGCAGAGGAACCTTCTTTAAATATGGAAGCAATTGACACCTATTTTAAAAATATGGAAGACCATGTACACAAGGAAAATGTCAAGTGCTATCGAAATGTGCAGGCAGTTGTCACGGAGCAGAGTGCGCAGACCGTTGAGCAGACAAAGAAAAGTCTCGGCACCTTGAAGGTATTTACCATTATTTCAATCGTGCTGTCCATCGTCAATATCGGATTGCTGGCGGCATATATTTTCGGGGTTATCTGAATGGGAAAAATAGAATGGAAGCCGGGCAATATGCTTTATCCTCTGCCGGCCGTACTGATCAGTGTGTGCGGCAAAGAGGGGAAGGATAATGTATTTACCGCAGCCTGGGCGGGCACGGTTTGTACAAATCCGCCGATGGTATCCGTATCTGTTCGCCCCGAACGCTATTCCTATCATATGATTCGTGAGACCGGTGAATTTGTGATCAACCTGACGACGGAAAGTATGGCACGTGCCGTCGATTATTGCGGAGTGAAGTCGGGAAGAGATGTCAATAAATTTAAGGAAATGAACCTCAAGACGCAGCCGGCGTCAAAGGTTTCCTGCCTGCTTTTGCAGGATAGTCCGGTGAATATCGAATGCCGGGTAATAAAAACAGAAGAGCTTGGAAGTCATCATATGTTTCTGGCCAAGGTGCTGGCCGTACATGTGGAGGATTCCTATATGGACGGCCAGAAATTCCGGCTTTCGGATTCCCGTCCGATCGTATATTCCCACGGTGAATATTATGGTATCGGCAGCCTGCTGGGCAGTTTCGGCTACAGCGTGAAAAAAGAAAAGTCAAATAGAAAACAAAAGAGTCTGTGAGCAGGCTCTTTTGTTTTATGCTATACTAATTGGACAAGCCGGAAGGATCTCATTGCTTACCATTTAACAGGGGGATTACATATGACTCAGATTGTTCGCGATCTATTTATAAACGCATGTATCTTAATTGCTGCAGTTTCCTTGAGTAATACATTTTTGAAAAGGTTTCTCTGCCCATCTCAAAAGATAGGTGAAAGTCTGCTGAACGGTTCACTGGCCGGAGCACTTGGATGTATCCTGATGATATTCAGTGTCGATATTACGCCGACCCAAATTATTGATTTTCGCTTAATACCGATTATTATAATGGCACTCTACTATTCTCCTCTTTCGGCGATGACTGCTGCTGTTATTATCAGTTTCTTTCGTATTGCCAATTTTGGATTAAATATTGCATCGATTTCGGCAGTGATTGTTGCGATGATCATTGGAGCAGGATGTATACCAATATCCCGCCTTCCAATCAAAATGAGCTACAAATGGATTTACTCTGTTTTATTTTTATTTGTCATCGTCGCCGCTGTGTCGGCTGTATTATTGGACCCTGCTGTATTCTGGATCGTCATGACCATCTATTTTATAGGGATTGTGAGTATTAGTTTCGGACTCTATCATCTTCTGCGCGTGTTGTTAGCAGCAAACATAGAACATGAACGGATAGCAGAAGAAGCAAAAACAGATTACCTCACAGGGATTTCCAATTTAAGGGATATGCAGGAAGCCTTTCATAATTCCTTGAAAGCTGCCGAAGAAAGAAAAGAGCCTCTTTCCGTGATGTATGTTGATATCGATGATTTTAAACAAATTAATGATACCTACGGCCACCTTGAGGGTGATAAGGTGTTGAAGAATGTGGCCCGCACTCTGCTGAGTGTCTGTAAGAGCACCGACATCGTATCACGCAGGGGAGGGGATGAATTTACTGTTCTGCTGATTGACTGTAATTTGGAAAAGGCGAAGAAGGCTGCGGAGCGGCTTCGCAGAAGTGTTGAACAGCATGAATACCTTTCCGGATCCGGGATAAAACACAAAATTACCGTTTCCATTGGTCTTTCTTCTTATCCGGAAACGACTGCCGACGGAACATTGCTGATTGAGCAGGCGGATCGCGCTCTTTATCAAGCAAAATCAGCAGGCAAAAACTCCTTTCAATATGCCGAGCCGTTATAGATGTCCTGTTAGGTGGATTTGTCTTTGCCGCCCTCAGCAGAAAGCTGGCTGCCGCGGACGATTGCCTGTTTGCCGTATTTTTGCCGGATTGTATCCAAAGCCGAATCCAGACGCTCCTGTTTTTCCGATTGTTTTTTATTTTCCCGGCCGTAATCAAACAGGTTTAGCTGCACGGGGGTCTGAATGTCAACAAGCTTGGCGGTCCGAATTCCGATCAGACGCACCGGATTTCCGTTCCAGAGACTTTGGTAAAGCTCTGCGCCGGCTTCATAGATGCTTCGGCTTGTGCTGACGGGTATATCAAACTGTTTTTGGTGCGAGAAGCTTGTAAAGTCCGCATATTTGATTTCCACAGTGATGACGCCGGCATGCCGGCCGTCCTCGCGGAGCCGACCGGCAACCGTATCGGCAAGTCTTAAAAGTACAGGCTGCGCATCCTCAAATGTCACTGCGTCCTCTGCAAGAGTTGTGGAATTGCCGATCCCCTTTAGTTGCTCCTGCTCGGAGGAGACCCCCGTATCGTCAATACCGTTTGCGTATTCCCACAACAGCCGCCCGTGACTCTTTAAATGGGAAACCAGGATGGCCGGGTCTGTTCGGGCGAGGTCCCCGATTGTGAATATCTCCAGATTTTTTAAGCTGTTTACACTGGATCTGCCGCACATATAAAGCTCCTTGACCGACAGCGGCCAGAGCTTTTTTTGAAGTTCATCAGGAAAGAGCGTGTGAATTTTGTCGGGCTTTTCAAAGTCCGATGCCATCTTTGCAAGCGCTCGCCTGGAAGAAATACCAATGTTGACCGTGTAGCCGAATTGGTCCCGGATCGTGTTTTTGATGAGCTGAGCGGCCACCAGGTAAGAGGAATATTTTTCCGTAATTGGGGTAAAATCCATAAAGCATTCATCAATGCTGACTTTTTCGACATCGGGGCTGATCGTATGAAGGAAGGCCATCAGCCGATTACTGTACTGCTCGTAAAGTGCATGGTCCGGTTCCGCGATAAAAAGGGACGGACACTTATTGAGCGCACTCGCGATCGTTTCGGCTGTTTCAATATGATAAGCCTTGGCGGGAATTGATTTTGCCAGCACGATGCCATGCCGGCTGCGCCTGTCGCCGCCGATAACGGAAGGAATTTTGCGCAAGTCGAAAGAAGGATCGTTTTTCAGACGCTCCACGGCGCTCCAGCTTAAATAAGCGGAATTGACATCGATATGAAATATAATTCTATCATGCATAAAAATCACCTTCTTAAGGTAGTATACCACAAAATGCTTTGGCTCCATAAGATTCCTACTTTACATAAGATATATTTATTGGTAGAATAATTTTATTACGGATTTATTACGGGCGTTGGATTTTCCGCGCCGCGGGCGTGTCGGCAAGAGCGTCGGGTGACTACTATATGCGCAAATTGACGAAATATACAAAGACAATGAAATACAGCCATATCGGAGCAATGCTGGTGACGGCACTGCTTGTTTTTCTGCTTGTGCCGGCGATCGAAAAATTTTCTCAAAGCGGAAATAACCTGATTATTATTTTTATTAACGGTACGCAGGTCGGAGTGGTGGACGATACCGCCAAGGTTGATGAAATGGTGTTAGATGCGCGAAAAAAGATCGCAAAAGAAAACGAAGGACTTGTGCTGATCAATTATGAGGTCGTGCTATGCGGTTCCAAAGCAATTTTCGGAAGAACGGATAAGGAAGAGGATATTGTAAATAATATTTATAACGTATTTACCGACAGCGTTATGAAGACTAAGCAGCAGGTTTACGAAGTGAAAATCAACGAGTTTACGGTGAATCTGCAAACCTCCGACGATGTACTCACCCTACTTAGAACCGCAAAAAATAAATATGACGAGGAAAACCAGTTTACGGTTGCCCTTGTTCTTGATGCGACGCGCGAACTGAATGTTTTAACGACAAAGGTTGCCAAAGCAGATGAGCTTTATAATATGCAGCAGGAAATACCGCTTATGCCGGAGGCCGGCGCATTCCAGAGAGTGGAGCAATATTATGACGAGGCTTTGAAGCAGGATACGGAGGCATTTGAATTCGGCGTGACCAATTTGGATTTCGGTGAAAATGTCGAGGTTGTACAAGCTTATGTGGACGGGGATCAGATCAGTACGCTGGAAGAGGCGATCGAGCTTGTCACAAAGGATCAGGAAAAGAGTAAAATCTACGAGGTGGAATCCGGTGACAGCCTTTCTGTGATTGCCCAGAAAAATGATACGACGATCGATCAGATCATCGCGATGAATAAAGAAACGATTCCGGACGAGAATGCAACGATCCGTGTGGGAGACGAAATCAAGGTCACGGTGCCGGAGCCGGAACTTTCGGTTGTACGAACAGAGCAGGTGTATTACGAAGAGGAATATGACGAAGAGATACAATATATAGATAATGATACATGGTATACGACCGACACGGTTGTGCGGCAGGAGCCTGTGGCAGGATTTCGAAAGGTTGTGGCGGACATCACTTACCGGAACGACGAGGAAGAGGATCGTTCCATCGTATACGAGGATGTTGTGTCTCAGGCGGTGGCAAAGATTGTGGAGCGCGGTACCAAAACGCCGCCGACGTATTTGAAGCCGGTATCGGGCGGAAGACTATCCTCCGGCTTCGGAAAGCGCTCTGCTCCTGTAAAGGGTGCATCCACGTATCATAAGGGTATCGACTGGGCGGTTCCGATCGGAACATCGGTCTCGGCCTCCTCCGGTGGGCAGGTTATCAGGGCCGGTTGGGGAAGCGGCTACGGATACTGTGTTTACATCCGGCATCCTGACGGAAAGGTGACACGTTACGGACATCTGAGCAAGGTTCTTGTAAAGACGGGACAGACAGTAAAGCAGGGTGAAAAAATTGCACTCAGCGGTAATACCGGAAAAAGCTCGGGACCGCATTTGCATTTTGAGATTCTAGTGAATGGTACGCAGGTGAATCCGCTGAATTACTTGAATTAAGGGAGCGGGAGATTGCCGGTGCCCAATCGTAACTGAGGGAATTCAGGAAATTACAATCACGGATTTACAATGCGGGACTTAGGGTATATAATAGCTGTTAGTTTGTTGAAATATTACAATTTATATGTTAAAATATCATTTATACTGTATATAGAGGTGTGAATAGTGGAACAGTACATTATAAAGGGGGGGAATCCCCTCGTTGGTGAAGTGGAGATCGGAGGAGCAAAAAACGCGGCGCTTGCTATTTTGGCAGCTTCCGTTATGACCGATGAATCCGTAATTATTGAAAATCTGCCGGATGTACGGGATACCAATGTGCTGTTGCAGGCGCTGGAGAGCATCGGTGTTATTGTGGAGCATCCGGACAGGCATACCGTCAAAATTAATGCATCAATGATCAGGGGACTGACGATCGATGCCGGCTATATTAAAAAAATCAGAGCATCCTACTATATGCTCGGCGCTTTGCTCGGCAAATACGGCAGGGCGGAGGTTGCGCTCCCGGGAGGCTGCAATATCGGCAGCCGTCCGATTGATCAGCATATAAAGGGCTTTCGTGCACTCGGTGCCAATGTGGAAATTGCCCACGGGCTGATTACGACGGAGGCAAAGCGCCTTGTCGGCAGCCATATTTATTTGGATGTCGTGACGGTAGGTGCAACGATTAATATCATGATGGCTGCGGCGATGGCAGATGGCAAAACAATTATTGAAAACGCCGCAAAGGAGCCGCATGTTGTCGATGTTGCCAACTTTTTGAACAGCATGGGCGCCAATATCAAAGGTGCCGGTACCGATGTGATCCGTATTAAGGGCGTGGAGCGGCTTCACGGGACGGCATATTCCATCATTCCCGATCAGATCGAAGCAGGAACCTTTATGTTTGCGGCCGCGATCACAAAGGGCGATGTGATGATTAAAAATGTAATACCGAAGCATTTGGAGTCTATCAGCGCGAAGCTGATTGAAATGGGATGTGAGGTGGAGGAATTTGACGATGCTCTGCGTATTGTGGCGGCTAGACGTTTGAATCATACACAGGTAAAAACGCTGCCGTATCCGGGCTTTCCTACCGACATGCAGCCGCAGATTGCGGCGACTCTTGCGCTGTCCGATGGGACGAGCATCGTAACAGAAAGTATTTTTGAAAATCGATTTAAATATGTGGATGAACTTTCCAGAATGGGAGCCAATATTAAGGTGGAGGGCAATACTGCTATTGTGGAGGGCGTGAATAAGTTCACAGGAGCTTCGATCACAGCGCCGGATTTACGCGCGGGGGCTGCATTAGTACTTGCGGGACTTGCGGCGGACGGTATTACGCTCATTGACGATATTCTCTATATCGAGAGAGGCTATGAGGATTTTCCGCAGAAGCTGGAAAGCCTTGGCGCTCTGATTGAGAAGGTTTCGGCGGAACGTGATATTCAGAAATTCAAATTAAAGGTTGGCTGATAAATAATTGACAGGCACTTGTATTACCGGCAGAGGATATAGCTGCTGTGCGGTCTGTGCCCGATGCAAAAACAAAGTCTTCTCCCTTGAGTTAAGAGAGAAGACTTAATTTTATTTTATAGGAAAAGCATTATTATGCTGTAGTGGTAAAGTATTGATTTCCTATGAAATAAAATCACTCCGTGCAGGATGCGCAGCTACGCGCGCGGAACAAAAGCTGTGCTACGCTGCCGGATCAAATGATCGCGAGAGTAGATGAAGCACACTTTTGTTTTTATATAGGAAATTCCTTCGGATTTCCTATATAACAAAATATTATGCGCAGCTACGCGCGCGGAACAAAAGCTGTGCTGCCGGAGTAAATGATCGCGAGAATAGATGAAGCACACTTTTGTTCTAGATCATAGGAAAAGTATTATTATGTTGTAGTGGTAAAGTATTGATTTCCTGTCATTATACAAAGGTTTCAATATAAACGGCAGGGTCTCTGGACAGATCGATAAAATCGTCACCGCACTGGATCAGGGGCTTGGAAAGACTGTTTTTGTTCATAAATACGACGTCCCCCTCCAGACCGTTGCTCAACCTGATGCGGTTGCTCATATAGGTTTCGGCGATATGCTCCAAAAATGTCAGGATATATTTACCCTCATATTTTTGAAGCCCCTCGGACTCAAAAATGCCGATGACTTTATACGGGCATAAAGGGCCGCGATAGGTACGGGCTGACGTCATTGCATCGTAGACATCTGCAATGGCGACGATTTTGGCATAAGGATTGATTTTGTCGCCTGTCAGGCCGAGAGGATATCCGGAGCCGTCGCAACGTTCGTGATGCATCAAGGCTGCTTCCTTTATATTGACATTAATATCGTAGTCCTTCAATATATTATAGCCCTGCAGTGCATGTGTCTTTACGATGTTGTATTCATCAGGTGTCAGTTTGGCCGGCTTTTTCATGATGCTTTCAGGAATCATAAGTTTTCCGACATCGTGCAGCAGTCCGCAGAGCGTGAGAATTTCGATCTCCCGTTTGGATAATTTGAGCCATTTTCCAAAAATATGGCAGATCAGAGAGACATTAATGCTGTGAATATAAGTATAGTCATCATATTCTCTCATGTTATGCATCATATCGAAAACGGCGCTGCCGGTCATATTTTTTGTGATAAGCCCGGTCACGCTGTCACATAGCTTCTGTGGGTCAATTTGCGTTCTGAATTCGACGATCCCATGTAAATCATTTTTAAAGCTTTCGGCAGTACGGAGAAACGCTTTTTCAAATTCCCGAAACTGTTTGCTGGACTTTATTTTATCCGAGTAAGGCGCGCCCTCCTGAACATGGGAAATACTGCGTTTGAAAGGCCCGCTCTCGTCTGTGACCTGGATCGAGAGAATGGAGTAAAACTCAAGGCGTGTGATCATTTTGTCTGTCAGTACTGTACCCTGAGGGAGTACCATCTGATTATTGTAGGAATAGACATCCTCTGCGGTCTTCATGCCGGGATGCAACTCCGCCGTTCTGACTCTCTTCATTTGTTCACCGAAAATCCCTTCATAGACTTGTAAATATTTCACTAAATTATATAAAATATTCCTACCTATAGTATAAAAATCAAAACGAAAAATGTCAATAGAAATGAAGGATTTAAGGAATGTATTCTATATGAAAATGCAATTTATGAGATAATTTATAAAATAAATATAAAATTCTTGACGCAAGGCGGGATAGAGAGTATTCTAATGCATAGATAAGAAAATTTCATATTGTATTTTTCTCTTATTCAGAGTGGTGGAGATACATAGGATCTGTGAAACCACGGCAACCCCGTAAGGAAGGTGCCAGCCTGAGCGAGTAATCGAGCAATAAGAGGATTTGATTATCACTTGTCAGGTCCGCTTATAATAAGCGGATTTTTTTATTATATAGGAAATTCCTTCGAATTACCTATATAACAAAATTTAATGCGCAGCTGCGCGCGCGGAACAAAGCTGCACTGCTGAAGTAGTTGCCCGAGAGAGTGGACAAACACACTTTTGTTCATTTACCAGAAAAGATCTAAGGAGGAAAGAAGATGGAGAAATTTTTATTTACTTCTGAATCGGTTACGGAAGGACATCCCGATAAAATGTGTGATGCGATCTCCGATGCGATTCTGGATGCACTCATGGAAAAGGATCCGATGAGCCGTGTTGCATGTGAGACGGCTACCTGTACGGGATTCGTACTTGTAACAGGAGAAATCACGACAAATGCCTATGCGGATATTCAGAAAATTGTGCGTGAGACAATAAAGGAAATCGGCTATACAAAATCGGAGTACGGCTTTGACGGCAATACATGCGCTGTTTTAACCGCGATCGATGAACAGTCATCCGACATTGCGATGGGTGTGGACAAGGCTCTTGAAGCAAAAGAAAATAAAATGACGGACGAGGAAATCGAAGCAATCGGCGCAGGGGATCAAGGGATGATGTTCGGTTACGCGACGAATGAGACGGAGGAATATATGCCGTATTCGATATCGCTTGCACACAAGCTTGCACAGCAGCTTACGAAGGTTCGCAAGGACAAAACACTGACCTATTTAAGGCCGGACGGAAAGAGCCAGGTATCCGTAGAATATGATAAGACGGGAAAACCGCTGCGTCTGGAAGCAGTCGTATTATCCACTCAGCATGATGAGGATGTGACACAGGAGCAGATCCATGCGGATATCAAAAAATATGTGTTTGAACCGATTCTGCCTAAGGAGTTGATCGATGCGGACACGAAGATCTTTATTAATCCGACAGGCCGTTTTGTAATCGGCGGACCGCACGGAGACGCAGGTTTGACCGGCCGCAAAATTATTGTGGATACTTACGGAGGATATGCCCGTCACGGCGGCGGTGCTTTTTCCGGCAAGGACTGCACAAAGGTTGATCGCTCTGCAGCCTATGCGGCCAGATACGTCGCAAAGAATATCGTTGCGGCAGGACTTGCCGACAAATGCGAGATCCAGCTGTCCTATGCGATCGGTGTGGCACAGCCAACCTCGATCATGGCGGACACCTTTGGAACCGGAAAGCTTTCGGACGAAAAGCTTGTAGAAATTATCCGTGAAAACTTTGACCTGCGTCCGGCAGGCATCATTAAAATGTTAAACCTCCGCCGCCCGATCTACAGGCAGACGGCAGCTTACGGACATTTCGGCCGCAATGACCTGAATCTTCCGTGGGAGGCACTTGATAAAATTTCTGCGTTAAAGAGTTATCTGTAGATTTTCATAATTATAAAAATTTCCTGATATAAGGATAATTGATCACACTGCGGCTTAATACTTGCTGTTAAGCTGCGTAGGAACGGGATTCAAAGATGCGAAGGGGCGGCTGCAAAATTTTGCGGCAGCCCCTTTGTTGTGTGCCCGGTGGGCACACGTTCTAACGGGTGAAAGTCCCCAATCCGCCCGGCAGTGGGAAGGATACAGCCGAAGCCAAGGGTGTCCATCGTGAGGTGGAATCTGAAGAAAGGATTAGGCAAAACTCTGGCTTGTTACATTTGAGGCTAACTGCATGGACTAGGTTGCGATACAAACCAAAATCCGATAACTGCACAGAAATGCAGGTAGTATTTATGGAATGAGTATAAGAGGGAAAGAACGTGTGAGTACCCGGGGAGGCCTCATGGACGTAACCAATGCAATAGAACATTTGCGGTTACGGTTGAAACAAGATTTATCATGAGGAGTCAGCAGAGGTCATAGTACCGCTATGGTTGCAAACGTGGCGGGAAGGACTGAACTTTAGGAGATGTGAGTAAATGAATGTAACCAAAGATAGATTTAAGAACAGACAACTTCATATGGAAGACTATCGACAAATGGTATCTGCGGAACAGAAAGAGTATGCCGAAATGTTCGCCTATCAGAGGATTGCTGAAAACAACGACATCATCACAGATTTTTGGACGGACAATCTAATGGAGCTGATTTTACGCAAAGATAACCTTAACAAGGCATATAAGAAAGTAAAATCAAACAAGGGAGCCGGTGGAATCGATGGAATGCAGGTGGATAATCTTCTACCCTACCTAAGAGAAAACCAAGACGAACTAATCCAACAGATTAAATTGGGTAAATATAAACCAAACCCAGTCCGCAGGGTAGAAATACCCAAAGAAGAAAAAGGCAAGGTTAGAAATCTTGGAATACCAACAGTAGTAGACAGAGTCGTCCAACAAGCTATCGCACAGGAACTAACACCGATATACGAAGAAGAGTTCTCGGATAGCAGTTTCGGATTTAGACCAAAAAGGGGTCAGCATGATGCACTGAAAAGATGTAAGAGATACGTAGAAGAAGGATATGTGTATGTGGTGAGCATGGACTTAGAGAAATTCTTTGACACAGTAAATCATAGTAAACTAATAGAAATATTATCACGCACCATAAAAGATGGTAGCGTAATATCTCTGATACACAAATACCTTAACGCAGGCGTAGTGGGAAATGGGCTCTTTGAGAGAACAGCAGAAGGATTTCCGCAAGGCGGGCCTCTGAGTCCACTCTTAGGGAACATAATGCTGAATGAATTGGATAAAGAACTGGAGCGAAGAGGACACAAATTTGTAAGGTTTGCAGATGATGCAGTCATCTTCTGCAAGAGCAAGAAAAGTGCAGAACGTACCCTGGATAAGATTGTGCCGTACATAGAAGGGAAGCTATTCCTAAAAGTAAACCGAGCCAAGACAATAATCACGCAAGTCAGCAAGATAAAGTACCTTGGATATGCATTCTACAGAAATAAAGGAAAATGTAAATTCCGAGTACACCCAAAGTCAGTAAAGAAAATGAAGGATAAACTTCGTGTGCTGACAAACAAAAATACAGGATGGGGTAATGATTATCGCAGAGAGAAACTGGCAGAGTATGTGAGAGGGTGGATTAACTACTTTAGCATGGCAGATATGAAGGGATTGATGGGAGAGACTGACGAATGGATACGAAGAAGAATAAGAGCCATCTATTGGAAACAATGGAAAAAGGTCAGAACGAGGTATCGTATGCTGAAAGCGTTGAAACTACCCGAATGGAGAGTGCACGAACTAGCAAACTGTCGCAAAGGTTATTGGAGAGCAGCGAAAATGTTGAATAGTGTATTGTCAAATAAAATAATAGCCAGACTAGGATACGTATCCATGTCTGACTATTATCTGAAAATCTGTGAAAACTAAAGAACCGCCGTATACCGAACGGTACGTACGTGCGGTGTGGGAGGTCGGCTAATCAATTAATGGTTAGAC
>JAEYFP010000029.1 GCA_023402845.1 Bacillota bacterium
CTATAATAAAGGACGTGAGTATTTCTCCACTGACAGATGTATAATCGATAGAGGGTGACGCCTCGGTATTTGCTGTTAACGGTATGCCCTGCCTTAGTATAGTTATCTTAATTAAATTATCATTTAGTGCATCTAAATCACTTCTGATCGCTGCTCCCCTGCGGGCATCCCAGGCAAATCCAGCAACGTTTGTTACATCATTATTTGCAATGTTGGCAATATCAAGCTTGCCCAATATTGCCGCCCTAAACATTCTTATGGATTTTTGCAATTTACCGAATAATGTGGCATGATTTTCACCAGAAACTATGTCTTCTTCCACGGTTGCTTCTGGAAATGAAGTGGTACTATCTTTTGTATCGTCAGTTTTTTCGTTGATATACGCAAATATATCCATCTCCTTGCCTTGCGGATCATAGGTACTTTTCGTCATATCTCCCGCCCCGGTTCCGTCAGCTCCTTTCGGGCCAATTGGTCCTTCTGGCCCTATATCACCCGTATCCCCTTTCTCTCCTTTATCACCTTTCTCCCCCTGCAACCCTCTTTCTCCGGTATCTCCTTTCGGACCTTCTGGCCCCTGTTCTCCCATATCGCCTTTATCTCCCTTCGGGCCAATTGGTCCCTCTGGCCCTATATCACCTATATCGCCTTTTTCCCCTTTGTCTCCTTTCTCCCCCTGCAACCCTCTTTCTCCGGTATCACCTTTCGGACCTACTGGCCCCTGTTCTCCTACATCTCCTTTATCCCCTTTGGGGCCGGCTGGTCCTTCTGGCCCTAAGTCGCCCTTATCTCCTTTAAGCCCTTGCAACCCTCTTTCTCCGGTATCTCCCTTAGGTCCCGCAGGACCTTGCACTCCTGCATCTCCTTTATCCCCCTTCGAGCCTTTGGGACCAACAAACTCTCCATTTGCAAGTTTTTGATTTAGTAATGATGCTATCTCCTGCGCCGCCTGTCCATTTTGGTTGGCATAATCACCCTGCTGTTTCGCATAATTTCCCTGGTTAACTGCATCTTCAATTTTTACCAGCGCATTTAATAACGAATTGTATTCGGGAAGGTTCTCTATCTGATCATCATTATGTACGTTTCCATCGATTTTTACGATAAACGTCGCAGTTGTGAATGTCCTGGAACCCTGTATTAATATAATCTCACATTGTCCGTCACCCGGTACATCCTGCATTGCTTTTGTAAACTCAAACGGGATGCTGTTATTTGCAATAGCACCGCAATCATTTAATACCTGTACACCATCCGGCCGGCTCATCCTAATTTTTGCTGATGTACCAGATGGAATTGATAGTAAACCGCCACGGTCATTGATTATCGCTTCAAAAGGTATGGTTTCAATGCATCCCTTTTTGATGGAAATCCTTTTATTCGGCACATGATTGTCCGTACTAAGAATTATCTGAATCGGCTTAAGTCTCAGGTTGCTCATTTTCTTCATCTCCATTCTCGCCATCATCACTGTTCTCATCAATAGATAATGGTGTATCTATGATGTGTGCAGCTGCCGCGATCAATTTACAGTTTTCAAGCCCTGTAACTGTTAATCCATTTATTAATCTGGATAGGTCAATTATTTGCTCCATGGTGTAAACAACCTTTTTCATTTTATGTCCTCCTTATATTTCTCCGTATCCACGGAGCGCATTTAACAATTCATTTAATTTACTTCTGACTTCCGATAAATCCGCAGAAGATGATGTATTGGAAACCGTCTTTTTTTGAGATCCGGAAGAACCAAAAAATCCAAGCGTAGAACCTGCTGGGCATAACCGTACATATTGGGACAAAACATGGAAAGAAGTTGCACCTATTTCAAGTCCATTTATGTATTGATAATTAGTCCCACCAATACGCAGATAGTTCGAAGAGCTACCCGTGTTCATAACCAGGTAATCATTCATTTTAATATACCTGATGCTTAGTGCACCCGATGTTATACTATCTGCATTAAGATTTATTACGTTGACTTTATTTGCATCAAGTGTCCCGGCTTGTATCATGGAAGCAGTGAGATTCAAAGCACTTATCAAAGCAAAATTCAATATTCCACCTGATATTCTGTCTGCTCTCAGATACCCGGTTGTAATTTTTTCTGCTGATAATGTCCCTGTGATTATATTGGCTCCATTAATGGATGTGGATCCTGAAGCTGATAAATCATTGAATTTTACATAGCCGGTTAAGCTGATTTGTGAAGCAACCAAACTGATCGCTCTATCTGTTAATGTAAAGTCAGAGGAGGATGAACCGCTTTTTACCAGCCATGTGATTTTATTTGCTGTCTGTTCCACCCTTGACAAATCTGTTTTTACTCCGTTGATTGATGTTGTCACACTGGAGGTAATACTTGATGCGCTCTGGCTTATAGCAGAATTCATTTGCGTTGTAGTGGAATAATTCGTGAATTTTGAATTAACCTCACTGCGGATCTGTGAGGCAGTTTGGCTGATAAGTGAGGAGTTATTTGATATTTTCCCATCGAGAGATACTACAGAAGCCGATACTTCACTTCTGATTTCTGTTGCTGTCTGTGTAATCCTTGATGAGTTTTCAGTAATCTTCCCATCCAACGCTGTATAATTGGATTGCACCATAGCTGTTATGGCATCTGCTGTAATCCTCAATGAGGCAACTTGACTGCTCATATCTGCGTTAGTCCTGGATACTGTACCGCTGATCTCGGATGCTGTTTGACGGAATACCGATTGATACTTTGTCAGTAATCCATAGATGCCATCACTGGCCCCATATATTTCATGGGTAAATTTGCTTACCAGCTCCTCATTGTCTCTTTTATACTCTGATCGATATTTATTAACTGTATTTCCCGTCTTTCTTATCGTCTCCGAATTGTCCGTAATAGCTTCCTTGATTTCTGCAATAGTCCCTTTCAGGTCCATTAACTTTTTGCCGATTTCAATCTGCATAAACTTTTTCGTCAGGCAATTCCATTTAAAAGCAGTTACCGAAGAAAGAAGATCCACTTTTATTTCCGGGTGCTTTATGTGCACAATATCCCCAACCTCAATTATTCCTTCCAGATGTGCTTCGAGATTATAATTGATCTGGGGGTATTGATTTGCATCCAGATACGCTATCGCTTGGCTTCTTAAATTTCCAACTACAATAGCTTGATAGGAACTTTGTGCAATAGCTAGTTTTGCTTTTTCGGTAAGTAAGTTTTCACGTGAGGCATTCAACGCAGCATTGGCATTACCTTTCTCTGTAAGCATATCTGCTATCTCATTACTTATCAGAGGGATTTGAGCCTCAATTACAGCCTTTTCTTTTAACTCTGCTTCGGATGATCCTAATTCGGATAATCTGCGCTGTAAATCAGCCTTTTCAGCCTGTATACTTGCTATGGATATATCATAAGCACTCATTTTAGCCTGAAGAGTGATTATGCTGCTCTCTAATCCGCTGACAATGGCTTCATCGTCTTCAATCTCCTCCTCCATTGCTTCAACCTGGCTAATCAAATTCTCCGGCAAATCAAATTCAATTGTCTTTTCATATACTTTAGGATAAGGACTTGCCACGGAAATATATCCTTCCGGCAGCCTAGCGTCATTGTAGCCGATGGGAATTAGCTTCGTTACAACATCATCCCAATTTTCGGTTTTCTCGCAATTACTCATATTTTTTTTATGTGCAATCACTACTCCTCGATCTGCAGGAGAGGGAGGAAACTGCTGATAGCATAATAATGCCTTAACGGATATGATATCCCCAATCACAGGGTTATGTATCCGATATCCCTTCATTCCCGCAAGAGTGTCGACGATTATTACATTATCCTGAATTAAAAAATCCGCATACCTAACTGATGCGGAAATTTCAATGTACTCTTCTTCATAATTCTTTGTTATAACCGCTCCTGATGGCTTTAATATTACCTCGCCATTGGTTGAGTAATTCGTATCATTTGCATTAAATACCTTTATCATAACCACCGACTCCTTACAATGGTTTTTACTTCGGTTACTGTTCCGGATCCGGTAAATGATATTTTATTTAACCCAGGAGAAAACACCGGAAATTGACCTGACATTATCCTGTTTTGCAGTACATCCCCTTTTTTTGCTTCCTGCTCCTCTCCATCCAGGGATATATATCCATTGATATTACTGATCCGGCATACTTCAACATTGTTGATACTTACCACGATATACCCGGATCCATAAATAGTCATGAGGGGAAGACAATCAACATTCCCCTGATTTATTACTTCTCTCGCTGTTGTCTCCTCTTCTCCAATTGAGTATTTATACGGCTGTACCAAAAATATGATATTCGCTTTTCGGTATCGTATTATCCTTTCATAATCAATTTGATTAAGGATAAAGGCATCATAATATTTATCTTCCTCATTGCTTAATATTAGTTTGCCTTCCCCTTCCAGCCAGTCAACTATTTCACTGAGATCTGTATTCTTAAATCCCACCGGTATCGTTTTTTCATATGCTTTATACCCAAGTGTCTCGACAACCGCACGATCCGCACCGTCTATTTCGATTAAATTATATCTTTTTGGTGGCTTAACAATAGGAGGAAGTTTCTCTATTATAAGCCCCATATCATCTGAGCATATTCCATTGAAAATAAAATTACTCAAGATACCCCTCCTATCGTTGTATCATTTTGTTTACGGTCTTTTCCACAATTGATCCGACTTTGTCTTTTTCAAGAATGACTTCTAGTTTTGTATTTTTTAATGCGGAAACAAATCGATCCTCCATCTCGGAATAATCAAAAGCAATTTGTGACGTGTTTTGTTGAAGCCTAAATTGATTACCAAATATATAATCCCTATCCCACAAATTTGATTTTACAAATTCCCTTTGGGCCGCTGAAAAACCGCCAGAAGAATCGAACACACTTTGACTGATATTCTTTTTTATTAATTCCTGGTTTGCTACTGCTTCATCATATTTCAATGCATTATTTACTTTAAATAATCTTAAATCCTCTTCATAGGTATCCTTGGCGCTTTGGATCGCATATGCCTTTTGCTTATCAATAATGTCTTTGGCATTCTCATGTCTTTCATCAAGGGATTCTCTTTCCAAATCATGAATTTCTCCCAATTCCTCCTTCTTTTTTTCTAAGCGATCGGCAATAGCTTTCTTTTCACTTTCTAAAGATAATTCAGCATTTTCTTCTTGTTGCTTTTTTTCCTCCTCTAAGGTTTCGATTTTCGCCTTATATGCTTCATTTATCGTGTCTTTTTGCTCTTCCAGTATATTTTTTTGTAAACCTCTTTCTGTCTTAAGCCTATCACGAGCAGTTTTTTCCTCAAAGTCTGCAAGCTCCTTTTGAGCATCTAGCCTCTCTTCGGCTGTTTTGGCGGCTTCTACCTTTAAGATCAATTCCGCCCGCTTCTCCGCTTCCTCACGCGATGCAATAGCCCTGTCCTCGGCCTCTGTCTGAGCATCAATGGCATCTATTTGGTCCTGTACTTCCTTGATCGCATTATATCGATCCTCGTCAGCTAACTTCATTTTTTTAAGATATTCTTCATTGATTAGTTCTAATTTCTTTTTATGCTTTTTCTCAAGAATTTTTAACTCTTCATCTGACGCTGCCTTAATAGCTTCGGTTTGCTCCTTCTGTGCTTTATCAAGAGCCTTTTTCTCTGCCTTTTGACTTTTTTCCAGAGCTTTTTCTGACTCCTTATAGGTATCCTTTATTGCATCTATTCTATTGCTCAGACCGTTCTCAAAATCCTTATTCTGTGAATCCAATGTTTCTTTGTACTTGGACAAAAAATTATCTAATGTCCTTGTAGCAGCAGACAAATCAGAATGCTGTCCTATATATCTTAGTGTTTCTTCATAGGATGATCCCAGATCTTCTATTGCCTTTTCTGCTTTCTGAGTTTCAACAATATTATTTCCGATTTTCTTATTAAGTTCTGTTGTCAGGTCAATCAATCTGCTCTTTTCCGATTGTTCTTTAAAGAAAGATAACTCCGATGCTGCACGATATTTTTCATTTAATACGTCCAAATCATTTTCCAGTACTTTCCTCTCTTCAAGTAAGGCATTTAGTTCTTTTTCTTTCGCATATTTGTTTAGCGCAATTTGAGGAAGCTGATCTTTTAATGCATTTACTGTACTTAGTTCTACATGGGCTTGCACTAATTTTTCTATCTCTTCGCGTTGTTTGCTTAACGCTCCCGTCTGTTCATCGATTGTTAAATTCATTTCAGGCATAGTCTTATTAATCTGTTCTACCAATGAAATCATTTGCTGTTTCGAAATATTAGATTTATTTTCTTGGTCACTAAGATCATATAGACTATCTACCAATTCTAATACTGCATTACTCTCATCCTTTATTGAGTTTAGTGATTTATTTCTATTCTCAATATCCTTCTGAATAGTTTCATTAATCTCTTTGTATGCATCCTTAAGTTTCTGAGTTTCATCATTTAACTTTTCAGTTTCATCCGAAGCCTCTTTTACGCTCTTTGCATAGGAGTATAGCGCAGTGCCTGCGCCTATTGCTATACTGGCGATCGCACCAATAACATTCGCTTTACTGGCTACGTTAAATGCTGTTTGAGCAACTGTGGCGGCTTCTGTTGCTGTTTTAAGTGTTTTATAAGCCTCTACTGCATATACCACTCCATCTGCCGCTTTTTTTGTGATTATGCCTGCGGTAATCCCTTTAATCCCCGCGGTAATTGCATCCGCATGATCAATTATCCAAATAAATCCGTCCACCATTGGTTCGATAGCATCTTTCGCAAAGTCAGCGATTTTATCATCTACTTCATCAATTTTGTTTGCAATTTTTTCAAATGCGTCCGTTACCTCCGGTGCTATGGCGGCCCCTATATTTCTTTTACTTATTTCTAACTGCTGATACAATCTTTGTAAGGCATCATCCGTTTCCCCCAGCTTATCCAGGGTTTCATTCGATAATACCGCTCCCATGTTACGCGCTTCCCGTGCAAATTCTGCTACACCGGCACTACCAATCTGGATTAGCGGATTCAGGTCCTGCGCAGATCGCCCCAAAAGAAGCATTGCTGTGGCATCCCTTTCTGTCTCGTTAGCCATCTGGCCCAGCGCATCTATAATTTCCCAATAGACAATATCCGATTTTCTTAGGGAACCGTCCATATTGGTAAACTCAACTTGCAGTTTTTTATACGCATTCACATAATCCTCAGTACCTTTTTGGGCACTATACATGGATTTTATTTGTTTTGCCATGCTTTTGGTTGTCGTTTCTAGGGAAACATCGGTTAATTCCTGCATATAATTCAATTCCTGAAGAGTATCCGTTGCAATTCCTGTTTGAGCTGACATAGTCAAAATATCATCCGCATAAGCAGCTGTATTTTTAACTAAGTCCACCAACTCCTCTGATACATTTTTGATGGAAGCTGCTAAAGCGGTAACCCCGGCAATAACTGCCGCACTTTTCAGATTTATCTTAAACTTCTCGCCTGCTTTTTCAGCTTCATTTCCCGCTGACTTTACTTCCTTTCCAAATCTATCTATGGAGGTTGCTGTCTGATCGGTTGACGCTTTCGCTTCCTTCAGATATTTTTCATTCTTACTAATTTCTTTATTCAGGTTGTTTAATTCTGCATAGGCTGTATTTAACTTAGCCTGCCATTCTTTGGCCTGGACCGAGTTCTCTCCATATTTTTTTGTCGTTTCATCTAATGCTCCTCTTAATACCTGGAGCTTTTTATTCTGCTCTTCCTGCTGTTTTAAATAAATTTCGTTTTTAGCCCTTAGTGCTTCTAAAGAATTGGCATTCCCCTCAAATTCAACACTGAGTGCTTTTAACTCTGTTTTGTAATAAGCAGTATTTTTTCCTGCCTCCAGTATAGCCTTTTTATATTCCGCTTCTCCCTCAAGTACTATTCTTGGCCCAATATTTGCTTTATTTTCTGCCATGGCTGACCTCCTATAATTTTAATAATGATTGTTCCTCTTCTTCTTTGATCCATCCGTTATAGGCCGCATGCTCATTATGCAGGGTGCGCAATTCTCTCACCGTCATGGCCCATACTTTTTCTTCCGGACGATTTAACACCACTGTACCGATATAAAATAAACGTTCAACATCTATAAATTCATGTTCGCCATTTGGTTTTTCTTTGGCTTGATTTCCCTTGATTTCTTTGCTTTTTATTTGTTCGATATATGTATTCAGCAATAAGATGCTGTAGCTTTCAAGTTCATTTTCTTTGATTGCAATTATTTGCCCGGTCAAATACTTAATCAATAATTTAACCGCTGCCTCTCTCGTTTTATAATCAAAGAGCATTGAAATTACTTCAATCATAGGTAATTGCGTTTTATCCTGTATCTCATCGATTACTTCTAAAGAGTAGATCAGCTCATACCTATTATTATTTATTTCTATTACTGGTTTGTATGGTTTTAGGTATCTCATTTTACCTCCTAAAAAGGGAAGGAGCATATTTCACGCTCCCTCCCTTTATCCATGTTTTGTATTATACGGTAATTATATATTCATACACCGCTATCGCTGATGCATTCTTTCCTTCCTTTACCGCTATCGCTTTAATGGCACAGGATTCAGTAATATCAATCGGCGCGGTATACTGTGTCCCGTTCTGCGGCGAAGGTGTAGTTCCATTTTTGGTGTAATAGATGGTTTCTCCATCCCCTGCCGTCAAAATAATACCCTCTGCCTGTTCCTCCGTATACGTTCCACTTTCCAGGCTTGCTTCAGGTGTGGTACAGATATCAATGATATTTGCCTTGCTGTCAATCCAAGCCTGAGCAGCTGCTTCTGAATCATAGATCCTGCGCTCTCTCCAACGTTTATCCGGAAGTACACTGATTGTTCCATTGATTGTAGGTGTCTGGAATGAAATATTCTCACCAGAAGTTGTGGCTGTCTCTCCTGACTCTGAAAAAAGCACTTTATATATCCATATGGCGATATATTTCCTCACTCCGTCAACCATCTCATATTTAACCAATCCAACACCGACATAATTAGCTAAATCATTTGACTTATCAACGATATTTATTGATGTCTCTTCCGTTGTCACTTCATGGCCAAAAACCGTGCTGTATGCCGGTACAGGTAAGGTTGTGATACCAAGAGCAATATTTCCTTCCTTAAACTCCTTAACATATTCCGCAAGAATATTGTCACCATAGACAGGCGCCTCATTCTCGCTGATTGTAAGGTTAAGGCTTACCGCCTTTCCAAGTCGGAAACCGTTTGTATAGTTTCCTGTGGAAAGGTTTAACTTTGAAATTGTAGGGTATGCCAATCCGTAATATGCCATTTCTTATACCTCCGTTTCTTTTTCTGCCGGTGTAATATCAAGAAAATACTCTTTCCCGACAGCGAATAATTTTGAGGCTTCCGGGGTAAGCCCGATTGCATCCAAATTACCATATGGCTCATTTTGAAAGAATTGTTTATTTTCTTCACTTCTAACCGGCTCCAGATGGACATTTGACAATCCATCATCAAAGTCCGTTTTGTTTCTACACTTAAATCTACAACGCATATATTTTACCTCCGTTATAATTGTATTTATTTGCCTCTTCATTTATCGTTTTTTGCATCTCATCAATTGCCTTTTCTCTTGATTTATTAATCGCCGGTCGAACAAATGGAGCTTTACTGCGGACTGAAGATCCGCTTTCTATGGCTCTGGCCAGAAGTGCATTGGGCAAACCTCTTGGATATTTTCTGGATTTGTAACTTCCATATCCGTGCCATCCAACTTTTACATTCGTATTTCCCTCTTTGTCTACACCTGTAGGAGTAATGCCAAGGTTGTCTAACAAATCTTTTTTCTGACTTCTTGGTAGACCTTCAAATCTTTCGTTTTGTTTTAACTGCCTGAATTTTTCTTCCGGTATTTTATTTAGTTCATTTCGGATTGCATCCGCTACCGGCTGGGCTCCGACCATAACAATTTTTTTAGCTATTTCCGGCTCATCCATTCCAAAGCTTTCGAGTTGCTTCATGTACGCATCAATATCTGGTCCAATCTCCAACCTAGCCAATTTTATTCAATACCTCCCAACTCCACTCATAATGGATATATTCGGTTTCCTCTTCGTATTGTACTGATTCCAATCTCCAAGGTATCCCCGAACGATTCATTGCATCCTGGACTTGATCAAACAAAGGATCGAATTCTGTTTTCGTATATAAATCTAATGTTCCGGATAAGGTCTGTTCCTGCATGTGATTATCACCATGCATAGAGTCCGCCTGTCCATCCTCGGCCCATAAAATATACTGATCGCTTTTTGTTCCAGCAATGTAGTGGAATACTCTTCCGGGCAATATAGATTCGAATATTTCACTAAGTTTTTGCAAATTCATAGGTTGCCTCCAATCTTTCCAGTGACAAATCCATGCTTAAAGGAGCATCCCGGGGATACTGTATCTGCTTGATTTCATATTGCAGTCCATCAATCGGAATCACTGCATCCCCATTATTAATATTTGCTCGTTTTGGAGTACGGAGAAGACGGACTATTTTTGTGTTTGCCTGGGCCGCTGCAAAAAATCTGCTCATGCCTACCGTACGCTCTTCATAATGCAAGTCAGCTTCCTTCAACTCTAACTCTTTCTTAGGCAGGGCTCCGCTTTTTGAAGCGTTCCTGATTGCATATACCTTCATTATCCCATCATTGTATGTCTGTGTTTTTATCCTTATATGCCCCCACCTCCTGAATTATTTGAAGAGATAAAAGTTCAGAAAGATAATTATTCTGAAAATCACTTAAAGCATTTGACCTCGCATATAGGCAGTAGTCAAAAAGCAACTCTCTTGGCTTATCCTCTACCATATATTGCAGTTCAGCCCCTGCTGTCCGGTCAAGATATTTCATGCCGCGTAATATAATGCCGGTCACCTTTTTGTCTGTTTGATCATCGTTCCATGTAATATCAAGATAACTTTTTACATCTTCAAGCAATCCATCCGGCAATTCTTTATTCTCTGTTGCCATACTTTCACCGCCTATAAAAATATGAGGCCTGCATTATACAGGCCTCGTTATTCATATCTTAAGATTTCGTTACCGTGATTACATAGGTCTCGGTCTCCGTGCCGCTGATCACATTAATAGTGACAATGTTTTCACCGTTTTCCCACGTTGCAGCGGATCCATTGACAACAGGAGTAGAACCATTCAGAATTTCAATGGTTGCTTCCGAGTCCATCGCTGTAGCAGTTATGGTATTTGTTGCATTTGCCGTATCAGCTGTATAGATAAATACCGATTTGTTGAAGGAAGGAGACAACGCCAAGCTTCCAATCGATAAGCTGGCTAATCTTGCATCAAATCTTCCCAGTACACTGATCGATTCATTCGCAACATAAACCTGTTGAACATACGGCTGCAATCCAGAAATGTCAAGCAGCATAAAGGAATTATTGTCTTTCGGCTGCCCATGTCCATAGAATTTAGTAAGATAAATTCTTTCATCTTCAAGGAAATGATAGCTATCATCATAGTCAATCTTTCCGCTCTTTCCGGTCCCTGCTGCCATCATGTATCTCTTTGCAACGCCTATAATCGCTTCACCTTGTTTCATTTTTGCCGACTGAACTACTGTTGTCGGGAAGGGGAACACATTGTAGGAGTATGTACCGTCTACGGATCTAGGAGTAGTTGCCGGCATAATCTTTGTCAGATAATCTTTCGGGTTAACAACAAGGATTACACTATTTACCACCCTGGTATGTCCATTCTCAGTTTCTGCCAGCTTAACAAGGATATTGCCATAGGAAACAGGATCAAGAGCATTTAATACTACTTTATCCTTATCCTGATATCCAGTCACCGGATCAACTGATTTTGTCATATCCTTACGCATTCCGATGGGTTCATGGAGGTTTGGTGTTTGCCCTTTGCCGTTCAAAATGCCATCTTCTAATCCAAGATATAAAGCTTCACCTAAAATTGCTCTCACATACTTATCCATCCAAACCGGGCCAAGATCAAGCATCGCTTTGCATACCGGGATAAATGCAGATAATTTGTTCTGCTGTAGGTCGATTCTCTTAAATCCGGATGTCAGTTTCTTGATTATTTCTGCGCACAGCGGGGACCAGGTTGCCAGCTGCTCCGTATTTGCATTAAGAAGCCATTCGGTAACAGCTCCAGCATTTTGAAAATCAATTGCATCCAACAGTGGATGTTCTGTTGTCAGGTCATCGAACACATCATCAATAATTGTTCTAGGCATTACGACATCCAGGTTATCAAGCGCCTGCTGCGGGTTTTTTTGCCTCATTGCTGTAATGAGCGCATTGTAATACTTATTTTCCTCTGATGTGAGCTGTCTGCATCCGCGCTGTGCCAAAACATTTGCATCATTGCTCTGAATTGTCTGATCATATTCTGCCCGGATCGTTTCCTGTATGGAGTTGGCCAGATCATTGAATGCCTGGGAGTATGCACCCGCATCATTCTCTGTAATTGCCTTGCTCATTCTCGCAAGGATTTCACTTCTCTCCTGCTGAATCACATCAAGATTCCTCATTGCAAAAAATTGAAGATTGGTTTTAATTACATTTTTGTTTCTGTTCATAACTAATCATCCTTTCTTAATTGAATTAGCCGGTTATAAGTCCAGCCAAAAATTTTCTGATATCCTGATTCTCTTGTTCCGGTAAATTCGATTCTGGTGTATTATTTTCAGTTTCTTTTGGTGTTTCAACCGGCATCAACATAAATTCAATGACTTTTTTTCTCACACTTTGATTTGGGTTCTTGCTGTTATTATCATTGATTACAGAGGTTGCAAAGCCCATTTCCAGTGCATCCTGCGGACTAATCCATGACTCTTTATCAAGCAGCTCCTTTAATTCTTCCTCTGTGATGCTTACGTGATTCATGTAAGCATTGATGGAGGCCTGAGTTATTGTCTCCAGATCATCTGCTTGTTTCCTGAGTTCATTTGCATTTCCGGCAGTATAGGTCCATGCATTATGCACAAACAATAAAGAGGCAATTGACATAATTCTTTCATCTCCGGCCATAAAAATAACGCTTGCAATGGATGCTGCAAATCCATCACAAAACGTCTTAATTTTTGCCTTATGCCGTCTTAGCGAATTGTAAATCGCCAATCCCTCTGCTACTTCCCCTCCGTAACTATTGATATAAACATTGATAACATCTACATCCAGCCCTTCAATTTCCTTGGAAAGCGTATAACTTGATACATCGCTTTCCTGCCAAGTCCAGGACGTTATATCACCGTATATATCAATACTTGCTTCTCTGTCTTCCTGAACTAATAAGTAATATTTTTTCAGTTCTGTTCACTCCCTTCTATCGATTTCAAAAGCTCCTCGATTGATGTATAATTTTTTGTCATAAAATATTTGTTCGCCCACTCCTCATTGATTGGCTCCTGGCTCAATGCCTTACGGATATCATTAACGCAAAAGCATCCGCTAGAAATTAATTTATCAACTGCAGCTGTAATGCTGAACAAATCAATATGCTTGATTGTACAGGTATCAATTATAACCTTGGTACCTCTTAAAAACTCCTCTTTTCCAATTCTTTTTCGATTAATCTCCTCCTGAAGCATGTCCACCAATGGATCAACGCAGAATGTTAGAAGCTGTTCCACCGCACTGTCAACCCCTTGCACATCTCCTCTTAATAGCACCGGAGGGACATTAAGGGATTTTGCTGTAAAATCAGAAATATCATCAATCAAAGCCCGGATATCTCTGGTACTTTCATTCGAATAAGTTTTAGAACCAATTTCTTCAAACTTTTGCCCTTTTCCAAGAGAAATAATGGCATCACCTTTACTCATAAATTCCTTGAACTTATTCGTGATTAAATCATCAAATATTTTCCTCTCATCTGTTCCGGCAATCGGGAGTGTCTCATAATTAAATATTCCTTTGGTCCCTCGCGATTTTTGAAAAGCTTTCATGCTGTAAGTAATGAGTTTGACATAGCTTTCATACAGTAAATCTGTGACGTTCTTCATGTTTTTTTCGGATAATGTGAAATATAAAACTTCCGATTGCTTGAACGTTCTCTGAAAAACAAGATCACCGACAGTAACCTGCGTGAACACATCTTCAAAGAGTGCATAAGGTGTTTTTACAAAATCATCTGCAACAATTAACTGTCCGTTTTGCTCAATTATCAGGCATTCATTTTCCAGGTATAACTGAGATATCCACTTATGAATAAAGCCGGAGGAGTTTTGATTTTTATTCGGCTCAATATTCCATAGATAATATTCAGCAGCTTTCTTTTCTTCCCCTCTGATATATGTTTTGAATTCACATTTACTTACTGCATTTGCAATAATATTGACGGTACTCCAGAATGCTATTTCACGAATATGTATCTCGCTATAGTACTCCTCTATCTGGTTCCGGATGTCGGCTCCACTCAGCGATACCATTCCGCCGAGTTTTTTAGCAATCCAATTAATTAATCCCAATCTATCACCACCCTCCTATATTGTGATTACCGGCAAGTCATTATACTCGCTCTGTCCGGTTCCTAATGCATCTTCTATACACATCGAATGTACCAATGCCATGAACGGGTCTGTTTTTCTGCTCTTTCCTTCAATTTTAGCGTAATAGTAGTTTCCTGTATCAGTTCCCTGCTTCTTACCACTTACAACTAATTTGGTATTATTGGTTGCCCATCGTAATGGAGGACAATCCCCCCATATAAAGTAATGATTAACAAAGCAACTATCAATAACCGGAACCACCTTCATAATGTCGGAAGGTCTGACCAGATAAACATTCTTCCTCTCCTTTGCATCAAACCCAACCTTTTTGAGTGCATCCGCTAATAATGCATATCTGTAATTATCCAATGCTAGTTTTTCGATATTGTAAAGCAACGCCATTTCTGCAATAAATTGCGCTATTAGATCCGGACTGATTTCTACATCGTCAACTAAGGTAATATGTTCATCTTCTGCCCACTGTTTCCATGGTATTTTTAATCTCGGGATATCTTTTGATTTCAGACACAACCAGGAATGATTGATATCTATTCTCATATTTCCATCTTTGAAATGAATATTAACAGAAGCAAAATCCGTTACCTTAACATAGTCGATTCCAACAACAGCCATTCTACCTTTGACTTCCGGAATAGGCTTGTTTGTAGCTTCAATATTGGACCAATCCGTTACGGCAATTTCTGCATTGCTCTTGGGCCAGTTCATCCGCTTTGTATAAAAGTCCCTCTCTATGCTTGGAGTATATTTCATTTTGATAAACTCGGCTTTCATGATCTTCAGCAACTCTGGAAGATATTTAAGCGAGGGATTCGCCTTATGCCACATTTTAGGATCTAAGGCTTCCTCTTCGCTTTCGATGTGATAAAGCAGAGGAAGAAAGCCCAAGTCTTTAATAATGCCATTTAAGACATCCTTAGCAAGCTTCAATTTATCATCAAGTACCCCATCACGGATATGCCCGTTTGTGGTAATGTAAAAAATTCTTGAATGCTTGCGCTTACCAAACCCCGATGTAAATACACTGATCATGTCATAATTCTCATATTCATGTATTTCATCGAAGATCAGGCAGGCGGATCGTTTACCGTCTTTTGTCCTTGCATTTGAGGTATTATACTTTATGTACGATTTTGTAATAAGGTTGGTAATTATAACCTTTGTTTTATGGAAAAACCTTTTTAGTTTTTTCCAGTTCTTTTCTAAGACTTCGTAAATATCATTGAATGAAGTTTCGGACTGGTCCTGGCTGTTTGCAATAATATCAACGTTGTAACCTTTAATACCGTGATAATGAGTGGTAAGGTACCAGGCTACCGGAGATATGAATCCGTTCTTTCCATTACCTCTTCCCATTTCAATTAATATCTCATCAAATACTACAGTATCGCTGGATTTATAATAGCAATGGATTAGAGCAAATATAAAAAGCTCCCAGTCAAATAACTTTATTTCAAAGTATCTTTCTGTGAGCTCTACCGCTTTTACTATTTTTTCGTGATCAATAAATACATCCGGGTGATTAAGCTTCTCCTCAATTAAATCATGTGCCAATAATATATCGTTGTTTACAACAATTTCACCGCGCCGGCACCCATCAATGTAACTGTCGATGTAAGGGTGATAGTTTTTTTCTCTACATTTCCAAGTCAAAATCTTTATCACCATCCTCAATAGATGGCTTTATGCCGAGAGCATCTAACAATTTCAACATCTGCCCATTAATCTTAACCAACTGATCCACACTATCGTTCTTTTTATATCCTGTTTGTCCACCGCCATTATTCCATTCCACTGATACACCACGATCTTTAATGTCATTGATCAGTTCTTTTTTAGTATCATACATATCCATGTAATCATTAATAAGGTCAAGGTAATGGCTTCCTATGGTGCCGTTCCTTTCAAGCTGATCCAGCAGATCCCTTTTTATTTCCTTCCTGGATATTTTCCCGTTTTTACTTGGCATCACCCCACCCCCTTTACATTTGATTTGCAGAATTTATCTTTTGTCTACCCCATAGCCGAGTAACGCCGTCTGGAATTAAAATGCGTTTTATTTTGACCGGGGGTATACCACTGCTTACGATCCTTTTTGTATTCTTAGCTTTATTGTTCCTGCCCAAAAAGGATTTACCAGCTTCCACATCTCCACTATATCTTCTTCTAAAAGAATTAACTCATTGCTACCTGCACCACGATGAAGTTTATTATACATATTACTTCCGTCAAGCATATCATATATTCTTGATCCAATAGATACCCTGTCAGCTTCTGAAATATCTATCATGAATTTCCTATGTTTCTTTCTGTCAGTAGAAAATTCTATTCCAATAATATTGCCAAGTCCCTCTCTGGTTCCCTTGTTAATTTGTTTTAGCATTCCATTGCAATGATTGCATTTGTGTCCATCAGAAGTGCGTTCGGGATATGCCATCATTTTTTTACACTGCATACATTGAAACAATATGTATTCCATGCTTACCACCTTTCCTCAGTTAACGGTTCCTTCTTTTCCTTTTGCCTGTAGCCGTGCCGTATCTCATGACAATCGTGACATAAAGGAACCAGGTTGATATATTCTTTTCCTTGAAATATGTACCGCTTACTTAAGGCAAGTTCCGGATGCTTGCGAACATATTGATTATGGTGTACATGATTCGCCTTAGTATAATATCCTCTGCCTTTACAATCTTGACATTCATATTTATACTCTTCCAGTACTTCCCATCTGACCTTTCTAAATTCTTTTGAAACATAGAATTCATGCAGCCTGTTTTCAGCTATAAGCCTGCTTATCCATCTCCCACATTCTTCCAGTGTCAAATTCATTTTTTTCCCCTTTTTTCATCCAACATTTTAAAATCGCTGTAAGCCTTGATTTATAAGGCAAAACA
Organism: Bacillota bacterium; assembly: GCA_023402845.1. Taxonomy (GTDB): domain Bacteria; phylum Bacillota; class Clostridia; order Lachnospirales; family Lachnospiraceae; genus JAEYFP01. The sequence continues at coordinate 17,412 of JAEYFP010000029.1, forward strand.
GGCACTTTTTATGCTGTTTTTTATGTCATTTGAATTTGACATATCTTGTAATTGTGTATAATTCGTTTGATAGAGTATCTTCTATATACCGCCTTAAAATATATATTTTCTATTTGACAATTACTCAATGTGTCAAGTTGAACGGTATAAAAAAATAGATTATCGCCTGTTCTGGCGATTCGATGATGCTTTCTTGAAAGAAAGCTTTTTCATCGTTGAATCCTGCGCATCCTGATTTATACCGATGTATCTAAGCGTAATTGATATATCACTATGATTTAGAATTCTCTGGATTGTTACTGCATCATGAGTCTGTTGATACATATGGTATCCGAATGTTTTACGGAGTGTATGTGTACCGATTGCATACAGGTCAAACTTATCCGCAGCATCCTGAAGAATGTTATAGGCCTGCTGTCTGGTTATGGGTTTGTTTCTGCCCTTCCTTGATTTAAACAAATAATCATAATCTTTCTTACCAGCAACATAATCCCTTAGTATCGGTTTTAATTCATCATTGATTGGGAACCGTCTTTCTTTATTGGTTTTCTTCTCCCTCATGATTATATAATCTCTATCCCTGATATCTCTGACCTTGAATTTCAAAATGTCCGATATACGCAACCCAGAATAGATGCCAAACAAAAACATCACATAATCTCTTTCACTTTTTTCACGAAGATAATCCGCTATATCATCTATAAGTTCTTCATCTCGGATCGGCTCCACCGTATTCATTCCATCACCACCAATACAAAAGCAGGACAACAATCCAAACCATAATTTAGATTGCTGTCCTGCAAATATAATTTTTACTAATACTGATTATAACATAACTTACACGACAAAAACACGACATAAAACACGACATAAAACACGACATGACGAAATCGCTATATCCATTGATTTTACTTGTTTTTTTAATTTATTTTCATAAGAAAATGCGATAAATTTTTTGAATAAAAAAATTCTCTTTTTCATACTGCATATCTTCTATGCGCATCCTTAATCACATAGTTGCTCAACCTGGCATAACACTGTAGAGTAGTCTGCACGGATGCATGTCCCAATATCCTTTGTACATGCTCCGCCGGGGCCCCGTTATTAATCATGTTTGAGGCCATGGTCCGTCGGAACTTATGCGGGTGCAATTTAGGTACTCCATCACTGCATATCCTGTTTAGCATGGCTCTGACTCCAGATGTAGATATTCGCTCATGCGGCGCACGTAACCCCACAAACAGGGCCGGATTGTTATCCTCTCTACTCTCCAGGTACCACATCAAATGGACTTTGGCCCGCCCATCCAAATATACAGGGCGTTCCTTACGGCCTTTACCATACACAATACACTCGCCATTGATAAAGTCGATATCGGACCGATTGAGTTTGGCCAGTTCGCCCACTCTCATTCCGGTGCTGGAAAGGATGTTTACAATTGCTGCATCTCTCTCTTTATCACAGGAACACCGGATCACTTCGGCCTGCATATCGTTGATAGTCTCTTTTACCCTCTGCTCCGTCTTGGCCGGCTTGATTTTAAGCATTGGATCTTTTAGTATGTATTCCTCCGCGGTCAACCATTTAAACAGAGTTTTGAGGTTACGAATACGATTGTTAATCGTGACATCACTGTTTTTACGCACTGTCTTGCAGTGTGCCAGATAAATCCTAATGTCGTTAACAGTTATATTCCGGAAGTTTTTATTTGTGAATTCGAAGAATACCCGATACTCACACTTGTAGGCTTCTATGGTGCCATCCGTCCGGCCCTCGATCTTTAGGGTTGCCAGGAATAAATTGATCTTATCCGCATTATCATCCATGGCCGTTGCCACTGCTGTCTCCTCCTCAAATATCTGGAGTCTGCCAAGATGCATATACAGGGAGGATTTAAGCTGATCAATCCCATCCCTGGTTAAATGCTGCATTGATATTAAAATCTTAGTGATAATCTCATCTACATTAATTCTGACCATCTGTAAATCCCCCTTTGATTATTGTGTTTTGGTACTACTAAATTTCAGTTTTGCTAACTAACATAATTTTCAAATTTTGGTGTTACCCAAAATATAGAATTGTTACACCACCTCTGTAATCTTTGCGTTTTCTTGAAATGCCCTATCTGTTCATAAGTAAATTTTTTAAGTAATTCCGAATAAGGTCTTAACCTTCCATTGCGGTCCACATATTCGCCTTTGTTGTAAATCATCGGGTACGGTGAAAACCTCAACGTCCGGCAGAACTGTATTCGTTCAATATCCTGCTCTATTGTAGTATCAAAGTTTGTGAGGATATAAACCATTACCCGCCCTTTGTCCTTGTCGTAACCGGTTGCCTCCTTAAATGCCTGCATCTTTGGCTCAATTATATGCTTGTCTTCGTACCGGTCATAAGCAAAATGTATTCCGTCAAGTCTGATCTGCTTTATGAGATCGAGATTTCTTTTGTTAATAAATCGGATATCTAGCCCTTGATTAAAATCAACCTTTGCCTTGCTATCTACCAGTTGCTGTAGCAGCTCCAGGTGTCCAGGGTAAGCGAGGAGGTTCGGATCACACAATACTATATTGCTTTGCCCTTTCCAAAACTCCGATAGATCAGCAACCTTATAGCTTTTCTTACCCTCTTTGCATCCTACATGGCAGAACTCGCATCCCCTGGGGCATCCACGTGTTAAGAATCCAAAAGCAGTATCCCTTGTCATGTCCGGGTAAAGAGAATAATCCGGGTAGATATGCTCAATTTCCAAGGGAAGATTTATGTCCCTATCCTTTATGTACTCCTCTTTACCCTCAACCAGCTCTATACAGTATCCGGATCCGCCCCTCTTTATCTCTTTGGCATAGACCGGATAAGCATAATCCTCTGAAAAGCTGAACACCTTTGACATATAGACGATGTCATACTTCTCTATCCATCCGTCAAAAGGCTCATACCACTGGACACGATCACCGTTTGATTTATGCCAGGCGCTTATTTTCATGAGCGGCAAATTAGGGTAGTTATGGCTATCTACGTCTATAAGCCCTATATTCAATTCGCACCTCCTTAGATCGCTAAATCCTAAAAAATTCGGCTAATCCATATTATATTTAAGACTAAACATCTCCTGAGCATTGAGGGCTACCGTGCTTGCCTTACCATCATTACAACCATCATAGGCTTTATTGAGTCTCATTCCATTGTCATCAGCCGATAGATTTCGGCATTCCACCGTATCGGCATCAATATCTTTAGCAAATATGCATTTATTACATTTCATAAGCTCGCTCCCTTCGTTAAATTTTAACGTGTTCAAAAACACTGCAACCATTCACATATCTCATTAAACTATGATCTACATGATATGCTCCATGCCATTCAGATTTTTCGTTCATGCACATATTCGAAGAAGCTGGATAAGCATAACATTGACTATGCTTACAATCTTTACACATACCGTTGTAGCTGAAAGAATTATCTTCATTTACTGTCATGACACCGTAATCAATTGCCTCTCTTATCGTCATTTCTTTACCTCGCTAAATCCTAATTTACAATTACTTACCATTGATAAATACAAACATTTGTTCTATAATCTTTCTATAATTATTTTGTTTTGAGGTGACCCGATATGCAGCCCATATTTATTACTCCTGATGCTATAGCTACCAATATCCCTGCCGGTACAATTGCTTATTACAGCGCAGTCAACGGCTTACGGCCTATGTATATCGCGCTCAATGATATTACTTATCAGCTTGGCAATGCGACGCTTTGCACGCATGATATAATTGGCGGATTTACCACTAGGCTTTTTAAATGCCGTATTGAGGTAAAAGGTGTCAGCATCGACATTGTATTAATCTACCGGATCCGGGCTCATCAGTGGGCCATTATATCATGCAGTGATAGCTCATTTTTAGCTGGTATTGGTAATTACAGTATAGGGTACCCTACGGACTCGTTTTACCAGGTGCCTTATATTGCTCCTATTGATCGGCCATCCGGACATCCTACGGATATAATCACTACAGCTGCTATTGATGGCAAGTTGCGTATTGATTACATCCGGTATGAGGATATCCGGCAGGCAAAGCATACTCACAAGGTTGCTTTTAGCCATTTACGCAGAGCGGATGAGGCAACGGAAGTATATGATTGTGAATATATCAGTGATAATGTATTAAGATATATTACTATTAATTTTGATGTTCGGAATCAGTTGTGGGTGCTGGGATAGGCTCCTTAATCCCATAATGGTCTTGTAAAAATATAGGATTGATCTTTGATACACCCTTTTGATGATCTGCTATGTATCTGCCGTAATGCCTTTGGCTATCTGTTCGTTGCTCCGTTAATTCTCGCTTTTGTGGATCATGTCGTTTCATTTTCGCCCTCCTTGTATGGTTCTTTAGGCCATATAGTTTTAGGTATGTATGCAATTACATGGGACCATGAAAATCCACTTTTTCTTAGATAGTATCCGTCCCTCACCATCGGTTCATTATCTTTGTATTTAATAGTTACATAACAATAAATATCTTCTTCCGGCAGCCGTTCCGATACTGGTATCCATCCACCGGTTAATTGCTGCTGAAGGGCGGATTTAATTGTTTCTCCAATTTCACTATCAAACAATAAATCATCTGTGTTATCACTCATTAGATCATTTATAAAGCCTAAAGCCTTTTCTATCTCCTGCTTATTCATCCGCATCCTTACTTCCTCTACTTCTCCGAGTAAACAGCCACACTCCGGACAATAATCGTAATCTGTATTTGTAACGTCAAGTCCACAACAAGTAGTCTCAAAAGTATCATCATCCAAAAAGTGATATACTTTTTTAGGTAACTGCTTTTCCAATGCCATTATTGCCGCTTCCGCATTTCGGTTGGTGAGTACAATCCCCTCTTTATCAATCTTATCTTTATCGTACTTATGATACTCTTGTTGCCCCTTTATCGCTGCTAAAGCTCTAATGATATCACTCATTCCTGCCGCCTCCTTTCACTTATTTTGATAATCATTTATAGTCATTTGCCTGTGAGAAGCAAGTTTATAAATCCTGTTGCACCTCTTCATATGCTTGCATTCTCTCATCTTAGGGTTTTCTTCCCTCTGCCATGTATAAAATCCGACTGGATCCCAAAAATTACAACTATGACAAAATGCTTTTATTTCCGGGTTTATGTCTTCTGTTTTTCTCTTCGCCATTTTTTACCCCTCTCAAACTAAAGCATAATGGAAGCATCTTTCATTTGCTTTTCTATTCGTTGCAAATGCCGGGTTGAAACTCCAATTTTTTCAGCTGTTTCTTCCTGTGTCATAGTCATTATGATTCTATGAAAAAATACCTGCGACTCAATTCCTTCAAGTGATTTAAGTACCCTAAGAAGATTTCTCTTCTTGATCCTTAACTGTGTAATTTCAGATTTTAGGATTTCTATGCATTTGTGATCTTGATCAGCTAATCTAATGGCATCCTCTAAGCCAATATGGGCCACAGGTGTTGATGAAATAACGCGGGAATAATCCACTCCCATATTATCGTCTCCACTTGGACCGTCCACACCAGCCAGTTTATAGGCTTTTCGTATTGATTGCTGATGCACTCCTATTTTTTCTTTACGCATCAAAATCTGAAAATCTATTTCTTTGAATACTTTTCCATTTTGATATATAGTTGTTTCCATCATCATTAACACCCCCTTGATGTAGCACGTCCCATGTGTTATAATTACTAATGGTGAGTTAGTAATTTTAGGGGAGGGCGTTAAGCCCTTTCTTTTTTTTATGTACCAACATCTATATCCATCTGAACTAATATTTGTGCCAACCTTCTGCCTCGTTTATCAGTATTTCTTCCTTTATTCCGATTGTGCCATTCAAAAACTCAAAGTATCTGAAACTTTCCTTAAACCCTTTTCTCTCTACAAGAACATTGTCTGGATAAAATCCAATTATTTTAACAACAATCTTATCTCCTCCATATCGCTCCGCATCGTTTAATTTCAACGTGACTTTTTGACCTATATGAAATTTACTTTTTACTATTTCCCTAATTTCTGCATGTTTCATAATATTCTCCTCATCAACCTCTGGCGGCATTCCACCGCCAGAGTAATGAATGTGTGATATGTCATAAATACCGTAAGCCGGTACCGGATAATAAAAGCTTAAGACAATACTATGATTTGACCATAGGACTCTAATTCATTTTTCAGATAAGCAGCAATCTGATCCATGGTTTCGTTTTTCCATGCTCCTCCGTCAGCCTCAAACAATGCACAGGTTACTCCACGCGGTGTATTGCTCATGCGGAAAACGAAACTACATTCCGGCTGCTCAATTTCGTGGAACGTCCGGTATGGCATCAGATTGACCGGATTCGGAACAACAACGTCGTCTTTGCTTGCAAGCCCTGTTTTTATCGTTGCTTTTTGAGTAATTCCATCATCCTTGTAATTTGCAATGGTTCCATCCTCTACATTGCCGGCTACCTGGAGGACAATCGCTTTATCATCGTTTTTCACAAACATCGACTGGATCATGATGATAAAGGATTCATGATCGATAAATTCATTAAATCGAATTTTAGGAATGTTTGCATTCACCTCGATCAGCTGTTCTCTTTTTCTATCACCGTCCAACTCTGATAAAAGTCTTACCTTGGTTGGGGATACTACATGGATAATCAAATTTCCTGCATCAGCAAGTAATCCGTCAACGTTTGATTTTATGTAATCGATAAGGCTGGTCAGTGTCGACATTTCCAGCGTTTCCGCTCTCAACTCCGTGTCAACACGGTATAATTCATCTCTCCGGCTGCAATAGGTATCATTGTTTATAAGCTCCTGCCTGGGCCTGTTTAAGCCTACAATGTATTCAAGTGCCTCTTTTATCATCTTTCTTTCTCCCTTCTTTTACGCTCTTAGAGGGCGTAACTCTCTGACATTGGCTGCATGATCTTCAACGTGCTCCTCTTCCTTTTCCTGAGGTTGCACGTCGTTGAAACTCATCTGACCAGAAATCTGTTTTCCATATTCCCGGATTTCAACTTCTCCTGTATCCAGATCCCTGCCCATGTATAGCCCGGTTTCGATTGGCATTACAGGGGAGGTCTTGGTTATTACTGAAACTGTAATCTTTGCATCATCCCTCTGCTCATTCTGAGTAAATCCAATGGAAATGGTTATGCCTCTTTTGTTCTTGAAGCTTGTATTCGGGTCCTGCATATTCTGTATCACTTCATTCAACGCACGATTAAATTTTTCCTGAAGGACACCGCCAGCAAACAAATTCAAGTCCAGCTTTGCATTTTTCATATACAATTCTCCTTTCATAGTTTTTTTATTGAAACGCTTAAAGCGTTTTCAAACGGTAGAAATGTTTAGGCTTAACTACATGCATGAAACGATATCCGATATTTTTTTATAATTTTCATCTCCAATCCCCGGAACCTCATGGATAATCCCTAAAAGCCTTTGTTTTGCCTCTTCGTTGGTGAAGATAGCGGAATTCGGCAATTTATTCTTGTCTATGCCGTTCTGATAGCCTTGATCATATATCTCTTGAAATGCATCTACCAACTGTTCATCCGTCTTTTTTCTCAACTTGACAGCCAATGCATGTACTGCCTGCTGATTTTCATCTAATCTGCATTTTCTCATTTTTCCCATGGATGTTTTAACACCCCCTTTCTACATTCCTTTATTATTCAACTTGCGCTCCAGGTCTGCATAGTACTCGGCGCTATATGTACGTTGAGGAAATTGATTGAATTTATTCTGACTTAACTGAGGCTGTTTACTTTCCCCAGGAACATAATTCCCGTCAAGGTAATCAATATATCCGCTATTAAAAAATGTTGACCCGTTTTGCTGCTTTCTCCATGTCTCTTTGTCAAGCTCCTCTTTATATCTCCTGATGGCTTCTGACATTTTGGGATACCCAATCTCAAATATCTTCTTTTTTGTGGCATCGGATATTTGTCCTTTGCCTTTTTTATTTGGATATAGGCTCCACAGCATTTCAAAGTGATTTTCAATGTCTTTTTTGCTGACAGTGCAATTCTTTTGCACAATGTTTTTATTATTTATATCTTTATCTTTCTCTATCTCTTTCTCTTTCTCTGTGTTACTTGAGATTACACCAGTGTTACATCCTGTTACTTCATCGTTACATTGTAACAATGCTTTAGATTTATTTTCCCGGTAACGCCTTACTCTTTCGGCACTTTCGCTTTCCGAACCAATTAACCCCAATACGCATGGAAGCACATATTCATCTTCAATTGAGCTCTCGATAAGGTTCATTTTTTCAAGATAACTAACCGTTACCTGGACATTTTCCGGATCTTCGTCAATCACAAGAGCAAGCTCCTCTTCAAAACACCCTTCCACACCTTCGTAGTACAATCTTCCTTCGGTTTTTATGCTCAAAAGCTGCATTTTGAGATAGATGATCACATACGTGTCACCACCGGCTATCCGACGTAATTTTTTGATCACTTTATCATCAAAAAAATCTTCGTTCAGCTTGAGCCAATAATATTTTTTTGCCATATCTACCACCCATTCTTCGCTTTAAAGATATTTGCTCATTTTATCCCTGATCGAGGTCCCTTTTGATGGATTACTATCCATTTCCTTGGCAGGAGAAACATAGTCAGCAAGAAAATTAATATCGTTCTTCATTTTTTGCTGTGCTGGAGTACTAAGGTTTTTCACTATGACCTCTTTGTTGTCCATAACCTTCTTGCGGATGATATCCAGCCTGTTCTGTGGATAATTCAGCCCTGCCAACAGGCATATTGTTGATGTTTCGGTGTATGTACGGAAACTATCAATCGGAGTTCCAACCGCTTTTTCGAGGGCCGTAACATCAAGGTTATCCGGACCAGATAAGGCAATGTATTTTATAACCCTATCATTCTCGATGGGAGCAAAAATATTTTTGCTGAATGATGTAATCAGTGCTGAATCTGATCCTTTCCCCTCGCTTAGGGATGAGATCATAGCCATTCCATGACTTTTCAATGCCTCTGTTATTTCGGCTTTATCAATGTTTCCTTTCACGGATTTATACTTATCCGGAATATCAAGAAATCTGGTAAACATATTCACAAAAATTGAGTTAAGCTTTAGTTTGTCAACATTTTTTTCATTGTCCAAAATAAAGCAGCTGCCCATTCCACGTATCTCCGTTAACTCACAAAAGCATTCATAAGCATTTATATGCGATTTTAAGCTTTCTGCTTGTCCTGGCAGGACGGTTATAGCCCCGACCGTCTTGTTATCATCACACAGCAAATCAATCAACATTGGTCCAACACCGGAACCAGTTCCGCCACCGCTGGAAAATATGACAAATAGCATATCCTTATTGATTTTCTCTGCAATCTCTTTGCTCAGGCTATCATAATTCTCCACAATCAGTTTTTTAGCCTTGCTCCGGTCTTTATTGCAACCTTCCCCTCCTGGAATATGATAACGGTACTTAGCATTACGCAATGTATCCAGATCCTCTTGAGCTGTATTGACAAATAAAACGTTATAACCCTTTTCCTCCAGGAGCATTCCGATATTGCCCCCGGCTTGTCCAATTGCAATGAAGCCGATTTTATTCTTCATCTTCTTTTTCCTCCAATATTTTTGATATTCCTGATTTTGTAATGTAAAACGTTAATGCCCTTCCTTCTTTGGCTCCAATACCAACCAACCCATAGGAGTTTAATGATCGGAGTATCTTGTAAAACGTATTCTCTTTGTAGTTCAGATTTTCAGTATTTAGAATATCCTTAACCGTCATACCGCTCATTTTTCCTACGGCATTATTTGCAAACAGTATTGACAAAACCAGAAATGTAGTTTTATCCAATTGATCACTCCCAACTCTGACCAAGTCTGATTTAGTCTGATTAACTCTGACTATCTCGGATTAACTCTGACTAAGTCTGATTAACTTTGATTATATTCCAAGCAAATAATCCACCTGAAAATCAATCATTTCTTTGTGTAAATGCAAAAATTCAGTAAATGCTTTTTCTTTGTCATAAGAATAATTGATCATGAAGTAATCTGTATTGAGTTGCCCTTCTATCTTATAAAAAATCTCCCCGAAGCTATCCCGTTCTGGAAAAAGGGTAATTTTTTTACATGGTTTTTCTTCTCCTGTCCATGTCCTTACTGTATAGACATTATTTGCAATCATATACATCACCTCTTGAACTGCCTATTAATATCTGCTAAAATATAAGCAGGATTATTTTAATAAGTATTTTAGAAAAGGTTGTATCTGAGTTTGGCCGCTTGATACAATCTTTTTTTATGCGAATCTTAATTGTGGGCCTGTTTGATCAATCATCATGTTAGGCATCCGCTCGCCTACTTTCAAATAAGGACAAGCTGCCAGACAAAGCTTCTCTGCCATGATGGGCACCACGCTGTTTCCAATACGTGCCACTTGCTCACTTTTCGGGTAGGGCTTGCCATTCTCCATTTTAAAATCAATGATGTAGTCTTTCGGGAAGCCCTGTCCCAATTTCAATTCTTCTGGCTCCAGCATCCTCAGGAAAATGTCAAGGATCGCATATTCATTTCCGAGGATGGTTATCAACGCAAACCGATCTTTTGTTACCACCGTGTGAAGGGGGCTGTTCACGGATTGTCCTAAGCCGCATCCGTAATACTCCATGATAAATTCCGATACCCATGTGCATTTTTGCGCTGTCTCTTCGTCAACTCCGCTTGCTATGAGCTGCTTATAATCGACTGCCATAACCGATACCTGACCAAAATGACCAGGGCTTGTGGTTATGGTGTGAATCGGCTCAAATAACGATTGGCCTCTTCCTGATTTGTAGAACTTCGTGAGAAATGCGGCTACCAATGCATACCTTGGAGAGGTATCAATTGTCATAATTGGCTCGTCAACCATTTGCCCTCTGACCTCATTTTTAGCAGTTTCAGAATGGTATTGAATAAGTATGGGAGATAATAAGCAGTGTTCGTTCTTCGTTACCACCGTTGACATTGGCTGTTCAACTGAACGGTTCCGATCCTCTGAGAATCCAGTTTGCCCGATCTGCATTATGTAAGGCGAACACAAGTAATGCTTGCCACTTGTTACTATGGTTCCCATAGGCCCATTGACGTCATTTACCCTTGGAGCCTGTCCGTTCCGCTCGCCATAACCAATAGGTACCATATATGGGGAGCAAATATAATGTCCGTTTACCGATGTAACTGTACTTAGCGGACCCGTGATGTCCTCTGGCTTATTGTCAAATTTGTAATGTACCCCGAATGGGGTTACTACAGGGCTAACGACTCCATATCCATGCTTTTGCGTAATCGTGGGTATTGGCTCATTAATGCTCTGTCCTCGGAAGTTATCTCCTCCATGATTGACTTGGACAATGAACGGCTCCGGGCAATTGAACACAAACTTGTCCATTCCCCTTGCAATTCGGTTCATGGTTTTATCGGCCAGCGGCTTCTTTCGCCCAAAGATACTTTTCCCAATGTTCGTAAAGTCGATATGCTGTGCAATCGGCTCCCACTTTTTCAGACCGTCTGTACCGCTTTTATTATGAGTGGGTTCCGGCCACGTGATTTCTTTATCATCGCACCTAAACTGCGCATACCAACGCTTTCTTGTCGTAGGAGCTCCGTAATTTGCCGCCACTAGCTCCCGGCTGTCAAATCGATATCCGAGGTTTGTCATGAGGCGAATAAACTTCTGATAGTACTCACCCTTACGATCCTTGATTGGCTTATTATTTTCATCAAGCGGTCCCCAATCTTGTATCTCTGCCACATTTTCCATCATAATGACTTCCGGAAGGTATCCGGTAACCTCCAATATCTGCTTGCACAAGCGATAGATCGACATGGGAAGGATACGGAGCCCTCTTTTGATTGGCTTATCTCCCTTAGCCCTCGAATGGCTTGTACAATCAGGGGAAGCCCATAGCAATTTAACCCTCTGTCCCCATTTTAGATATTTTCTTAAGTTAACCTTGAGTATGTCCTCTGTCAGATGCAATGTGTCTGGATGATTCACCTTGTGCATTGCTATGGCATTAGGATCGTGGTTGATAGCAATATTAATAAACCTACCGAATGCCTTTTCCATTCCTACGCTTGCCCCGCCGCCGCCGGCGAAAGCATCAATTATTACATCCTGCATTATTACCTCCGCTTATGTTTGTAAAAACAAACAAATCCGTCATTTGAAACGACAATATTCTTATTGAGTTCCAGCCACATATCGCCATCAACTTCATATTCTCTGATAATCCTAAAGCCCAAATATTTAAGATATTTCTTTAATTCTGAAAAATCTGCTATATAGAATTTAAGCTCTTCGATAAAATTACCCATGGCACCATTGGCTTGCTGCGTTTTTGCAACATATTCTATCTTCGCTCGCAGCATAGCATTAATTAAGCCCTCTTCGTACCCAATTTCATACTTCATACATAAATCTCCTATATGGTGTTTTTTCCTATAAAATGATACAATCTCCTTATAGGCTATTACAGTAGCCAAATACATAAGAAAGGAGTATTTTTATGTTGCTGATCAAATGCTCTTGCGGTTGCCATTCAACGCTGCATAACGACTTTTTTACAAAGGATAATGCTTACAGGTGCCCTAATTGTAAAAATAGGTTAAATGTTAAGCCTTGGACTGAAATATCTGAGGTTAATAAAGTATCAGCCGAAGATGGTTTTCAATTATTTTCAATTCCTGACAGCTCAACCATTGATTTCAATTTCAACATTAATCAGTAACTCGCCATTGGCTACTCATTGAGTAGCCTTTTCCATCGATAATTCTACATTGAGATTATGTGTTACCAGTTCAATTTCAGCTATATTTTTTTCAAACTCTGATAATATCTCCTGCTGCTTTTTTAAAAGGTCCTTAAGCTTATCCATGCCATCTAACTTTATTGAGGTATTAATTCGATAATTTAACATATCCTCTATCCTTTCTGCCTCTTAGGCGGTTACGAATTACATAATGATCGCTTTTTCTTCATCACTCAGCTTAATTACAGCTCCCAGTTTTCTGAGCTCTGCCAAAGTAAAAGTTTCGGGACGCTTTCGTTTGTTTTGAAATGTGCGCTTAGTGCATCTGAGCTTTGTAGCAATCTGTTCTTCACTCAGATTGTACAACGCCATATTTTTAGCAATAAATGCTCTGGTAAATCTGTCTTTTATCTGCTCATCGGATTCCTTTAGTTTTGGCACCAGCTATCACCTCCTATCCTACTCTGACTTGTCATTGCATGTTTCTTCCTTATTCCTTATAATGTAAGTACCGGCCCCGTCAGGCCAAGTACAAACAAAAGGAGATTTCTTAATGCAAAGTGCAAAAATTACTTTTTCAGATGGTAGCACAATGACTGTAAGTGCCACGGATTGTCTAATACCAATCGTAAAATATGATCACAACGGTGAAACACTCACATCACAAGATAAGGTGTATGAAATATGGTATCATGTACATGACGGACTTATCCCATCACTCACCGAACTGCTATGTAAATGTGAATTTTTTAAACAAATTGACGGATCAAAGGTATACAAAACGTCTTCCGTTGTAAGCGTTGAGAACCTATGAATTATTTGCGGTCTGCTATGTGCAGGCCGTTTTTCTCTTCTTCAATTAAACTTTTGATGTAAGATACAATATCGGATTTTAAAAATTCGCTTCCATCCCATATCATCGTTTTTGTCATTTGATTAATTTTCTCTTCAAGGTCAAGATAGGTATTACAATCTTCTTTTAGTAAATCAATTATTTTATTCGCTGATTTCATTTTGGCTGAACTATAATCCGCTAATTCATTGTATATAGCTTCCATGCAATTCAAGATACAAACATCCTTCTTCCATTTCTTCAATTCAATACCTCCTATCCGGCTTTCATGTCTTGCGTTTCCGCAACTTTTTCAGCAAAAAAAATTGTCATAGGATCATCCATCATAAGAAACTCGCTTAATTTTTGAATTTCCTCTCTGAAAAAATCACTTTCTCCATTCATTTTCCTGTATAACGTTGCAGGATTTATCCCCAGGAAATCTGCAACCTCTTGGATGGTCTTTCCTCTTTCTTTTACTTTTCCCAAAAACTTTAATCTATCAAACATCCCGGAACCTCCTTTCTTGCGTTTACGCAACTTAATCGTAACACTTTATATTTCTCTTGTCAATACGTAAACGCAATTATTTTTTGCTTTTTTGCAATTAAGTGTTGCGTATATGCAATACATATGTTATTATAGTACTATCTTAGAGAAGAGTGGTGAAAAAAATTGGACTTTAAAGATTTGGTTAACCAAAGACGACTTGAATTAAACTTGACCATGGATGAACTTGCAAAATTAATCGGCGTAAGCACTCCGACAGTACAAAGATATGAGAGCGGAGAAATCAAGAATGTAAGACGAGACAAAATAAAATCATTGGCGGATGCCTTGCAATGTTCACCCGCGTATCTCATGGGTTGGTCTGATAAACCTAATTTACATAATTCATTGACAAAACAAGAGCAATCCCTCTTACATAAATATCAATCCATAGATGAAAAAGGCAAACATACTGTGGATACCATCCTTGAAATGGAATACATACGATGTAATAAGCCTCATTTGATGGTAGATGCAGCTCACGAACGTCCTGGAGCTACTGCCGAGGATAAAGCCCATGATGATGCCATTATGGATGATGAGAATTTCTGATGACTGCCATATAACAACCTCAGCACACTGTACAATTCCTACGAGGTGAATGATTTGACATATGATGAATTGATAAATGAAACCGAAGAAATCGGGCTGGTGGTGAAGGAAAAACCACTCATTGGATATGATGGAAGGATAAAAGGATATAAAATAGCCATACGAAAAGATGTCCCGACTCTAAAAGAAAAAGCCTGTATCCTGGCTGAAGAAATCGGGCACTTTCTCACTGGTTCAGGGGACAATCTGGATCAAAATAAAACAGTTAACCGGAAGCAGGAATACAGGGCCAGACTGTGGGCATATGACAAACAAGTTGGATTGATCGGTATTATAAGCGCCTATGCTGCTGGATGCCACAACCTTTTTGAGATGGCAGAGCATCTGAATGTTACTGAGAATTTCCTTGCAGAAGCATTGGAAAGCTATCGCAGAAAATATGGTAAGTATGCTGCCGTAGATAATTACATAGTTTACTTCGAACCAAGCTTCGGAGTGCTGGAGATTTATCAGTAAGCTGGATTATAAAGCAATCATGTAGTATAAAATAAACAAGGAGGAATCTGGATATGAAGTACGGAATACGGAAGCCAAGTCTAAAGAAAAGTTTTAAAGCCAGAACTACAGGCCGCGCTAAGCGAGCTGTTAAGAAGGCAATTATTCCGGGTTACGGCAAGAAAGGGATGGGGTGGGTGAAAAATCCGAAAAAGGCCGCTTATAATAAGTTGTATAATAAGACCTCCATCGGGCTTGGCTCTCTTTTAAAAAAGTTATTTAAATAAAAAAACCGCCCCTGCTGCAAACAGGAACGGCTTTCATAGATACTATTCGGTACAAGACCGATATAATAACATTAGACAAGATTATTATATCATTTTCGGCACTGCACCGCAATAGGTGTATTTTTTATGCCCAAAATTAAGGAGGATGATTATAATGGCAAAAGCAAAAAAATTACCAAGCGGCAGTTGGAGGGCACTGGCTTATAGCCACAGCGAACCACTGCTCAAAGATGGAAAGCAGGTTCTTGATAAGAAGGGGAAACCGAAGCAAAAGAGGATATACGAATCCTTCACAAGTGACGACCCTTCTCCTGCCGGAAAGCGGGAAGCAGAATTCGCGGCAGCGGAATTCATGTTGAACAAAGGCAAGGTAAAAAAGAAGAAAAAGAAAAAAGACTACGGTAAGCTGAAGCTTACGGAGGCTATCGATGAGTACATAGAATCACGGAAATCGCTCAACCGCTCTCCTACTACAATACAAGAGTATCGCAGTATGCAGCGGAATGCTTTTCAGGATCTAATGGATACGCTCCTTGAAGATATTGACGAAGAAATTATACAGGAAGCGATCAACGTTGAAGCGAAGAGGCCTTCCAAAAATAGAACCAAGAACCCTAAACCGATATCGGTCAAGCGCTTAAGGGACGAGTGGGGGCTAATAAGTTCCATCCTGCACAAATACCGCAGAGACTTTGATTTTGAAGAGATTGAGCTTCCGCAGATCGTTCCTAGGGTTGTGGAGCTGCCTCCGGCGAGGGAAGTCCTTAGGATCATAAAGGGAACCGATATAGAACTTCCGGTTCTCTTGGCGGCCTGGTTATCTTTTTCCATGTCAGAGGTCCGTGGACTAACAAAATCTAAGTCTGTGCGCGGCGATTACATAATGATCAACGAGGTTGTAGTTAATGTTGACAATAAGCCCTTACGCAAAGACATGGCTAAAAACCCTACCCGCAACCGACGCCACCGCATCCCTCCCTACATTAAGGGCCTGATCGATCAGGTAGAGGGAGATGTCCTGGTGAGTATCAGCGGGCATGCTCTATATCATAGGTGGATCAGGTTACAAGATGCCAATAAAATGGATCATATCACTTTTCATGATCTGCGGCACCTTAATGCATCTATCATGGCCCTCCTCCGAGTACCGGATAAATATGCCCAGGAGCGCGGCGGCTGGAAGAGCGATCAGGTCATGAAAAAAGTGTACATGCAGACATTTTCCGAAGAGAGGGAACGGATAGATGATATTATGGACGGATACTTTGAAGAAGCTATGCAACACGAAATGCAACACAAAAAATAAAACCCTTGATAATTCAAGAGTTTTGCAGTCGAGGCGACAAGATTTGAACTTG
>JAEYFP010000033.1 GCA_023402845.1 Bacillota bacterium
TTGCGCCTTGGGATCAAACAATTCAGAAACTTTGCAAGATCAAAATGGAGTAAAATGCTCGCATTCCGGAATTCTAGCAATAGGATCCGGAATATTTTTTAGGAATACCCCGAAATTATGCGCTTACGAAAGAACCTATTTGACGGTTACAGTATATTAGTTTAAAGGTAATAATATTTTTTCAACAAATCAGCTATGTTGGCCATGTAGTAAAGTACTTCTATTTAGCTGCATAGTGAGAGTGTGGTGCTCTTAAATCATAGCAATTAGTGGCCCAACAATTATCAAACATTTACAGATAGATATGAGATGTGAGCTTAGAGATTGTATTGTTAAATAAATATGTATTGTCAACATTATAGATTATGATACTTGAGGGGATTAATCTAAGTGTAGTTATTTATATAAATAGATTGATTAGAGTAGGAGGTAGTTATGGCGCTTCAAGCAACAAATGCGGGGATAGATTATCAACAGAGAGTCTCGGCATTCTTTTTAGTGCTAATGTTACGACATAAGGATATGGATTTATTTTTACCAGGAGCGAATGGTAAAATTCAGTGGATACAATTTGAGAGTATGGAAGATATTGATGATATGGTGTTAGCCAATGATAAAGGGAATAGTTATTATTTTCAAATAAAAAGAAGAATTTCCTTTCAAAATACTCCTAATTCCGAACTACATAAAACTTGTGTACAATTTGTTAAGCAATACGAAAAGGGAAAAGGAAAGAGGGAGAATTATTATCTAATTACAACGGAGGAATCATCTAATACATTAACTGAACGGCTAAAAAGGTTGCTTAATAATATTCGGGTTTCAAATAGTTTAAAAATATCATCTTTAAATAAAGAGGACAAGAGAATACTTGATGATTTTACAAATATGATTGAATTGATCTTTTTACAAATAGCAGGATATGCAATTTCGAGAGATACTTTACTTGAATTGTGCAGGAGAATATACATAGTAACTCTTAATGTGGAAAAAGAGAAAAGTGATGAACGTGTGGCATTGGCAATTCTTTATTCAGGTAAATCTCAAGATGTTCGGTATATTTGGGATACATTAATTGCCCAAGCTCTTTATTATGCAACTAACAGGATGAAAGTACAAAAAGAGTTTTTAGAGAAAGAATATGAAACTTATCTTTTAAGTAAAGAACAAAAAATTAAAAGTGGTGAACCTTTTTTCGAAATTGAAACAGAATCCATAGTACAGATTGGATATGATATTATTTTGGGACAGTCGGCGGAACTGTTGGAAGCAATGGGGAGGAAGGAGGAGTTAGAGGACTATGTGGTTTTACAATTATATAGATTTGATGAAACTGGCAAAAAGAATATATCATTTTATACACCCCCAGATGTGTTGACAATGCCCAATGATTTACGTGTAAATGTTATTCAAAGGTTTTCATCTATCAAAGGGTTAGACCGTTTTATGGAAGAGCAGGGGAGTTTATTACAAAAACATAGTATAATCTTTTTTGGGGGAAAAGGGGAAGGGCAAGAGGATGATTTTCCGCAAGCACAATTACATAAAAAATGGGTTGAAGATATTATTCATTCAAATGAATTTTGTGAACAAAGAAAATGTATCCATTGTGAAGAGAGTATATTTGATAGGTCATTTATTATAGAAATTGATAATGTAAATGAGAAACTTAAAGTTGGTCTAGTGCATGAAGAGTGTCTTCGGCCTGTAGATAGAATTTTAGGTATTATTAATATTCCATTTTATCAGGAATTTAGCTACTTAAATAAATTTGATATAGAAAGTTGGATTAGTAATTTAATTGATGGACAACGCCTATTAGCTAATCTCGAATTAAGACATATTACATCTGCTAACATGTTTTGGAGTGATAATATTGAAAAGAATAAAAAGGGACGGTTTTGTATAAAAGCGCATTTAGAAGATGGAGATGTAACTTATGTGACGCAACGAGGTTTTGTTCACCGAGGGTCTGAAGAGAGTATTTTAGATGATGTGAATTTTATGAATAACTCATTGGAAAAACAAAAAGAAGACCCAATCGTTTATATAAAAAGTACATGGGAAAGCGGAAATTATAGTATGTTGAAAAATAGGACAGAGATTAGCGAAGAACTTGTAGTATGTAAATCATATGAATGTGTTCAATATACTTCTGAAATTCGTGAATTATTTGATACAAAAGGACATTATTATGCACCATTGGCGTTTATTAGAATTGATGATGAAATTATTTTAGTTAATGGACATTTATTTCTGCTGTCAAATCCATTTGAATTAGACAAATATCTGGAAAATTGGAAAAAGCACTTGGGGATTGATTTTACCGAAGTTGCGTATCAAGTTGATGGGGTTTATTCTGATCAAGAGATGGATCAGTTAATGGGGGCGGTTTTTGCAGACGATATCTCTGTTATTGTAAACCCCTGGTTTGGAAAAGATGAAGAATTGCTTAGAGGTATAGTAATATTTGAATTTAATAGTCCTTGTTAGTTGAGTAAAATAAAAATGGATTTATGTTAGATTCGAAGCACTTGGCAATATGTAAGAGGCAACTTTAAAAAGTATCGCATAGCAGCTAAAAGTATACTAGTCAGAGTAGAAGAAGTAAATTAGTTTTAGGAGGGATACATATGTTCAAAGGGCTAATTGATTATCAAAATGGGAAGATACCATTCATAATAGATAATTATCAAATGGACTTATTTTCAGAAAATGAATTGCTTACCCAATTTGCAAAAGAATATAATTTTAAGACAAATTATATATTGACAGGGCAGTGCTTTGATATGGGCAATACACCTCGGAACATCACCTTTTTGGTTGAAAGATCAATTGGAAACACTTGCTATTTAACATGTTTTATTATAAATAATTTAAGTTTTGACAAAAAGTTCGATACAATAAGCTTTGAAGCAAGTGTACTTGATAGTATTTTTCGATACAAATACCATTATTTGGATTTGTCTCGAGATGGGGTTAATCTTGCTGCGGAACAAAGAGAAATATATTCAATGCCGTTTAATATTTGTGGGTGTACATATGAATTAAAATATTTGATTGGCCAAAACAACCATATGGGTTTTTTAGAAAGCTTTAAAATGTGTGATAAAACATCCGTACGCTTACAAACAACTCAAATTGAAGAATGCTATAGAATTACTCTTTTAATGAATAGATTTCTAAATTTATTACTTCCACCGCCGATGTTCCCTTTGAACGAATTACGCTTTCTGAAAATGGATTTGTTGCTGCCCATTTTTATTGCAAATGTGTTTCAAATAACTCTATAATAGACTTGGACGTGATGTTTTGTGAGTTTCCAGTTATGAAATATACTGCTAAAATACTTGATAATTTAGCGCTTGAGTTAGATACCAAGATAACCCAAAGCATCCCCTTGGGACACCTTACAAATCTTGGAGATTTCTATACCCCACACAGATTTATAGAACAGATTACAGCATTTGAGTATCTATTTGAAAAATTGGAACCCCAAAAAGCAAAAGACAAGAAATTCCCTTTGAAAGCTGAGTTAAAACTAATGTTTGATGTTTTTCCAGAGATATTGAAAGGTAGCCGTATAAACTCTGATGAAATCGCAAATCGCATCAAGGAATTGCGTATAAATATTGTTCATGGGTACGCTTACTATTACAATTTTAGCAATGATCAATTATGCATTATTAAAATTGCCGATTTAATACAACGAATGAGTCTTAAGCTTATTGGTTTTGATAATTCTGAAATTGACGAATTTAGAAAAATTGTAATAGCTTTTTAAACTTCTCATTATCCATATAATGCGAATGTAGGACATACTTGAGAGTGATATTTTATAGCACAGATACTTAATAGATGGGGTAGAAAGGTTATCCCCCTCTATAATATGTTAGTATGTTTTCGCCATGTAGTATAAAACTCCCGTCCACAGGAATGTTGAGACGGTTTGTTTGCTGGAGAGAAAAGCTTGATTTTATGAGGACTTGCGGGATTGTTTAAGATAAATGGAGTTGTGTTTTTGTAAAAATCTGTTTGGTGTGACCGAATCTCAGATGGGGATGGGGTAATGCCAAAATGTTAAAATAGGGCTTTTGCCAAAAAGTATTGAGTTTCGCCGGATAGTGTGACAAATCGGCGAATATTGATACAAATGGTAAAGGCCCTATTTTTTGAAGTAGAGTCCGGTACAAAGTAAGCGTCTAATAAGTACGTGTATAGATTTTTTGTTTTACCTATGGGATAATGATCCATATTCTAAAAATGCTTAAGGTTCTTAAGTACCTTAAGGGATTGGAGACTTATCTATGGATTCCCTGACTTTAACTACCCATGGACGGAACCTCAAACTTTGGCTTTCTCGAATTCGTGACTGCAGAGCAAGCGGACAGACAGTTTCTTGCTGGTGCGAACATAATGGGGTTGGTATTAAATCTTATTATTACTGGATGCGTAAGATAAAACGCGAGGCATTTGATGCTCTGCCGGAGAAACAAAAAATCAAAGCTCCAGTTTCTCCTTCAACCAACACCTTTTTTGCTGAACTTCCAAAGCATAGAAAAGCTCCCACAGAAGACACTGCAGTATTGATCCGGTTTGGTGCCACCATATTAGAGATCCAGAACGGAGCGGAGAAGGCAACCATTGAACATACGCTCCGTATCATAAAGAGCCTATGTTAGGAGATATCAGGGGAGCAGAACATATCTACCTGGCCTGCGGCAAAACAGATATGAGAAAGTCCATTGATGGCTTGTCTGCTGTTGTGCAGCATAACTTTCAGCTTGATCCTTTTTCCAACAGTCTTTTTCTTTTCTGCGGCCGCAAATCCAACCGCATCAAAGCCCTATATTGGGAAGGCGTATTTCTGTTCTGTGGAAAGCGTTCCGATCGTTGCAAAGGATTACTATGGATGGGCACGGGATTTCTATTGCTTTATAAACGCTTTGAGGATGGCAGGCTTTCCTGGCCAAGAACTACGCAGGAAGCAGCCGAACTCACAGAAGAACAATACAATTATTTAATGCTGGGCCTAAATCCCCTGGAGCCTAAAATCAAAGATGTTGATCCTAAAAAAATATATTAATGTTTGTGCAAAACAGAGAAAATATTGTCCTGTTTTATCTCATAAATAGTGCTGTCTTCCTCATGAAATCAGTGTTCCCAGATGGCTGTCAAAGCAATGTCCATGCCTTTTGTCATCAATTTTTGAACCTTGAAAACTCTATATTCCCGACTACTTCAAATAACCTTTTGCAACACCTGAGGACGTGTCAAAATGACGGATCCTCTCTTTTGACAGATTCGCTTTTCTACGGATGGTCTGCTATACTTTACTTAAAGGAAAGGCGGTCAGTATGTGTCAAAAATTCACTTCCGATGAACTGGATATCATAAATCACGAAACCAAACAATGAGGGAAGGGAAGGAAGGTGCAAAAAAGAAGGGTGCATTTTAAGTTTCTGCAACCCTTCCCTCTGGAATGACTTTATCTGTGCTATTCTGCTTTGTTTCATGCGGTAATTACCGAGGGATTGCGAAGTGCAATACCCGAACCGCATTTCCCTTTGTCCTGCAACTGTATGTTATAATTCCTACGGTAGTTATCGTGCAATTTTCATCTTCTTTTATAGTTTGCAACACTAAAGACAGATACAAGTATTTTACTCTATTTTTAGTTTTAACAGCTAGCTTTGGCAGCTTCGCTCCATGATGCAAGGTGTTCAAGCTGCTCATCCGACATATCTTCATTTGTCCGTTGTGCCAACAGGTAAGTCAGATATCTATAGGTGTTTAGATCATTCGCTTTTGCCATTTTAACCATGGTATAAAATGGATTCACAGCAGCGGTAACTACATGTAGTCAAATGATTATGAACAGTATATGAAAAAAGCCTGGCGGATGGCATTTTATTTGTGGGCTAACGTGAGGATTAATTTCTTATTTTTACTTGTATTAAATCTTGACATAGCACCAGGATAATGAGATTATCCACATGTCGTAAATTGTGAGATGGTTCTCCTTGCTTTCTATCACTCGCTGTGCTAGCGTAGTGTTAGGAGTGATAGAAGCTGATAGAAGGAGTGATACTATGAAGCTGTATAAAAGTGAAACTGTTGAATTGAAGGAAATTTATACTCCTGATTTAAAAAAAGAAATTGTTGCATTTGCAAATACAAATGGTGGAATAATCTATGTTGGTGTGCAAGATAATGGAGAAATTGTTGGACTTGAAAATGCTGACTTTGTGATGCAACAGATATCAAATTCTTTAAGAGATAGTATTCGTCCTGATGTCTCCATGTTTACAAATATTGAGCTACTGCAAAAAGATAATAAGTACTTTGTTAAACTAATGGTTAGTCAAGGAACAAAAAAGCCGTACTATCTTTCGGACAAAGGACTAAAACCAACAGGTGTATACGTTAGAAGTGGAACAACATCTGCTCCAGCACCTGAAGATGCTATTTGCATGATGATAAAAATGACCGATGGTGATTCATTTGAAAGTAACCGTTCTCTCATACAAGAACTGACCTTTACTAGTTTAAATAAAGAGATGGAAAGAAGAAACTTAGAATTTTCTGAAGTGCAGATGAAAAACTTAGGCATTCTTTCATCTGATGATATTTATACAAATATGGGATTACTGGTTTCAGATCAGTGCAAACATTCTGTCAAATTTGCTGCTTTTCAAGGCTCCGATAAATTGGTCTTTAAAGATCGAAAGGAACTGACAGGCTCTCTATTTGCTCAACTGACAGACGCTTATAAAACCATAGATTTTTATAATGGAACAAAAGCTACCTTCCATGATTTACTACGTACGGATGAAAGAGATTACCCGGAAGCTGCTGTTCGTGAAGCATTGCTAAATGCCATTGTCCACAGAGAATATTCCTTTAGTGGCAGCACAATTATTAACATCTATTCTGACCGCTTAGAGATTATCTCCTTAGGTGGATTGGTTTCAGGTTTATCATTGGAGGCAGCTATGCTTGGAGCATCTCAACCCAGAAATGAAAAACTTGCAAGCTTATTTTATAGAATGAAGCTAATTGAGGCATACGGAACAGGTATTAGCAAGATAATTAGTTGCTATAAAGGTTTACCTGTGCAACCCAAGTTTGAGAATGTAGAGGGGGCATTTCGGGTTATTCTACCTAACACACATGTACAAGAGTTAAATGCAGAAGATGAAAAGTATTTACCGATACTCAGCTTATTTGAAAAACAAAAAGAAATCACTCGAAGTGATGTTGAAGAAACCCTTGGGATTGGAACAACTCACGCAATTAATATGCTCAAAGAAATGCTGGAAAAAGGACTTATCAAAAAAGTTGGTAACGGTAGGCTGACAAGGTATGTGGTTGGAACGGGCTTCTTGAATTCGGAAAGGTGAATTGGTTCTAGGTAAAAGAAAAGCTATGAACATTTTTGAGAGAAATATGCTATGGCTATATATAAATAACGCTGAAGAGCTCCTACACTAAAGTGCTATTGCCCATTCAAAAAAAATATTTATAAATTCAGAACTATCTAAAGATTATGATTTTGTAATGGTGGATAAATGTATAAAGAAGATTTGGAGGAGGTCGCAATGAATGATTTAATTACAAACATAGAAAAACTTCACACAACAGAATTAGGAGCAGTACGTATAAAGAAAAATCTACATTTAGACACTGATGATGTTATAGAGTGGTGCAAGGAAACGATAAAACAAGCTGATATTATCATTGGGCAGGGTAAAAATTGGTACGCTTACTGCAAAGGTATCGTTATAACCGTAAACGCACAGAGCAATACGATTATTACAGCTCACAAGATAAATGCAAAAGTTCGTACTATGGAAAAATCCGAATATGCTTGCTTAAACGAGTTTTTGTACCAAGCAATTTTCATTCCTGATGGAAAAGACATTCCGCCAAGAAGTATTATAAATGAACCTAAAATATTTGTCTACATTAAAGATTTCGGAACACGAACTGGTGATATAAGTGTAGTTGCAGAACAAAATGGTCAAATTATCGGTGCGGCATGGACTAGAATTATACCGGCTTACGGACACTTGGATGATAACACCCCCGAACTTGCTATTTCGATATTGCCAGAGTTTCGGGGTTATGGTATAGGAACGAAGCTTATGAATAAACTATTTAAACTGCTTAAAAAAGATGGATACGAGAGAACTTCGCTTTCGGTTCAAAAGGACAATCACGCTGTTCGATTTTACCGGCGTCTTGGATATGAAATAACGAGTGAAAAAATAGACCATGTTGGACACGAGGATTATTTAATGATAAAAGCATTATAAGAAAATAGCACTGCAAGTCAATTGGCTGGCTGAGATAAATGTTCTCGAGTTTATAGGAGGAAAAAATGAACAAGCCACAACAACTGTTACGTGACGCTAACATAAAACCAACTGCGGAAATAATTGCTGATGGTTTGGGAGCAACGAACAGTACTTATATAAAATTTCTTGAGGAATTGAAAAAACATCGCATTTCACTTATGGATTGGCGATACTATAATGACGGAAAAGCTTGGCTTTCAAAAGGCGAATATAAATGGACAACAATACGAGGAACCAACAAAGTAAAACCGATATTTTGGCTATCGATATGGGAAGGATTCTTTAAAGTATCATTTTTCTTTTCGGCAAAGATACGGATAAAGCTTCTATCCTTACCAATTAGCACCGATGCTAAAGAAATAATTAAGAATACTGAAGCGACGGGAAAAACGTTGAAATCCATATCAATTATTTTTGATATAAATGATGTCTGTCAACTTAATGATGTATATGTATTGGCAGAGTTCCGAAAAGAGAACATATAGTGCAAATTCCACTTCAGACACAGAGAAACTAAAATTTGCAAAGGGGAAGAAAACAAAACGTGCAAAAATTGTGATGGATGACAACATGACGAAGAACTGCTTGTTTGGAAATCTCAAACAACTGCTGTGAACTGCGAAATCAACTAAGAAGGATTGGACACTTTTTAGAAATAGAATAGCAGATTGGCAGGAAGCATATATAGATAGTCTCAATAAGGAATGCATAGACTTATTAAGTGCAGATTCTGATCCATCAGAGAAATTGTGGCGGGTGGAGAAGAGAACAAAAGAAGATAGGAAGAAAATCGGCGTTAGAGTAGAAATGAGCTGTTAAAACCTTATTTATTACATTATCTTCCTTATAAATGAAAGTGCAATTAGTTATTGACATTTTAAGTTTTGGCGTGTGCGTGGGAACGGGTCTGGGTATTGAAGACTCTTAAATTCGAGGATAATAAAATGAAGATTCTGGATGTATATCAAAATTATAATAACTACATTTATAACTATGCCTTGAAATTGACTTGCCACCCGGAAGATGCCCTCGATTTGACGCAGGACACCTTTTTGCGGGCAATGGAGAAGCTGGATACATTAAAAAGCGAACAGGCATTAGCGAGTTGGTTACGAACGATATGCTTTCATGAATTTGTCAACAAAACAAAAATGAATTCAAAAAAATACTTGGTGGAAGTGGAAGATTGGGAACTGCTAGAACAGGAGGGATTGCTTTTAGCTGATGTTACCATGCAACCGGAAGATGAAGTCATTGTAGCGGAAGAAATCAGAGAGTTGCAAGACGGCTGTTTTTTGGCGATGGTAAGAAAGCTGACATTAAACCAGCGTATCACGTTTTCCCTGGTGGATATGTATGGACTGCCAATTGAATATGTTGCAAAGTTATTAGATATCTCTATTGGGGCGGCAAAAGGTTTGCTCTATCGTGCAAGAATGAATATTGATTCTTTTTTTGGAGATCACTGCAGTATTATTTATGAAAAAAATCCTTGTAGTTGTAGGGCGTGGATAGAATTTTCAACAAACCGTTTTGCCTTGCAACGTCAATCTCATAAGTTGCTGGAAAAATTGGATTATAAACAAAAAGGCTATGTATATAATGAACAAGTCAGAAAAAAAGTACAATATCTTTATAGAAATATGCCTGAAAGAAAGCCGTCCAAGGAATGGTATCAAAGAGTCTTAACAAGTTTATCATCTGAAAATTAAAAATTTTATTCCGGCCGTATCTTTTGAATCGTTATGTTGTCTTTATAATTGTAACCGATAAAATTCGGTGAAAATCAGAAAGGATGGATAGCCATGGAAAAAGTTACAGAAGGATTTAAAATGTTTATGAAGGAAACAGACGGTATAGGAGAAGCGTTTATGAGCGCGATTTTTAAGATGTCAGAAAAAAGCGCACTTGATAAAAAGACTCACGAACTCGCCTATATTTCTGCATTGGTGTCGGCAAAAATGTACGGAGGACTGCCATTTCATATCCATCGGGCAAAAGAATATGGCGCAAGCGCAGAGGAAATAAGAAGTGCTATTCTTGTGCCCCTGCCGATTATGGGCATTCAGGTTGCAGATGCATTACCATACTTGAGTGAACTTATCGGAAAATAATCATTACAAAGGGCACCCTACGTCAAATTGCGTAGAGTGCCCCGTTTGTTTTCCTGCCTGTTCATCTACATCCGTCGTTACGCTGTACTTGAATTCCACGGTCAATTTATCCTCGTAGAGGATAACTGTATTAATTTTCATACAAGGCAGCTATATCATGTATTCTACGCTTCATTTTTGTACGGATATGTAACGGTGCTAAACACTCGCATTTATTCCCAAAACTGAAAAGGATATTATAGTAGTATTCATTTTCTATGAAGGGAAAACGAACAATGTAGTGCTCATCATCATCCGGCGAAAAGGATTCATAAGTGCAATAATCAAGTACCTTGTCCATGACAGATTTATGAATACGGATTTTGATGCTTGTTTGCATTGTCTCTAAAATCTCCGCAAAGTCCAGAGTCGGCTTTTGATAATCTCGCGGTGTAAAAGTTTTTTCTTGTATTTGAAGGTTTGATATGCGGGTTAGTTTGAATAAGCGATAATCCTCTCTTTTATGGCAATATCCTTGTAAGTACCAATGACGACTTTTCAGTACAAGCTGATACGGCTCGGCTGTTCGTGCAGTTTTATTTTCGTATCGGTCTGTATATTCAAACGAAAGCAGCTTGCTTTCCTGTAAAGCTGTTTTGATAATCTCTAAATACGGTTGTATGTTCCGGTTGCCCATCCACGGACTTAAATCTATATAGATTTGATTTGCTTTTAATTCAATGTCTTTCGCTCTGTCGGCGGGGATAAAACTCTTGATTTTTGCAAGGGCGTTTACCAGTTCCTCACCGCGTACCATGCTTGAAAGATTGGAAAGCCCCATCAAGATCGCAGAAAGGTCGGAAGCCGAAAAAACTTTCCTGTCAATCTTGTATTCCTGCATGATTTCAAAGCCGCCGCCCACTCCCGGTGCTCCGCGAACAGGAATACCTGCCATGTTGATCGTGTCTATGTCGCGGTAGATTGTGCGGAGGGAAACTTCAAACATAGCTGCTAACTCCTGTGCGCCGATACGCTCTTTATCAAGGAGAATCATAATAATGCTAACAAGCCTGTCCACTTTCATCTGATAGCCGCCTTTCTAAAATTTTTTATTAGTACATATTGCTGCCATACTGTTGTCAACAATTACATGGTACAATAAAAGAACAAACAAATCAATTCACTTATCAGGAGGAGACACCATGCAGAAAAAAGCCTTAGTAATCATCGATATTCAAAATGACATAACAAAGAATTATAAAGACATTATTGGAAATATCAATAAAGCGATTGAATGGGCAGTCGATCATAATATTCATGTTATTTATATAAGGCATGAAAATTTATCCATCGGTACGAGGACTTTTAAAACCAATACATATGGGGCTGAACTCGCTTCAGACTTGAAAGTAGTATCAAAAAATGTTTTTACAAAATATAAAGGAAACGCATTAAGCAGTGAAGAATTTGCAGATTTTATCAGTAAAAATGAAATAAGTGATTTCTACATAGCCGGAGCAGATGCTGCTGCTTGTGTGAAATCAACCTGTTACAACTTATGCAAAGCAAATTATAATGTTAATGTACTATCAGATTGCATTACCAGTTATGATAAAAGGAAAATTGACGAAATGCTGCGCTATTATGAAATTAAAGGCAGTAAGATCATTAGTTTAAATGACTTGCTGCCTAAACAACGCATCAATACCGTATCTTGCTAAAAATGTATTCCTCTTTCCCTGTACTTTTCAGCTCAAAATAGCTGTTTTCATTCAAGTTGAGTTTTTTACGCAAATTGGATACGTGTACAGCAAGGCTTGACTTGCTGCGACATAGCATATCACCCCAAGCGCGTTGGCAGATCTCTTCGCTGGTCAGGCGTCTTCCGACAAAAAAGGCAAAGCAGCAAAGCAGCTGCCGCTCTTTTTGCGTAAGATGGATTTGCTGTCCGCTAAGCAGTACTTCGCCTGAAAGCAAATCAATATTCAGCGGAGGAAGTTCTATCTGCCCTGCGGTGAAAACACCTGACCGGCGTAGCAGCGCCGTTATGTGAGCGGCCAAAACATCCAGGTCATAGGGCTTTGTAATAAAGTCGTCGCCACCTTCCAGCAAACCCTTTACAACGCTTTCGTTTTCGTCTTTACAGGTTAAAAAAATAATCGGCGTGCTTGAAAGCGCACGGACTTCTTTGCAAAAATCCCATCCCTTTCCATCGGGAAGCATCACATCCAGCAAAATAAGATCCGGCATATGTTCTTCAAACTGGAAGCGAGCCTGAGCCAGAGATGAGGCATGTATCACCTCATAGCCCTTTCCTTCCAAATATTCATTGTTAATGAGGAAGATATCCACGTCATCTTCCACCATAAGTATTTTCGGATTTTTCACTCAATCATCTCCAATTAATATTAGTTCTTTTTCCTTTACGGAAAATCGACTATTAAGATTTCTTAATATCCGACATGTGGCGTCTGTATTTTTGTTAAACTGAAAATATAAAAAATAATACCCTTGAAAAGATGGGAGGTTGGATAGATACCTGAAATTATTTGCATCGGTATTGCCGGAAATAACATGACTAAGCTTCTAAAAATTCAGAAGCTTTCTTTGCTTGATGAAGACCGTATCTTTTAACCAAAAACCGATGGCAGAACTGTTTATTGGCGGAATGATCTGTACCAATCATAATGTAACTTTATGGATATTCTACCATAGGTAGCTTTTTTTGTATAGGAAGACATTCCTGCTTTTTTACTTTCATAAATTACGATTTCAATCAAAAAATTCAATCAGAAAAGGAGATCATATAGATGGCTGTTTCAGTATGTTCTTGTCCCAACTGCGGCGGAGTCATCCGCTACAATATTGTGGAGCGCGCATTCTCTTGCGATCAATGCAGTTCCAAATTTACTTTGGAGGAAATGCAAAAAGCTTATCCGGATCAACAAAACGACAGCATATGGAGCACGCTCAACGAAGGTATGCAGTCAGCCGACAACAAGTCGGTTGAGAATAAGTCAATTGGCGAGGAAAAGGAAGCTCGCATGAAAACCTATACGTGTCCGGCCTGCGGAGCGGAAGTGATGACTGGCAGCGATACTTTGGCGGCGGCCTTTTGTGCGTATTGCAGGAACCCGGTAACGATATCCGAGCGGCTTGTATCCGGCAATGATTTTCCCAGCCGCATGATTCCCTTCAAGGTAAGCTCGGATGAGGCTGCCGAAATCTTTCGCAGGAAAATTAAGAATAAGCCGCTGTTACCCACCATCTTTAAAAATACAATAAAAAAGAATGAGTTCCAGAGTGTATATGTTCCATTTAAGCTTTTTGACGCCGACTGTTCCTCCTGTGTCACGGCCAAGTGTACTAATTCCACCAGTTGGCGTGCCGGAGAATATGAATATACCAAGACCGATATCTATGAAGCCCGCAGATCCGGATCAATGGAGTTTTGTGCAGTGCCTGCGGATGCATCTGAAAAAATTGAAGATCAAGAGATGCAAGCCATAGAACCGTTTGATACGGCAGCGCTTATCCCCTTTTCGAAAAATTTTCTGCTGGGACATTTTGCTGAATCGCCTACTGCCAATCAGGAAAGCCTGATTGATACAGTATTCGCGCGAATCAAACCAGCCGCTGAAAAGACGTTGCTGAGTACCATCAAAGGGTATGACTCGGTCGAAATGGACACCGGTAACACCTCGGTTGACAGAATATCTTCTGAATATGTGATGCTTCCCGTTTGGCTGATGACGGTAAAGTACAAGGACACCGACCATGTTTTTACCATAAATGGACAGACCGGTAAGTTCGGAGGCAAATTTCCGGTGGACTGGATGTGTGCGTTGGGACTCTTTGCCCGGCTGTCTGCAATTATTTTCTTTGGAACGGTGGTTGTTTGGGAGGTGCTGTTATGGATTTTCGGATAAACTTTAGGTTGGTATTCCGCCTGCTTCTATGTACGATGCTTGCTCTTATTCCCTGTGTGATGGCAATTCCTGTTTTTGCCGCCGATACCTACACGATAGCCGCGGAAGACGCTTTGATCGAAAGTGACACAGAGATGCTGGTCGAGCCTGACTCGCCCCCTTTCAATATTGGCGGGTGGAAAGATGACAGCGCAGCTTCTTTCGAGTTTTCAACAAAAAAAGCCGGCTCATACGAGGTTGTAATTTGCTATTCCAAGCAGGATGACGGAATCGGTTCGGCAGATATGGAGTTTACTGTCTCGGACGCAGAGGATTCTCTCGGTCTGTCGCTGCCGCCCACGGGAGAAGACTGGTCTAATTATGAAGAAATTTCTGTCGGCAGCATTTGGCTGCCCGAGGGCGATGTTGAATTGACATTAGCACCCACCGACCCAAAACCGGATCAGTACTTAATTAATCTCCGGTTTGTTCGGTTTACCATGGAGGGGGATTCTTCCGATGAAGACGCCTCCTTTATTCCGCCGGAGCAGAGACTATATGACGATGCCGGACTCTTTTTCGATTCGGAAAAAACAGAGCTGAATATTGATTTGGGGAACGTATCGGCGCAGACCGGCGCACATTTTATTATTCTCACAACAAATGAGGATGTGGAGCTGGAGGACTACTCTTACCAATTTTTTGATACCAATATTCGTGGTGAGGGTGGCATCAACGACTGTGTAATACTTTCCGTTAACATGTCAACACGCCGCGTTGCTATCGATTGTTTTGGAGAACTCCGCTCAAGAATAGCCGACGAGGAAATCAATACGGTTCGTGAGGCGTTAACTCCCGATATGGAGGAAGCCGATTATAACAGCGCTGCACAGATTTTTCTGTCGGATATGTCTGCGATCGTGAAGCAGAAGTACGCCCTGTACAATATGGAGACGCCAAAGGTAGATCCGACTGAAAAAATATACGATTTTGCAAACCGGCTTTCTTTGAATGAGCGTGAAGATTTGCAAAAACAGGCGAAAGATCTTTCAGATAAAACCGGTCTGGATTATGTCATTGCGATTCTGGATGAATACGAAAGTGAAGAATACCTGCAGGGGTTCGCAAGCTCCTTTTACAGGCAAAACTTTAAAGAGGGAACCGAACAGAACGGTATCTATATGCTGGTCATAGCCTGCGGGGATGGTTCCGATAGTGATTCTATTCCAAAAGCAATCGCAGCACCGTTTGGAATATTTGATCCTGAAAATGATGTTTTGAATTATGACAGCAATGCTGTTGAATTAAAACTTTATGATTATTCTGTTTTTACCGGGTGCGCCTCTTTTCTCAGCATACAGCAGGATCGCTGGCTGGCAGAGCATATTGAGCTGCCTGCATTTAATTCAGAAGCCAATCTATGGGATTATGGTGATCTTTTGCCGGATGTGCAAGCGAAAGAGCTGAATACATATTTACAGGAGAAATCAGAGGAATATGGCACACAGTTCTATCTGATAACCACACCATATTCTACATATAACGCTGCGGCGGCCTTTACGTATGATTTTTGGGATGCCTATTACGATGACTTGAATAACTGCATCCTGCTTATCCTGCACAGTCCTCCGGAAGTAGAAGGTGATTCGTTGGATGCGGATCTTTATCTAATGGGAACCAGGCCGTATGATAAATTGGGAGATCAGGCGCAGTCAGAGATCAGGTATGCAGCTGCGGCGGCAGCCCAAAGCGGTGATTATCAATTGGCCTGTGAACAATACGTAGCCATTGCATCAAAAGCACTAAATTCCTGGATTCCCAAGGCAGTCATGGCGAGTGATTTTCCGAAGATTTTGGCAAGGAGCTTCCTCCTTGCGGTCATAATTGGATTCTTGGTCGTAATCATCCTTCGTATTGCACACAATTTTGGAGGAAAACGGAAAGTGTCTGCGGGCGACTATTTGGCGGAGAACAGTTTGTCGATCTATTACAGCAACGACCTATTTGTATCCACCCACACCACTCAGAGAAAAATTGAAAGTGAATCCAGTTCAGGCGGTGGCAGCAGTAGCAGCGGCGGCGGACACAGCAGCCGTTCGGAAGGAAGTTTTTAATACCCTATGCATAATGTTATCAGACATGGTTTTATAGCCTTCTTTGTGGGATTTTTATTGTGGTAACTTAATTCCACCAAATGGCTATAGACCATGTCTATTCTTATGAAATTAAAAGTGCCAAATTAATGCTACTTTATCATTCCACTATCCTTTATAAGTTGTAGTAAATCCCTTAAATGCCCCTAGATGAAGCGGGAAAGTCCATTTTGAGGGCATTTGTGGAATTGAGTCTTTCGTAAAGTGGAAGTTAATAATGCACAAATAGTAGAAATAAACTGTATTATAGCTGAATGCAAGGACAAATATATTCTTGAAAAGATGGAAAGCAGAAGAAAAATTATTGAGTATGTTGATAAGGAGTGTGTGGATTTATGTAAGTGCCTTTATATTCCTAATCTGAGATCAGAGTAACAAAAAGATATTATTGACTTTTAGATGGAGATTTTCCATGCAGCGTAGAACTGTAAATATTGATGAATAATTATGGTGAAATTTTAATCTATCGATTGGAAGATGGATTAACAAATATTGAGGTTAAAGTTCGAGATGAAGCTGTATGGTTGACACAGCAGCAATAGTTGACCTCTATCAAACCCCTCGTAAATGTCGGGAATTAAATTTGTTAGGGAGGTGAATATTTTGGAAAGTATGCGGATTATTTGATTCAGCCTTATGGATTGACTGAAAAGTAGAAGTTTGATGGAAGGGAAAGCATAGGATAACGATATGTCATACTGATGTGGAAATTAGGGGAGGCAGAAAAATAAAAATATTGAATTAATTTTAAAACTATGGTAAGGTAATTTTAAAGAATCAAAAAATGAGAAAAATAATGTAGGCAATCGGAGGTCTTTGGTTCGGAAGCAAAAGAAAAGGGTTTGTGATAAAAGTGATAGTGTGTTTCCTGCATTAGCAGGCGTGTTCCTTATGGAAAGGTGATTTTATAGGCAATATCAAAGTGTTCCCCGCATATGCGGGGGTTTGTGTATAATTTCTATGATTTTTTGATCTTTTAAACTGCTTCCTGTCAAACCCAAAAATCCATTTTACTTACCTTGGAGGAAAACCTATGCGTATAAAAACAAATCTATGGGGTAAGAAAAAAGAAAAAGACGGACAATACTACTGGCTCCCGCTTGAACAGCATTTACTGGACACTGGGAATATTATGATCCAATTATGGAATCATTGGCTTAGCGAGGGCCGAAGGAAATTTATTCTAGAATCCATTTCTGAATCGGATGAGGAAGCAGGAGTAAGCCTTGTATACTTTATTGGTTTAACACACGACCTTGGCAAAGGATGTCCTGCCTTCTCTTTGAGACCATCAGTCAACAACCAATCCCCAGATCTGGACAAGATACTGACAGAAAACCTGATAAAATCAGGATTTTCCGGACTGGAAAACTGGAGCACGGAATCTTCGTCAAAATCTCCTCATGCATTGGCAAGTCAGGTTTTACTGGATTCTTATGGTGTCGGCGAAGATATTGCATCAATTATTGGTGGGCATCATGGTAGAACGGCAGACGATAAATGGGAAATTGGGATGCAATTGGAGGCTTACACTGCCAACTACTATCAATATGACCATGGTGGTGAATGTGGTGAGAATTGGAAGCGGATGCAGCGTAAAATATTTGAGTGGGCACTGGAGGAGGCCGGATACAAGAGTGTTGATGAACTTCCTAAAATTAAGCGGCCTGCTCAGGTTCTTCTCCAGGGACTTTTGATTATGGCGGATTGGATTGCCAGTAATGAGGAGTATTTTCCTCTATTTCCCATAGATAAGGAGGAAGAGGAATTTCAAGAGGAACGTTTGGAACATGGATGGGAGCATTGGGCCAGAACATATCTGTGGATTTCTGAGCGCGCAGGCAGTGTTGAGGAACAATACAGCAAAAGGTTTCAATTCCATCCAAGACAAATACAGCGGGCATTTTCTGAGGCCCTTGATACAGCGGAAAATCCAGGGATTATTATACTGGAAGCACCCATGGGAGTGGGAAAAACAGAAGCTGCCTTATTGGGAGTTGAACAAATGGCTGAAAAACAGAAGTGCTCAGGTATGTTTTATGGCTTACCAACACAGGCAACTTCTGACGGTATCTTCTCGAGAATTAAAGATTGGGTTGGAAAGATTGCCAGTGAAACAGGTGACAATAAATCTCTCCGGCTTGTTCATGGAAAGGCCCAGTTTAACGAGACCTTTCAAAGTTTGAAAAATGCAGAGAATATTGATGTGGACGGGACTGGCGCAAATGTAGTTATAAATGAGTGGTTTACAGGAAAGAAAACTGCCATATTAGATGATTTTGTTGTGGGAACAGTGGACCAGCTTTTGCTGGCAGGATTAAAGCAGAAACATCTGGCACTGAGACATTTGGGCTTGTCAAAAAAAGTCATTGTGATTGATGAGGTACATGCATATGATGCGTATATGGGAGAGTTTCTATACAGGGTTGTTGAGTGGCTCGGTGCATATCGGGTGCCGATAATCATTTTGTCTGCGACGCTGCCGGCATCAAGACGGGTAAGATTAGTGGAAAACTATTGTCGGGGCATGGGTATAAAGAGACGGAATATAAAGGAAGTTTTGCCTGATTGGAAAGAAACAGAAACCTATCCTTTGATTACATACACAGATGGTGGCAAGGTCAGTCAGCTGCGGGGGTTTCCGGTAGAAAATACAAAAGAAGTGAAGGTAGAGTTACTTGGAGAGTATGATTTTGCAGTAACTCTTCAAAGAACCCTTTCAAATGGCGGAATTGCCGGCATTATTGTCAATACAGTGAAACGGGCGCAAAAACTTGTTGGGAAATTGGAACATGCATTTGGACAAGAAAATATTAGCGTGCTGCATTCCAGCTTTCTGGCTCCCCACAGACAGGAAAAAGAAACACAGCTGTTGAATGAAATAGGGAAAAATGCCATACGCCCTAAACTGAGAATTGTCGTAGGGACGCAAGTGTTAGAGCAGTCACTTGATATAGACTTCGATGTGCTTTTCACAGATATTGCTCCAATGGATTTGCTGCTTCAGCGAATTGGACGGCTGCACAGGCATGCGGCAACAAAAAGACCGGAAAACTTAAAAAACCCTGTTGTGTATATAATGGGCATACAGGGAATGGCAGAATTCGAGGAAGGAACCAGAACGATATATGGGGATTATCTGCTAATCCGCACACAATTAGTCTTGCCGGAAAAGCTGGCGCTTCTTGAGGATATATCCAGACTGGTACAGAAAGTATATAAGGAAAATTCAGAAAAAGAAATAGACATCCCCCTGTCAATCAGAGAAAAATATGAGGAAGCAAAAGAAAAAAACGAATCAAAAAGAAAAGATAAGCAAAATAATGCAAACACCTTCCGCCTTAAGGGACCTTATGACTCAGAGGGAAATAGTCTGATTGGCTGGTTAAAGGACGACATACAAAGTGATACAGAAGAAGCAGGACTGGCAAAAGTTCGGGATGGCTTAGAAACAATGGAAGTTATACTGGTCAAAAGAAAAGGGGATGAATTATATTTATTGGATGATACTACCAATATTAGCGGTGATTTAACATTCGCTCTTGCAAAGAAGATATCCCAGCAGACCATTCGCCTTCCTCATATATTCTGTTATAAAACAGATAAGATAATTAAAGAATTAGAGGAACGTAATAAAGCAGAACTTTCTCACTGGCAAGATGATCCGTGGCTAAGAGGAAGCCTGGGTGTCATTTTGGACGAAGAGAATTGCGCTGATTTAATAGGACATAAAATTCGCTATGATAAAAAACATGGGCTGAAGGTTGGAGAGGAGGAAGAATGAGCCGATTTAATTTATTGGATGAAAAATGGTTAATGGTTATGACAGGTGAGAAAGGAGAAACAGAAGAGGTATCTTTAAAGGAATTGTTCGGGAATGCTCATAGGTATAAGCGGCTTGCTGGGGAAACACCGACACAGGATTTTACGGTCTTGCGGCTGCTGCTAGCTGTGTTACATACGGTTTTCACCAGATTTACGGCAACAGGTGAGTACTATGAATGGGTTGCTGTTGATACGGACACATTTCAAGTCAAGGAAGAAATTGATGAAGACGATATCTCGGAATATAAGGAAGATTTATATACGACTTGGAAAACTCTTTGGGAAAAAGGGGAGTTTCCAGATATTGTGAATGAATATTTGGAAAAATACCGTCATCGTTTTTATTTACTGGATGAAAAATATCCTTTCTTCCAGTTTCAGGAAATTGGAGAACCGGATTATCCCTATAGTGCAACGGATAATGGTATCAACAAATTAAATGGAAGGATTCTGGAAAGTGAAAATAAACCTAGACTTTTTGTGAGTCAGTATCAAGCCGGGCTAGTGTATTCGGTTGCTGCCAGATGGTTATTATATACCAACGGTTACGCACCTTCAAAGTCAGGAAGTCCCAAAAATGGGAAGAGGGGGAGGAAATCCACAGGGGTAGCCTATTTAGGAAAGCTGGGGGGTATTTATGCCAGTGGAAGGAATCTTTTTGAGACCTTGTTACTGAACCTGAATCTTCCGGAGAGCGCTTGTGTGCAAAAGCCAATATGGGAAGCAGAACCCCAAATCAACCATTTTCTGGCGATACCGGATAATCTGGCTCAGCTATTCACTTATCCCAGTAGGCAGCTGCTCTTAAAGGCGAATGAGAATAATAAGATTGTTGAATATAGGCTGGATTTGGCTGTCAGCAATTTTGAATACACACCAAATTTAAAAATAGAACCGTTTACATTCTGGAGGTATGCTACCAAGCTGGATGTTGGAAAATGGAAGGTAAAAGAGGGATTTGTGCCGAAACGACATGATCCGGATCAGTATTTCTGGCAGGAAATGCAGACTTTTTCTTCCATCGAAGAAAAGAAATATAATCCGGGCATTATCGAATGGCTTAGAAGACTACAGGGAGATGAGCTTGTAACAGGATTGATATCACTCAATGCGGCAGCGGAAAATTATATTCAAAAAGATGGTGTGGTAGACAGGCAGATATATGATCAGATTTCGGAAAATATCGGATTATTGGACAAGCAGGAAAATGGATGGCTGACCTGTATTGCAGAGGAAATAAAAAATACAGAGAAGGTCATTGGAAACACTGTGATTCGTTTTGCCAGAGACATTGATAAAATACGGAATTTACAAAATGGTACTACGGAACAAAAAACAAAAATACAGATATACTTTTCTATTGACCGCCGTTTTCGTGAGTGGTTAATCAATATTTCGCCGCAGGACGAGAAGAAAGATCGCATGCGGGAATGGAAGTCCATATTGCGGGAAGAAATTGCTAAACAGGGAGACGAGTTAATACAGGGAGCGGGGAGTAGAGATTATCTTGGATATTACACAGATAAGAGTAAGAGCAAACTGGAAAATATAGAAACTGCGTACATTCGATTCAATTCAAATTTAAAAAGAGAATTGGGGGTGAGAGAATGAGTAAAAGGTTATATAATGTAACTGCAAGAATTATTTATAAGCTGGGAGAGAGGCTGGAAATATCTGAGACAAAAGCCATTTTGTCCCGTTTAAGGAATTCTATAGGCCGGGATATTTCAGAAACAGTTGAAATTTGGCCGTTGGTGTTTGAAGAAGTACCATTGGAATACTTGAGCAAAAACGGAATACCTACCCATGAGGAAAATGCAATATTAGCCTCCTTGCAGCTGTATGCACTGCATCAGCAGGGAAAGGGTAAAATTGTGCATGAATCTTCGGGCAATAGTATTGGAAAAGCCTTACATGGGATTAGAAATATGGACAATACAGCATTAGACAGACGGTTTAATTCATTGATAACATCCGGTAATTTTAAAGAACTGACCACACATTTACGTCATCTCATCAGCATACTCAAACAAGAAGCAGATACAAAAATTGATTATGCTAATTTAGCAGAGGATTTCTATTGGTATCAGATGTCGTCGGAATCTGCCAATCGCATGCGTATGCGTTGGGGACAAGATTATTATTTCTATCAAGTGAAAGAGAAAGAAGGAGAAAGAGATGCAGAATAATATTTATGTTGATTTACACGTGCTTCAGACCGTTCCACCAAGTAATATTAACCGTGATGATACGGGCAGTCCCAAAACTGCCAGATATGGTGGTGTTACACGAGCCCGGGTATCTTCTCAAAGCTGGAAAAAGGCTATGAGAGAATATTTCAAAGAACATGAAGATAAAGGAACTTTAGGGATTAGAACAAAGAAAATTGTATATTCACTTGCAAAAGCGATTATGGAAAAAGAATCATCAATTGATGAAAACAGTGCGCTTAAACTAGCAGAAGAGATTTTTAATAAAGCAAAGATTTCTACAAAAGAGCAGGAAGCCAAAGCACTTTTTTTCCTGGGTGGCAAACAACAGCAAAGGCTTGCTTCTTATGGAGTGGAACATTCGGACAATTTGCAGACAAAAGAAATTCAGAGTATCTTAAATGCAAATCAAAGTATTGATGTGGCTTTATTCGGACGCATGGTCGCAGACGCGCCGGAACTAAACGTAGACGCAAGCTCACAGGTTGCCCATTCGATATCGACACATGAAATTGCAACAGAATTTGACTTTTTCACAGCCGTTGATGATTTAAACGCCGATGATCAGGCAGGAGCAGGTATGCTTGGAACGGTGGAATATAATTCCTCTACCTTATATAGATATGCGAACGTAACAGCGCATGAATTGAGTTTTCAATTGGGAGACAATAAAGATACAGTAATCGAAGCACTGAAACTTTTTGTGAAATCATTTGTGTTGTCCTTGCCATCAGGGAAAATAAATACATTTGCAAATCAGACGCTACCCGATGCGTTAATCGTTTCTATTCGCTCAGACCGCCCCGTAAATCTGGTAAATGCATTTGAAAATCCTGTTAAATCTAAAAATGGAGAGGGATATGCAACTGAGTCTGTTTCCAGATTGCAAAAAGAATTTGAAAAAATCAACCGTTTTGCGGAAGAACCTATTGCAACGTTTACCGTGGGAGATATAGGGGAACTGGGAGAAAGCAAGGAAAATTTAAATGAGCTTTTGACGTCATTTGGAGAAACTATAGACAAACTGCTATAGGTGAGGTTTATGATGAAAACAATTATACTAAAATTTTCAGGACCGTTGCAATCTTGGGGAATTGGTTCTAATTTTGAAACCAGAGATACGTCAAGATATCCTACTAAAAGTGCGGTCATCGGGTTAATTGGCGGTGCCTTGGGGTATCGCCGGGATGAAACTGAAAAAATCCAAAGGCTCAATGAATTGTCTTTCGGAGTCCGTATTGAGCAAAGGGGTACTTTACTGAAGGATTTCCATATTGCAAAGTCTGCAAATCAGAGTTATGTAACAAATCGATATTACTTGCAGGATGCTGTTTTTCTGGCAATGCTTTCTCATGAGGATTCAAACTGGATTGATACGGTGGCAAAAGCACTTGTTTCTCCTGCTTTTCCTCCTTATATGGGACGGCGAAGTGTTCCGGTGGACAGTGAATTTTTTCAGGGAGTTGTAGAAAACGATTT
Organism: Bacillota bacterium; assembly: GCA_023402845.1. GTDB lineage: Bacteria > Bacillota > Clostridia > Lachnospirales > Lachnospiraceae > JAEYFP01. The sequence goes on from JAEYFP010000033.1 coordinate 24,029, forward strand.
ATTATCTGCCATGAAATTGTACCATTGGCAGGCGAGTGAGTGGTATCAGAAAAAGCGCTCGAGAGAAAGCAAAGTGAATAGGATTACGTTAGATGCATACATAGATGCCAGTTTATTAGATGATTCTTTACCACCGATGTTTCAACGGGATAGAGTAGAGTCATTTGATTTGATGAATCGAAACCATGGCTTTAGACCGGTAAAATCTATGCAGGTCGAAATTCAAATTGCAGAGATGGGCAAAGACACAGAACACGATGCCTTTCAAGGGATAGGAGGCGTATGATGTATTATATTTCGCGAGTGGAAATCGATACAGCAAGCCGGAGAAAGATTGCGGAGCTTACTCATTTAGGCGCATATCACAATTGGGTTGAGAAAAGCTTTCCAGAAGAATTTGCTGCCGGGGAAAGAAGCCGTAAATTGTGGCGAATTGATTATCTGAATAGACGAAGTTATCTGCTGATTGTCAGCCAAAGTGAGCCAGACATAAGACAATTGGAGGCATATGGAGTTTCGGGTACCGGACAATGTAAAACCTATGATGCATTTTTACAAAGTTTGACATATGGTCAGAAAACGTCATTTCGATTAACAGCAAATCCTGTAATAGCGATTAAGAAAGATGAGCAGAGAGGAAAGATTTGCCCACACACTACAGTTGAGAAGCAATTGGAATATCTGGAAATACGCGCAGAGAAACTTGGCTTTTCCTTGGTAGGTAATGACTATCAGATTGTACAAAGAGATTTTCCGATATTAAGGAAAAAGGGCGGAAAAAATATTAAGTTAGTCAGAGCAATTTATGAAGGCAGCTTGATTATTGAAAATGCTGAGATTTTTAGAAAAACTTTAACTGAGGGCGTGGGAAAAGAGAAAGCATACGGTTTTGGAATGATGACCGTAGTACCGTGAGGAAGATAGATGGATGGAATGTCAGGAATCAAAAAGCCGGAGTTACAAGCACTTCCACGTGTAAGTGATAGAATAACATTTTTATATGTAGAACATGCGAAAGTTAACAGACAGGATGGAGCTATTACGGTAACGGACAGTCGGGGCATTATACGTATTCCTGCTGCAATTGTCGGAGTATTGCTGTTTGGACCGGGAACAGATGTTACACATCGGGCCATGGAACTGATTGGAGATACCGGGACAAGTGTTGTGTGGACCGGAGAACGGGGTGTCAGGCATTATGCACATGGTCGGGCTTTATCTCACAATACCAAATTGCTGATAAAACAAGCGGAATTAGTCTCTAATGTCAGATCCAGAGTAGCGGTAGCACGGAAAATGTATCAAATGCGTTTTGAAAATGAAGATGTTTCAAATCTGACAATGCAGCAGCTTCGGGGCAGGGAAGGTGCCAGAGTGAGAGGTATCTACAGGAAAGAATCAAAGGAAACAGGGGTTGCATGGACAGGAAGAGAGTATACTCCGGATGATTTTGCAAGTGGAAACCCAATTAATCAAGCCTTATCGGCGGCTCATACAGCGCTATATGGCTTGGCGTACAGCGTGATTGTGGCACTTGGGTTATCACCAGGATTAGGATTTGTTCACACGGGACATGATTTATCTTTTGTTTACGACATTGCAGATTTATATAAGGCGGATGTTACGATACCGATTGCTTTTAAAATCGCATCAAAATCAGATGTGGAGAATATTGGAAGAGAAACGCGACTTGCAGTGCGTGATGCTTTTGCAGATGGCAAGATAATGGATAAAATAACGAGGGATCTATATAATCTTATGGGGGAAGGTGAACAAGAGGTAACTGCTGATTTAATCAATCTATGGGATGATAAAGAGGGTCTTGTAGAGCACGGTATTTCGTATGAAGAATTTTCATAAAAGGGGGCTGGGGATATGCCGATGACGGTTGTTACATTGACAAATGTACCCAGTTCGTTAAGAGGAGATTTGACGAAATGGCTGCAAGAAATATCTACAGGTGTTTATGTGGGAAATATAAATACACGAATTAGAGAAGAGTTGTGGAAACGAATCATTGATAACATCAAACAGGGACAGGCAACCATGTTTTATGCTAAACGTAATGAAATAGGTTATGATTTCATGGTTCATAATACAAAGAGAGAAGTTATTTATTACGATGGAATACCGCTGGTTTTTATGCCAAAAGATTTAAGTGCTGCGCCACCACAGCAACAGCTGGGATTCAGCAATGCAGCTAAATATGAAAAAATAAAAAGGGCCAGACGAGGCAAAAAAGCTATAAGCGAAAATAAGAGTGAGAATTATGTAGTTATTGATGTAGAAACAACAGGTATTAATTCAGAAAAGGATCAGATTATTGAGGTGGCTGCAATAAAAATGAAAGGCAATGAGATGATTGCTTTTCAGGAGCTGGTAAAAATTGAAAAAGAACTTCAAAGAGAAATATCTGAGCTGACGGGAATTACAGATAGAATGATTGCTAATGACGGAAAGGATATTAATGTCGTTCTTAATGAATTCTTGGATTTTGTGGGAAATGCAGTTCTAGTAGGATATAATGTGAAATTTGATATCAGTTTTTTAAATGCAGAACTAAAAAAGAGTGGTAATACGGTAATGACAAATAAAACAATATGCCTTTTACAAGAGACGAAAAGGAAACAGAAACTGTTACGAGATTATAAGTTAAGTACTGTTTTAAAAAAATATAATATAAGTACAGAAGGTTTGCATCGAGCTTATATAGATGCAAAGGCAGAATATGAATTAGCGGTGAAACTAAATATTTTTTGAGAATGCAAGATAGATGAATGGCTAGAAATCAAGGATCTTTAAGTGTGTTCCCCGCATAGCGGGGGTGATCCTTCGCGCTAGAGGAGCATAAAAGATATTCTCTTGTGTTCCCCGCATAGCGGGGGTGATCCTACTGGTCTTTATTAATATAGTAAGTTGCTGATGTGTTCCCCGCATAGCGGGGGTGATCCTTATTCAAAAAAACTCACACAACAATTTGCAAGGTGTTCCCCGCATAGCGGGGGTGATCCCGTCCAAAAAGACGGCTACGCAACGTCACCGACCGTGTTCCCCGCATAGCGGGGGTGATCCTGCCGGAGTGGATGAAAGGCTGATAATCAAACAGTGTTCCCCGCATAGCGGGGGTGATCCTATCGGATGATGGCTTTACTATTTATTTCCCTAGTGTTCCCCGCATAGCGGGGGTGATCCTAGTACAGTTCTACTTGTCGCATAATTCCAGACGTGTTCCCCGCATAGCGGGGGTGATCCCCATCCTACATAGGCTCTTTCTCCATCTCTTAAGTGTTCCCCGCATAGCGGGGGTGATCCTTGTCCGGTATACCCAAAAGCACACTGTCCGATGTGTTCCCCGCATAGCGGGGGTGATCCTATGCGCGCCGTAAACAGGTTTATTGATTTCAAGTGTTCCCCGCATAGCGGGGGTGATCCTGATGCAGATAATGAGCAACCCGAATCCAGTATGTGTTCCCCGCATAGCGGGGGTGATCCTGTTATCACGGCGCAGCTGGCCGGAGAGATCCTGTGTTCCCCGCATAGCGGGGGTGATCCTCAGATCAAGGCATGGAGAAAAGTAAATTCTGCGTGTTCCCCCGCATAGCGGGGGTGATCCCAGTGTGACGCGCCAATATGGATACGTATAAGTGTGTTCCCCGCATAGCGGGGTGATCTCATGGAAGGTAGGGCATTGAGGAATTTCAGTTAGTTATAACAGTAAGAGTTTAATTTTTAATTGCAGAAGTATCTTTGCAGCTGATCGGATGCCAGCCGCTATGATTGACTGGATGCTTCATCATGGGTATCTCATTTTATTTTGAAGGAAATAGTTATTGCATGGAGTCTAAACTTATGAAACTGAAGGCCTAACAGGATATATAGTCCTTCCTAAAGTAGGGAAAAGTGATGGACAAAAACATTGTTTCGAGAGAGTTGCTTTTGGATTCTGATTTCTGGCATTCTCTTTTGGCATCTTTCTGACTGCCTTACAGTCAATATTGAGCATCTGCCCGATTTGTATCTTGTTATCACTACAGGAGGAGTTCCTGTCGGGAAAGTAGACAACCAAACAGGTACACCTATGTATTTTCCTGTTGAGCTTTTTATCATATTGTTGGTACGGATGCACGTCCAGTGCTCGAAGGGAAAATTTGTATAAGTAAGTGCCTCGTCAATCTTGTCCTCCACTTTGCAACTTCCTTCGACTTTATGGTCTGAACAGCAATAGGACATGATCTGTAGTTGTTTGGTAGAATTAGGGGGCAGTAAGCTTAGTAGGATCAAGAGTCAAAGCAAAAGAAATTGACCGATATGTTACTGGATGATAAAATTATTAAAAAGGCTTATAATAAGAAATATGATGATATAACTCGTAAGATTAAGCAAGAAAAACAAGAATGAAGCCTTTTATGCATCTAATGCCAATGTCAAGGATACGTTGGAAAAAGAATGAGAAATATTCGTAGTCAATTAAATAAAGTAGAAAGAATTAAAAATTTTGACCGTGTTGTCTTTAAGAGTATTGTAGAAAAGATCATCGTAGGTGAAACAAATGTAGTTAGTAGTCATGGTCCTTATAAATTATTTTTTAGAGGAATTAATAACAGAGCAGTGCCAGATGCAGAGGACTGATACCAGAATCTTTTTAAGAAGGCGGAGCAAATAAGATAGATGGTGCAGTGCTACATGTTGAATGAAATAATAAATCTATTGGTAGGGAAAATAAGGGAGAAGCTTAATATGCCAGAAGAAATATTGCAAAAGAAGTAAATAATGAAATGATTAGATCATATTAGAAAATTGATGATATTATTGTTCGTTATGAGCAGAATGATAGCATTCGAGCTGAGTATGGGAACAGACCCTAAAGTAGCTATCAAAGGAATTGTCTTCGGAGTTTGGAAAAGGGTTTTCCCAATCTAATCTACAGAAAATGAGAGTATTTTATCTGAATTATAAAAAGTGCCAGACAATGTCTGAAAAATTGAAATGGTAGCATTATTATGAAATGTTGGGTATCACGGGTAAACATAGCGTAGTTTTTATGAAAAAGAAGTCGTTAATTCAAATTAGTCAGTACGTGAACTAAAAAGACAAATCAATACTTTTTTATATGAGAGATTGCTATTATCCAAGGGCGATATAAATAGGCAAGAAGTATTGAAGTTAGAGACATTTGGGATAGAGATGAATGAACCAAAAGATTTTATCAAGTCCACCTATGTGGATGAATTTCTTAGAATTTCGGAACATAAACCAATGCTGGTAAGTAATTTGGAAAAAGCGTTGATGAAACAAATCATTATTATGCAGATGTGGTTTTCTATAATAAATCTTTAAATCTTATCAATCGGCATTTTTCTTTGGACAGACAAGGATGCTTTGACAGCTGAATATGCGTTAGTTGGATTATCAAGTAATATTTTTGCTTCAAAGTACTTACTACATTCCAGATAAGGAACTGTTGATTGCAGAGGTTGAGAAAGTACTTAGCAGGTGGAAAGAGAAAGAATAGAAATAATATTCGGCTTGTTTCCGCGGCTGAGGAAAACAAGGGAAGAAAGAAAAGGATTTACGGATGCTGTAATAGTTCATTAAAATGTGATAAACCGGTGAGGCCGGACGCACAGAAATAGATACGGGAGGAAAATATGAGAATTCAAATCACACTTACATCAAGCGAGTCGAAAAGACTGATTGCAAAGGGAGTCAAGGCATTGCCAAGTGTTCAGAAGGCTCTTGTTGACAAACATATTATTGTTGCGGGAGGAACAACAAATGCCTTTGTTCTTTCTGAGCTTCTTGGAGAAGAGATAGAGAAGAAAAGCAGATATACGATTGGTATCATAACAAATGGAGAAACAGGAGAAACAAATAAAGATGACAGAATCCCCCCGTTTGTTATTGAAAACGGAAAGGCCATGGATCGGGATTTTCACTGGAAATCATACCTTCCGGAGCTTAAAAGCGGAGATATATTCATAAAAGGAGGAAATGCGGTTGACCACACGGGCTTAGCTGCTGTTCTTGCGTCAAATGATATGGGAGGAACAATCGGTGCCTTATGGGGGCCCCTCATGCAGCGGAGAATTGAGCTGATTGTTCCGATCGGTCTTGAAAAACTCATTCCTGATGTTCGTGAAGCGGTTGAGTTCATGGCAGGTCATTCTGTTGATGAGGCAACCGGACATAAAGTGGGACTTATGCCCATGCTTGGTGCGAAGGTTATTACAGAAATTGCAGCGTTGGAAGTTCTTTATCAAGTTCATGCGAAATGCATTGCAGCAGGCGGAGTCTGCGGCTCTGAGGGCGCAGTTGTGCTTGCGGTTGATGGCGAAGAAGAGCGGGTGAAAAGGGCGATGGAAGGCATTAAGGCTTTAAAGGGAGAACCTCCGATTCGGTAAATAAAAGATATCGTGTAAGTGCACCATTTCAGGGCAGAAAGAGAAACGATAATGAATATACAAATTTTTGGAACTAAAAAGTGCAAGGATACAAAGAAGGCAGAACGCTTCTTTAAAGAGCGTGGCGTGAAGGTCCAGTTCATTGATATGACGGAAAAAGGCATGAGCAAGGGTGAATTTAATTCTGTAGCAAATGTCAATGGAGGAATGGAAAATATGGTCAATGTAACTTGTAAAGATCAAGATACAGTTATGTTGATTAAGTATCTGGCTGCAGATGATAAATTGGAGAAGATATTAGAGAATCCGCAAGTAATTATGACACCGATAGTTAGAAACGGAAAGCAATCTACAATCGGATACCAGCCGGAAGTATGGAAAACATGGAATTAAGAGGATAAGTGTGAGTATGTAAAGGCGCCCCTTATTGAGAAACTTCCTGCGGAGGTCAATCATGAAACTGATTTATAAAAAAGCAAAGATAAACGATCTGAATGAAATAGAAGCTCTTGTAAAAAATGCAGTTATTGAAATGGAGCATAACGGGATAATGCAGTGGGATGAAATGTATCCTGTCAGAGAAGACTTTGAACAGGATATAAAAAACGGTCAATTATATGCGGGCTGTATAAATGATCAGATAGCGGTAATCTTTACTTTGAATCAAGACTGTGATGAAGAATATAAAAATGGAGATTGGAAAGAGCCGGAGAGACCGTTTTATATAATACATAGATTGTGTGTACACCCTGAATATCAGAAGAATGGTATAGCAATGGATGCAATGCAGTTTATTGAATGTACTGTGGTGCAAGATGGAGCACAGGCTATCAGATTAGATGCTTATTCATTAAATCCATATGCCCTCAAGTTGTATCATAGAAGTGGATACAGCAAGGTTGGAAAAGCAGAGTGGCGCAAGGGGACATTCTATCTGATGGAGAAATATTTGGTTTAAGGACCACAAGATTGTGGTAAATTAGTGATGCATTGAGATAGAAAGAGGGAAAACAGATGAAATATGCTGTGTTATTCCGGGGGATCAATGTCGGCGGTAAAAATATTGTCAGGATGAACGACTTGAAACAGCTGTTGCTTAACCTCGAATTAAGAAATATTCAAACCTATGTTCAAAGCGGAAATGCGGTTTTGGAGTCTGATCTTGACGAGTGCGCTTTAGAGAATAAGATTTATGACGGCTTTATCAAAAGGTTTGGATTTCAAAGCAGTGTAATCATACGAAATATCGACGAGATGCAGTCGCTTATCGCACGGCTCCCGTTTGGGCCTGAAGAGATTGCGGCGGCTGAAAAGGCTGCTCTTCAAGTAGAACACTTATATGTTTATTTTTTGGATAAGCCGCCGACACGGGATCAAATTGCTCTCCTCTGTGAAGGGTATGATGGCCCGGATCAGCTGAGTGCCGGAAAAAGGGAGCTCTATTTTCTATGTCATCAAAGCATTCGAAAATCAAAATTAGCAGTTCGCATGTCTAGGATTTTTCACTCGGCTACGGTACGAAACTGGAAAAGTATTTGTAATTTAAATAATATGCTGGCTGATTTATGAATCAAAAAAGGAATTTTGCCATGGAAAATTTGAAAGTTGCCTTATTACAGCTTCTGCCGGAAAAGACATTGGATGGAAATCTGCAAAAAGGCTTTGAGTATTGTAAGAGAGCAAAGGAGATGGGAGCGGATATTGCACTGTTTCCCGAAATGTGGAGCGTCGGCTATACTATTCCGGAAAACATCAATGAATTGGAGGCCGGTGCTATATCAGCCGACGGCGAATTTGTCTGTTCATTTGGCAGGCTCGCGAAAGAACTCAATATGGCAATCGGAATCACGTTTCTTGAGGCATTTGATCCGCTTCCAAGGAATACATTATGCCTGTTTGATTGCAGCGGCAGGCGAGTACTTACTTATGCAAAAATACATACCTGCGACTTTGGCAGTGAATGCAGACTGACGGCAGGCGAAGATTTTTATGTGACGAATCTCAACACCGCAAAAGGAGATGTGAAAGTCGGTGCAATGATATGCTACGACCGTGAATTTCCGGAAAGTGCGAGAATCCTGATGCTGAAAGGTGCTGAAATTATTTTGGTGCCGAACGCTTGCCCGATGGAGATGAACCGCATTTCACAGCTTCGGGCGCTGGCTTATGAAAACATGGTCGGTATCGCAACCGTTAATTACCCGTTGGGACAGCCTGATTGCAATGGGCACTCCACCGCATTTGATGGAATTGCATACAGGCCCTCCGATTCCGTTTCCCGAGATACATTAATCGTTGAAGCCGGAGAGGGTGCAGGAATTTATCTTGCCGATTTTCCCATTGATGAAATCAGAGATTACAGAAATCATGAAGTGCACGGCAATGCATACCGCCATCCGGGAAAATACAAGCTTCTCGTTTCCGAGAACATTGAGGAACCATTTCTTCGGAAGGATTATCGAAAATAGAATTCATTTTGGCAGGTTTATCTCTTTGTTCATGGGCAGAGCGGCAGCAGGCTAAAAAAGAAATATATTGATATAATAAAAATTATTACATTGGAGAAATTTTACTGCGAAAAGCAAGGGGAAACAACATGATTACCAAAACTGACAAGCAATTCAATATGTTTCCTTCACATGTGGGGCTGAGAAAATATATTCTATATTACAATATCGTATTTCCGGAAAATGATACGTTCATGGCACAATATACGCTTATGCCTAACGCTTGCGGAACATTGTCGCTTGCTTTTGATGGAACCGCTGTAATTGCTGAACTATGGGGAGCATCCCTAACGCCTGTTTTGTTAGGGATGGAACCAAATAGTTATCATGTCCTGTTGCTTATCCAACTTTCACCCTATGGTTTGTATCAAATTACACGCCAAAGCCAAGCGGAGTTTGCCGGCAAACGTCTTCCGCTTGTAGACATCGACAACGAGCTTTTTCATTCACTGTACCAAGCTTTTATAATGTCAAAAACTACAATAGAGTTAGTAAATACTTGTGAAAAAATATTATATAGGCGCATGGAAAATCCCCTTATTTCGGACGCTTTGTTATTAGCTGCCACAGTGATTTCTGATAGTTATGGACAAGTACAAGTGAAAGAAGTCGCTCGACAATCCGGTTATAGCGAGCGACAGCTAAACCGCTTGTTTCTTACACAAATCGGAATGAATATTAAAAGCTATGCACGTTTAACCCGTTTTAACTACGTGTTAAAACACATTCAAACGTCGCCTTGCTTTTTTACGGCATTGTCACAACAAGCCGGATATTTCGACCAAGCTCATTTTGATAAAGACTTCAAAGCAATTAGTGGTGTTACTCCTCAAAAATATTTGAAAACCATGTCGGATTTTTACTATGACGGAATGGAGATATACGATACAATTTCCTCAAAGGAGGAATGAAAAATGAAATATCAAGGTTGTCTTTTAGCGGTTAAGGATATACCCGCTTCTAAGCATTTTTATGAAAATGTGCTTCATCAAAACGCTGTAATGGATATTGGCGTACATGTAACCTTTGAGGGATTTTCTCTGCAACAAGGTTATGCTGAACTCGTTGGATTAGCAGTAGATAGTGTGAAAGAACAGTCACACAACTTTCAAGTTTATTTTGAAGTGGAAGATTTAGACAAAGTGTATGCCGAAATGAAAAACATATCCGACTTGCAATGGGTGCATGAAATAAAGGAATACCCGTGGGGGCAGCGTGACATTCGGGTATATGACCCGGACAAGCATATTGTGGAGATTGCAGAGGATATGAATACCGTTATCAAACGCTTTTTTAATCAGGGCATGTCGGCTGAGGAAGTGGCCAAGCGCACTATGTTTCCCCTTGAAGTCGTAAAGCATATGCGTTGTACAGAGCATTCTAACGAAATGGGTATTGAGCCTTATTTACGCCAATAAAACTCGACAAATAAAGGAGGATGCCTATGAACTGGGAGCCTTGGACAGGTTGTTACAAAATAAGTGCTGGCTGCACAAATTGTTATTTTTACGGACCACACGCGAAACGCTACGGTCAAAACACCATACAAAAAACAGATAAATTTGATTGGCCTATAAGGAAAACTGCAAAAGGCGACTATAATATCAAAGGAAACAAAATTCTTGCGACCTGTTTTGCAACTGACTTTTTTCTTCCCGAAGCGGATGAATGGCGTAAAGAAGTTTGGTCTATCATTAAGGAAAGAACGGACATAGAATTTCTGATTTTAACAAAACGAATTGACCGTTTCCTCATATCGATTCCATCAGATTGGGGCGCAGGATATGATAATGTAAATATTGGGTGTACTGTTGAAAATCAAAAATTAGCAGACGAAAGGCTTCCGTTATTTTTATCCTATCCGATAAAGCGGCGTTTTATAGCTTGTGCCCCACTTTTAGAAGTGATTGATTTAACACCCTATCTTCATGGAGCAGATCATGTTACAGTTGGCGGCGAAACGGGGCGAGCTGCTCGTGAATGTGATTATGATTGGGTACTTAATATTCGTGAACAATGCATAAAAGCAAATGTAACATTTTGGTTCAAAAATACAGGCTCATTTTTTAAACGTGACGGTGTAGTGAATAAAATAAATCCATTTAAGCAGACCAGTATAGCGAAAGAGCTTGATATAAATATTTTAGATGGCAAAAGATTGTTTTAATAAAACGAAGAATTAACCCCGGCAATCGCTCTTGACAACTATGCGGAGATCCGCATATAATTTAGGCGAAAAAATTTTGGAGGTGGTGGCTACGACAAAAGCAGAAACAAATGAAGCTCTCTACGCCGCCTATCTCAGCGGCGACGGCAACGCGCTGCGTGTTCTCATGGAACGCCACGGCGATGCCCTGACGCTCTATATTAACGGTTACATACATGACATTCACGAGGCCGAGGACTTGATGATTGAAGCCTTTTCCCGCATGGTGGCTGCGAAGCCCCGGCTTGTGGAAAATGGTTTTAGGGCATATCTGTATAAAACCGCCCGGAACCTTGCCCTGCGCCACGCGGACAGGCGCCGCCGCCACTCCTGTTTCAGCCTTGAGGCGTTAGCGAACGAGCCGGAAAGCAAACTGCTGGTGGAGGCGGTTTTGCAAACCGAAGAACAAAGCCGCATCCTGCATCAGTGTATGGAACAGATTAACCCCGATTACCGCGAAGCACTGTATCTGTTGTATTTTGAGAATATGAGCTATGCGCAGGCAGCACAGATCATGGGGAAAACCATAAAACAAATTGATCATTTGCTGGAGCGGGGCAAAAAAGCCCTGCGCCCGCTATTGGAACAGGAGGGAATCACCGATGCGCAGTACCGATGAACGGGTCGTCGCCGTGGAACGGCGTGTGAAAGAATTGGCGCGGCAAAAGAAACAGCGGCACAGCCGGTATATCGGCCTGTCTGCTGCTGCCTGTCTGCTCATCGTCGTGGGGATGGGCGCTGCCATGCCCAGCATCATGGCGGGACTTTCCCAGGGAGACTATGCAGACACCGGCATGATGGCAAGTATTTTTTATGAGGGGGGTGCTCTCGGCTATGTGCTCATCGGCCTTTTGGCCTTTGCCCTCGGCGTGTGTCTGACTGTCCTTTGTGTTCTTCTGCACCGCGAGAGCCAGCAGGCTAAGGAGGACGACGACAATGCTGGAAACAATTGATGCTTCCATACGGCTTTCAACCATCGACAATTTTATACAGCTTGCAGTCATGGCGGGTTGCGGTATATATGCCGCCGTGCGGTTCCTCCGGCGTAAGGAGCAGGCGTGGTTTTTGCTCACCTGTTTTTATGGCGCCTTTGCTCTTGGATTGATTTACTGGCTTTTGTTCCTTGTGTTTCGCTCGGATGTACCAAGGCTTTCCCCTGTATCGGATTTAAGCTGGCTGGCAAGTGTGCTGTTTCTGCTGGTGCTGCAAACTACAATTCGCCTGCCGGAAGAACTGGTGTACCGGCCTTCCCTGGCATGGACTGTCCCTGCCTTCTGCGCGGTTATGTGCCTCTATTTTTTTCAGTGGGGCGACTATCTCCTGAATATTCTATGGGAGGTGCTGTTGGGCATATGCGGGTACTCCGCCCTGCGGGGTCTGCTGTTTGCCCGCAGTCAAAGCGGTGTAGCGCGTGATCGTCAATATTTCCACATGGCGGTTTTGGCATTTGTCCTGCTGGAGCATGGACTTTGGGCTGCCTCCGGACACTGGCAGGGCGGCACTCTTTTGAACCCTTACTATTGGTTTGACTTTTTCCTCAGCGCCACGTTTTTCACCTTCCTGCCGGCGCTGAAAAAGGCGGTGGCGGAATGATCTATATTGAAAATGTATTTATCTGCATCGCCGCACCCCTGCTGATCGCTATGGTGTGTGCCGGAAAGCGCAGCCGTCCAGGCTTTATCTTCCTGCTTGCGGGAATGGGAAGCTGCCTTTTGTCAGCCTATATCAACACCTTTTTCGCACGGCTTTACGGGGCGGGTATTACACAGGCTACGGTGGAGCTTGCTCCGGTGATTGAAGAAACTATGAAGCTTTTGCCTCTGCTCTTTTTCCTGCTGGTGTTTGAACCGGCGAGACAGGAGGCGCAAAGGGCCATTCTTTTTGTGGCGGCGGGTTTTGCCACCTTTGAGAACGTGTGCTACCTCATCGAAAACGGTGCGTCACAGCTTTGGTTTTTGCTCATGCGCGGCTTTGGTACGGGGGCGATGCACATCGTTTGCGGAGCTATCGTGGGCTATGGGCTTTTGTATGTGTGGAAGTGGCCGTGGTTAAAGGCGGCGGGAACCTTCGGGCTTTTGTGTATCGCCATCACCTACCACGCCATCTTCAACCTGCTTTTGAGCGTGGGGGGCGCGGCTCAGACGGTGGGCCTGCTGATTCCTATTCTAACTGTTTTATCAGGTGTTATCATCACAAAGCTGCTGCGGCCAAAGCTGCCGGAGTGAGCGTCAAAAAGCATCCCCGGAGCTGCCGAAAGGCGGCTTTTTTTTGTGTAAAAAAAATATTTTCAACTTTTTTGATTTTTAGGTGGGGAGTTTTTGCGTTTTATGTATTTAAGGTAGTAGAAAGAATTTTATGCATCTTTTTCGAAGGAGGCATATTCAAATGTACAATACGGAAAAGCGGGTGGCTATGTGCGGGTGGGTGTGCTTGCTTTTGCCGCGGCGGTAGCAATTACGGTGCTGTGCATCCGCTATCGGGAAATGAGAAGAAAAATATACGATAAGACGGAGGATGATCAGAAATGAAAAAAAGAATGTTAAGCCTGCTGCTGGCGGCAATGGTTGTGACCATGCTGCCGGTTACGGCATGGGCGGAGGAAGTTTCGCCGATACAGGATAGCGGTGAGGCCTCTGTGCCTGTCCTTGGAGAGCGTATTGAAGCCGACAGCAATTCCGGTAAACTCACAGTTTCGGAGAATACGCTGTCCGGCAGCGTAAGCAGCGTGACCGGCAGCGGGAGCCGTTCAACACTTGCTTCGGCACAATTTACAACCGAGGCGGCAACGCCCCTGCTGTTAAGTGCTGGCCGGGCAGCGGGTACTACTCCTTATGTGGATGAGCATGGAGTGGAACACACCGAGACCGCGACAGAAATTACAAGCGCAACCACAGGGCTGGATGATACCACAACCGGTGGCTGGTATGTGGTCAGTGGCAACGTATCCACGGGGACCCTTACCGTAAACGGCGACGTCAAGCTGATACTGGCAGACGGCGCATCCCTGACAGTTACGGGAAGCGGAACAAAGGCGGGAGTCCTCGTCGATGAAGGGAATAGCTTGACAATTTACAGCCAGATAATGGGCACAGGCAGGCTGGATGCCGTAGGTGGAGACAGCGGGGCAGGAATTGGTACAGACAAGGACGGTGCGTTTTCTGCCGGTATCGTTAATATCTATGGCGGTACAGTTATTGCCAGAAGCGGGGGCGGGGTTTACGGCAGCGCAGGCATCGGGGGAGGTTACGACAGCAACGGCGGGACAGTCAACATTTATGGAGGAAGTGTCACAGCCACGGGAGAAAAAAGTGGTGCAGGTATTGGAGGCGGCAGCGTAGGCAGCTGCGGCAGCGTCAATATCTATGGGGGGACGGTCACAGCCTCGGGAGGAACTTACGGTGCGGGTATCGGCGGCGGCTACTTAGGCAACGTGTATGGCAGCGACTGTACGGTCAATATTTATGGAGGAACAGTCAAAGCCACGGGAGGCGCCACCGGTGCGGGGATTGGCGGGGGCTACCACGGCAATGGAGGCAGTGTCAATATCCACGGAGGTTTGGTCGAAGCCACGGGTGGAACTTACGGTGCGGGTATCGGCGCCGGCCAAGGCGGCAATGGAGGCAGTGTCAATATCACCGGCGGTACAGTCACAGCTGCAGGGGGAACCGACAGTGTAGATATCGGAGGCAAAAGTGGCACCATCTCTATCACAGGCGGCGACGTGACCGCTTCCAGATTTTCCTCTAGTGATACGGCGGTACCAACCGTTCAGAGTGTCTCCCCGGATGGTGTGAATGTCGCTTTAAGCGGATATATTGTCATCACCTTCAGCGAAACAATGATGCCGCCCGTGGGGATAATCTCCTTAGACAACGGTGTTGGAGCATTGACCGGCGGCAGTTGGGACACAGACAGGAAGGTGTATACAGTTACTTATTCCGGCCTTACCCGAAGTACAGAATATATCATTTCAATCTCCGGCTTTTACGATGCAGCGGGCAATGCGATGACAGCCGACGCTTCACATAGCTTCACAACAGAACCGGAGCCTGATATGATAAATCCTATCGTGGCTAACGTTACACCAAGCGGAGCCGATACCGCCATCAGTGGGAACATCACTGTTACCTTCAGTGAGGCCATGAATACCTCGGCAGGCACCGTGTCCCTTGACGGTGGCGTTACTTCTCTGACGGGCGGCAGTTGGACTGTAGGCAATACTGTCTACACAGTGCCTTACTCACTGCTGGGCTACGGCACGGCATATACCTTATCCATCTCCGGGTTTCGGGATGCGGCGGGCAATCCCATGACTGCGGATACTTCACATCGCTTTACCACGATGACAGAGCCGCTGACTCCTTCCGTCTCAGTCAATACACTGACCGTAAGCCAGGGTGGTACGGCCAACTTTACAGTCTCTCTAGGTCAGGGTGCTACCGCGGCGACGAGGGCGGATATTACAGTCACAAACAGCAGTATCGCCTCTGTCAGCACAGGCAGATTAACCGCATCGGGAGCAATTACGGTCACCGGGCTTTCGGAGGGAAGTACAAGCATTACCGTAACCTTTAATGATTTTGCACGGACAGTTAAGACCATTGCCGTCACCGTAAACCCCGCTTTCAACGGCAGTAATCCAAGCAGCGGTAACAGCGACAGCGGTTCATCCTCCGGCAGCAGCTCGGTGACATCAGAAAAACAGCCCGACTACCCGGTAACGGTTGAGATTTTCGTTACGGCGACCGCTGACAAAAACGACCACGCTACGGCAACCATCCCGGAAAGCGCCATAGCGGAGGCCATTAAAAAAGCTGCCGCAGCGGCAAAATCTCAAGACAAAACAGAAAACGGCATCGGCATATCGGTTACTGTGAACACCCCAGCGAATACAAAATCTCTCGGACTTGTACTGTCCCAATCGGTGCTAAAACAGCTTGCCGAAGCCAAGGTACGGCAGTTTGAGATAAATGGTCAGCGTCTGACCTTGAATCTAGATCAGGAGGCTATCCGTCAGCTTCTATCCCAAAGCACGGGTGATGTGACCATCACCATTAAGCCGGTCACTGTCGTGGGTGTGCGGAACGCTTACGAAATCACCTTCACTACGGTGAAAAACGGCAAAACCGTGACAATCTCAAGTCTTGGTGACGGCAGCGCGACACTCTCCATCCCCTGCACACCGGCGAAAAACGAAGCTGCCGGATACCTCTATGCTGTCTATGTGGATGCCAAGGGCAGGTATAACCGCATACCAGGCTCAGCCTATGATGCTAACAGCCGGAGTATGATTTTCAGCACCAGCCACTTCTCAGTGTACGGTGTGAGCTACAAAGCACCCTCTGCAAAGTTTACCGATATCGACACCAATTGGGCAAAGGACTCTATTGATTTTGTGGTGGGCAGAGGGCTTCTCTCCGGAACATCAAAAACTACCTTTGCGCCGGATAACGCAATGACACGAGGAACGCTGGTGACCGCTCTCGGCAGGCTGGCGGGAGCGGATGCCAAGGCATATACCACAAACAGCTTTACCGATGTAAAAGCCGACAGTCCTTTCCGTCCCTACATTGAGTGGGCATATAGCAAAGGAATCATACAAGGTATCGGCAACGGGCAATTTGCACCCGACAGGGCAATTACCCGTGAGGAAATTGCAATAATTTTTGCGAATTATGCCAGGGCCACCGGCTATAAGCTGCCTGTGACCCGCACCACCGCGGCATTTGCCGATGCTTCCAGCATCGGCAGCACTTACAAGGATTCGGTCACGGCCATGCAGCAAGCAGGGATTATAATGGGTGAAACAAACAACAAGTTTAATCCAAAGTACAACGCCACCCGTGTCGAGGTCAGTGCCATGCTCCACCGCTACATCAAGCTGATAATCAATCCTGCCACGGCACAGGGCTGGGTGAAAGACGATGACGGTCAGTATATGTATTACAAAGACGGCAATGCTCTCACCGGTATGCAAGCCATTAACGGTGTGAAATATTTCTTCTGCATAGACGGAACCCTGGAAACCGGTTGGGTAAAAGACGGCCTCATGGTCGCCGGAAAATGGATGGAGCTTGACAGTAAATAGCAGACACGCATACAAAGTGAGGGCAGAAATCGGCATCGGTTTCCACCCTTGCTTTTTTGTGTCCGCACCCCTTACTAGTGCAAACATGAATTTACCCTTGCAATTAAAAATTTAAATATGCATTTAACGAAGATAAAGATAAAAACCCTTGACTTGGAGTTGACTCAAGGGTTTATAATTTATTTGCTGGAGAAAGGAGGCGGCTTATGACAATAAAGGAAGTGTGTGAAAAATATAATGTTTCACAGGACACATTGAGGTATTATGAGCGTGTGGGTATGATTCCGCCTGTTCATAGAACAGAAAGCGGTATCCGCAATTACACACCCGAAGATGAGGGCTGGGTAGAGCTGGCTTTGTGTATGCGCAGCGCAGGACTTCCAATTGAAGTGATGATAGAGTATTTAAAGCTTACTCAGCAGGGAGATCAGACAATTGCTGCGCGGCTGCAGCTTCTGCAGGCACAAAAGGAGGTTTTGCTGAAGCAGAGCCAAAATATTGAGGCAACACTTGCTCGTCTTGATTATAAGATCGCCAGATATGAGATTGCGGTGGAAACAGGCAATCTTACATGGAATGATTGACTGGAAACAGTGTTTGCCCAACAACAATATATTCTGAGCCTAAAAAGGAGAAAAAATATGCAAAATTTTGATTATCAAACACCTACAAGAATTATTTTTGGAAAAGACGTCATTGCACAGCTGCCTGCTGTTATGAAACCGCTTGGAAAAAAAGTCCTTCTGACCTACGGTGGCGGGAGCATAAAAAAAATCGGACTGTACGATAAAGTCAAAGAATTGCTGGCTGACTTTGAGATTTTTGAACTCAGCGGCATCGAACCCAATCCGAAGTATGCCACCAGTGTTGTTGACGGGGTAACCATTTGTAAAAATGAGAATATTGATGTAATTCTTGCTGTAGGCGGCGGAAGTGTTCTTGACTGTTCCAAGGCGATTGCCGCAGGTGCAAAATATGATGGAGAAGCATGGGATTTGATTACCTATAAAGTGAAAGCACAGGCGGCTCTGCCGATTGTTGATATCCTGACTCTTGCTGCGACCGGAAGCGAATATGATTGCGGCGGCGTCATTTCCAGAACAGAAACAAATGATAAGATTGGTTATATGGATTCCTTACTGTTCCCGGTCTGCTCTATTCTGGATCCGCAGTATACGTTTTCTGTTTCCAAAAAGCAGACGGCCGCAGGAACGGCGGATGCAATGAATCATGTGATTGAACAGTATTTCGCGGAAGATACAACACTACTGAATGACGGTTTCTGTGAAGCGGAGCTCAAGAGTCTCATGACAAATGTGAAAATTGCTCTTGAAAACCCTTCAGATTACAAAGCAAGGGCAGAACTGATGCTTGACTGTACTTATGGCTGCAACGGCATTCTTTCACTTGGCAACAGTCCGTCCGGCTGGCCTTGTCATGGTATGGAGCACGCTTTGAGTGCCTATTATGATATTACGCACGGGGAAGGACTTGCCATTATTACACCGA
Organism: Bacillota bacterium; assembly: GCA_023402845.1. Classification (GTDB taxonomy): domain Bacteria; phylum Bacillota; class Clostridia; order Lachnospirales; family Lachnospiraceae; genus JAEYFP01. Next base: position 42,740 of record JAEYFP010000033.1, read on the forward strand.
GATGGATGAAGCATATTCTTAGTGAGAAAACGCTTCCCAGGTTTGTGAAGTTTGCTGTTAACGTGATGGGAGTTGTTCCGTCTGCAAATGACATGGAAACAGCCGATAAGGGTATTGACGAACTCTACAGGTTCTTTGAGTCAATCGGCATTCCGATGCATCTGAAGGACGTTGGAATTGATGAATCCAGAATTTTGGAAATGGCGCATCATGTGGCAGTGGGGGAAGGTCTTGAGAACGCTTATGCAGCGCTGCTGGAAGAGGATATCGCGCAGATTTTTACTGCTTCACTTTAATATTCTTAAAAAAGTAAAGGATAGATATCTCTATAGAGTAGTTATCATAAAAAGAGGCGGCAGCCTCTTTTTTATGCGCAGCTTTGCGCGCGGAACAAAAGCTGTGCTGCCGGAGTATTTGGCTGTGAGAGGGGCTAAATTACTGCATTAATCCAAAAACAAAGAGATACTATTCTGAAATTATTGAGATTATTCTGATAATTCGGTATAATACTATGGATTGGAGAGATTTTCTTGAGGAGTAATATGATTAGAAAATTTAAAACTAAAGATTTAATAGAAGTTATGGAAATATGGCTTTCCACTAATATAAAGGCTCATGATTTTATATCCCGGGACTATTGGGAGGGCAATTTTGATATGGTTAAGGGGATGCTTCCGGGTGCGGAACTATATGTCTGTGAACTGGATGATAAAATCGGGGGCTTTATAGGAATTGATCGTGGATATATAGCTGGAATATTTGTATCTAATGATATGCAGTCAAAGGGCATGGGAAAACAATTGCTTGAAAGAGCAAAGGAGCTTTATCCGGAACTTAGTTTAACGGTTTATCAAAAGAATAGAAAAGCAGTCAATTTTTATCATAGGGAACAGTTTCAGATAAAGCAAAAACAGATTGATGAAAACACGAGTGAAATAGAATATCTGATGGTATGGAGCAGGAAAAATAATGAATCTATATGAAAAGCATGTTGAGAAAGAACTGAACCGCTGGCACTGTGAAATTATGAAAGATGCCGGAATATTTGAACGTTCTTCCAACGGAATTCAGAAGCAGACGCGTAAGCTGGTGCCGAAAAAAATGCAGAATACAATTACGGTAACGGTTGAAAAAATGGTAGAGACAATTTTATTTGGTTCCGAGTTATTGACAATAAAAGAAGATGCTTCCGGACTTTCGCTGGCGGAGCAGGATTTTTTGGTGCAAAATCAATTTCAGATGTATAGAAATACAGCCGTCACACAGGGTGTTGGGTTCGGCGCAGGCGGTATTTTGTTGGGATTGGCCGATCTGCCGGTGCTGATGGGGATAAAAATAAAATTTATGTTTGACAGTGCAAAGCTGTATGGATTTGATACAGATGATCAAAATGAAAGGCTGTTCCTGCTGTATGTTTTCCAGCTCGCCTTTTCCGGCAGAGAGCATCGTCTGGAGATATTCCGAATTTTGCAGGATTGGGATGACCGCTCCCATCCGTCGGTGGATTGGGAAAAATTTCAGACAGAGTATCGGGATTACCTGGATATTGCCAAGCTGTTACAGCTTATGCCGGTAATAGGAAGTGTTGCGGGCGGAACTGCTAATTATAAGCTCATGAACAGGCTGAAGGAAAATGTCATGAATTGCTACAGAATGCGGATTCTTCACCGGAAGTGGGAAAGATAAACGATTATTGTGTACAAAATTATCTGTTAAAAGAGGTATAGAAATGACTAACTGGAAACGTAATGCAACGTTATATATCATTGGGCAGTTCGTGTCGATGTTCGGCTCGATGCTCGTGCAGCATGCCATAACCTGGAAAATTACACTCGAAACCAAATCAGGTGTCATTATGACACTGTTCACCTGCGCGGCACTATTGCCAATGACGCTGATTTCGCCGTTTGCGGGCGTATGGGCGGACAGGCATAATCGCAAATATCTGATCATCATATCCGATGCGTTTATTGCACTGATCACGCTTGGCTTGGCGGTTGCGTATATCTCCGGCTGGAAGAATATGTGGCTGATGTTCATCGTTGTAGTCGCGCGTTCGTTTGGACAAGGAATACAGCAACCGGCAGTTTCTGCGATGATACCCCAAATGGTGCCGGAGGAGAGCCTGCAGAGATTCAACGGGATACAAAGCTCAATCCAGTCGCTGAATATGTTTGCCGCACCGATGGTGGCGGGGGCATTGCTGTCGTTCCTGCCGATTGAGAGCATATTCTTCATTGATGTGGTAACTGCGGTGATAGGCATCAGTATCGTCTTACTATTTGTCAAGGTGTCCGGTGTTGTGAACAGAGAGGAAGTAAAACATGGTGTAAAGGCATACTTTCACGAGCTGCGCGAAGGACTTAAGTATATTAACTCTAAAACATGGCTGAAACTTATTATTATTTACAGTGCATTTTTTAGCTTTTTTGCATCGCCTGCTGCTTTACTTACGCCGCTTCAGGCAGCCCGCACATTTGGTGATGATGTCTGGCGTCTGACCGCCATGGAAATTGTATTTTCGGTCGGTTCGGTTGTGGGCGGTATCCTGATCTCTGTATGGGGCGGTTTCAAAAATAAGGCACACACGATCGCCATGGCGTGTACGCTATTCGGTCTGACAGGTTTTCTGCTCGGTATCGTGCCGGATTTTTGGGTGTATTTGGGCGTCATGATGATCTGCGGCGTTACCATACCGTTGTTTAACACGCCGAGTATGACGCTGCTCCAGAGCAAAATTGAGCCGGACAAAATGGGACGTGTATTCAGTGTGATGATGATGTTCAGCGGATTGTCAATGCCGCTCGGAATGGTTGTGTTTGGCCCGCTGGGTGATGTGGTGCAAATCGAGTGGCTGTTGATTGCATCCGGCTTGGTGATCTTCGTCAGCGGTCTTGTGCTGCTGAAAATTCGAGCATTGATTGAGATCGGAAAATGACAGTGAAAATTTATTATATTGAAGATGATGAAAGTATTGCGGATGAAGTGCGCACTTATTTGAACAAAAGGGGACATGACGTGCTCATCATAGGCAGTATTTCAGAAGCAAAAAACAAGTTGAATCGTGAAGTACCCTTGCTTTGTCTGGTAGACTGGAATCTGCCTGACGGGACAGGAGAAAATTTATGCGGCTGGATACGGGAAAAATATGCAGAGCTTCCGATTATCTTCATAACTGTAAAAGATGAAATAAACGAGATTGTAAATGGGTTTCAGATTGGAGCGGATGATTATATAACAAAACCATTTGATCTGGAAATACTTTATTCAAGGATCAATGCTTTGCTGCGGAGGGCGGGAACGACAACTGCGTTATTAACCTGTGGAAAGATTACGGTTGATAAAAGCAAATATAAAGTCCTGGTTGACTGTGAGGAAGTTCTCTTAAGCGCTATGGAATATCAGTTATTACTTTTACTGCTTGAAAATAAAAACCGAACCGTAACGAGGCAGCGATTGTTAGAGCTGATTTGGGATGCGAATGGAAACTATGTGAACGATAATACATTAACGGTTACTATGAAAAGACTGCGGGAAAAATTGCATCATCCGGATTGTGTAAAGATGATCCGCAGCTTTGGATATCGAATGGAGGATCAATGAGCAGACAAAGAAAAGCAATGATTTTTATTCCTATAGTTTTTCTGGGACTGCTGCTGATCAGTCTGCTTTCGAATTTGCTTTTATCGGCGGCTTATGCAAAAAAACAATATGAAACCAGTGCATTTTTTGTAAATTGGTTTCTGGAGGAATATCCAGATGATGAGCAAAGAATCATGGAACATATGAAGAAATTTGAAGCGGCAGATGGAAAAAACAGGTATCTTATTGAAAATAATCACCTTGCTGCTTATGGATTTGATTACAGTGATTTTAATAAACCTTATCAATCCATAGCAATTGCTTCGGTTATTTTGGGCATGGCAATATTAGCTGCCATGTTTTTTATATTCAGCCATTTTATTATGCTAAAAAACAGGAATAGGATACGGATGATGACAAATTATCTGGCAGAAGCAAATTCAGGAAGAGCCGTTTCCATTCTGCCGAATATAGAAGATGATTTTTCCTGCTTAGAGGATGAGATCTATAAAACAATTACAGAATTAAGGACAGCGGAAGAAACTGCCATAAAGGAGCGGCAGAACTTTGCGGATAGTCTTGCCAACATTGCCCATCAAATCAAAACTCCCGTAACCTCCATTTCTGTCAGCGTTCAAATGCTTGGGGAAAAGCTGACAGCAGAAGAAAAACAAAAGTTGAGGCAACAAATTGACCGGACAAATCAGCTGATCAACGCGTTGCTTACGGTTTCTAAAATTGATGCGGGGATATTGAAATTAAAAAAAGAAAAGGTGGACGTATATACAGCATTGGAATTGGCTGTTGAAACGCTGGAAAGCCAGATTAAGCAAAAGGGTATTGAAGTGATATTGCCGAATCATCCGGAAATTTCCTTTACGGGTGATTTGGATTGGAGTGTGGAACTGTTTATGAACCTCATAAAAAATAGCATGGAACATACTGGGGAAGGAGGAAGAATTTGTTTTGCATATGAAAAAAACCCTCTGTATGTGGAAATAACGATTACGGATAATGGGGAGGGATTTGATGAAGAAGAATTGCCCTATCTGTTTAATCGGTTTTACTAGGGAGGAAGCAGCTTACAATCTGGGACAGGCATTGGCTTATCAATAGCGAAGTCTATTACTGAGATGCAAAACGGTTTCATAAGCGCAAAAAATTTGAGTGTGGGAGGGGCTTGTTTTTCCATACGTTTTTATTACATAGGAAATTCCTTCGGATTTCCTATATAACAAAATATTATGCGCAGCTTCGCGCGCGGAACAAAAGCTGTCACTAAGCTGTCACTTTTCTTTGCTATACTAACCTGAAAGACAGGTTATGTGGTTGAAAATTGAGGAGGTGCACAGAATGGAAATACTCAGATGTGAAGACGTTACAAAGGTATATGGGACAGCGGACAATCTGGTAAATGCGTTGAACGGTATCAATTTGTCTGTTGAAAAAGGCGAGTTTGTTGCCATAATTGGAGCATCCGGTTCAGGGAAGTCTACACTTTTGCATCTAATAGGTGGTGTTGATACACCAACCTCAGGGAAAATTTATGTAGAGGGTACGGACCTCTCTTTTTTTAATGCGACAAAGGCTGCAATCTTCCGGAGAAGAAAAGTCGGATTGGTCTATCAGTTTTATAATCTGATCCCGACTCTGACCGTAGAAAAAAACATATTGCTGCCGATGAGGCTTGATAAACGCAAGCCTGACAAGGATTACTTTGATGAAATTGTGAAGATTCTCGGCCTGCAGGAATTGTGTGAACGTCTGCCGAGTCAGCTTTCCGGGGGACAGCAGCAAAGATGCGCAATTGCACGGGCACTGCTCTACCGCCCGGCTATGATTCTGGCAGATGAGCCAACGGGAAACCTCGACCGGAAAAATTCAAGGGAAATCATTGATTTGTTGAAAATTTCCAATCAAAAACTAAACCAGACAGTACTTCTCATTACACATGCCGAGAAGGTTGCTTTAGAGGCCGGACGGATTGTTACAATGGAAGACGGAACAATCATTTCTGATAAAAAACAACCGTTTCATCCGGGAGAGGAGTAGAAAAATGTGGAAAGATTATTCTGTTAGTTATCTGAAAAAGAACAAGGCAGCAAGTCTCTCCGTCATGATTGCGGCATTCATAGCGGCAATGTTTATTTCGATGCTATGCACTCTTTTTTATAATATGTGGACGGATGATATCAGGCGTTTGATTGATCGTGAGGGCGACTGGCAGGCCCGAATAATGATGGAATTTTCAGAAAATGAGCTGCAGAGGATACAAAACTATTCAAATGTAAAGGCTGTAATTGTGTCTGAAGAGGGTGCGGCGATTTATTTTAATAATAGCAGGACGATCTATACAGATATGCCCCAAATCGCCGGGATGCTGAATGTGAGTGAAGACAAGATAGAATACCACAGTTCACTTTTATCTAAGCAATTACTCTTTTTTTCCGGTAAAGAAGAAGCCCCTTCTATGCTTGTTATGTTTTATGTTTTGATTGTCATATTTGCCTGTATTTCACTGATGCTAATTATCAAAAGTGCATTCCAGTTTTCTATGAACACAAGAGTGTACCAGCTTGGCATTTTGCAGAGCGTCGGGGCGACACCAAAGCAATTGCGAACAGTATTGATTCAGGAGGCTCTTGTATTGAGTACGGTGCCTGTTTTGGCAGGCACACTGATAGGAATAGGTCTTTGTGTGTACTTTTTAAAATATGCAAATACGCTTACAAGAAGTATCGGAATCAAACAAGCGGTTTTTGAATATCATGTTCTGCTGTTTCTGTTAACGGTTGCCTGCACGTTTGTGACAATATTTTTGTCTGCGTGGTTTCCTGCAAGGAACTTAAGCAAAATCAGTGTATTGCAGGCGATTCGAGGGGAGTATGAAAAGCCGCAGAACAAAATCAGAAAATTTCGTGTGGGATCGGTAATCCTCGGCGTTGAGGGAGAATTGGCCCTAAAGTCTTTTTATACAAGACGAAAAGCATTTCGGACAGCCGCAGTATGCCTGACCATTTCCTTCCTTGTATTGACTATTTTTTTGAATTTTATGACCATTTCGGAAATAACTACAAAATACACTTATTTTGAAAGATATAAAAATTCATGGGATATTATGATAGAAATTGCAAATGCCGACTTAAGTGATGACCGGCTGCAAAATGCTTTCAGGAGCATAGACGGTATTGACACCCTCACCGCCTATCAAAAAAATACGGCTTATACATTGCTGAGTGAGGAGGATATGAGCCAGGAAGTAAAAGCAATCGGCGGATACAATGTACTTAACCCCGCCGTTTATGTGGGGAACAATAAAATGTATCTGGTTGAAACACCGATGATTGTACTGGATCATGAAAGCTATGCCGATTATGCAGAGAAAAACGGTATACCAAAAGACAGGCAGGATGTCGGAACTGCGATTCTGATCAATACGATTTGGGATAGTAAAAACAGCGGTTTTCGCAGCAGGGAATTGATTCCGTTTTTAAGTCAGACTGCCGAAAAGAATTTACAAATAGTAACCGGCCGGAATCCAGATACGGCGGTGGGGACGATTACCGTCTCCGGTTATACGGAAGAAGTCCCTCAATTGCGAGAGGAATATAGTAATTACAGTCTTGTTCTAATTATATCCCAGAATGCATATGACAAATTTGCACAAAGCCTGCCGGCAGCAGATGATCAGTTGTATTTTAATATAAGAGCTGCATCTGCTGACAGCATAGATACTATTCAGGCAGAATGTGAAAAGTTAATGGGAAGCCGATATAATTATACGATTGAGAACCGCCCGGAAAAAGAGGAGACAGCGGTCATGATATACGCAGGTTACAAGCAGATCATAGGTGCTTTGTGCGGACTTCTTGCCTGTATTGGCATATCCAATGTTTTTGCAAATACGTTGGGGAATATTTTTCAGCGCAAACGCGAATTTGCACGATACCAGTCGGTTGGTGTTACGCCGCGGGGCATCTCAAAAATACTTTGTACGGAAGCGTTTGTTATATGGGCAGCACCAATGATAATCAGCATACCATTCAATATTTTATTTATTGTGTTTGCGGTAAAGCAGGCGGGAATCAATATGAGTGAATTTATCGTCAGGATGCCGATACTACCAATGTTGATTTTCTCTTTTGCTGTGCTTATGGCAATCAGTATTTCCTATTTTATCGGAAGCAGGCAGATGAAAGGCGGCAGTATCGCAGAAGCATTGAAAGATGATACGTTTGGCTAGGCTCTCAATACTGCACATCTAAACTATAGAATAGTTGGGTTTCTATTGACGGACAGATAAAATATGGATTATGATGGAAAAAAGAGACGCCGGCATTTGTCGGAGAAGCGGCAAAAGGAGATTATGATGCTGAAGCAAATAGAAGATAGAAGAAGTATCAGAAAATATTTAGATAAAAGAGTTGAGGAAGAGAAGCTTGTTCAAATATTGGAGAGTGCCAGGTTAGCACCTTCCGGAAGCAATACGCAGCCGTGGACGTTTCTGATTGTGGAATCGGAGGATACGAAGGAAAAGCTTTCCATTGCAGATCATCATCAAAACTGGATGCTGGAGGCCCCGATATTCATTGTGTGTGTAGCGGATATTAGATGCCGCATACCGGCAAATATGCAAATCAGGCTGGATGAGAACAGTTCTGAACCGGAGCTTAAGCAAATTATTCGGGACACAGCAATCGCAATGGAGCATATTTTGCTTGAAGCAGAGCATCTGGGGCTGGCGGCCTGTTGGACAGCCTGGTTTGAGCAGGATCTGGTCCGACAGATCCTTAACATTCCGGAGGATAAATATGTATGCGGAATCATTACACTCGGATATGGTGATGAGACACCAAAGCAGCGCCCGAGGAGAGCCCTGGAAGACATTGTAAGATACGAAAAATGGTAATGGAGGAATTGAAATGAAGAATTTACATGGACATTGTGTCTGCGGCACAACACTTTTCTGGCATAAGCCCTCTGACAATCATTACTGTATGAATGCGGAGCTATTTGACGATATCATAAAAGCAGCCTCATTTGAACTGGAACTGTTTTACGATCAAAAACCGGAATATTATTCATTTGCGGGCGAGCGAAGGAAGCTCAATCATAATTTTGAGGAGATTGCAGAATCTTAGATTTTCGCGTCTCCTCCGTTTCTGACATCCAACAGATCCTCACACATCCCGGCGGAATCGCTGACAGAATAACCTTGAAATAAAAGAATAAACTCCAATTTTCAATATCAGATATTATAACAGATCTGATTGCTGAATGGAATAAAAATGCCAAACAGGAGTAGACATGAGAGTTAGTGAGTACTAACCTAAATGAGAATCATGTAAAATCCAGCTGTTTGATGAACCAACCTTCGCCGTCACACTTGACAGCGAGTTGATCCGAAGCTGCTGTGACCGAAAAATCGCCTTAAAAGTGAGGGAATCAAAATGAACCAACAGTTTATGGAAGGAATCAGCACTATGCCGGGAGCCGTGGCCGATCAGGCAAGAGGGCGGGTCATCATACCCTTTCCGGCAGAAGGAGGGAAGCCGCCGGGCCGACTTATGACCTTTCTGCTTTCCTCCGGTTTTTTGCTGCATGACATTGACATCCGCTCCACTGTGATTCCGGACTTTTCCATGTTTGGAGAGCGCAAGGGTAAGATGCTCAAGATTAACTATTGCTCACGTGGGCGCTGTGAGCTGAAATTGTATAACGGGGAGTACACCTATTTGTCCGGCGGAGAGGTGGCGATTGAAATTGGGAAAGCCATGGAGTCCTACTATTATCCTGCCGCAGAGTATGAAGGGATTGAGTTGATTATGATGATGAGCGGGAACTGGCGGGATGAGATCAGGATCGCGGGCAGTGTGCTGACCGCGCCGGATGTGCTTGCCCGGCGGTGCGAGGATGAAGAACGGCTGCAGATCGCATCCGCCGGAGCCTTCCTCCCGAGAATCGCAAGGGAAATACATGAATATGCCACGGAGGATGCGGACCGCAGATTGATTTTTGCGAAAGCGCTGGAAATTTTGTTTCTTTTGGAAAAAATGCCATTAAACAAAGCCAAAGTGAAACGAAATTATTATACGACATCACAGGTAGAAATTGCGAAAGCGGTCAAAAGGCTTATTACAAAAGATCTCACGGTCAGGTACACGGCAAAAACTCTTGCAAAGCAATTTGGCATCAGTGAAACAAGTCTCAAGAATTACTTTCGCGGCGTGTATGGCTGCGGTTATGCAGAGTATCAGACGGAACTGAGAATGAAGCTGGCGGCAAAGCTGCTTTCGGAGAGCCATGACAGGGTGGTGAAAATCGCTAATGCAGTGGGGTATGCCAGTCAGACAAAGTTTGGCATCGCGTTTAAGTCCTTTTACGGGACAGCACCGCTGGAATACCGCCGGGCAGCGGCACTTCAGCAAATATCCATAAGGGAGGAAAAATAAATGGAAGAAACTTTAATTCAAAAGAAACGGCAGTCTGCGGTTGGCTGGCTGCTGGGACAAGCGGGAGATCACAGGGGGAAATACACGGTGAGCGTCTGTACCGCGGTGCTTGGTGTGGCTTTTTCTCTGGCACCATATTTTCTTGCAGCCAATCTCATTCATCAGCTGCTGGCAGGCAATAAGGAAGTTCGCTATTACCTGGTTCAGTGTTTGCTCATCGCCGTATTCTGGGCCGGACGGGTTCTCTGCCACGGAGTATCCACAAGCTTTTCTCATCAAGCAACCTTTCATGTTTTGGCCAATGTACGCAAACAGTGTACGGACAAGCTGGCCCGTATGCCGCTTGGGGCGGTGCTGGATCAGCCTTCAGGCGCACTGAAAAGCACGCTGGTGGAGCGAATCGACACCGTAGAGACTCCGTTGGCACATATTTTACCGGAGTTTACGGCCAACCTTCTGGCACCAGTCTGCATCATTGTCTTCCTGTTTATGATCGACTGGCGCATGGCGCTTGTATCGCTCATCACACTGCCGATCGGCTTTCTCTGCTATATGGGCATGATGATCGGCTATGAGGGCAACTATAAACGTGCGATCAGGGCAACCAAAAATCTAAATGATACCGCGGTGGAGTACATTAACGGTATTGAAGTCATCAAAGTATTCGGAAAGGCGGAAAGCTCCTATGAACGCTTCGTGGAAGCGGCAGGAGAGGCAGCGGACAGCTATATCAGCTGGATGCGCAAAAGCAACGTCTACTTTACCTTCGCCATGAATGTGATGCCATCCACGATGGTCACCGTTTTGCCGATCGGAGGGTTTATGGTGAAAAACGGCTTCCTGACTCCGGAAAATCTGATCTTCATCATCATCCTTTCTGTGGCAATGATCACCCCTATCCTTACCTGTATGTCGTATTCAGATGATATTGGGACTATGGGGACGGTGGTGAAGGAGATCCGCGGGGTTCTGGACGCACCGGAAATGGAGCGGCCCGCCGCCATGGAGCATATTCCTGCAAATCATTCTATTCGGCTTTCCGGTGTGCGGTTCAGCTATCATGACACAGAGGTCGTGCACGGAATTGACATGGAGATTCCGGAAGGATCTTTCACTGCCCTGGTAGGTCCTTCGGGAAGCGGTAAATCCACTGTCGCCAGACTGATCAATGCTCTGTGGGATGTAAAAGAGGGAACCATTACACTTGGCGGCGTGGACATTCGCAGTATTCCACTGGAGGAATACAGTGACCTGATTGCCTATGTCTCGCAGGATAATTATCTGTTTAACCAAAGTGTTCGGGAGAATATACGCATGGGAAAGACAAGCGCACAGGCAACGGATGCAGAGGTGGAGGAAGCGGCAAAGCGGTGCGGGTGCCATGAGTTTATTATGGGTCTGGAGAATGGCTATGATACGGTTGTCGGAAGTTTAGGAGGTCACCTGTCCGGCGGCGAGCGTCAGCGAATTTCCATTGCACGTGCTATGCTGAAAAATGCACCGATTGTCATTTTGGATGAAGCCACGGCCTATACCGATCCGGAAAATGAGGCACTGATTCAGAACTCGGTCGCAAAGCTTGTGAAGGACAAAACTCTGATTGTCATTGCACACCGACTGTCTACAATCAAGGATGCGGATCAGATTTATGTGGTAAATGACGGACGAATCGGGGAATCCGGAACACATTCTGAACTGCTCGGGCTGAATGGGCTGTATAAAAAAATGTGGGACGCACATGTTTCCGCAAGAGATCATATGGAAGAGGCTGTCCCCGCGCCAAGCACAGGAACCATAAAGGGAGGTGTCGATCATGATTAAAATTATTCGTAAATTCTTTGCTTTCTGCGGAGAAGAAAACCGAAAAAAATTTCATTTATCCATCGTGCTCGGCGTGATTCAGGCTATGTTTGAAGCACTGAAGATTCCTGCTATTGCCGTTATGATTGAGCCACTGCTTCAGAACAATGTAACAACAAAAGCAATTTTAATGAGCTTTATCATCATGCTGATCAGCATCATCGGTTCCAGCATTGTTAAGTATTTTTCCACGATGCTTCAAACGGAGGGCGGTTACGGTACCTGTGCAAATAAGCGTATTGAAATTGCGGAGCATCTGCGGTATTTGCCGATGGGGTATTTCAACGCCAACAGCCTGGGTGAGATCGCTTCTGTTACCACAAACACAATGCAGCAGCTGGAAAATGTCGCGACGCGAGTTGTGATGCTGGTCAGCCAGGGGCTGCTTACCACAGCACTCATCATTGTATTTTTACTATTTTTTGATTACAGAATTTCGCTGGTGCTATTGACCGGACTGGTGCTGTTTCTGCTGGCAAACAGCCGGCTGCAAAAGTCTGCGGAGAAAATATCGCAAAAAAAGGTTGGGGCGGATGCAGCTCTTGTAGAGAAGGTGTTGGAATATATTCAGGGAATTGCTGAGGTTAAGGCCTATCGGCTTATCGGCAGGAAAAGCTGTGAGCTGAACGATTCCATAGATGTCAATGCGAATACAAATATCGAATTGGAAAGGACATTGATTCCTTATATGACGCTGCAAAGCTTTGTTGTCAAACTGACAGGGGTTGCCATGACGCTGTTGTCTGTCTTGTTCTATCTGAACGGCAGCATGAAATTGCTGATTTGTGTTGTGATGGTCATTAGCTCATTTATCGTGTATTCCAGCCTGGAAAGCGCCGGCAATTATTCCGCACTGCTTCGGGCCATAGATGCCAGCATTGACAAGGCCCGGCAGATTCTTGACGCTGAGCAGATGGATATCAACGGTGCGGACACCGACCCGGACAGCTTCGATATTCAAATGAGCCAAGTGGATTTCTCATATGGAGAGCGTAAAATTATCGACGGAATTTCCGCCTTCATCCCGGAAAAAACTACAACCGCCATTGTGGGGCCTTCCGGCGGGGGGAAAACTACTCTTACAAGCCTGATCGCACGTTTCTGGGATGCCGATTCCGGCAAGGTATTGCTGGGCGGCCGCAATGTGAAGGATTACAGCATGGACAACTTGATGAAAAACTTCAGCTTTGTATTTCAGAGTGTATACCTCTTCCACGATACGATTGCCAACAACATTCGTTTCGGTCAGCCGGACGCTTCTATGGAGAGGGTGATAGACGCCGCAAAAAAAGCTTGCTGCCATAACTTTATATCTGCCCTGCCTGCCGGCTATGAGACGGTAATCGGTGAAGGGGGCGCTTCCCTTTCGGGCGGTGAACGGCAGAGAATATCGATTGCACGGGCCATTATGAAAGACGCGCCGATCGTAATACTGGATGAAGCGACTGCAAATGTGGATCCTGAAAATGAGGCGGACCTGATTACTGCCATTAATGCACTGACGCAGGAAAAGACAATTATCATGATCGCGCATCGGCTAAAGACCGTTCGCATTGCCGATCAGATTCTTGTAGTGGATAAAGGAAAAATCGTACAGCAAGGGACTCATGAGCAGCTGATGCAGCAGGACGGAATCTACAGAAACTTTGTCGATGACAGGAAACGCGCCGTCAGCTGGAAAATCTAACACAACTCTAATATATTTTTACTTATTTGTATATAAAACTGAAGAACCGGCTGCTTTTAAGCAACCGGTTCTTCAACCAATTTAAAGAGGTTTATTTGTTTAATAATATAAAATGATTGATTTCGTCCTTTAATACAGTTGACTGTGCGGACAGTTCCTCACTGGCGGCAGAGCTTTCCTGTGCGGTAGCCGCATTGGTTTCTACCACATCGGATATTTTCTCTAATCCTTCCGTGATTTTCGTAATGGCTGAGGACTGTTCTATGGCCGACTGTCTCATTAAGCCGACTGCCTGTTCTGATTTGGAGGCCAATTCAATAATCCCGGATAAGGAATCAGAAACGACCTGTGTAGCCGCAACCCCTTCTCCGATGGATTGATCTGACCGGGCCAGAAGCTGTTCTGTCTGTTCCGTAGCTGTTGCAGACATTTCGGCAAGATTTCTTATTTCGGAGGCAACAACAGCAAATCCCTTTCCGGCTTCACCCGCTCTTGCAGCTTCTATGGCAGCATTTAAAGCCAGAAGATTCGTCTGTGAGGCAATATCGTTAATCGTCACCGTAATGGTTCTTATCTGTTCGGCAGATTCAGAGATATCCCCCATGGAACTTTGCATATTTTCCATTAATGTTCCGATTTCTTTGAATTTTTTACTGGACGCTGCAAACATAGGCATTGTATCATCTGCCTGTACCACATTTTTACGGGCCTCTGCGTCAATCTTTTCAATTTTATCGGTTAGTTCTTCTATTGAAACAGCTTGCTGTGTAGCTCCTTCCGCCAGGGACAATGCGGCATCCGATACCTGGGAAGCGCCGGAGTTCACCTGATCGGCAGCCAGAGAGATATTAGAAAAGCTCTGGTTCAGAGACGCCAGGATACGTTCAAATGCTGCATTGATTTTCAGAAAATCGCCGGTATACTGCCCCTGACTCTTTATTGTAAAGTCATTGTTTGCCATGGCGGAAAGTACAGTGGTGATGTCTTCTATATAAGTCCTGAGTTTAATAACCGTTTCCTGCAGTGCAACAGACAATCTCGCGACTTCATCCTTCCCATCGGCAACAGTCACCTCTTCCGAGAGATTTCCCTCTGCCAAAAGCTCAATCCGTTTTGTAACACCAATGATCGGCTGAGTAATAGAATGCGATATTCTGCCGGCTACGTAGATGCTTATTGCAGTCAGTAAAATACTGAGTGCAATACAGATAACTAATGTACGGTATACGCTGGACATAATTTGCTTGATCGGAATCGTTACGGCTATGGACCAGCCTTCTTCCCCATCCAGGGATGTATATCCTACCAGCCGTCGCACACCGTTATATTCCGTATGTGCGGTACCTGTTTCGCCGATGATCATATGACTGATCGCATTGGCTGCCAGTTTATAATTGCTGTCAGTTTTCGCTTCCTCTATGTAATTAACCATATTTTCCACGACCGTTTTGTCCGGATGCCCGACCGTTACCCCCGTACTGTCAACAATAAATGCATATCCGCCGTCGCCGATTTTGATATTGCTTACAATTTCACTGAACAGATCATACGGGAGTGACGCGTACAGCACTCCTTCATAGCCGGTGGAGTTATTTACAGGTGTAGCCAGCATAATCATAACGGACCCATCGGCCTCATCCTTAACCGGACTTGACATATAAGTTTTGCCTTCCATTGCTTTCTGAAAATAATCGGTAGTTGAAATATCGGTTCCTCTTGTGGTTTTTCCGTCTGCATCTGCCAATGCAATATAATGAAAGCCGCCTCTTTCTGCCAGAGACGTAAATAAAGCCTCTTGTCCGGCAGTATCTAAAGAAGTAATCTCCGAAACAGAAGCGGCTACGATGATTTCGTTTTTATAAATTTGCATCTTACTCTCTACACCCTGTGAGTAAGCGGTCGCCAATGCACTGACTTCTTCCTTCATCTGGGAGTTAGTGCTGAAATAGAATAAAAGTGATGAAATAATTGTGATTGTAGCGATAGCAGACAGAACCATGATAATAAAATGTTTTTTAATTTTTGTTTGTATTGATTTCATATAATTTTCCTTTCGCTTTTGTGAGGTTCACTCTCTTACATCTGATTTAATTTTATAAATTTAATATATTCTTTACCCCATTCTCCAAGGGAGTCAAGAACCTTTTCGAATTTTTGTCCGATATCGCTTAGTGAATACTCAACCTTAGGCGGGATTTGATTAAATTCGTTACGAACAATCAGCCCTTCGTCAACAAGTGTTTTAAGCTGTCTTGATAAGGAGGTATGAGTCATTTCTTCCGGCATCCTTCTCTGTAACTCATTAAATCGTATGGGACCATCCGTCAATATATACAAAATGTAGATCGACCATTTTCCGCTTAATATTTTTTGAGAAGTGAGATACGGACATAATCCAAATAAATCTTTTTTGGCCATAAAATCATCCTTTCAAAGTATCATAAAATATCGTATAGAATATACGGAGCATATGATGAATAATGTTCTTGAATTATAAAACAGGTAGAGGAAAAATGCAAGAAAAAAAACAGGGCAAAGGCGGCTGGAAGACAGAAAACAAATCAATAATTTGAGGTATCATAAAATATCGTACTTGCAAAAAAATGCGTGTAACATATAATTGTATTGCGAGTTCATTAACTTTGCAAAATATTAGAATAAAAGAAAAGAGAGGATTTTGATTATGGAAGAGGTATTAAATTATCTTAGGGAATGTAAAACATTTTATTTGGCAACAAGTGAGAACGGACAGCCGCGTGTGCGCCCTTTTGGAGCAGTTAGTGAGTATGAAGGAAAATTATACATCGTAACAAATAATAAGAAACAGGTATACAATCAAATGCTGGAAAATGCAAAAGTGGAAATCTGCGGAATGAATAAGGGAACCTGGATCAGAGTGGAAGGGGAAGTGGCGGAAGATAAAAGAAGAGAAGCGCGTGCTGCCATGATGGAAGAAAATAATGCCGCATTAAGCAGTATGTATACAGTTGATGATAATCTGATGACAGTACTCTATTTTATACATGGAAGGGCAACGCTTTACTCCTTTACAGGGGAGCCGGAGGTGATTGAATTTTAGAAGCAATAAATACCTTGACGAATAAGGAGAAAAACAGTATAGTGATATTTGAATGAACGGTTCAGTTAATGGAGTGATGCAATGGAAAATAGAATGAAACTGATATTTGATGCAGCCAGCCATTTATTTATCAACAAAGGATATGCAAGGACACAAATGAAAGATATTGCAAGGGAAATCGGCTTGTCGACCGGGATGCTTTATGTCTATTTTACAGGGAAAAGAGAGCTGTTAAGCTTTCTTCTCAAAGGAACAATTGAGCCGGAGTTTGTTGCGCGGGAATTTCAATTGCCCATTCGTTCCGAGCTGTTCGACTGTTTGGACAGTGAAATCATGGAAGCCTTTGAACAAAACACAAAGGCCCTTTCTGCTCATCTGGACGATATTACAGATTATCCTTTGGGGCAGATGTTATCCGATGCATTTGATATCATTTCGAAGTACGGAATCGGCTGTTTACTCATTGAAAAAAATCCGGAGGATTTAGGAAGTCTGACAGCTTACTATAAGGAATACCGTCAGAAGTTTTATAATCAGATTCTGTCATATATCACACAGTACATACAGAATGGAACTTTTCGTCAGGTAGAGCCTGTGCAGGAGGTTACATGCTTGGTGATCGAGACCCTGTCATGGTGGGGGATGCATGTAGCAAATGATACGTTCGAGACACAAAAGAATATTTCCGTCCAAACGGCTAAAAGCGTTTGCATGGATAACCTGCTTCACGCATACGGCAGAGGATAAGATTTTTACGGAGCAAATGCTCCGTAAAAAAATACAAAAATATTGAATGAACCGTTCAATTAATGAAGGGAGAGAAATTTTATGAGACGTTACAAAGTTTCATCCGCATGTGCAGGAATTTTGCTCATGGGAATTTTATCAGGGTGCAAGGAACAAAAGGCAGCCGTACCTGTCAACACGCTTACATTTGATACCGGAGCTTTTGAGAGTCTTCGCCTTGATTATGATGCAGATGATATTTATGTTTTGGAAAGTGAGAATGATAAGATTATCGTAAGAGAATACATGAACAAGGATAAAAAAAGCTATTATGCCAGAAGCTCCGTACAAAACGGTGAATTGTTGATTACAGAGGGGGAACGGCCAAGATTTTTCGATTTTAAATCCTATATTGAACTTTATCTTCCCCAGAATTATGACCGCAGTTTATCGCTGCACTCCACAAGCGGAACCATCAATTCGGAAATTCCTTTGCATCTGTCAGAAGACTTTATTGTTGATACAACCAGCGGCACAGTGAAACTGTCAAATACAAAGGCGTTAAAGATAAAGGCATCCTGTACAAACGGCAGTTTAAGCTTTGAAAATATAGATGCAGATGAAATAATGATACGGACTACCAACTCCGCAACGATGATGAATCAGATAAACGGAGCGATCAGCTATCAATCAAAGGGTGGAGAGCTGACCGCTTCCGGGCTTTGCGGTTCCGGTTCCTTTTATGTGTCAGGAGAAGGGTCTGTTGATCTTTCCTATGACGATGTGAGCGGTGATCTTTACGCGTATTCCAAAAACGGAGCGGTTGCGGTAGCTCTTCCAAATGAGCTTGCTTTTGAATTTTCGGCAGTAACCAGAGAGGGAACTATTGAAACTTCGTTTGCGGACCTGCTTACTGTTACGGATGATACTGCCACGGGAACCGTTGGCACTTCCCCTGAAATAACTATAGAATTGGAAACTCGAAACGGAGATATTAAAGTAATAAGAAATAGCAGCAATAAAAACTGACAATGTGTGGTCAACTCAAATTCTGCAGCTTGGCCCTAAGTTCATCAAGGCTCCAAATCTTTGGCAAGCCGTTATAAAGCAAATAAAGGCCAAAAGCTCCGAAATCTCGCTTTCTGTAAATACTTCTTTTAGTGCGCTGCATTCGGCATCGCTCAGATGCGTTTTTTTATCGGATAGTTCCGCTGCATAGACAGCCAATTGTGTCCGGGAATCCATCTTGTTTTTTGAAGGAGCTCCCTTGGCCATGCAATATTCACAGCCGTTTTGATAGGCCAGAGTACGCCGTACCTCCTCTTTCAATTCAGGAGAAAATGTTTTGCTGGAAAAGAAGTAGTCTTCCAGTAAGATCCAT
The DNA here is from genome assembly GCA_023402845.1 of Bacillota bacterium. Taxonomy (GTDB): domain Bacteria; phylum Bacillota; class Clostridia; order Lachnospirales; family Lachnospiraceae; genus JAEYFP01. Next base: position 61,507 of record JAEYFP010000033.1, read on the forward strand.
TTTTCCAGGATACCTTTGTGATGTCCTAATAATTGTTGAAACGGTGTACTTCCATTCTGTGAAAATGATATCGTTACCATCCATTATTCCTCCCTAAGATCAGTTGTTTTATTGACAAAGTAATTATAACAGGCATATAATTAAATTTAAATTTAAAAAAGTATAAAATTACTATTTTTGCAATACAAATAATATGTTTTAAATGAAAGAGTATATCAAATGAAAATTGATGAAATAGATTTGCGAATTTTACATGAGCTGCAATTAGACAGTCGTCTTTCTATCAGAGAGTTATCAAAGCGGGTGATTCTTTCAGCACCTTCCGTAACTGAAAGAGTCAGGAGGCTCGAAGACCACCATATTATTGAGGGATATACTGTCTGTCTGAACAAAAAGAACCTGGGTTGCTCAATAGAATGTATCGTTGAAGTAACAATGAGGGATGGACAATATGAAAAATTTAAAAGATTTATTAAGGAGTATAAGTACAGTGAATGGTGTTATAGAATTGCAGGTGCCGCATGCTTTATTGTCAAGTTATCGGTTCCTTCTTTAGAAGATATGGAACAGTTTATAAATGCTGTATCTACCTATGCCTTAACGGAAACCTCCATCATTTTTTCAAAAGTAGAGGTCGACAATGATGTTAATAAGTTTTTACAGATCATAAATTGATGCTTGTAAAAGATGCAGTGCAGTGATTAAATAATGATAGAAAGATAATCAAAGACTAATTTCTAAAATAAAAGGAGGTAGTTCCCATGAAAGAGGTTTATGAATTTTTAAAGGAAAGCGGCACCTATTATCTGGCTACAGAGGAAAGCGGACAGCCAAGGGTGCGTCCTTTCGGTACGGTCAATATTTTCGAAGACAGACTCTATATTCAAACCGGAAAAGTTAAGAAAGTTTCAAAGCAAATGATGGTGAATCCTAAAATTGAGATTAGTACTACAATTGGCGATAAGTGGATCCGCATAGAGGCAATTGCTGTTGAGGATGACAGAATTGAGGCGAAGCAGAGCATGCTGGATGCGTATCCTTCCCTTCAGGGAATGTATCGGGCAGATGACGGAAATACACAGGTTTTATATTTGAAGGATGCAACGGCAACCATATATTCCTTTTCAGAGGAGCCAAGGGTCATTGAATTTTAAGAGGCAGTTACTCAGATTATTTATGGTTAACAGAGAAGGAGTGGTATGATGAGATTCAGACCATACAAACCTGGAGATGCAGAGAAAATCGTGACTTGGGTTGATGAATATACGACATTTATGAAATGGAGTGCTGGAAAAATCGAATACCCGCTGACTGTAGAGATATTAAACGACCATATTAAGGCATATGAAAAAGATGATCGTGCGTGGGTGTTTACTATGACTGACGAAAGTGGTTTGCCTGTTGGAACCATAACAATGCTTATGGCTGATTTTGTGAATAATTCTATTCATTTTGGCTTTGTGGCAATTGCTTTGGATCAAAGAAACAATGGCTTGGGGAAACAGTTAATGACATTGGCGCTGCGTTTTGCATTTGAAATACTGAATGTGACTGAAGCAACACTTAAAGTATTTGACAACAATCCAAGTGCCAAAGCCTGCTATGAGGCAGTTGGGTTTCATGTCTCCGCTCATCATGAAAAAACATTCTCTGTAGGTAAGGAGAAATGGGGATATTACGATATGACTGCAAGAAAATAGTTGGAGAATGGAAATGAAGCATATTGATACGATCGTTATGGTTGAGGATATAAAGGTATCGAAGGAATTCTATAGTAACATCATGGGACTGGAGATAGTATACGACTGGGGGAATATGGTCGTTTTTAAAGAGCGCTTTTCCATACACCAAGCGAATAAGCTTATGCCGGAACAGGAAATAAACAAGCTCCTGCATATCGGAAAACAGGGATCTGGTAATTTAGATATTTATTTTGAAGCAGAGAATATTGAAGAGGAATACAATAGGCTGCTCCAGAAGGAAGTGAAAATTATTCACGGAATTATAGAGCTGCCGTGGCAAAAAATATTTCGAATCTATGATCCCGATAATCATATTATCGAAATAGGAGGACCGCACTTTTAGTGAAGGATCAAGTATTTCTTTTATTTGGGTTATGCGGAAACCATCCCTTTTTCACACGCTTCTCCTGCTCAAAGAGTTCATGAATACTCCATAGTGAAGTAAAGCCGGTAATGCCGATAATTGCGGCAGCTGTTATATTGTTGATAAACAGAGATGATCCGATCAGCAATAACCCGGCAAATAAAAATAAAGGCCATAGTTTTTTGCCGATATAATATTCTGCCTTGATGACAATTGGATGAAATACTCCGATAATTACAAATGCAGCGATTCCTATAATCAAACCTTGAAAATTCATAGGGCTCCTTTCTGTTCTGACAAGTTTTTAAAAGCCGCAGAGGACAGGTAAACTGTCCTCCGGGCTTTATTGAAATAATGTACAATGTTTGCTCAGGCAAGCTCAAAACGATCCGCATTCATTACCTTATTCCAGGCCGACACAAAATCCTGAGTGAATTTCTCCCGGGCATCATCGCAGGCATAGACTTCTGCGATGGCTCTGAGTTCAGAATTTGAACCAAAGATAAGATCTGCTCGTGTTCCGGTCCATTTGAGCGCATCTGTTGCACGGTCGCGGCCTTCAAATACTGTTCCGTCTTCGGAGACCGGTTTCCAGACAGTGCCCATATCAAGCAGATTCACAAAAAAGTCGTTTGTGAGTGTTTCGGGTCTTTCAGTAAAGACGCCAAGCTGAGATTGCCCGAAATTGGCATTCAGGACACGCATGCCGCCGACGAGGATCGTCATCTCGGGAGCAGTCAGGGTCAACAGCTGTGCACGATCAATTAAAAGCTCCTCTGTCGATGCAGAAAACTTCGTTTTTATGTAATTGCGGAATCCATCGGCTTTCGGTTCAAGAACTGTGAAGGATACCGCATCTGTCTGCTCCTGCAGAGCATCCGTCCGTCCCGGAGTAAAAGGAACAATCAAACTTTGACCGGCGTTTTTGGCTGCCTGCTCAATGCCCGCACCCCCGCCTAAAACAATTAAGTCTGCGAGAGAAACCTTCTTGCCGCCGGATTGTGCATCATTGAATTCGGACTGAATCCTTTCAAGAATTCCCAGTACGGTGCTCAGCTGCTCCGGCTGATTTACTTCCCAATCCTTTTGCGGTGCAAGACGGATGCGCGCACCATTTGCTCCGCCTCGTTTGTCCGAGCCACGGAAGGTTGAGGCGGATGCCCAGGCAGTGGATACAAGTTGAGCAACCGACAGTCCGGAATCCAGTATTTTAGCTTTAAGACAGGTGATATCCTGTTCGTCGATCAATTCATGGTCAACCGCGGGTACTGGATCCTGCCATATCAGCTCCTCGGCGGGAACCTCAGGACCAAGATAACGTGAACGGGGCCCCATGTCACGATGTGTCAGTTTAAACCAGGCGCGGGCGAAAGCATCCTCAAATTCTTCGGGATGACTGCGATAGCGCTCTGCAATCGGTTTATAGACAGGATCCATTCTTAATGAGAGATCTGCCGTAGTCATCATGGGAGCGTGCCGTTTGTCCGGGTCGTGAGCATCCTGTACAGTGTGTGCGGCAGCAGGATCAGAGGGAGTCCACTGGTAAGCACCCGCGGGACTCTTCACCAGATTCCAGTCATATTGAAACAGCGTTTCCAGATATCCCATGTCCCATTTGGTCGGGTTCGGCTTCCAGGCGCCCTCCAGTCCGCTGCCAATCGTATCTTTGCCCTTGCCGATGCCATAGCTGTTTTTCCAGCCGAGCCCCATTTCCTCAATAGGAGCGGCTTCAGGCTCCCGGCCTACATGAGTCGCGGGTCCGGCTCCATGTGTTTTTCCGAAAGTATGCCCTCCGGCAATAAGAGCCACAGACTCTTCATCATTCATAGCCATTCGGGCAAAGGTTTCCCGAACATCGCGGCCGGAAGCGACTGCATCAGGCATCCCGTTCGGACCCTCCGGATTCACGTAAATCAGTCCCATCTGAACGGCAGCGAGAGGATTTTCAAGGTCCCGCTCGCCCGAGTAGCGTTTATCACCAAGCCATTCGGTTTCGGAACCCCAGTAGACATCTTCTTGCGGTTCCCAAACATCTTCCCGGCCGCCGCCGAATCCGAACGTTTTGAAGCCCATTGATTCGAGTGCGCAGTTACCTGCCAGGATCATGAGATCGGCCCAGGAAATTTTCCTGCCGTATTTCTTTTTGATCGGCCAAAGTAAACGGCGGGCCTTATCAAGATTCACGTTATCCGGCCAGCTGTTAAGCGGTGCGAAGCGCTGGGTTCCGTCCGATGCGCCGCCCCGGCCGTCACTCATGCGATAGGTGCCGGCACTGTGCCATGCCATACGGATGAAAAACGGTCCATAGTGACCATAATCGGCAGGCCACCAATCCTGCGAATCTGTCATCAATGCATACAGGTCCTTCTTTACCGCTTCAAGGTCGAGACTTTTAAACTCTTCAGAATAGTTAAAGCCTGTGCCCATTGGATTGCTCAAGTCTGAATTCTGACGCAAGAGCTTCAGGTTCAGCCGGTTGGGCCACCAATCGTTGTTTGAGGTGCTGCCGGCGGATACGGCATTCCTCGTTTTACCTGTTACCGGGCATTTCATTTCTCCCATAAGTTAGTCCTCCTTCACGTGTTTTCATTTATATTCGAAAGGCATTGCGGACAGATGCCTTTAAAATATATATTTTTATCATTGATTTTAAAATTGCTTAAATCATCGGAAGTCAATAAATCAATATCAATACGAAAGTTGAAGATTGTTCCGCAGGACTCGCACTTAAAATGCCCATGACTTTCCGTAATGATATCATATCTCGTTTCATGATCTTCTATTGTAATTACTTTAACTAAACCGGCTTCTGCTAAAATTCGCAAGGTGTTGTATACGGTTGTTTTTGACAGGGTAGGGATCTCGCTTTGAAGATCCGTAAAAATCTGCTCCACCGTCGGGTGGCATTGGTTTTGTGTAAGATACTCCAAAACCTTCAGTCTTTGGTAGGATAGATTAATATTTTTTTTCTTCAATTCCTGTTCTAAAGTTTCAAATAAGGGGTTCATTGGCTCACCGGCTATCTAAAAAATTATAACCATTACTAATTTGTAATGGTTACAATTCTATTATAACTATTTTAAATGATAAATGCAATAGGGTAATACGTTTTCTGTTTCGTTATTCCAGCTCAAAGGCGCCCGTATATAGCTGATAGTATTTTCCCTTTTCTTCTATGAGCTGTTCGTGGCTGCCTCGTTCAATGATACGGCCGTTTTCCAGAACCATAATCACATCCGAATTTTGAACGGTTGAAAGGCGATGCGCGATTACAAAGACTGTCCGGCCTTTCATCAGGGCATCCATGCCATTTTGGACAATTGCTTCGGTTCGGGTATCAATCGAGGAAGTGGCCTCATCCAGAATCATGACGGGAGGATCAGCCACAGCCGCGCGGGCAATAGAAATCAGCTGCCGCTGCCCCTGTGAGAGGCCGCTGCCGTCACCTTCCAAAACAGTATGATATCCCTGCGGAAGCATGCGAATAAAGCTGTCTGCGTTTGCCAGCTTTGCGGCCGCAACACACTCCTCATCTGTTGCATCCAGCTTACCGTAACGGATATTATCCATAATCGTTCCCGTAAACAGATTGACATCCTGCAAAACGATGCCAAGAGAACGGCGAAGATCAGTCTTTTTTATTTTATTGATGTTGATGCCGTCATAACGGATTTTACCGTCGGCGATATCGTAAAAACGGTTGATTAAATTTGTAATGGTTGTTTTCCCGGCACCGGTTGCGCCCACAAAAGCAACCTTTTGACCGGGTTTAGCATAAAGCGTGATGTTGTGCAGGACAGTCTTGTTTTCTTCATAGCCGAAGTCCACATCAAAAAGGCGGATGTCTCCCCGCAGGGGTTCATAGGTAAGTTCTCCGTCCCCGTGCGGATGTTTCCATGCCCAGGTATTTGTCCTTGCTGCGCATTCTTTTATTTCCCCGTTTTCTGTTTTGACGTTGACGAGGGATACGTAACCTTCGTCCTGTTCGCTTTCCTCGTCCATCAGCTCAAAAATTCTGGAGGCACCTGCCAGTGCCATAATCACCATATTGAGCTGCATCGAAATCTGACCGATCGGATTGATAAAGCTGCGGGACAGAGTGAGAAAGGATACAATGGTGCCGATCGTCAGCAGATTGACTCCTGAAAGACCGAGATTGGGAAGCTCAGCAATACCTGCCGCACCACCGAGGATGGCAATAAGAACATAGAGGATATACCCCATATTGATAACAACCGGCATTGTAGAGTTACCGTAAGTGTTTGCTTCAGTCGCACTGTCGCACAGCTCGTCATTTTTTTTGTCAAACTCCTGTTCAGCCTTATTTTCGTGGCAGAAAACCTTGATTACCTTCTGACCGTTGATCATTTCCTCGATATATCCGTTCACATCCCCCAGGGATTGCTGCTGCTTCATAAAGTGGGTGCCGCTTTTGCCAACGATGACCTTCATAAGCCGAAGTAAGACAAACAGAAATATAACAACGAAAGCGGTAAGTCCGATACTGAGATAGAGCATGGAAAAAAAGGCGGCTATTACAGAAATAAGCGAGGACAGCATTTGCGGAAGACTCTGGGAAATGGCCTGCCGCAGTGTATCGGTGTCATTGGTATAATGGCTCATAATATCGCCGTGGGAATGCGTATCAAAATACCGGATTGGCAAGGTCTGCATATGGGCAAACAGTTGGTCACGAATTTTTTTGAGAGTTCCCTGTCCGATTACCACCATCATTCGGTTATAAAACCACGAAGAAAACACACCGGAGGCATAAATCAGACCCATAATCAGAACAACCTTCAGCAGCTGTGTATATACGGGATTTGACTGTCCGAGCATCGGAATAATGTAACGATCAATCAGTATCTGCAGAAATAATGCGGAGGCTGCGCTTGCGGCGGCACTCAGCAAAATACACAGAAAGACGATTACCATCTGGATTTTATATTCGGCCATATAAGAGAACAGTCTTTTGAGCGTATCCGGTTTGAAACGCTGCACCGGTGCTTTGCCATGCAATCCGGCAGCTTCTTTTTTCGGCAGTTTATTCATGGAGAGTACCTCCTTTATTTTGAGATTCGTAGACTTCTCTGTAAATATCACAGCTTTTAAGCAGCTCGTTATGCGTACCGATCGCATTGATTTTGCCGTCATCCATCACGATAATTTTATCGGCATCCTGAACAGAAGAAACACGCTGTGCGATGATAATTTTTGTTGTATCCGGTATGACTGTTTTGAATGCCTGACGGATCAGTCCATCCGTTTTAGTGTCAACGGCACTTGTGGAATCATCAAGGATTAAAATTCTGGGCTTTTTCAGCAATGCCCTTGCAATACACAGACGCTGTTTCTGTCCGCCGGAAACATTCGTGCCGCCCTGTTCAATATAAGTATCATATTGTTCTGGAAATTCCCGGATAAATCCGTCTGCCTGTGCAAGCTCGCATGCATGGATGAGCTCTTCGTCTGTCGCGTTTTCATTTCCCCAACGAAGATTTTCTTTGATGGTGCCTGAAAACAGTACATTCTTTTGCAGTACCATTGCCACTTGATTACGGAGGGATTCAATGTCGTAATCCCGCACATTGACACCGCCTACAATCACTTTACCGCTGACACTGTCATAAAGACGGGGAATCAGCTGAACAAGGCTTGTTTTGGAGGAGCCGGTTCCGCCCAGAATGCCGACGGTTTCGCCTGATGCTATGCAAAGATTAATTCGGTCAAGAACCGGCTTGTCTGCTTTTGCAGCATAGGTAAAGGTGACATTCTCAAAAATGATGGAGCCGTCACTTACGGTATATACCGGATCTTCGCAGTTTTGCAGGTCGCTTTGCTCATCCAGAACTTCCACAATACGATCTGCCGAGGCGCGGGACATAATAATCATGACAAATACCATCGAAAGCATCATCAGGCTCATCAGAATTTGCATTGCATAGGTGATCAAACTGGTCAGTTCACCCGTTGAAAGACCTATAACCGGATCGTTTCCGGAAGCTATAATTTCTTTGGCGCCAAACCATGAAAGTAACAGCATACAGAGGTAAAGGCAGAACTGCATCAGAGGCATATTAAATGCCAGCCTTTTTTCCGCATTCGAAAAATCCCGGAAAATCGATAGGGAAATATCTTCAAATTTCTGCTTTTCATGTTCTTCACGGATATAGGATTTGACGACCCTGATTCCATGCAGATTTTCCTGCACCATGTTGTTTAGTTTGTCATAGGTTGTAAATACCCGTTTGAAGATCGGGTGAACATGCGTCATAATCAGTATCAGCCCAATACACAGCACCGGGATGATGGCAAGAAAAATCAGTGAAAGCCGGACATCAATTCGAAAGGAAAAATATAAGGCAAAGATAATCATCATCGGTGAGCGCACCGCAAGGCGGATGAGCATTTGAAATGCGTTCTGAACATTGGTGACATCGGTAGTAAGCCGGGTAATGATGCTTGCGGTTGAAAATTTATCAATATTGGAGAAAGAAAACTTTTGCACACTATAAAACATATCGTGGCGCAGATTTCTCGCAAAGCCTGAAGAAGCAATTGCCGCGCTGCGTCCTGAAAGAAAACCGGTCAGCAGAGAAAGCAATGCGGCGATGACCAGAGCCATGCCTATCAGCAGGACAACGGACATCCTGCCTTGATTGATTCCATAATCAATCAAATAGGCCATCAGTGTCGGAATCATAATTTCAAATATTGATTCAATAGTTACGTATATTGGGGTAAGGATGGAATCCTTTTTGTATTGCCGTATGCTGGCTGCTAATTTTTTTATCATTTTCTTTTTCCCTTCTGCGTTAGTTTATTGCAGCCCCCTCATTGGACATTGTTTTTCATTTTTTGAATAGCATGATAGAGATACTCCACTTCTTCTTTTTCAAATCCCTGGATAAGCATCTGTTCCATCTGTTCGGCATGCGCTATCATCAGTTTACTGACTGTCCATGCCTTTTCAGTCAGCACCAGTTTTTTTAATCTGGCATCATGGGGAACACCTTGCCGTTCAATCAATCCCTTTTTCTCCATCAAAATCAGGACCTTGGATGCGGTAGAGCGTGTGATTGAAAATTTTTCCTCCAGATCCTTCTGATAGATATCTTTATCTGCATTTTCCGCAAGAAAACCAATAATCCAGCCATTTGTACCGGTAATTGAATCTACCTGCTCTTTAATGGGTGAGTTTTCCACTTTACGCATCATGAGATTGTTGAGTGACCGAAGCTCAAATCCAATCAGCCGTTTCTTCATAGTATTCCTTCCTTCCCACAATTATGTAGCATGTCATACTGTACGACATGCTACATAATAAACTGATTTATGAATTTTGTCAATCTTAAAATATTATTGAGTGTAAAGGGTTTTATCGTTTCGTCTGCCCATTGTAAAGTCTCTGTCATAGAGCAGTGCTGCATTCAGTACGATCAGTACAGAGCCGGCATTATGCACCAACGCCCCGGTAATCGGATTCAGTATCCCCATGACGGAGAGAACAATGGCGGCAAAATTAATTGCCATAGACAAGGCGATGTTAAATTGAATCGTACGCAGTGCGGAGGCTGAGAGCCTTTTCAGATATGGAAGTTTTGTGATATCATCTCCGACCAGTGCAATATCTGCCGCTTCCACGGCAATATCGCTTCCCATGCCGCCCATGGCAATTCCCACATGAGCGATTTTGAGTGCAGGTGCATCATTGACACCGTCCCCGACCATACAGACCTTTCTGCCCTTTTGTTCAAGCTCTGAAATACTGCGCACCTTATCCTCTGGCAGCAGCTCGGCCCTAACGGTTTGAATTCCAACTTTTTGAGCAAAATAGCCTGCGGTCTGTGCGTGATCTCCCGTAAGCAGAACAACCTCGGTATTCATCCGGTGCAGTTCGCTGATAATACCGGAAGCAGACTCCCGCAGCGTATCGGAAAGGGTAATCAAACCAATCAGGGAGGTTTCCTCTGCAACGAGTATGATGGCTTTTCCCTGTGCGCGAAAGCCTTCCAGAGTAATAACAGTGGTTTCCTCGATAGAGATATTCTTTTCCTTCAGGAAATTGAGGGTTCCGCATAACAGAGTCCTTCCATGGAGTTTTGCCGTGACACCCTTTCCCGGCAGCATCTGAAAGCTGTCGGCAGCCTCTGTTGCGAGATGCAGTTCTCTGGCATAATTGACAATTGCTTTTGCCAAAGGATGTTCCGAATAGAGTTCCACCGCCGCAGTCTGCTGAAGGAGCTGCTCCTTGCTGATCCCTTCAGCCAGGGGAAAGATATCCGCGACCGTAAGCGTTCCGCTTGTCAGGGTTCCGGTTTTGTCAAATGCAATACAATCGACCCGCCCCATGTTTTCCAGAGCTTCTCCGGATTTGATGATAACCCCGTGTTTTGCAGCCTGACCGATAGCCGCCATAATGGACGTGGGAGTAGCCAATGCCAGTGCACAGGGGCAAAAAACGACCAGAATTGTCACTGCGCGGATGATATCGGCGGTGACAAGAAATGTAACAATTGCAATGGCCAGGGCAACGGGAACAAGCCATGTTGCCCATCTGTCCGCGATGCGCTGTACGGGCGCCTTTTTATTTTCCGCCTCCTCGACCATCCGGATCAGTTTTAAGAGGGAGGAATCCTCACCTACTTTTGTTGCGGCAATATCAATGGAACCGAAACAGTTGAGGGTCCCGCAAAATACGCTGTCACCGATTCCCTTATCCACAGGAAGGGATTCCCCTGTCATAACAGATTGGTCCACAGAAGTGTTTCCGGCTGTTATTTTTCCGTCCACAGGGATGGATTCGCCGGGCAGAACACGAAGAAGATCGCCTTCCCGAATCTGTTTGGCAGGAACCATTTCCTCTCGGCTTCCCGATGGATCGGAAAAGATTTTTCTTCCCTGCACAGGTGTCAGACTGATCAGATTTTTTAAGCCCTTTTTTGCCCGTTCCACCGTCTTGTCTTCTAAAATTGCACCGATTGCCATAATAAAGGCCACCTCCCCGGCAGCAAAAATCTCCCCGATCGCAATAGAGGCAAGCATGGCAATGGATATCAGAAGTGCAGAGGAAATCCATTTTTTATAAATTAATCGGGTAACTGCGAGGTAGAGAAGCGGATATCCGGACAATAGAACGGTTACCCATGCCGGATCGATCTTCAGTGTATTGTCGGTCAGCAAAAGTATCAGGCTGAACGCCAGGAATATGCCCGAAATGACGGTCCATTTGAATCCTGCAAATAAGTCACTAATTTTTTTTAACATGATAATCCCTCCGATAATTACACTTGCTTATTTTTTTTGATTTCAGTACAATAAATTCATAACAGAATGCTTTGTTCTTTATTAAGGATTTCTGGAATTAGTATAGCAAGGGTGTGAGGGCGGTACAAGAAACGGTTTTTATAGAATGTGCGCTACCGAACAATTCCTTAAAAATGTTCCGAAAGGATAGGAAAATGGATAGACGACAGCGAAAGACAAGGGAAGCAATTTTTAACGCCTTCAGCGAGCTGCTGATGCACAGCAGCTATTCACAGATCACGGTGCAGGAGATTATAGACAGGGCTAACGTAGGACGGACAACCTTTTATGCCCATTTTCCTACAAAGGACGATCTTTTGCGTGAAATGTGCGCGGAGATGTTTGCCCATGTTTTTTCCGAAGCACCGGAAGCCGAACTGACTCATGATTTTTCTATGGCGGCCGGTAACCCGAATGCGATCGTCACCCACATTCTTTATCATCTGCGTGAGCATGGCCGGACGATGATTGTCCTTTTGACCTGTGAAAGCGGCGAGCTTTTCCAGCGTTATTTTCATGAGTATTTCAATGCACTTGTGACACCGCACATTCTCAGCAAGGGTACCTGCCAGAACACCGTTTTGCCCCAGGGATTTCTCGTTGAGCATATTTCGGGCAGTTTTGTCAATTTGGTCCGTTGGTGGTTAAAAAATAATATGAAACAGTCTCCGGAGGAAATTGCGGAATACTTTGCGGCGGTAATAAAGCCGGTTGTGGCATAGATTTATTGTTTTAGAGGAGAACCATGGAGAATATCATAAATGAAACAATTAAAAATTTGTTCAGAAATAACATGGCGGGGTATTATGTTGAATCCGCTGCGAAATTGCATGTACTGCTCCGGGAATTGATGCCGGAGGGGCAGACTGTCGGCTGCGGTGATTCTGTCACCCTTGAGCAAACCGGAGTGCTCGAATATGTTAGAAAGCATAATTATAACTTTCTGGATAAGTACCGGGATGGATTACAGCATGAGGATAAGCGGGAGCTTTACCTTCAGAGTTTTCGGGCGGATACATTTTTAACCGGAGTTAATGCTGTGACCATAAACGGGGAGCTGTTTAACATTGACGGAAACGGAAGCCGCGTGGCTCCGATTATTTATGGACCCAAACAAGTAATTGCTGTAGCCGGAACAAATAAAATAGTAAAAACAGTCGATGATGCCATCTTAAGGGCCCGGCAGATTGCCGCACCCTTGGATGCAAAGCGGCTGGGAAAAGAGACCCCTTGTACAAAACTGAACAAATGCATTGACTGCAGGCACCCACAGCGAATTTGCAATGACTTTGTATTGATAACAAATCAGTTTGAGAAGCAGAGAATAAAAATAATATTGATTGAGGGAAACTACGGTTATTAGTCAGGTGCCGTATATTTGCATCACATCATTCTAAACATCACGATATCGAAAAGTTCTTAATGCTAATATCAGCGCAGCGATTGACACTAATGATACAAGTCCTAAGTTTGTTAAGTAGCTGAGCCATGCTGAATCAAATGCATTACGCAAGCCATCAACAAACCACTGAAAGGGATTAAATCGATTCATTGTCTGAAGAAATTCCGGGGCATTGTTCAAGGAGTAAAAAGCGCTGCTGCTGAACAAAAGAGGCATAGTTATCACATTTGTTAAAATGCTTACATTGTTTTCTGTACGGCTTAGACTTGCTATAAAAAAGCTGAAGAACACATACCCGGCAGCTGCGATAAGAATTATGGGTATTAATGCAAAAAAGGATTGTATAGGAATCTCTATTTTTAATAGGAGAACTCCTGATAATAAGATGAGTATGGCACATAGAAGCGAAATCAAAGTCCAAGCTCCCGATATAGCACATACATATTGCCAAAGCGGCATAGGTGTTACCCGCAGAAGGTTATATACACCTCGGCGGCGTTGAAGCAGGATGGCAAACGAAGTGGTCATAAAAGAGTAGAACAGGATACTGACAGCTATCATACCGGTTAAAATATGTTCCTGATAATGAGGTGTTTTTATAAAAACGCCTAATCCGATTGCTCCGCCGATTGGCAGTATGATAGACCAAAGCAGTAAAAAAGGATCCCGGCTTGCAGATTTAAATGTAAGGCTGAATATGGTTTTCATTTTAGTCCCTCCCTATTTGTATGCAGTCCGTCAATTCAAGATATAGGTTCTCAAGATTTTCTGCGTGGTATTGCTGTAAAAGATTTTCCGGCTTACCTTGGGCAACAATGAAACCCTCGTGCATCAAAATGATGCGGTCGGCAATACGGGATACTTCTTCCATGTCATGTGATGAAAAGAGAACGGTTACGTTATTTGCTGCTAATCTAGCTATCATAGTTCTTACTTCATGTCGGGCGCGGGGGTCAAGGCCTGCCGCCGGTTCGTCAAGTATAATCAGGTCTGGATTGTGCAGCGTGGTAACGGCAATCGCAAGTCTTTTTTGCTGTCCTCCTGATAGGCGTGAAGCAAGTGTTTTCCTCGCTTCCTGTAAATTGCATTCCTCCAGTTTAGTCTGAATTTGCAGCTGATTCATTCGCACGTTGTATAGTGCTGCAAAAATCCTTAAATTTTCTTCGGTGCTATAGCCTTCAAAAAAGGGAGTGGATTGTAATTGGACCCCGATGTGTGCCTTATAATCCTCCCTCCAGCGCGTTATTGTACCGGCATCCGGCGGTAATATCCCTAAGAGCATTGCCAGTGTGGTCGATTTTCCGGCCCCGTTTGTTCCAATCAAAGCGAGAATCTCACCTTGCTGAATTTGTAAATCAATCCCTTTCACGACCTCTCGGTGATGAAATTGTTTGTGTATTCCTTTTGCTTCCATCAAAACCATGTTCAGTCCTCCTTTGATTAACGTTGTTTATTCAACGTTGAGTATATGGGTTGTTTTTTCTCCCTCAGCTGCGAGGGAGAAGTTTTAGTGTTCTTTCTCCAAAAGAGATAAAGCTTGATCAACAAATTCTTGTTGTTGTTTTATCATGGAAAACATATTCTCCATGATCAGTTTGACCATAGGAGGAATATTATGTTGCATAGCTGCATCTTTGGCTTCCAGTCCGCATTTTACAGCGTGATATTCGTTCTTTAGTGCAATGCTCTGTTCTTCAAGAGCGTTTCGGCATTCCGTGACTGATAGCTTCTCATAAAAGGATAGACCGGAATATAGCGTTGAGGGGTATCGGACAGAGGAAGCCTTTAGCGAATCCTTAATCAGCGTTTGCAGATAAGTTCGCCCATGCTCTGTGATGGAATAGACAGCTTTTTGGCGATGTCCTGTCTGTTCAATACTGGTAACTGCCACATATTCTTCATGTTCCATTTTTTTCAGAGCATGATAAATGGAACCAATCAATACCCCGCCCCAGCGTTCTGCGTCCGTCATCTGCAATGCCTGCTGAATGTCATAGCCGGACATTGACTGAACATCTAATATTCCAAGTACAAGCAGCCTTGTCAATTCCTATCACCTCACTTACTCAACGTTGAGTATTATATCATTGAATAACTAAATTTGTCAAGGTGATTCATAATATTTGTTTGTTCATAATATTTATTTGAAGATTTAAACGGTAAAATAATATCATGCTTGACAACGGCTACCTACACATGTAGTCTTTCATTAGACTACATGCGGTAGAAGAGATGAAAGATTTAAAAAACTTTTGGATGAAAAGCTGACTTGATCATTCATTTTATTACAAAGAAGGAGAATTATTATGATTACACAATACAAAAAAACATCTGTAAAATTGGCAGTGATCACTGTGACATGCCTTATTTTATTAACAGGCTGTTCAAGCTGGACGGGTGTTTTATTTGATACAGAGACACAGGATGAAACTGTGATTGAAAACAGTTCGAATAATGACAGTCAGGATTCCGCCGAACCGATTTCCCCGATTGCGGATTCGGGGGATGAGCAGGCTGCTCCTGACCAAGAGCCGTCTTCGGAAACGGAAGCTGATTCGTTTCTGCCATATTTAGATTTGCTGGGTTTGGGTAAAGAGGATCTGATAAATAATATGAATGAAGAACCGGATACAATTGACGAAGGCGGTCTGGAATTTAAAGAGGCCGGTATTCGAGTCTGGTTTAATTGGGATACCAATACGGTCAGTCAGGTATATATTGAAAGAAATGATCTGGACTTCAATGGTGCTGTAATCGGCGATAAAATAGAAGATTTTAAGGCGGCTTTTGGAGAACCGATCAGTGATCAAAATGGCGATATGCATTTTAAATATGAAGACAGGTATATATCTGTTACTTATGATATGGAAACAGGAACCACCATTGCCGTCTATCTCTTGAGTGAGGATTTTTAACGATAGTCCTGCTGTCAAATTGACAGCAGGTGTTGGGCTCCCAAGGAGGCCAGTGATAAGGCAATCCAGCAGATTAAGCCCAATAAAATCGGTTTTGCTCCGCTTTTTATCAGTTTTACAACATTTGTATTCAAACCAATGGCAGCCATTGCCATAATAATAAAGAACTTTCCGATTTGTGCGAGAGAAGCACCGATTCCCTGCGGCATCGGAGCAAAGGTATTGATCATAGAAGCTGCTATGAAGCCGTTTACAAACCAGGGAAATATACGCTCCATATGATAATCCCGGCCGCTTTTGTCATTTCCATAGTGTGCCGGAGATTTGCGGGACGTAAAAACGGAAAGCACAAGCGTGACCGGTACAATCATCAGAGTTCGGGTTAATTTTACAATGACGGCAAGGCTGCCGGCTTCATCGCTGAAAGCATATCCGGCGGCAACCACGGAGGAGGTATCATTGACAGCAGTGCCTGCCCATAGGCCGAACGCATGGTCACTCATGCCTAGAACATGCCCGAGAAAAGGAAACAGAAATGCCGCAATGACATTGAACAGGAAAATGGTTGATATTGAGCGTGCGATCTCTTCCTCGTCGGCATGGATTACCGGTGCTGTGGCCGCAATTGCGGAGCCGCCGCAGATGGCAGTGCCGACACCGATCAGTATATTTGTTTTTGGATCGATTTTCAGGAGCTTTCCTGCGGCAAAGGCGGTTCCGAATGCGATCGACAGAGTGAAGAGCATCAAAGTAAGTGTCTGCCCGCCAATTCTAAAAATCTGATAAAGATTCATATCAAAGCCAAGAAGAATAATAGAATATTGCAGCAGTTTTTTTGAAGTATACTTGATTCCGCTGTCAAAAGCCTTCGGTCTTTTCCAGAAAGCCAGAACCATACCAAACAGAATACCCAGTACAGGACCGCCGATGATTGGAAATGCCCTGCCTGCCAGCCACGCCGGGATTGCAATTAGCAAGGTAAGCAGAATACCGGGGAACTTATTTAAAATTGATTTCATGATAACTACCTCCATGCTTCCTATCATACTTCTTGACAATTAATAAGTAAAATATTATTATCTGATAATATTAATAAGTAAATACTAATGGAACGGGAGATAACAGATGACGCTGCGGCACTATAAAATTTTCGTATCCGTCTGCGACAATATGAATATGACAGAGGCGGCAGAAGCTCTTTTTATATCACAATCTGCTGTCAGCCAGACGATTGCGGAGATGGAGGGCTATTATGGTACGCGGCTTTTTGAACGGTTTTCAAGAAAGCTTTATCTGACGCAGGCGGGTGAAAGCTTACTTAGCTATGCCAGACATATGATTCGGATGAATGAGGACATTGAAAAGAATATGAAGGCGCTGCAGGAGAGCGGTTACATTCGTCTTGGGGCAAGCGTTACGATTGGGACGAATATCCTGCCCCAACTGGTGTCCGTTTATAAGCAGTCCCACCCGAAGGCAATGGTGGAAGTGTTTGAAAGCAACACACAGCAGATTGAAAATCGAATCCTGCATGACCGGACGGATATTGCTCTTGTGGAAGGAGAAACTGTTTCAAAGGAGTTAATCAATGTGCCTTTTATGGATGACGAGCTGGTTCTCATTTGCGGACGAAAGCACCGTTTTGCAGACACTTTTGCAATTGATCCGCAAGAGCTTGAAAGAGAAGAGTTTATTATAAGGGAAGAGGGCAGCGGAACCCGAAAAACCTTCGAAGATGTCCTTGCGGCACATAAGCTTTCATGGAAGGCATCCTGGATCTGCAGCAATGCAGATACTATAAAGATGGCTGTGGCGGAAGGACTTGGCATATCAATCATTTCAAAACGGGCAGTCATAAGCGAAGTGAAATCCGGCATGTTGTGTATGAAGGAGATAGACGGAATCCAATTCTATCGAAAATTTAAAATTATTTATCATAAAAATAAATACCTGACTGAACAGATGAAAGATTTTATAAGTCTGTGCAGGAATTGCCCTCTTCCCTAGGCAGGATCGGATAATAGATGTCGGCTTCACAGTAACTGCTGCCGCAGCGTTTTGTATCGATCCGCTCAAAATGATAGGAACTGTCGACTGAGAAAGAAGTGGAGGGAATCCACATATTTTCAATGAGCTGATAGATTTCACTCAACAGGTGCATGTTCAAATTTTCGGGAGAATGCAGACCGATGTAGCGGAATACGGCATAATCAGAGGCCTTGATGGTATGATAGCAGAAACGACTGTCATTTTTAACCGGCCGGAATACTTCTACGCTGGGCATGTAATAATCAGCTTCGTTTAAATGGTAGTCGGTGACAAGACCGTAGTAAACGGATTCATTCATCACCGTCTTTAATTCAAGGCGTCTGTTATAATAAAAATCGACTGCACTTAAATTTGCGGTTCCCAGAGCATAGTTTTCCTGATGCCAGATTAAAGTTCTGATTCCGGCAAGGTGAAACTCCGGTTTTTTCACATAAAATGGAGAGGTCAGAATACCGCCGGACACATTCTGCAAAAGCTTCGTATCAAGCCGCGGTATAATTGGAAGCTCACAGCGGTGACGCCGGAAAGCGGAGGGCGTAATGCCGAATAATTGTTTGAAAGCGCGTTCATAGCTTTGCATATACTCAAAATGGTATTCGCAGGCAATATCAATAATTTTCAGCTTTTCATCACGAAGCTCCGTCAGACTTTCAGACAGCCTTCTTTTGCGCACATAAGCCATCAGCGGCATTCCGGTGATGGCTTTAAAGATTCTGTGCAGATGATACTTTGATATGCACAGCTGTGAGGAAAGTTCCCCCAGAGAAAGTTCGTTCTTCAAATTCATTTCGATAAATTTTGCTGCCTCTTCAATCAACTCACGGTTTGCGGTATTCACATTTATTTCTCCGATGTATAAAAGCAAGATTTGTTCATTTTCTTTAATGAATTTATCATATAATATCAGCAAAGTTTTGTCAAAATATAAGATACAGGAGGCTTTTTATATGAAAAGAATAACAATGGCGGTTCTCTGTTGTGCAATGGTGCTGACAGCTTTTTCCGGATGCACCGCACTGCCGGCAAAGGAGAAGCAGGAAGCGGCAGCAGAGCCCGCAGCAGCCGAAGAAGAAAAGGAGACTGCAGAGACGGTTGTCGAAGAGAATGAAGAACAGACGGCTGAGGAGGAAGCGAGCGGGGAAGCCGGAGAGGCTTTGAAGGATGAAGAAATTGTCGTAAAGGAGGGAACCTTAGAGCGTGCGGAAATAAACTCCGCTGCAATCGGCGAAAATAAACTGGAGGAAAAGACGGAACAAAAGCTGCATATTTATCTGCCTCCGACTTATCAGGAATCAGAGAAAGCTTATCCGGTTGTTTATTTTCTGCATGGTTTCGGGGATTCCCCTACCGTATTTGTAAGAAATGCAAAAAAGGTATTGGATCCTGAGTTTTCCAAGGATCCTTCAAAGGAATTTATCCTTGTTGCTGTCAGCGGCTCCAATTCTGCCGGAGGCTCCTATTATGTAAATTCTCCCATAACAGGCAATTGGGAAGATTATACGGTGAATGAAGTCGTTTCGTATATAGACACCAATTACAGGACAATTGCAAAAGCGGATGCAAGAGGAATCTGCGGATTTTCCATGGGAGGGTTTGCGGCTCTTAATCTGGCCTTCCGGCATCCGGATGTATACAGTGCGGTCTATGCCATGTCTCCGGGCGTTCTGGCGCCGGGGGAAATCGAGACTGCCCTTGCTACCTGGGAAGGTGATCAGGTGTTTTTGAAGGCGTACTCCATGGCGTTTGCTTATGATGAAGAACCGCCGTATGCTGCAATTCCTTCCGGAGACGGGTCGGATGCGGACAAGCTGCTGATGGAACGATGGGAATCCGGATTCGGAAACTGGCAGGAAAAATTGGATGCGTATCTTGCCGTGCAAACCCCGCTGAAGGCGATCGGATTCTGCTATGGAACAAATGACGGATATGTCTGGATACCGGAGGGAACCGAGTATCTGGCAGGACTGCTTGATAAAGAGGGAATTGCGTACACAATGTATTCTTTTACAGGAGGACATATTCTGCCGCCGGATTTTATGAAGGATCAGCTTCTGCCGTTTTTTGATGAGTCCCTTTCGTATGAATAGAAGAACAGGAAATCAGACTGGTAAATAGTTTGAAAAGGTCAGTATTTTGCAAACAGCAAAATATTGACCTCTTTTCATTTTATAGGAAAGTGTTCCTGCCCTCCAATATCGTCCAATTGGATCAAAATAGTCCGATTGGATTAGATTTTCAATCTCTTTTATTGTATGCTTTTTGTTAGCCAAAACTAACCAAAAGGAGGAAACATTTATGTCTCAGCTATCAGGCAATCAAGGTCTGAAGGGGAAGGATCTGATTACAATCGGTATCTTTTCCGCAATTTATTTTGTTATTAATTTTATTTTTATGATTATGGGGGGAGTTCATCCGGTGCTGTGGATTCTCATGCCCGGGTTGATTGCTTTATTTACGGGGATTCCCTTTATGCTCA
Organism: Bacillota bacterium; assembly: GCA_023402845.1. Taxonomy (GTDB): domain Bacteria; phylum Bacillota; class Clostridia; order Lachnospirales; family Lachnospiraceae; genus JAEYFP01. The sequence goes on from JAEYFP010000033.1 coordinate 81,761, forward strand.
TGTGTGCAAAGGTTCCTAAAATGGGCGCCGTGTTATTAATGGGGGTCATTACAGGGTTGATTTATTTTGTGACGGGAATGTTTACCGTTACGATACTGGCAACATTTGCAATTGCCTGTGTTTTAGGAGAGGCGGCACGTTTTATAAGCGGTTATCAAAGCACAAACGGAACGATTGTCTCCTTTGTTTTTTTCTCTCTAGGTATGACGGGCTCTCCCCTTCCGGTCTGGCTGATGCATGAACAATTTATAGAACAGATCAGCGGGCAGGGAATGCCGGAAAGTTACGTACATACGCTGGAAAATCTTTCTTCAAAGACGATGCTTGCCGTTCTTTTTCTGGCTCCGGTAATCGGTGCCCTGATAGGGGCCGGAATCAGCAGAAAGCTGTTTAGAAAGCACTTTGAAAAGGCGGGAATGGTTTCCAATGCATAGCAGAGAGAAAGGGGATCCGTTTCTGGATCCGCGGACATTTTTATTACTTTTGATCCTGGCTAATATTATTACCTTCAGTCAGAAGAGTTTATGGATCGAGGCCGGCTGGATCGGATTTGCGGATAGCATAATGCTGTTATCCGGAAAATACAAAATGGCAGGTAAGTGGCTCGTATCATATGCTGCGCTGCTGTTATTGCAATGTGTCATTCTGCCTTCCTTACCGGAATCGGCAGCTGTATTTTTAATTATTTTAGTGAATTATTCAATCCGAATGTTTCCGTGCCTGATCATCGGTGCTTTTATGATAAGGGAAATATCTCTGAGGAGGTTTGTCCTTGCAATGAGAAAGCTGCATTTTCCGGAAAAGCTAGTCATTTCCTTATCGGTCACCTTTCGCTATTTTCCGGCTATTAAGGAAGAAGCGTGTCATATCAGAGAAGCGATGAGCCTAAGAGGAATCAATAGATCGAAGAGACTGGAGGCAATGCTGGTGGCACTTATGATGTCTGCGACTGCGGCTGCGGAAAAAATTTCTGCGGCAGCCGTAACGAGAGGGATCGAAAACCCGGTAAGAAAAACAAGTTTGCTTACATTAAAGCTTCATACTGCTGATTATGTGTGCGGCATCATAGGGTGTTTCTTTCTTGCGGGAATATTTTTATTAAGATAATAAGGAGTGGGAACGATGGTAACCATAAAGGATGTGTCCTTTGGCTGCGGCGGCCGGGAGGAATTGTTAAAAAATATTGATCTTACAATCGGTCACGGGGAGTGTATCCTTTTGTGCGGGGAGTCAGGCTGCGGAAAAACAACGACGACAAAGCTGGTGAATGGACTGATCCCTCACTTTTGTGAACAATGCAGCTTGTCGGGAACTGTGGTCGTAGAGGATATGGAGGTATCCGTGACAAAATTATATAAACTGGCAGAAGCTGTGGGCTCCGTGTTTCAGGATCCAAAGAGTCAGTTTTTTCATCTGGATACGGATAGTGAATTAGCTTTCGGCATGGAAAATCAGGGGAAAAGTCCGGAGGAGATCGAAAGAAGGCTGGATCAGACGATTCAAAATCTTATGGTCAAAAAGCTGTTGGGAAGGAATATTTTTGAACTGTCCGGAGGTGAAAAACAGCTGTTGGCGTTTGCTTCTGTGTATGCCATGAACCCGGATATTTATGTACTGGATGAACCGACTGCAAATTTGGATCAGGCGGCGGTGGATTCGCTGAAAAAGCTCCTGTGTTTCTTAAAAAAGGAGGGACATACGATTATAATAGCGGAGCACAGACTGTCCTTTTTATATGAGTTGCTGGACAGAGCGGTATATTTGAAAGACGGAGAACTGATTCGGATTTATTCCGGAGAGGAATTTCTTAAGTTGTCGGAGACGGATCGTAAAAATATGGGATTAAGATGTATAAAAGAGGCGGAGGGTGAACTTCCGGCGGCCCGCCCTGCGGGGGAGGATGCCTGCTTATCGGTCGAGGCATTGGCAGTTGGATATCACAGACAGCATGCTCTGCTGCAGGATATTTCCTTTTCGGCAGTCCCTGGTGAAATACTTGCTGTTTCAGGATATAATGGAATCGGGAAAACGACATTGATTCGATGCATCTGCGGGCTGATGAGGCAAAAAGAAGGAAAAATATTTCTGGAGGGATGCGAGTTGTCTGAAAAAATGAGAAGAAAGCAATGTTTTCTTGTCATGCAGGATGTAAATCATCAATTATTTGCGGACAGTGTATGGGAAGAATGCAAGATGTCGGGAGAAAGCCCGGAGGATGCTCTGATACGATCTGAGCTGGAGCAATTAGGACTTCTGCCTTATGCCGACCGGCATCCCATGGCTCTCTCCGGAGGGCAGAAGCAGAGGCTGGCAATTGTCACTGCCATCCTTTCCGGGAAAAAGGTTCTTATTTTTGATGAACCGACAAGCGGCCTTGATTATGCAAATATGAGAGCGGTTTCCATACGTCTGAAAAAGCTTGCGGAAACCGGCCGCATCGTAATTGTTGCAACACACGACAGAGAGTTTATGCTATCAGCCTGTGACAGGATTTTAAAAGTATAAGGATTGACGAAGGGAGCAAAATGTTCATGAGACTGCGGGAAACAAAAGAGGAGGAGCAGATGGTTCTTTTGGCGGAAACAAAGGAATGCAGTATTTTTCAGATGAAAAATGATACCGGAGAAGGAATTATGACGATGTATCAAGTCTTTCCGGGAACCAGTATCAGCTATAATGACTACCATATGGAAAGCTTTGAATCTACCTATTCCACAAACCGGAATCTGTTCTGCATTGATCATTGCAGGGAGGGCAGATTGGAATATGTCTCCGAACCGGGAGCTTATTCTTATGTTGAAGCAGGAGATCTGAAGCTGGACCGAAGAATTGCACACCAAGGTCATTTTGAGTTCCCGCTTGCACATTACCATGGACTTACGGTTGCTTTTGATATGGAGCAGGCGGGGATGGCATTGAAAGAAGAAATCCGGGAGTTCCCAATTGATCTTTACCGTCTGCAAAAGAAATTCTGCAGCGGGAAGCAGCCTTTGATTATTCATAATGCTCCTGCGATAGAGCATATTTTCAGTGAGCTTTATATGGTGCCGGCGAAGATTCGTATCCCCTATTTTAAAATAAAAATATTTGAACTGCTGCTCTATCTGGATGTTCTGGAGCTTCCTCATAAATTGGAGGAAAGGGCTTATTTTTATAAAAATCAGGTTGAAAAAATCAAGGCGATGCAGAAGCTGATGACAGAAAATCTGGAACGGCATTATACGCAGGAAGAATTATCGGAACATTTTGATATTCCGCTCACGCCTATGAAGAATTGCTTTAAAACGGTTTATGGTAATCCGATCAATACTTACATGAGAATCTACCGGATGAATCAGGCGGCTGTTTTGCTGAAAAATCGGAAGGATATCAGTGTTACGGAGATTGCAGGAAAAGTAGGCTATGACAGTCCGGGAAAATTTTCGGCAGTCTTTAAAGCAGTGACAGGAAAATCCCCGTTGGAATATCGTAAAATTTTTGGACCAAATGAAATAAAGCAGACTAACAAGGAAGGAGATTGAGATACATGAAAAAAAAGGAAAGCTGGTTTTCCTGTTTGATGGATTATGCGAAAGGCTGCAAAGAAAAGCTTGTGATATCTGTATTGCTTTCCGTAATCAGCATCGTATCGGGACTTGTCCCATACTATTGCGTATACAAATTGATTGAGTTGTTTACAAGAAATGCGGTAACCAACGAGCTGTTGGTTCAGTGGGGAGGAATTATCTTATCGGCCTATGCCGTCAAGACGGTTGCATTCGGTCTTTCTACCGGCCTCTCACATCATGCGGCATATCATATTCTTGAAAATCTCAGACTGCGTATGACAGATGTGTTTATGCATGCGCCTCTCGGAGAGGTTACAGGGCATTCGATAGGAGAAATTAAAAATATAATTGTGGATAAAATTGAAGGGATTGAGCCGCCTTTAGCGCATATGATTCCGGAAGGAACGGGACATGCGGTATTGCCGCTCATCAGTCTGGCGGGACTGATTCTCATTGACTGGAGAGTGGCGCTGGCTTCTCTGATTACTTTGCCGCCGGCCATGATTTGCATGTCATTGACTTATCAAATCAGCGGAAAGAATTTTGATCGTTATAATGAGTCCAACAGCTATATGAACAGTACAATTGTTGAGTACATAGAAGGAATTGAAGTAATTAAGGCTTTTGGGCGTGAAGGCGCATCCTATGAAAAATATGCGGGAGCGATTACTGATTACCGCACTTTCATTTTACATTGGCTTTCCTCGACGTGGATTACCATGAAGCTTGCGTTTGCAATTTTCCCGGCGACCCTGCTTGGGACCCTTCCCGCCAGTCTGCTGTTGTACAGCAGGGGGGTGCTGACTCCGGCACAGGCGGCGCTTTGCTGCATGCTGTCCATGTCCATGATTGGTTCCCTTGCAAAGCTGGAGGTATTCGGCGCGGGTATACGGGAGATGCAGCTGAATATTGAAAAATTACAGCAGTTTTTGAACATGACTGCGCTTCCGGAGACTGAAAGCAATGGGAAGCTCAAAGGATATGACATTCATTTTAAAGACGTCAGCTTTTCTTACGACGGAAAAGAAGAAAATACGGTATTGCATGGAATCAGTATGGATCTGCCGCAGGGGAGCTTCACAGCTATGGTAGGTCCTTCCGGCGGAGGAAAGTCCACGGTTGCCAAGCTGATTGCCCGCTTTTGGGATGTGGGCGGGGGTTCCATTGAGATCGGGGGAGTGAATGTAAAGGATATGCCGCTCAAGCAGCTTTCTGATACGGTCAGCTTTGTTACACAGGATAATTTCCTGTTTCGGTGTTCCTTACTTGAGAATATTCGATTGGGAAATCCGAAAGCATCCGATGAGGAAGTGTATGAAGCCGCAAAAGCAGCTCAGTGTGATGAATTTATCAGGAAGCTTGAGAAAGGCTATGACACGCCGGCAGGAGAGGCCGGAAAAAGACTGTCAGGCGGAGAAAAACAGCGGATTGCGATCGCAAGAATGATTTTAAAAAATGCTCCGGTTGTTATTCTGGATGAGGCCACCGCTTTCACAGATCCGGAGAACGAAGAGAAAATACAGCAAAGCATAGCCGCACTTACAAAAGGGAAAACGCTTCTTGTAATTGCACACCGTCTGTCTACAATCAAAAATGCGGACAATATTGTAGTACTGAAAAACGGAAAGATTGTCGCACAGGGAAAGCAAAATGATTTATTGAACAGCTCACCGCTGTATGCCGATATGTGGAAGGCTCATATCGGTGCAAAAGCATGGTCTGTCGGGGTGCGGGGAAAGGAAGTGGTTGCGGATGTTTCATACAATTAAGCGGATCATTGCATGGTGCGGGGAATTCAAAGGAAAGCTTTACATAGGATTTTTATTTTCTTTTTTTTCGGCATGGTTTGCGGCAATGCCAGTGATTATGGCAGCCTATACGGTTAGTATGCTGGTCGAGGAAAAAAGAGGGGGAGCGCGGTTTGATACGGGATGGATTGGCCTGAGTGTCTTGCTGATGGTGGTGTTCGTATTGCTTCATTTTCTTTTTGATTATCTGAGAGCAAGATTTCAGGAAACGATCAGCTATGAACTGGTCGCCAGAGACAGACTTGAACTAGGTGATTTGTTAAAACGGGTATCCCTGGGATACTTTCAGAAGGTAAATACGGGAGATATTTTAGATTCGATTACGACGGGACTGCATACATTGGAAAATATGGGAATCCGCATGGTTGATAATTTTGTGGGAGGTTATTTAAATTTCCTCTGTATTTTTCTATGGATTGCCGTAATTAATCCACGGGTATCGCTGATCACGCTTGCGGGAGTCATCGTATCCTTTCTGTTTTTGCTGGTGATTTCAAAGTACAGTACGCAAAATGCTCCCGTATCTGCCAAGGCGGAGCGAGATCTTACCAATGCGGCAATCGAATATGCCAGAGGCTTGCCGGTGGTAAAATCCTTCGGTCAGGATGGGGCGTCTATGGGAGCTATGAAAAAGGCCTGCAGAGACAGCAGAAATATTCACCTGAAAATAGAATGGGGGTTTGTACCGGCCAACTGTCTGCACTTGCTTGCCTTAAAAACTGCATCGGTAGGACTGTTACTCGCTTCCTGCTACCTGGGAGGGACGGCCCAGATATCCGTCTGCAGTATGCTGCTGCTGTGTTTTTTGTCATTTAATCTGTTTGGTTCGATTGAACCGATCAGCGACAGTGCACATGTGCTGGGAGTGATTGAAAATGCCATGAATCAATTGGACGCTCTAAAGTCAGAGGAATTTATTGACAAGGGCGGCAGAGAGATCCCTCTTACACAGTTTGGAATCAAATTCCGGGATGTATCTTTTGGATATGATTCAAGAATCATATTAAAGCATATTAATTTTACAATTCCGGAAAAAACGACGACTGCCATTGTCGGAGCATCAGGAAGCGGGAAAACGACAATTTGCAATCTGATCGCAAAATTTTATGAAGTAAACAGCGGAGATATTGAAGTGGGCGGAGTCAATATTAAGGAGTTTACCTGCGACAGTCTGTTGTCCAATATTTCAATGGTATTTCAGAACGTCTATTTATTCCATGATACAATTCGTAACAACATCTGTTTTGGAAAACCGGAGTCTACTGAGGCGGAAATGATACGTGCCGCAAAAAAAGCCAGCTGCCATGAGTTTATCAGCGCTCTGCCGAATGGCTATGACACGGTGATCGGAGAAGGAGGAGGAACCCTTTCGGGAGGTGAGCGGCAAAGAATTTCTATTGCCAGGGCAATTCTTAAGGATGCGCCGATTGTTATTTTAGACGAGGCCACCGCCTCTGTCGATCCGGAAAACGAACAGGATATCCAGTCGGCAATTTCAGAGTTGACAAAAGGAAAAACGATCATTACAATTGCGCACCGTCTGGCAACGATAGAAAATGCGGATCAGATACTTGTGGTTGATAACGGAGAGATCGCCGAAAGAGGAACACATAAAGAATTGATTGGCAGAGATGGAATTTATAAAAAATTTGTAATGATACGTGAAAAAGCGGAAGGGTGGAATATTTAGTAAACCAGTTAAGAATTGATTTGAATAATTGAAATATTTTAAATCAGGGCCCGTACTTTGCTGACGCAAAAAGTACGGGCCTTATTTGGTTTATATTTCCTATGTAATTCTGTCCGATTATTGCCCGATAGTTTCTGACAAAGCTGCCAGCTCACCCTCTCCCAGAATTTTGGAGGTATTAAGGAGTAAAGCCACCCGCTCCTTGTGAGAAGCATCTGATTTTAGCTGTGCGATTCCTGATATATAATCGGAGACTTTCTGCGTACTGATTTTTGGAGGCGGTGCTATTTGATCCAGGAATATATCCGTTACCTCGTCTACTTCGTCCACAATTAATCCAAAATCATTATTTTGAACGCAGATGATTACGATGCAGGTTCGGTCATTGTAAGAGGATTCCGGCCTTCCGAAGCGCAGTCTTGTATCAATCACCGGTATAATCTGTCCGCGCAGGCTGATCACTCCTTTGATATAGTCCGGGTTGTCCGGCAGTTCCGTGATTTCCTGCAATCCTACGATCTGTACAACCTCATAGATAGGAATTCCGAACAACTGCCGGTCTGTCCAAAACGTCAGGTAGCGGTTACTGATATTGTCTTCATATGCTTCCTGCTGATATAATAATTCCTGCTGATGGTTCATAAATTTTTCTCCCTTCCTGACTATGCGATATTAATATTTCCCGAGGCTGCCGGGTGCAGTCAGAGAGCGGCCAAAATCCTTGCGATTTATCATTGTTTCAGAATCGGGCTGAAGCTCCGGCATATTGTAAAAATGTGTTTCTTCTCCGCTTGCCTGACTCAATTTAAATTTAGATACGGATTGTTGTAAAATCTGTGCCTGTGCTGCCAGTTCTTCACTGGAAGCAGAGCTTTCCTCTGCCGTTGCGGCATTGGTCTGCACCACAGCGGATACCTGAGACAGTCCCTGGTTGATTTGCTCTATGGCGGCCGCTTGTTCGGAGGACGCGGATTCGACCTCTTGTATTGCCTGCTCAACGAGCTGTGCTTTTTGCGCAACATCTGACAGCAGACGGGCAGTTTCTGTAACCAGTTTTTCCCCATCCGAGACTTTTTCAGAGGATTGTCCGATCAAAACAGCAGTTTCTTTGGCTGCTTCCGCTGAACGGGCTGCAAGGGTACGCACTTCGTCGGCAACTACGGCAAACCCTTTTCCGGCATTGCCGGCACGTGCTGCTTCGATTGCAGCATTCAATGCAAGAATATTGGTTTGAAAGGCAATATCTTCAATGGCTTTTGTAACACTGGCTATTTTCTCTGACGCAGTGCTGATTTCGCCCATTGCAGTCGTAAGGCGCAGCATATATTCATTACTTTCGGCGACACTGGTACCAACCTGATTTACATGGCCTGAGGCACTGCGTACGCTGTCCGCATTCTGCTCCGCCTGCTCGGCTACAGAGGTAATGGAGGCATTCAGCTGTTCAACGGTCGCGGCTTGTTCCGTTGCGCCGGAGGAAAGTGCCTGTGCACCGTCCGAGACTTGGATCGCTCCGGAATTCACCTGATCGGCGGCGGTATCGATGATTTTCAGAGTTGTGCTCAAATCGGCTTCGATTTTTTGCAGAGCAAGCCCTAAAGCATCCTCGCCGGAGCGCAGAGGAACTGATTGGGTGAAATCCCCATTGCTGATCAGCTCAGCCACCATCACCTGTTTACGTATACCTTCCAGCATCTTGGTAAAGGCAGCGGCCAAAATACCGGTTTCATCCTTAGAATCTAATTCACTGAGATTAATATTTATGCGGCCTAACGCAATCTCCTCTGCGGCAGCTACCACCTGCCTGATGGGATTGCTGATGCTGTTGGAAATTATGCGTCCCAGAAAAGCTGCAGTACCTGCTCCAAGAGCAATTACGACAATCAGAACAACCGTCAGGGTAAGCGAGGTGGTTCCATTTTCATCACTGGTTAATTTAGCATTCGCCATTCGGTTGTCTACCATCTTATTAAGATTATCATAGATGATCGTAATCTTATCCGTGATATTTAAAAGAGTATTCAATGCCTCGTCTGTATTGCCCGCCTTTGCACTTGCAAATGATTCTTCAAGAGCAGGAACATAGGTATCCTTAATTAATGTGGCGGCTTCTTCATATAGTTGAAGCGTATCCGGATTGTTTATAGTTTTTGCATATTCTTGTATGTTTGTTTCATAGGTTTCATATTCGCTTTGGTAGTTTTGGTAATACTGCTCAACCATTTGCTCGTCGCCCGCATAGATAATTGCGGCACGGATATCTGAGCGGATGAGTAAAAGGTTCCTGTTTGCTTCGTAAATTTGCTTAATGGGTGCAGTCTGCGCCTCATACAAATAGGTATCCGCATTGTTGATTTTTATCATTCCAAATACGCCTACGGCACCTACAATGAGCATAACTGCCACCAGAGCCAAAAATCCGGTAGAAAGCTTTTTTGAGATACTGAAATCCTTAAAACGTTTCATTTCTAATTTTCCTCCTGATTAGTTGTCTTAATTAGTAACCTAATAGTTCTCAACAGAACTCGATGCTCCTTTCTACTACAATGTATTTATGGTTAATATCCCTTACAACCAGTAAGGAATTATCCATCTTGTTACTTAAGCTGTTAGAATGTAGGTAGCAATGGTATATCTGCTCCTTTCTTGGACTTCGC
>JAEYFP010000056.1 GCA_023402845.1 Bacillota bacterium
TGTTATACTAGCCATGCGAGGAAGCTCCTTTATGTGGATTTGTTTTGTGGTGATTCAAATATAACACAAAGAAGCCTATCCTCGCTTTTTAATTATTCAGTTGTAACACATGTATTGTAATCCTACATTCGTGGATTACCACCACATATTTCCCCTCTTGCTTTTTCATAATTTTCCCGTATAATTAGAAACGATGACTGTAAATGCACAAAACAGTTAACAGTGACTAAAAACAATCAATACCGGTAAATACACGGATATAGGAGAATTTTCATGATCAGCGCAAACAATGTAACATTACGGTTAGGAAAAAAAGCTTTATTTGAGGATGTCAACATCAAATTTACGGAAGGAAACTGCTACGGACTGATCGGTGCAAACGGTGCCGGAAAATCCACTTTCTTAAAAATATTGTCGGGACAGCTCGATACGACAAACGGCGATATTGTGATCACGCCGGGGCAGCGTTTGTCCGTACTCGAACAGGATCATTTCAAATATGACGAACATTCCGTTATGGACACAGTCATTATGGGAAATGAGCAGCTTTATAAGATTATGAAGGAAAAGGATGCGATCTATGCAAAGGAAGACTTTTCCGATGAGGACGGTATCCGCGCGAGTGAGCTTGAGGGTGAATTCGCAGAAATGGATGGCTGGGAGGCAGAGTCCAACGCTGCCATGCTGCTAAACGGACTCGGCATTGACACCGACCTCCACTACTCTGTTATGAAAGATTTAAACGGCAGCCAGAAGGTCAAAGTGCTTTTGGCAAAAGCGCTCTTTGGCAATCCCGATATCCTGCTGTTAGACGAACCGACAAACCACCTGGATCTGGATGCGATCGCATGGCTTGAGGAGTTTTTGATTAATTTTGAAAATACGGTAATCGTCGTATCCCACGATCGCTATTTCTTAAATAAGGTATGCACACACACTGCTGATATCGACTACGGCAAGATCCAGCTATATGCCGGAAACTATGATTTCTGGTATGAATCCAGCCAGCTGCTTGTCAAGCAGATGAAAGAAGCCAATAAGAAAAAAGAAGAAAAAATCAAAGAGCTGCAGGAGTTTATTTCACGCTTTTCGGCAAATGCATCCAAATCCAAGCAGGCAACCTCCAGGAAGAAAGCTCTGGAGAAAATTGAATTGGATGAAATCAAACCCTCCAGCAGAAAATATCCTTATATCGATTTTCGGCCGGAGCGTGAAATCGGCAATGAGGTACTCTTTGTAGAAGGCCTTTCCAAGACGATTGACGGCGTAAAAATACTCGACAATCTTTCCTTTATCCTCGGCCGGGAAGACAAAGTCGCATTTGTCGGCGGCAACGAGCTTGCAAAAACGGTTTTCTTTAAAATACTGACCGGCGAAATGGAACCGGACGAGGGAACCTTCAAATGGGGAGTCACAACCTCACAGACCTATTTCCCAAAAGACAATACGGCAGAATTCGATAACGACTTAACCATCTCGGACTGGCTGACCGGCTATTCTCCTGTCAAGGATGTCACCTATGTCCGCGGCTTCCTCGGAAGAATGCTTTTTCCGGGCGAGGACGGAGTCAAAAAGGTGAAAATTCTTTCCGGCGGAGAAAAAGTGCGCTGCCTGCTTTCCAAGATGATGATTTCCGGTGCAAACGTACTGATTCTCGACGAGCCGACTAACCATCTGGACATGGAATCCATCACAGCCCTCAACAACGGTCTGATCAAATTTTCCGGAGTGATTTTGTTTGCATCGCATGACCACCAGTTTGTGCAGACGACGGCAAACCGCATCATGGAAATCATGCCGGACGGCACCCTGATTGATAAGATCACAACCTACGACGAATATCTTGAAAGTGACGAGCTGGCGAGAAAACGTTTTGTTTATACAGCCAGCAAAGAAGAGGACGACAACTGAGTTGTTACACTTACAATCATTAAAACGGAGAATAGCATGGTAGATTTACACGTACATTCCAACAGATCGGACGGCTCCTATACACCCCGCGAGCTTGTGGATTATGCCCTTGAAAAAGGGCTGAGTGCCTTTGCGCTGACTGACCACGATACGACAGCCGGCATCAATGAGGCGGTCTCTTATGCGGAGGGGAAACCTCTTGAGGTCATTCCCGGCGTCGAACTGTCCACCGAATATGAAGGCCGGGATATTCATATCGTTGGTCTTTATATCAACCAAGGCATGCCCGGTTTTGCGGAGTATTTAAAGGAATTTCAAAACAGCAGAGAACTGCGCAATGAAAAAATGTGTGAACGACTTAGGGCGTATGGTATCGACATCACACTTGAGGAATTAAAGCTCGAGTTTCCCGGTGCGGTCATTACACGCGGACTTTATGCAAAATATATGCTGAAAAAGGGCTATATCAAAAGTATGACCGAGGCGTTTGACCGCTATATCGGCGATCATGGTCCATGTTTCGTTGCGCGGGAAAAAATCACACCCGAACAAGCGGTAGGCTTTATCAAGTCCGCAGGGGGACTTTCAATCCTTGCCCACCCACCCCTATACCGCATGAGCCGTACCAGGCTGGAAATTCTTGTGGAGCGGTTAAAAGCCGCAGGGCTTGACGGCATTGAGGCCAAATACACAACTTACTCCTCTACCGAGGAACGGGAAATGAAAGAAATTGCCGCCAAATTCAATCTCGCCATCTCAGGCGGTTCCGATTTTCACGGCACAACAAAGCCGAAAACCGATTTAGGTATCGGCTACGGCAGCCTCTATATTGACGAGTCAGTTCTTGCGCATTTAAAATCGCTTCTGGTCACCCCTACGCAGTAAGGAGTACTCACTTATGACAGATAAAAAAATATTGTTCTCGGATCTGGACGGAACCTTATTAAATTCAAAAAAAGAGATCAGCCCGGCAAACCTGGATGCCATTAAAAAAATGACGACTCAGGGACATAAATTCGTAATCGCAACGGGAAGGCCGATTCAAAGTGCCATCCGCATTGCTCAGGACTACGGTTTCATTACGCCCGGCTTTTATATTGCAAGCTATAACGGCGGATTGATTTATGACTGCTATGAAAAAGAAACCATACAAAAATATACCGTACCGCTTCCCTATGTCAGACATCTGTTTGATGAAGCACATAAAGCGGGACTGCACTGCCATACCTATTCCCGTTCGCATGTTGTATCCGAGCATCAGACAGCTGCTCTCGACCATTATACGAAGCACATCGGTATGCCCGGCCTCGTCGTGGACGACGTGCTGTCCGCACTTGTTGAGGAGCCGGTCAAGCTCATTGTAATCTCTCTTGACGGACGGGAGAAGCTTACCGCCTTCCGCGACAGTCTCTCTCCATGGGCAGACGGAAAGCTGTTCAGCACTTTTTCCAGCGACAGACTGTTGGAATACGCCAACCCCTCCTCGACAAAAGGCTGCGCCGTCCGGTTTCTGTGTGAATATTTCGACATTCCGATTGAAAATGCGATCGCCGCAGGGGATGAGGAAAATGATATTACAATGATAGATGCCGCAGGAATCGGTGTCGTCATGCAAAATGGCACCGTCTTTACTAAGCAGCACGCCGACTACATCACCAAGCACGACAACGATCACGACGGGATCTTAGAAATCGTGGAGAAATTTGTGTTATCGCATATTGTCAACCCTTGACGGCGCCTGCCGTCATGCCGGAAATAATGTATTTTTGTAATACCAGATAAACAACCGCCACCGGAAGCGTAGCCAGCACGACATTTGCAAACACAAGCTGCCAGTCCGAACTGTGGTTTCCAAAAAAATGATAAATTGTCAGAGGCAATGTATAGTTTCTTGCACTATTCAGGAAATAAATGGATATCCCGAAGTCATTCCATACGGACATAAAGTTTACGATGACCGCGGTCACCGTAACAGGCTGCAGCAGGGGAAAAATAATCTTAAAAAACAACTGCATGTGGCCGGCTCCGTCCAGCCACGCCGATTCGTCAATTTCTATCGGTATACTCTTCATAAACCCAATATAAAGAAATACCGTAAATGACATGTTTACGACGATTAGTACAAGGATCGCCGCGGCCGCATGAGGCAGATGAAACGCGTTACATACAAAATAAGTAGGTATGATCTGAACGGGCAATACAAGCCCTGACACAACGGCCAAATTAATTATCCCGGAAAACCTCGTTTTTTTTCTCTGCAGCACAAATGCCATTGAAGAACACAAAAAAATAAGCCCGGATACACAGATCACCGTAATTACCATGCTGTTAATAAAACCTCTTGCAATACCTCCCTCCATAAACATCTCCTTATAATTTTCGACAATATACCAAGCCTCCGGCAATCTGACGTTCATTTGTGCCGCCTCTGTCCTGTTTTTAAAGGAATTAATGACAACCATATAAACAGGTATCAAAATCACGAGGGAAACACACCACAATAAAACACTGAGGATCCTGTCTGCAGTTTTCTTTTTTTTCACAGCTCCACCTCCCTGTCCGCGATATATTTATATGCAGGCAAAGCAATTGCGGCAATGATGAACGCAAGCAGAATGCTCGCCGCACATCCCTCTCCCAGTCTTCCCGACCCGAAGCACTTGTAGATGACGGTTCCGAATACCTCCGTCGCAGAGCCGGGTCCGCCTTGTGTTGTTGCCTGAATTAAATCAAACACCTTCAGTCCGCCAATGATACTTAATATCAATGCGTTGTTAACCGCCGGCAGAAGCAGCGGAAACGTGATATACCGAAACTGCTTCCATCCCGTCGCCCCGTCTATTTCGGATGCCTCATAATAATCCTTTCCGATTGCCTGCATACCGGACAATAAAATTACCATCGTAAAGCCCGACCATTTCCAGATTTCTATGGCACAGACAGAGAAAATCGCGATTTTTGTATCTACGAGCCAATCCCTTGTGAGTATTCCCAAGCCGGCCGCATTCAAAAACTGGTTAATCAGACCGTTTGCAGGATGCATCATGGAAGAAAAAATCAGTCCTACCGCAACTGTATTGATAACGGCAGGAAGGAAAAAAACCGTTCTGAGCGCATTAGCCATAACAAGCCTTTTATTTAATGCAACAGCCAGCAACAGGCCGATTCCCATTTTAAATACAGTGGTTATTATAGCAAATGAAAATGAATTATAAATTGCTCTGCGCATATTTGGCTGCATAAACACATCCAAGTAATTAGTAATTCCCGCAAATCTTGCCGATGATAGGTCAAATCCCAGCACCTTCACAAAAGACAGCATAAAACCACCCAATGCGGGTACGATAAAAAATATGATGTACAGCAGCAGACCCGGCATCGCAAGCGAATACGAATAAGTGCCTTTGTTCTTCTTTTTTGTCATATAATCCCTCTTATCATACATCATGGCGGTTAAAAACCGCCATGATGCTTTGCTTTTCAATTAATTCCAGTTCTCGTCACCCTTTGCCTTGGCATTTCGCTCTGTCTCATCATCCAGTGTCTGCGCGACCTCCTCCGCCTTTGTCAGCGTGCCTGTATAGTAATTTAGCAGCGGCTCGCTTAAATTGCCATAGGAATACTTATTTATTTCCTCCCAGTCGGTCATTGCTTTTCCATCCTGCATAATTTTCTGCAAATCAGCCGTTGCGGCCGGTATCGTACATGTCACATTTTTGTTCAGATACAGTCCTGGCTGCGCGTCCGCATAAACCTGCTGCGCCTCTGAAGATGCCAGAAAATCAATTGCTTTCTTTCCAAGCTCTGCATCCCTGCACTGAGTTGTAAGTGCCAGGGCATATGGGGTAAACATGTTGATATAATTGTCGCCGCTGCCGGTAGGCATAGCAAACGCACCAATATTATCTGCCTTATCAGGAAACTTCTCTTCAATATTGTCTGCACACCATGTGCCGTTGATATACATTGCGCAGGTTCCGTCTGCCAGTGCCTGATGTGCGCTGTCCACCGTATCCGAAAGATAGGTTTCATTCACATAGCCCAAATCAATCAATTCCTTTGTCTTTTGAATTAAATCCACAAAATTGCTGCATTCGCTGAATTTCACCTGATTCGTGTTGATCTGCTCCATCAATGCAAACGTATCGATTCCCCGCTCTGCCGCTTCCGCTACCATACCGCTGATTGTCGGAGGCTGCACACTCCATGCATCCTTGCCCGAATAATAAACCGGGACAACACCCGCCTCCTTCAGCTGCTCACACGCCGTCAGCAGTTCGTCCCATGTCAATGGAATTTCCACACCAGCCTTGGCAAATACCTCCTTATTGTAAAAAACACCTGATAATACGACAGAATCCATCGGCATCGCATATAATTTTCCTTTATAGACGTAAGTTCCGTTCAGTGCACTTTCCTCATACTCGGATACACTTGAAATCCCTGAAATATCCACAAGTTTATCGAGTCCGTTTGCATAAGACTCCACCCACTGCGGCTTATATACCTGAATGATATCCGGCAGGTCGTTCGTTGCAAACTTTGTCTGAAGCACCTGATCTCCCTGCTGTCCGCCCTGAATTTTGGATATTTCCAAATCAAAGCCAAGTGTCTGCGCATTCGTATGTACATACTCCTCGAGTGCGGACCAGCCGGCCTTATACCAATCTGTATACATCAATACGGTCAGTGTTTCAACTTTCTCGTCTGCCTGTCCCTCCTGCTTTACCTCTTTTTGTTCCCCTGCGGCCTCATTTTCCTGCGCAGCTGTCTGCTCCTGTATCGCCCCCGCCTGCGAGCTGCTTCCACAGCCTGCGAGCAGACCGGCGGCCAGCACTGCCGACAAACCCATTGTAATCATTCTTCTTTTCATTTTTCTTCTTCCCTTCCCAACTAAAATTTCATATATTGGTAACCAGTTCCCCAAACAGCTCCGGATCTGCCTGATATTCGTATCATAGCATTACATTGCAAGAGAAAGCATTGTACTTTTTTCATAAGTATTGCCATTTTTTCATTTCCTTTTCGAACTGCTTGACACCTATTTTATAATTATATTATGATGAGGTCAAAATAAAGAGGGGTTATCATTTTACAAGCTGCGGAAAAAGGAGTTTTTATGTTCAGACGTTTGACGAGCATTAAATATAAATTAATTTCAGTTATGCTCCTTATCTTTATTATATTTACGTTTCTCGTTTTGTCCATCTGGTATTCCTCGCTAAAACGGGAAGCGGAGCATACGGCCGTGGAAAATATGAAAACGATTATCAATGTATCCAATACAACCTTCGAAAACCAGGTGAAGGATGTCATCAATATAACTGCGCTCTCCACTGTCCGCTCCAGTAACAATCTTTCTACAAACATTATCCATATTCTCTCTAATAAACTGCTCACAGATGCCGAAATTATTGCCTACAGACAGGAGGCAAGAGACTACCTAATTAGTCTGTGCAGCTTTAAAAAATATTTAAACGGCCTGATGATCAGCGATTATTCCGGAAACGGTGTGACCTATGGTATCACAACGCCGTATGATGTCATCGCAGAAAATGGCTGGATCGATCAGGCGGACGATTACGGTACAAATACATTTTTTATTGAACCGCATTATTCCACAAAATGGTATTCCAATAAAAATGACCTTGTTTTCTCTGTTATGCGTCCTGTTTATGATTTCAGCAACCATAAGGTCGGCTTTGCCATCGCTGACATCAACTGCCAGCTTTTTGAGAACAGCTTCGATGTAAATACATCAGCGCAGAGCTCGTTATATGTCATTAACAGCGAAACCGGAAAAGTGCTTTTCACTCCAAAGAATGATCAGCTTCATTTGGAGCTGCAAAGCTACCTTGCCGACAGCCTCAACAGTAATTTAACCGACTCCTCGGGTGATTTTTTTATAGACGGAGACCGGGGCCGTCTGTTAGTCGTCTATCACCGCTCGGATTTGACCGGCTGGACCACCTTAAGTGTTATCCCGGAAAAAGAAATATTGGCGGCTTTTTCGAATACCTTACGGGAGATTATGTATATCACCGTTGCAATCTGCTTGGTCATGATTATTCTCGTTTTGATTGTTTCCACTCTTTTGACCGAGGATATTGTTCTGCTTACCAATGCAGTTCAAACAGTCGATCGGGAACATTTTGAGCTCGATATCGACATCAAGGGCAGCGACGAGGTACAGAAGCTCTATCTGCAATTTCAGGCTACCCTGCGGCAGATCAAACAGCTGCTGACTGAAATAAAGGAAAGCGAGGAAAGCAAGCGGCGGGCGGAACTATCTGCCTTGCAGTTCCAGATGAACCCGCATTTTTTATACAACTCACTGAACACCATCCGGTTTTTGGCCACAATCCAGGGAATGGATAATATCCGGAACGTCTCTGAATCTCTATCCTTTCTCATGCATACAAATATGGACGGACGTGCAATGCTTAAAATAGACGAGGACATTTTATTTGTGGAATCCTACTTGAAAATCCAGAATTACCGCTGTCCGTCTGCCTTCACTTACACGATAGACTGTGAAGACGCGGCCAGAGGTTTATTAATTCCGAAGCTTTTTGTACAGCCGCTTGTAGAAAATACGGTCAGGCATGGTCTTTCTCCTGAAAAGACAAATGGCTTTATCCATATCTCTTACTTTATCTCAGACGGCGATTTACATGTACGCGTGGAAGATAACGGTTCAGGTATCAAGCCGGAAGCAATGGAGGAAATACAAGAGGATAACCAAAATAAGGGTGGCGGTCATATCGGAATACGCAACATTGCAGAGCGTATCCGGCTGTATTTTGGGGAAAGCTATGGGCTGCTGATTGACAGCGATCCATTTGTCCTGACACGATTTGAACTTGTAATACCTGCCCTAACGGAGGAACCATAAGATGAGCGAAAAAAAATTATTGATCGTCGATGATGAGCTGCTGGTCCGGACAAATATCAGACTTTTGTTAAAGTCCGCCTCAAACATCGTCACCATATGCGGAGAAGCATCGAATGGTCAGGAGGCCCTTGATAAGATGGAACAGCTTCAGCCTGATATTGTTTTATCAGATATCAAGATGCCCGTTATGGATGGACTGACTTTATGTAAAATGCTCCGGCACCATTATCCCGCCGTCACTTTTATCGCCCTCAGCAACTACGATGATTTTCCCTATGTCCACGGGATTTTAAAAAACGGCGGGATTGATTATTTGCTAAAGCATGAAATAAATACGGATACCCTGCTTGCTATTATAAAAAACAGTCCTTCTGCCCCATTAAGTGAAAATCCTGCCATCAATGAAGATTCGTTAAATATGCTGCGGCAGAATTTTATTAATAATCTGCTCAGAGGTTTATTCCCTTCAGAGGAAATCATAGAAAAAACAATTCAGGTGCTGGATATCCCCTTGGTCTCCCAATATGCGCTCCCGATCATCTTAACAGTCGATAACTACAGCCAGACAATCCGCAGCATGTCGATCCGGCAAAGAAGCATCATCGAGTTTTCCATCCTCAACATTGGAAATGAGATTATCCGGAAAAGCGAAAAGGGGATACTCACGCATATTGAGAATGAGAATTACTGCATTCTGCTGACCTTTCCTGAAATCATCAGCAAACGCCAGACAAATGATGCCGTTCAAAATCTTCTTCATGTGCTGTCTTCCAACTTAAAGACCTATCTAAATTTGTCCACCAGCTACAGCATAGGCTTTATCTGTCGTCGTTTTCAAAAGCTTGATCGTTCTTACGACAATGCTTACCGTGCTCTTCAGCATAAGTTCTATTCCGGCAATGCCTCCATTCTGCATTCAGGCGAATTGGAGAATCTGCAGGGCAGCATTGCAAGTCTGGATATGGAGCTCGAAAAAACGCTGCTTTTTCATGCCTCCAACGGAAACATTGAAGAGATTCTTCCGATCCTCCATACTATTTTTAATATGATTTTCGAGCAGAAAATGTCCGTAAGTCACGCACAAATGCTTCTTTCCGATTTGGCCAGCATCATTACCAGAACGGCTAAAAACAACAGTCTGGACTTGAGTGCTGTTTTTTCCGGTATCCTAAAGCCCAACGAAATTTTCGTTCAGCTTACGACCCTGCAGCAGTTTCAGGAATGGTTTCAGAAAGCTTTTCAATCACTTTGCAATTGCATAAAACCTGCTGCCGCTATCAATTCCGAATATATCAAAAAAGCTGTTAATTTAATGAACCGGGATTTTTCCCTGCCTATTTCCCAGCAGTCCATCGCAGATGAAATCGGGATCAGCACCGGTTATCTTTGTACGGTATTTAAGCAGGAAACGGGCCAGGGCTTTAACGACTATCTGACATCACTTCGCATTAAAAACGCCATATGCCTTTTGGAATGCAAAGAAACAGACTTCCATAAAATTGCACTGACATGCGGTTTTCCCGACTATTCTTACTTTTTCAAAGTATTCAAACGCAAAACAGGACTTACCCCAACAGAATATCTTTCCGAAAATTAGGGGAATCCGCAGCACAGCTTTTCTTCCGCGCGCAGCTGCGCATAAAAAATCGCTCAGCCGGTGCAGGATCCGCTAAGCGATTTTTGTGTAATTTCAGTTATTAATGAACGTTTTATCAAGTAAACGGATGTAAGCAAAATTTTTTGAATCTGTTTCGGTTATCCTTCCACGATCAAATAACGGCCATCGGGAATTTTGAACACTTCGCTGGCATCCTCAAGTTCTTCTGAATCCATATCATCAATGTCTGCACCCACCTCTTCGAAATATTCCCGTACCTCATCCAGAGAATTGACAACGACCGCCATACAATCCTCTAAAAATGCCTCTGCCTCTTCGAGCGTCTCCGCTACATTCTCATCAAACAACTGGCTCTGATTTTTCAAGAAACTCCGTAATACCTCGTCATCATACTCCTGCTGCTCCTGCATACCAATTCCTCCTAAAATAAAGTTTGAAGTTCTCTGTAAACTCCTTTTTCACCATAAGGAGCACAAAGATATTTTGCATGACGCTTCACGTCATCTCGGGCATTGGAAACGACATAACTCTCTTCTGCCCGTTTCAGCATCCCGACGTCGTTTCCGTTATCGCCGAATACCATCGTTTCCTCTCTGGAAATATGAAAGAAATCCTGAATAGTCTTAAGGGCATTTCCCTTGTCGACAGAAGCATCCATGAAGTCTACCCATTCCTCTCCTGCCATACAAGCCTTACACCGATCCTTCCATTTCGGAACAAGGATTTTCTCTCCGATTTCCCTGATACTACCTTTATGATATAAAGCAACCTTTATGATGTCAATATCTTCTTTTAAAATATCTTCCACAAGTTCAAATTTATTTTGATAACCAAACGCAATCAAATCCAAAAACTCTTGATTTTTAGATTCCAAATATGCGCCTGCCGCCGTCGATACGACAACGTCGACATCCGGAAACCGTCTGGATTCCAATATAAGCTCCCGCGCAATCTCCGGCTCCATCGATACGACTGAAATATCTGTTCCGCGGCACCGGATATGTGCTCCGTTCTCCGCGATAAAAATCATATCCTCCTGCACCTCATCAAACAGCTTTACAAGGCTGTAATACTGCCTGCCGCTCGCCACCACAAACAAAATATCCTTCTCATGAAGCTTTCTCACTGCCTCAATAATTTCCGGATACACCTCATTGCTGCTGTCCTTCACAAGCGTCCCATCCACATCCGTCGCTACGAGCCGGATACCGGGTACCTGTTTTTCCTGTACAGAAATGTCCTTTTCCTTTTCGGCATTCTTCCCGGCAGCCGCAAAGCAATCACGCTCCGCAATCTTTAATAAACGATCCGGCATTCCGATAATTTCATCCGCATGGTTTTCCTCTAATTCCTGCCTGCCGCGAAAGCCCCAAAGCACGCCAACCGTATACATCCCCGCGGACTTTCCCGTTTTCATGTCCGTATCGGTATCTCCGACATACAAGCATTCCGAAGGCTCCACGCCAAGTGACCGGGCAATATAAAACGCGCCTTCGGGACTTGGCTTGCGTTCAAAATCACTGGACTGTCCCTGTATCATCGTAAAAAGCTCTGTTCCGAACAAATCCTCCACAACCTCCACCGCCTGTTTATGCGGCTTATTAGAGAGAACGGCCAAAAGCACACCCTTTCCTTTTAACGTAAGAAGAATCTCCGGTAATCCTTCATACGGATGCACCCGGTACATACAGTATTTCCGAAAATATTCTCTGTACTTCTCCCGCAGCTCGTCATAGCGTGTAAATTCGGTATCACCGTTATAATAGAGCATTCTTCGCACAAGCTCGCTCGCCCCGTCGCCGACGAACTGCTTATAGCGTTCCGTCTCATAAGGCGGCAACCCGATCGCTTTCAGGGCAAGATTGGCACTGTATGCAATCGACTCCAAGGAGTCGGACAATGTACCGTCTAAATCAAAAATAACTGCTTTCATCATAGTATTATCCCCAGTTCCTTTATCTCTTTCATCATTCTTGCTATCGGTAAACCTACAACATTATTATATTCTCCATGTATTTCTTTGATATAAGCAGCGCAACGCCCTTGAATAGCATAAGCGCCTGCCTTGTCCATCGGCTCGCCTGTCCGGACATATGCCTCGATTTCCGCATCAGCCATCGGAACCATCACGACATCTGTCACCGCATAAAACGTATGAATATATACCGGTTCCTGATCGCTTACTCCGGTCATAGCGGCACTTCCTTTGGCAGGGTCATCCTTATCATAGACAAGCGTCACCCCTGTATAGACCTGATGCGTATTTCCCTGCATCAACCTTAACATCCGCTTTGCATCCTCTTCATCCTTGGGTTTCCCGAATTTCATGCCCTGAAAAGCCACGATCGTATCTGCGCCGATGATCAGATACTCTCTTGGATTTACGAGCTGCTCCGCGATATCCAGCGCTTTTTGGCGCGACAATTCCTCTACCGCGTCCTGCGGCGCTTCCTTCGTGATAATCTCTTCCTTGTCACTGGCCCGTACCGTAAAGGAAATTCCCGCCTGCCCTAAAATATCTCTTCGGCGCGGTGATCCTGATGCTAAAATAACCGTTCTCATATCGGCTCCTCCGGAATAAACACACGTCCGCCTCCCGTTTCCTTCTTTCGCTTCGCTTCGTCGACAGCCTCTCTGCAAAATGTATCCTGACTGTTTATGAGCACTTTACCGCGCTTGTCGATCTTTTCGTAGCTGCCATCCGGCTGCATGACATTCGCCTTAGTATTATCCTCAAGCATCACTTCCAAAATGTGATACATCTTTGCCTTTAAACGCTCTGCTTCAATCGGAAACAAGATTTCCACACGTCGTTCCAGATTTCTCGGCATCCAATCCGCCGAGCTGCAGTAAACCTCCGACCGTCCCGCATTTTCAAAATAGAAAATACGACTGTGCTCCAAAAAATTTCCGACAATGGAACGCACACTGATATTCTCGCTGACTCCCTTAATCCCTACTTTGATGCAGCAAATGCCCCGTACAATCAAATCAATCCGAGCACCTGCCATCGATGCCTCATAGAGCGCCTCCATAATATCCGTATCACAGAGGGAATTGACCTTAGCAATGATTCTTGCCGGCTTTTTAAGCATTGCATTATGTCTTTCGCGTGCGATCAGCTCTAAAAAACGATCCTTCAACCACAGCGGTGCCAAGGAAAGCCGATTCCATGAAACAGGCTCAGAATAGCCGGAAAGCATATTGAATACGGCTGTTGCATCCTCGCCGACCGACTCGGCACATGTCAATAGACCCATGTCCGTATAAAGCTTTGCCGTGGCATCATTATAATTGCCCGTACCTAGATGAACATAACGGCGGATGCCCTCCTCTTCTCTCCTGACGACGAGTGTGATCTTACTGTGTGTTTTTAAGCCGACAAGCCCATAAATGACATGGCAGCCTGCTTTCTCCAGCATCTTCGCCCATACGATATTGTTTTCCTCATCGAATCTGGCCTTCAGCTCCACAAGCACAGATACCTGCTTGCCGTTCTCCGCCGCCTGTGCAAGTGCTGCAATAATCGGCGAATTGCCGCTGACGCGGTACAGCGTCTGCTTAATCGCAAGCACATCAGGATCCTTTGCCGCCTGTCTGATAAAATCCACAATCGGCTGAAACGTCTGATACGGATGGTGCAGCAGAATATCCCGTTCACGAATCTGTGCAAAAATATCCTGATCTGCCGGAAGCTCTTCTACCGACTGCGGAATATAGCGGGGCCTCTTTAAATGATCAAAACCCTCCATGCCATACATCTTCATCAAAAATGTCAGATCAAGAGGACCGTAAATACGATAGAGCTCTTCATCACTAATATCAAGCTCTCTGCGCAATATTTGTAAAAGGCGCTTATCGATATCATCGGCAACCTCCAGACGGATGACCTCGCCCCATTGACGTTTTTTCAGCTGCCGCTCAATCTCCTTGAGCAGATCGGCTGCCTCATCCTCGTCAATGGTCAAATCCGCATTCCTCATGATTCGGAACGGATACGCGCAGACCACATGATAATTCAAAAACAGTTTATGGATATTACGCTCGATAATCTCCTCCAAAAGAATCAGTGTCGTCTGTCCCTCTTCCCCCGGCACCTTTACAATACGCGTCAGCACCGCGGGTACTTGCACCGTAGCAAACTCCGGCTCGTCCGCGCTTCCTTTTTTCGCAAGCAGCGCGCCGATGTTGAGCGTCTTGTTGCGGATCAGCGGAAACGGCCGGGACGAATCAACTGCCATCGGGGTCAGCACCGGATACACATTTTCTTCGAAATAACGATCCACATAAACTGCCTGTTCTTCGTTCAGTTCCTCATGGGTAAGTACGAAACGGATCCCCTCCTGCTCCAAAAGCGGAAGCAGGGAACGGTTGTATGTGGAATACTGCAGGGTAACAAGCTCATGTGTCGCCTTATTCAGCTTTTCAAGCTGCTTTTCAGGCGTCAGACCGGCAAGGTCGGCTCCCTGATAGCCCGCATTGACCATATCCTTTAAAGAGGCGACGCGAATCATAAAAAACTCATCCAGATTAGACGCCGTAATACTTAAGAACTTCAGGCGCTCAAACAACGGATTTGTTTTGTCCCGCGCCTCCCCAAGCACCCGCTCGTTGAATAAAAGCCAGCTCAATTCCCTGTTGTAATAATAGTTTGGATTTTTCAGATCGATTTTTTCCACACGCCGCCTCCTAAATTGTACTCAGTTTCTTTTTATATTTCAAGATTGGCTGAATGCTGAACACTTCTTCAAAAAATGCCGCCTTTCTCGCAAAAAAGCCCTGCTCCAGCGTAATATCCTCCGCCGTATCAACAGTAATAATAAGCTCACCCGGCTTCTGCTGCAGCTTAATTCCCTGTACCTTTGTGCGATAGCTCCGACAAATACCGTCCGCGACGCGAAAAAGTGCGGTCAATTTTGCAATTTTTAAATAGTTCTCCCTCTCAACCAGAGCCGATGAGGCAAGCTCTTCAAAATATTCAAAACGGGCCTTGTTGAATTTTACAACATTTGCCACAATCTCCCTTTCCGCATGAGAAAGGCCGATCATCTCCGTTGCCATAATAATACTGTAGGAGCACTCGGCCCCCTCCTCGAGACTCATATACTTTCCGCAGTCACCAAGCAGCGCCGCAATCCTGATAAGCAGCCGTTCCCGCCTGCCCATCCCATGTATTTTTTTTGTACCGTCAAACAGCTCGACGGCCACTTTTTCCACAATCCGGTTTCTATCCACATTGCCCATATACCGCTTGCTCATATTGCCGGCACACGCAAGGATATCATTTTCAAAATCATGCGAGCTGCGGATCAGCCGTTCCTTCTCCCCGTATTCATAAGCGATACCATCGCTCAAGCTGACTCCCGGCGCCCACAAAAGCTCTGCTTTTGTAAGCTTTAAAATCCGCTTGATCAAACTCGCGGACGGAGGCAGCAAAGATGCGCTTTCTTCCGCCATTCCGAGCGACTTGGCAATCTGCTCCGGGGTCTTTGTATGAAGAATCGACTCAAACGCAGAAAACTGCCCTGTCGTGATCGTATCCTGTTCGCCGCCGATTTTCTGCATAATATAAGAAATATAATCGTCCACAATGATAATATTTTGAATATCACGGCCTTTTAAATAAAGCCGCTTAAATGAGCCGAGCTGGTTGTCAATCAGCTCCTCTAAGAGCTGTTCATAGTTATTCGTACGCAGCTTCAGATCAACGAGCATATCCCGCATACGCAAAATACCAAGGCGGACATTCTGTGTCGTTACAAGACGTTCCTTATCAAACAGGGAAATCTGAATGCTTCCGCCGCCGACATCCACAATTGCACAGCCCTTTTTGATTACCTCATCAAATTTTCCTCCGCGGGATGCGACCGCCTTATAATGTAAAAACCGCTGCTCCGAATTGCTCAATACCTCGACCTTCAGCCCTGTACGCAGTTTAATCTGTTCGATAACGATCATCGTATTTTCCGTCTCGCGGATTGCGCTCGTACCATATGCCTTATAGGAGTCCACCTTATAGGATTTCATGGTCACGGCAAACTCATTCAAAATAAGGCAAAGCTCATCCACACGTTCATGGCTGATTTTTCCTGTTAGATAAGTGTCCGTTCCAAGCTCAATCCGATGACGGATGTGATCGATTTCCTTCATCCCATTCTTCGCGGAGAATTCAAAAATTTTCATTGCCAGCTCATAGGAACCAACATCAATCGCCGCAAATGTCTTTACCGCCATACCCTACTCCTTCTCCTATTTTCCCAACAGGTAATCGATAAACTGCTGTGCGGTCCTGCCCGACAGTCCCCCGTGTGACAGTTCCCACTTATTTGCCTCCAAAAGCAGTTCCTCTTCGGGAATACGCACCTGATAACGCTCGGCAAGCACCTTCACGATATTTGCAAACTCCTTTTTATCCGGTGCACAGAAGAAAATAGAAACACCAAAACGCGATACTAAGGAAAGCTTCTCCTGTACCGTATCGCTGCTGTGCAAATCATCCCGGCGCTCCTCCTTATCGGAAAACTTCTCCCGCACAAGATGCCGCCTGTTGGAGGTCGCATAAATCAAAATATTATCGGGTTTCTTTTCCAGGCCGCCTTCAATAACCGCCTTTAAATATTTATACTCAATTTCAAAATCCTCAAACGACAAATCATCCATATAAATAATAAATTTATAATTCCGGTTTTTGATCTGTGCGATCACCTCATTTAAATCTTGAAACTGGTGCTTATAAATTTCGATGATACGCAGTCCTCTGTCGTAATACTGATTCAAAATCCCCTTGATACTGCTGGACTTTCCGGTGCCGGCATCCCCAAACAGCAGACAATTATTGGCCCTCCTGCCGTTAATAAACGCCTCCGTATTGGCAATCAGCTTCTGCTTCGGAAGTTCATAGCCGACAAGGTCCTCGAGATACACATGCGCAATATTGGTAATCGGCTTAATGCTGATCTCCTCTCCGATATGCTCGACTCGAAACGCTTTATGTAAACCAAATTTGCCGACGCCAAAATCCTTATAAAAGCCTGTCACGATTTTCTTAAACTCCACCGCATCCTGCGTATCTGCAAGCTGCACACTCAAATCGCAGATCCGGTCGCGGATCCGTTTATTGAACATCTTGCTCTGCTCATCCACACTTCGGTAGGAAAGGATCATCCCCAAACAGTCCGTATGCAGCCGGGTATCTAACTGACTCATATCAAAATCAAAAAATTCTTTAAAAATGGTAAAGTCGTGTAATGCGATTTCATTGATGCTGCCTTCCACCTCGCCTCTGATTTCCGAGGCGGCGGAAAATGCATTTTCATTATTTGCAAGCAGATAGGTTAAATAGGCATGCCACAAATTTCCTTTGTAGCCGTGACTTCCGGCGAGCTCCACGAGGCGGTGCGTCACATCAAACAGCTTGTCACGCATCTGCTCCTCGAGCGCTGCGCTTTTCACAGCACTGCTGTTTTTCGCAAGCCACGACACATCCTCCAGAATATCACCGTGTTTAAAATGTTTGTACAAAATCAATTCTTTTTCTCTCATGATCAGTTCCTGTTCTGTCCGTCGTAATTAATAATTTCCGAGTATTTTTAAATATCTGGCTTCCTCCCGCAGGCCGGCCAACGCATTTTTCACTGCCATATCGGAAAGATTACCTTCAAAATCTACAAAAAAACGGTATTCCCAATTCCGGTCCTTGATTGGACGACTCTCGATTTTCGTCATATTGAGCCCGTTGTAAATAAAATGAGAAAGGATATGATACAAGGAACCTGCCGCATGCGCAACTTCAAAGCAAATGCTGATTTTCCCCGCATCTTCCTTGTAAATCTTTCTGCCCGCCACGATAATAAAGCGTGTGGAATTTCCGCTTTCATCGCTGATATTTTCCTCCAGCACCGAAAGACCATACAATTTAGCCGCATATAAGCTCGCAATTGCCGCCTTGGACATATCCTGTTCATCCAGAATCTTTTTTGCCGCCATTGCGGTATTGGGACAGCTGATCTGCTGCCAGGAAGTGTTTTCTCTCAAGTACGCCGCACACTGCATGAGCGCCTGCGGATGGGAATAAACCTCCTTGATCTGTTCTCTGTTACTCCCCCTCAATCCAAGCAGCGCATGGCTGATCCGGATAATCTGTTCTCCGACGATATAATTTTCAAATTCCACAAGCAGATCATAAATCTCATCTACAATGCCGGCCGTCGAATTTTCAATCGGAAGTACCGCAAAATCCGCCCGGCCCTCCTCAATCGCAAACATGGCCTCACGAAATGTATCGACATGAAAACTGTCCGAATCTCCTCCAAAATAAGTCTCCATCGCCGCCTGAGAATAAGCGCCCTCTGTTCCCTGAAAGACGATCCGCGGCCGTTCCTCGCAAAGTGTTTTCACCGGAATAAAATTTGCTTTTTTTAACATCCCCTTTTCCTGCAGCATCTGATACTGCAGTTTTCGGCTGATCGCCATAATCTGACCAAACAGCTCTTCCACGCCTCTCGCATTAAAAGCATTGGATGCGAGTCCCTTGACCGCCGCTATTTTCTGCTCCTCCCGCTGCCTGTCCATCACAGGCTTTCCGCTGTCAATTTTATATTCCGCAACCTGCTCGCTGACGCGCATCCGTTTTTCAAATAAAGCAACCAGCTCCTCATCGAGCACATCCAGTTGTTTTCTCAATTCCGAAATATCCATTTTTCTCCAATCCTTTATTCTTTCTTATATCATAATTATACCCTAACCTGTAAAGCAAATACAAGTAAAACGCAAGTAAAACACACCTCCTGATAACATATTACTGTTCACTTCGTCCTCTGCAGCGCTTTGCACATTGCAAATCTTCTCGCATTCTATTATACTGAAAAAAAGGGGGAAATGAGCTATGCAAAAGAAAAGTGCCGCCATCATTATTACTATTGCGCTTCTTTTAATCGGCGTTCTCGTAGGTTCTAGGCTGCTTTTAGCAGTTCCTGATAATCCGGCCGACATGATTGGAAACAGCGCCGGTAATCTGAATAACCGCGGTCTGTTCTGTGAAGACAGCGGTATCATTTATTTCAGCAATCCTTATGACGGTGACCGGCTTTATTCGATGAATGCAGACGGTTCCGACAAAAAGCTGCTGCAGAACGTTCCCGTAGAGTACATTAATTCGGGCGGAGATTATCTTTATTACTATCAAAAAAATTCCGATGACAACGTCATCTTCGGCATCTCCGGTAACAGCAGCGGTATTTATCAGTACAAAAAGGAGAGTAAAAAAGCTGCTGATTGTCTGGATCGCACCGCTTCCGGCATCGTCAGTTTGATCGGCAGCTATGTCTATTACCAGCACTATGATAACGAAGATGGGATAACATTATACCGTGCCAAAATCAACAGTGCTAATAGGGAGCAGCTCAGTATTTCTGAAATCAATCCTGCCTGCGCTGTCGGCGGCAGCATCTATTATCCGGATACTGAGCATGACTTTTATTTATCTGTTTTTAACACAAACAGCCTGACCTCCGGTCAGCTCGTTTCCGAGCGGGCATATAATCCGGTTTATGAGGACGGCTATTTATATTATATGAATATACCCGATGATTACTCCCTCTATCGCTACAGCATGTCTGGGCGGACGATCCAAAAGCTCACCGACGACCGGGTTGATGCGTTTAACGTATATGGAGACTATATTTACTATCAGAAAAACGATGCACAGGATCCGGCACTGATTCGAATTATGACCGACGGATCCATTCCTGAAATCGTAGCAAAAGGAAATTATACAAATATCAATATCACTTCCCAATATACGTATTTTCAGGAATTCGGCGCTCCCACACCGCTTTATCAGACGCCCACAAGCGGTGAGGTTCAAGTGCGCACATTTGACCCGGAGTAAAATATGGCATCTTTGCCGTTACAACCTGTTTAGTATTTTCTTGTCTTCTCCAGCTCATTCCTAAGCTGTCCCACTGTTTTGTTCAGTACAGGATGACGCAAAGCCGGAGCAATTTCCATCAGAGGAATCAATACAAAGTCGCGATTCTGCATGTCCACATGCGGAATGACAAGCTGCTCCGTATCAAGCACAAGCGCATCGTACATAATAATATCCAGATCCAGCACTCGAGGGCCCCATCGGACTGTATGCTCCCTTCCCGCTGCCTCTTCGATTTCATGAATCAGATCCAAAAGCTCCTCCGGCGTTAAAAGTGTCTTTAATTCGAGCATGCCGTTTAAAAATTTGTCCTGTTCAAGATATCCGTAAGGTTCTGTTTCCATAAATTTTGAGATACGCTCAACGCGTGTTTCAACACGCGCATCCAACGTCTGCACCGCCGCCTGTAAATGCGCTTCCCGCTCTCCCATATTTGAGCCGATTGAAACATAAACCGTATGCCAGCCACGCGTTATTTTTACAGAAACCTCTTCTAAAGGAAGTCCGATCGGCGCCCATGGCTTTTTGATTTCCAGTTCCAGCATTTTGATATGCTTGAAGTGCAGCAGCAGCTCCTGTGCCAAATGCTCTGCGGCCGCTTCGATCAGCTGATAGGTGCGTTCCTTCATAAACTCATCAATAAAGCGGCAAACCTGCCCATAATGCACAGACTTAGACAAATCATCGTCCATTCCCGCCTGTCTCGTATCCAAATAAAGCTGCAGGGATACCAAAAACTTCTGTCCGAGCTTGTTTTCCTCTTCAAAAACACCATGTTTTCCAAACAGTTCTAAGTTTTTGATGCTAATACAATCCATACTTATATGCCTCCTGTCTTTTCTATTGTTTTGAGCATTCTAACCGCCCGTTTATTTTCCTTGACATCATGCACCCTGACAAACGCATAGCCCGCCTGCACGGCTAATACCGTCGTGACAAGAGTCCCTTCCATGCGCTCCTGCTTTTGCAGGTCAAGTGCCAGTCCGATCACAGATTTCCGCGAGGTGCCAAGCAGCAGAGGCAGCCCCATTTTCTGAAAATACTTCAGATTTTTGAGAACCAATAAATTCTGCTCATAGGATTTCGCAAAGCCGATCCCCGGATCCAGAATCATACGTTCTCTTGCAATTCCGGCATCCAGCGCAAGCGACACTGACTGCATCAGATCCTCACACACATCCGTCAGGAAATCTTCATAGACTGTATGTTTACGGTTATGCATCAGGCAACAGGCCGCATTATGGCTTTTAATAACTTTTGCTATTTTATCATCATGCCGCAGACCCCAGATGTCATTCACAAGATCCGCTCCCGATTCAAGCGCCGCTTCAGCCACATTCCCCTTATAGGTATCAATCGAAACAGGAATGTCAAAGCGAGACTTGATCTTTTCTATTACAGGTGTTACTCTTTTGATTTCTTCTTCGTCGCTGATCGGCGTGTAGCCGGGTCTCGTAGATTCTCCGCCCACATCAATGAGGTCGGCACCATCGGCAATCAACTGCTCCGCTCTGGCTAGTGCGGCATCCACAGTCTGATAACAGCCTCCGTCTGAAAATGAATCAGGTGTCACATTTAAAATGCCCGCAATATAGGTCTCATTTTCTATATCAAATTCTTTTTCGCCTATTTTCATCATCTCATCCTCTAATAGTTAATCCGAAGCGTTCGTGTTCTAAGCGGCTTATTACATTTGTCCTTTGCCTCACAACAGAAGCATTCACGTGACAGCTTGTCCGCGCGGTACAACAGACCGCTCAAATCCGCATTTTTTGCACTTTCTGGATTCCTGTGCCCGGCAATTGCCCTAATAATTTCGGAAATTTCCTGCTTGTTAAAAGAACATTCCTTTAAAATACCCTCCGCAATTTCGGCACTCGCCTGCTCGTGCGGCACTCCGTTTTGATACTGTAATCCTCTGCCGATATCATGCAGCAGTGCGGCCGCATAAATCAGCTCCTTTTCCACAGAAATATCTTCCTCTTCCTTAATCAGCATTGCAATCCGCGCAACACTTAAGAAATGTCCCATCTGATGCTTACAAAACATCCTGCCTTGTTCCAGCGCTTCAATTTCTGACAAATACGCCTGATATTTTTGATCACTCACAATCTGATCAACTCGTTCCATTCTTCTCACCTGCCCTTTGAATAACAGTTTTATCGCCGTTTGCTTCAAGCACCAAGCATATGGAAAAATTCCGTCTTTAATTCCTTATCCTTCTCAAACACACCGCGCGTTATGACAGTCACCGTCCGGCTTCCCGGCTTTTTGATTCCGCGCATTGTCATGCACATATGCTCGGCCTCCAGCATTACCATAACTCCTTTCGGCTGTAAATTTTCCATCAGCGCATCCGCGATCTGCGCAGTCAGTTTTTCCTGGATCTGCGGGCGTCTGGCAAATACATCCACCGTTCGCGCCAGCTTACTCAAGCCCACAACTCTTCCGTCCGGAACATAGGCTACATGGGCTTTCCCGTAAAATGGCATTAAATGATGCTCGCATGTGGAATAAAAAGTGATATCCCTCTCCAGGATCATCTCATTATTTTCCGCCCGGAACGTCTTTTCCAAATGTGTTTGCGCATTCCCGGTAAGACCTCCGTAAATTTCCTCATACATTTTGGCAATGCGCTCCGGCGTCTCTTTTAAACCCTCGCGGGATATGTCCTCGCCGATTCCTTCCAAAATGAGCCTGATGCCCTGTTCAATTTTCGTCCTGTCCATCCCTGCTGTCACTCCTGCTTTCCAGTTTTAATATTTTTACTAAAGAGAATAAGTAGGAAAGAGAACCAAACGCCACAATGACCGGACGCTGCGCTTTTAAATTCTCCGCCTTTGCAAGGCTCATCCCCACTGCCTCATGCAGACTTCCCGCAGCTTCTGTGCTGGGATTGTATCTTAGAACCGTATCCTTCAATGCCGCGGCTGATAAAGCGCGTTCCGAATCCGGCGTCTGCACGGTAACGATATATTGGGCCATACCAGCCGTTATTTTACATATCCTCTCATAGTCTTTATCCTTGAATACACCCATAATAAAAATCAGCGGACGACCGCCAAAATAAATTTGCAGTGATTCCGCAAGCCTTGCCGCCGCATCGGGATTATGCGCACCGTCAACAAGAAACTGCGGTTCATTCAGAACCTGCTCCATACGAAAGGGCCATCGCGCGATTTGCATTCCCGTCCGGATGCAGGCGGCCGAAATTCGGATTCCAACATTCCGCAAACACCAAAATGCCTCAATCGCCAGCGCTGCATTCATGATCTGATAAGTTCCGCCAAGTGTAATCTGAATGCCCGCAAATTGAGAGTAAGAAAATCGTTGGCAGGGAAACCCATATCTGACATCATAGAGCTTTTCTGCCTCAGCAATATGCAGCTCCGCATTCATTTCCCTGCATTTCTCCCTAATAACGCTCGTTATTGATCGGCTGTTTTCCATCATAACAACCGGTATATGCGGCTTAATAATACCTGCCTTTTGCTCCGCAATTTTTTCCGGCGTACTGCCGAGCACGGCACAATGATCCATACTGATTGAAGTGATTACAGCCAAAATTGTTGTCCTGACAATATTCGTTGCATCCTGTGCTCCGCCAAGTCCTGTTTCCAGTACGACAATATCGCAGTTATTATTTCTAAAATAACAGAAGGCTAACGCAGTTTCCAGTTCATATAAGGTCGGCTGCTCTTTTCCTGCCTCCTGCATCTGCAGGACAGCCTGCCGCAGCACCCCTACACATTCTGCATACTGACTTTTGCTGATCATCCTGCCGTCGATTTGAAAAGATTCCCTGAAATCCATCACCGCGGGAGAAGAATAACTTCCGGTTTTATAGCCCGCCTGACGCAAAACGGATCCAATATATGTGAGCACGGAGCCTTTGCCGTTCGTTCCGGCAATGTGGACAAATTGAAGCTCGTCCTGAGGATCGCCGAGCACCCGCATCAATTCCCGCATACGCTCAAGACCCAACCTGCTTCCGAATTTACGTGCGTCCTCCATATATTGAACCGCATCCTCAAATTTCATCCTCTGCTCCTCTTAACTCATCACTTGTGCTCTGTTTATCATATAACAACTTCTTAAAATTTACAACAAAGGAATGACTGTGAAATTGTGCATTTATAACAGTTCGCCGAAGGATGAACCGCAATGTTCATTTTGAATGATATGTATATTTTTTTTTCTTTTTCAAATACTAATCCTATGAAAAAAATATTAAAATGCGTATTGCTGTGCGGGGTATTGGGCTGGTGCCTCGAAATCATATTCACAGCCTTTGACTCATTCAGGCGGCGCGAGTGGAAACTGCGGGGTATCACTTCAATTTGGATGTTTCCAATTTACGGACTCGGCATTTTGATCCTACCGCTCTCCGGACTTTTAAAAAATAAAACAGTATGGCTGCGCGGTGCAATTTATATGGCGGCAATTTATCTCGTAGAATTTCTGAGCGGCCTCTTTTTGAAAAAAAGAGGTGCCTGTCCATGGGATTACAGTCGTGCCAAGCTGAATATTCTCGGCATCGTTCGTCTCGACTATGCCCCCTGCTGGTTCATTACGGGACTTCTTTTTGAAAAGCTTCTGAAAAAAATAAAATAATGCATCAGGCTTTATTGTCTGATGCATTATTGAATATGCATTCCGCCGCCTGCAATCTCTCTACTGCAAATCGGAATCGTCAATTTCCGCTATTCCTTCCGTCAGGTTCAATGTATTTAACGTCCTTCTCTTTTTACGCATTTCCTCGGAGACCTGCAGGATAAAATTCTTAATCACCTTAGAATTTTTGATATGTTCGAGCCGAAGCACCTGATCCGTCACGTCACCCGTGTAGCAGATCACGGTTCCAAGCCCTGCAATCCTCTCAAAAAGCGTCGTCTCCAGTTTCACATCCAAAACTTTGTACATATAACAGGCATCCTCGACAGTCTTCAGCAATCCTCGGTTAATCGTCAGCATTTCCTCTTCAATTGTATACTTCGTGAATGTAAACGGAAGCCCCAAAAAGACCCATCGCTTTCTCTCAATAAATTTCATCCCGTTTCCCTTTCCGGCATAATCAACCTTTGTCCTATATGGACAGTATAAAACATTTAAGTAATTATTGCAAAACATTCTTGAATATATTATACTGTATAAAGTGAAAAATGAGAGGTGCTTTTATGCAGATGTCAGTTCATAGATTTAGAGGTTTTGCAGATTTTTTTTATATCTCTGATGTAGCTTCATCAGAGAAGTTGCACCTTTCAAAAAATGAAGTGTTTTATTTTAAACGGAGATAGCAATTATCTTCGTTTTTTTATGCGCAGCTTCGCGCGCGGACGAAGCACACTTTTGTTCTTATATAGGAAATTCCTTCGAATTACCTATATAACAAAATTTAATGCGCAGCTGCACGCGCGGAACAAAAGCTGTGCTATCGGACTATTTGGACGAGAGAGTGGGCGGAGCACACTTTTGTTATTATATAGGAAATTCCTTCGAATTACCTATATAACAAAATTTAATGCGCAGCTTCGCGCGCGGAACAAAAGCTGTGCTACCGGACTATTTGGACGCGAGAGTGGACGAAGCACACTTTTGTTCTGCATAATTCCGCACAAGAAATGAAAATAAAAGAAAAGAGGAAAACAACATGAGACATTTAATGAGTCCGTTGGATTTTTCGGTAGAGGAGCTGGATCACCTTCTCGATCTTGCCGGAGACATCCAAAACAATCCGAAAAAGTATGCACACATCTGTGACGGTAAAATACTTGCAACGTGCTTTTATGAACCAAGCACAAGAACACGCTTGAGTTTCGAATCGGCTATGATGCATTTGGGCGGGAAGGTTCTAGGTTTTGCCTCCGCGGATTCCTCTTCTGCCGCGAAGGGAGAAAGCGTTTCTGATACGATCCGCATGATTTCCTGCTATGCGGATATCTGCGCAATGCGCCATCCAAAGGAGGGAGCTCCGATGGTTGCCTCTTCAAAGGCCTCCATTCCGGTAATCAATGCCGGTGACGGCGGACACCAACATCCGACACAGACGCTGACCGATCTGCTCACCATTCGCTCTTTAAAAGGTCATTTGGACCATTTGACGATCGGGCTTTGCGGCGATCTCAAATTCGGGCGTACCGTTCATTCACTGATCAACGCGCTCATCCGTTATCCCGGCGTCTCATTCATTTTTATCTCGCCGGAGGAACTGCGTATCCCCGATTATATTCGGGAGGATGTGCTTGGAAAAAATCAGATACCTTTTAAAGAGGTCATTCGTCTGGAAAATGTCATGCCTGAACTGGATCTTCTTTATATGACCCGCGTACAAAAGGAACGTTTCTTTAATGAAGAGGATTATGTCCGTCTGAAGGATTTTTACATACTGGACAAAGAAAAAATGGAGCTGGCACGTAAAGAGATGCTCATTCTTCACCCGCTTCCGCGCGTTAACGAAATTTCCGTGGAGGTAGATGACGATCCCCGCGCAGTTTATTTTAAACAGGTAAAGTTCGGGGTTTATGTTCGGATGGCTCTGATCCTGACACTGCTTGAGCTGGTGCCACTTGACTGAAGTGTCATCACTGCCGTAAATTCGAGGTTTATCTAACAAAATATAGAAGGAGGAAATAACATGTTAAATGTAGGAAAAATCGAAGAAGGCTTCGTGCTGGATCATATCCATGCCGGAAAAAGTCTGTCTATCTATCATGATCTGAAATTAGACGAGCTTGATTGTACCGTAGCAATTATTAAAAATGCAAAGAGCAGTAAGATGGGAAAGAAGGATATTCTGAAAGTTGAATGCGACATCGACATGCTCGACCTGGATATCCTCGGCTTCATTGACCACAACATCACAATCAACGTCATCAAGGACGGTGAGATCGTTCAGAAAAAGGATCTGGTCCTTCCTAAGGAAATCCGCAGCGTCATCAAATGTAAAAATCCCCGCTGCATCACTTCCATTGAGCAGGAACTGACGCACATCTTCGTATTGACCGATGCCGAAAGAGAAATTTACCGCTGTAAATACTGTGAGGAGCAGTATAACGGACACGGACTGTAAGGATTGGAAAATAAAAATATACAAGGCTTTCCTAGATGCCTTGTATATTTTTTGTCTATGCTGTTACCCATTTATTCTTACAATCAAGGCCGCACCTGACCGGTACCGTATATTTTATATTTAATCGAGGTAAGCTCTTTGAGGCCCATCGGTCCTCTCGCGTGCATCTTCTGTGTGCTGATGCCGATTTCGGCACCGAAGCCGAATTCAAAGCCATCCGTATAACGGGTGGAGGCATTTACATAAACCGCCGCCGCATCCACACCATTTAAAAACAGTTCGGCATTTTCCATGTCATTTGTAATGATTGCCTCAGAATGGTGCGTCGAATACCGGTTGATATGCTCGACAGCCTCCTCTACACTCGAAACAATCTGCAAAGAAATGATGGCATCCAAATATTCGGTTCCCCAATCCTCTTCTGTCGCGTGCTTCATGCCTGGGCAGTCCTTCCCGCAAATGGAAAATACCTTTTCACCCGCGCGAATCTCTACCTGTTTTCCTGTCAGCCGCTCATAAATCGCCGGAATTGCTCTGTCCGCAATCTTTTCATGAACCAGCAGCGATTCGCATGCATTGCAGACACCCATTCGCTGTGTCTTTGCATTATCAATAATCTCTACCGCCATACTAAGCTCTGCCGTCTCATCCACAAAAATATGGCAATTGCCCGTACCGGTCTCAATCACTGGAATCGTCGCATTTTCAAGCACGGAACGGATCAGACCTGCACCGCCGCGCGGAATCAGCAAATCGACGTATGCGTTCAGCCTCATAAATTCGGTCGCAACTCTCCTGTCCGTATCTTCTATCAAAAGCAGCGCATCCTGCGGAAGTCCGGCATTTTTTAATGCCTCCCGCATCACTCGTACAATGGCAATATTTGAATGGATTGCATCGGTTCCGCCACGCAGAATCACAGCATTACCCGACTTAAAGCAAAGCCCGAAAGCGTCCGCCGTCACATTTGGCCTGGACTCATAAATAATGCCGAGCACGCCCATGGGCACACGCACCTTTTTTATTAATAATCCGTTCGGCCTCCGGTTTTCGCTCAAAACCTCTCCGATCGGATCCGGAAGTTCTGCGACCTGTCTTAACCCCTCCGCCATCCCGCAAAGCCTGTCGTGGCTCAATTTAAGCCGATCAATCATGGCCTCAGATATTCCGGCCTTCACCGCGCCCTCTACATCGATCGCATTTTCCTGCATGATCAGCGCTTCTTCCTTAAGCAGCGCTTTTGCCGCCTCTAAAAGCCCTTCATTTTTCTGCCGCTCTGTCAGCAGATTCATTGCTTGTGCAGCGGCTTTTGCCCGCTTTCCAAGTTCATTTAAATATTCCATTTTTTTTGCCTCCGGTACAAATTACATCTCTTTAAATATTCATTTTACAGACCATTCCATGGAATGATCAATAAAGCAGAAAAACAGGAGCGGAACGATAAGCCGGGTTCTGTTGGGACATCAAGATGTCCCCGACAATCATCTATCTGGTACTGCCGTTACCGGCAGACTCAAGCGACCCACCTGAAAGCACGGCGGGCAGCCGTATCGCTTTCTATTCGGTCTTGCTTCGAATGGGGTTTACATGTGCCCTCTTTGTTGCCAAAGAGGCGGTAGTCTCTTACGCTGCCCTTCCACCCTTACCTGCCAAAAGCAGGCGGTATATTTCTGTTGCACTGGCCTTGGAGTCACCTCCACCGGACGTTATCCGGCACCCTGCCCTATGAAGCCCGGACTTTCCTCGGCTGCGGCCTTTCGGCACCTGCAGCCGCGATTGTCTGTTCCACTCCTGTTCTACTCATCTCTGACCTATACGTGAAAAATACTTCCTCCCACAAATTCCCGCAAAATTGAATTATTCGGAAGGTTCTCACTCGTCACGCCGAGAAAATAATCTAAAAATTTAAGCAGTCGCTTCGCTTCCTGATATTCAGGATCACTTTTATCAATATGAAAAAGCAGCGGCTCCGCAAACTGCTTCAATACGGAAAGCTCATAAACCAACGCGGAATTAAACATCGCATCCGATGATTCCTGATAGGGGAAAATATTTTCCTCTTCCCCCCTCCTGACCGACTGCCACATGGAAAGCGTCTTTTGTGCGGACGCGCCTCTCGTACGATAGTCCCGTACCATTCTGCGGATCAGCCTTCCGTCCGTCGTCGAAATCCGGTTATGCTCATCGACATTAAGTGAGGTCAGCGCACTGATATAAATCTTATACTTGCTCTCTGCCGGAAGTGAATAGGACATTTGTTCATTCAAACCATGAATGCCTTCAATGACGAGTACATCCTCCGGCCCGAGTGTTTTATAATTTCCTCGGTACTCCCTCTTTCCCGTCTTGAAATTAAATGAAGGCAGCTCGACAGTCTTTCCCGCAAGCAGCTCACACATATCTCTGTTAAAACCCTCAACATCAATCGCCCCAAGACACTCAAAATTGTAATCTCCATTTTCATCTCTCGGCGTTTTTTCGCGCTCCACAAAATAATCGTCCACCCCGATCGGGTGAGGCTTCAGTCCATGCGCCAAAAGCTGGATAGACAGTCGATGAGAAAAGGTAGTTTTCCCCGAAGAGGATGGTCCGGCGATCATAACAAACTTTTTGCTGCCTTTTTTTACAATGTCTGCCGCTATATCGGAAATCTTACTCTCCTGCAGCGCCTCCTGTATAAGAACCAGCTCCTGCAGACCCCCTTCACATATGCGGTCATTCAAAGCACCCACCGTGTCAATGCCTATCTTTTCACCCCACTCATTTGTCTCCTTCATCGTCTGATACAGCTTATGCTGCGGTTCAAACGGCGGTATTTCCTCCGGCTTTTTCCTCGTCGGAAGCTGCAGCACGAAGCCGGAATCATAGAGAAACAGCTCATAATGCTTAATATAGCCCGTGCTTGGCACCATATATCCGTAATAATAATCCTGAAAATCACCAATGCTGTAAACATTAACCTTAGAAGCACGGCGATATTTAAACAAGCGCTCTTTGTCCGTCATCCCGCGCTCCCTGAAAATCTGAATCGCGTCATCCACAGAATAGGATGTTTTCCAAATCGGAATATCTTCCAAAACCATGTCGTCCATTCTCTGCTTCACACAATCCAGAAATGCCTGATCAATCGTGAAATCACCGGAAGCATTACAGAAAATGCCCTTGCTGACAGAATACTCCACCTTGATTTTATTAAGCCTCTCTTCTCCGATCACATCATGTATCGCCTTTATCAGCAAAAGGCAAACACTTCGGCGATAGGTCTTAAAGCCCGTTCTGTCCTTAACGGTCTTGAACTCAAGGATACAATCCCTGTTCAGCCTTTTGTGAAGTTCATTCAGCTTTCCGTTTATGGATACAAGCACGATCTGCGCATCATAATCGCTCTGGTATTCCTTTACGATTTCTTCATATGCGATTCCGGCTTTATATTCCTTGACCACATCGCCGATCGTTACCTTCACTGTTTTGTTTTCCATGTTCCCTCCCAATTAAGATAAGATGATCCATTTGCTTAATCAGCAAAATACAAACGGCGGTTTCATACCGTGTGTAAATACTGTCAGATCGGTAAATTCTCTTTTTAAGAATTCCTTCATATATGGAACGAAAATCTTTTCAATCCCGAAATGTCCGGCATCAATCACCTGCAAGCCCTGCGCGTTTGCATCGATCCCTTCATGATGGTCAATATCTCCCGTAATGAAAACATCGGCACCGGCATCAATCGCATTTTGGATCATACTCTTTCCGGAACCCGGACAAATAGCCGCCGTTTCAATCATCGACTCCATATCACCAAACACTTTTACCTGTTCTATATGAAAGCATTTCTTTATATATTCCGCACATTCCGCCAAATTCATAATATGGGGCAGTTTTCCTACCCTGCCGAAGCCCTCACTCGCAATTTCATCCGAAAAAGTGACGTCAAGCACCTCCCGCTTTCTTAAACCGATTTCATCCGCCGCCGCATCTGCCATGCCCATCACGTCAAAATTAGTATGCATCGCATAATAGGCAACATCATGCCTCGCAAGGCGCAGTACCCTGCGTCCGATAAAATGCTCTGAATTCACCTTTTTTAATGGAGAAAAAATGAGAGGGTGATGTGTTAAAAGCAAATCTGCCTGCAGCTCGATTGCATTTTGGACGACTTCATCCGTCGCATCAAGTGCGATGTACACCTTCCTGACCTCTTTTTCCTTTCTGCCCACGAGAAGCCCTACATTATCCCAATCCGCAGCATAGGATGGCGGCGACAGCTCTTCGAGCTTTGCAATTATTTCATGACATTTCATTCGGCTTCTCCTTTCTAGTTCAGCTCTCTTGCAAATTCCATCAGATTTTCGGCATCCAGCAGAGAAAGAGCTTCCTTCACAAGTCTCAGCTCCTCCTCCACTTCTGTAAGTCTCATCCGTACCCGTTCGGTCGGCTCCTGACATGCCAGTTCCTGATAAAGTCTCGCGTGATACTGTTTTTCTTGAAGAAGTAACTGATGAAGCACCGGATGTTCCTCATGAAGAAGAATTTTTCCATATTTGTAGTAGATTTCTTTTTCCAGATGCATCTCCCCATGAACAGCCTTCATCATCGGATAATACTTTTCATCCTCATATACGATTGACTCCGAACTAATTCGATAATGCGCTTCCTCGAGAAAACGCCTGACCTTTGCGACCTCCGACTGCGGCTGTAAAATGATCTCTTGCACCTGATCGCAGACCGCTTTTCCTTCCGTCAAAATGCGGATCATTAAACGGCCGCCCATGCCGGCCATGATGAGGCAGTCCGCCTCACCGGGCCTGATTTGTGCCAGTCCGTCCGAAAGTCTTGTCTCGATATATGTAGAAAGTCCCGCATCCCGGATATGTTCCTTTGCCCGCCTAAGAGGACCCTGATTGATATCCGTCGCTATAATATGCGCCGCGAGCTTCTTTTCCGTTAAATACATGGACAGATAACCATGATCACAGCCAATATCCGCCACACGAAGTCCAGGTGTCACAAGCTCCGCCACATTTTGCAGCCGTTCCGAAAGTATCGTCATTATTTTCACCGGCCTTATACTAATCCAGATAATCCTTGAGCTTTCTGCTTCTGCTCGGATGTCTCAGCTTTCTTAACGCCTTTGCTTCAATCTGTCGGATTCGCTCACGTGTCACGTTGAATTCCTTGCCTACTTCCTCCAGCGTGCGGGCACGTCCGTCATCCAGTCCGAAACGAAGACGCAGCACCTTCTGCTCCCGCTCCGTCAATGTGCTGAGCACCTCGACAAGCTGCTCCTTTAGCAGTGTAAAGGCCGCGGCATCGGCCGGTACCGGCACGTTGTCGTCCTGAATAAAGTCACCGAGGTGACTGTCCTCCTCTTCACCGATCGGCGTTTCCAAAGAAACCGGCTCCTGTGAAATTTTTAATATTTCGCGGACGCGCTCTACCGGAAGATTCATCTCTACGGCAATTTCCTCGGGGGTCGGTTCCCTGCCAAGCTCCTGCAGCAATTGCCTGCTGACACGAATCAATTTATTGATCGTTTCCACCATGTGCACGGGGATTCGAATCGTTCTGGCCTGATCCGCGATCGCTCGCGTGATTGCCTGACGAATCCACCATGTCGCATAGGTACTGAATTTATAACCTTT
This sequence comes from Bacillota bacterium, assembly GCA_023402845.1. Classification (GTDB taxonomy): domain Bacteria; phylum Bacillota; class Clostridia; order Lachnospirales; family Lachnospiraceae; genus JAEYFP01. Next base: position 33,064 of record JAEYFP010000056.1, read on the forward strand.
TCTGTAGTCAAATTTTTCTACGGCCTTAATTAAACCGAGATTTCCTTCCTGAATAAGGTCCAAAAACAGCATTCCGCGTCCGACATAGCGCTTCGCAATACTGACAACAAGACGCAGATTCGCTTCCGCAAGGCGCTTCTTTGCCTCTGCGTCACCCATCTCCATTTTCTTCGCCAGTTCAATTTCCTCGTCCGCATTTAAAAGCGGCACCTTGCCGATTTCCTTTAAATACATTCTCACGGGATCCTCGATGCTGACACCGTCCGGCACGGAAAGATCAATACTTTCCACATCGACCTCATCTTCCTCCGTCAGGATAATTTCTTCATCCTCATCATCATCCTCTGTCATTCTGAGTACATCGATGCCGTTTTGCTCCAGAAATTCAAAAATGCGCTCGTAATGCTCCTCCGATAATTCGATATCGGAAAAGCATTCTGTGATTTCCTGGTTTTCCAAAACATTTTTTCTCTTTTTGGCAATGTCTAGCAATTCTTTCAGCTTCTCCTCAAACCTTGCCTGTGTGTTCTCATCCATTGTCGTAAAAACCTCCATATTTGTTTTCCTATTGCTGATTCATTGCATATCTTTTACCTTAATCAAGAGAAATATGCAATTTATTCAATTCTTCAATCCTCTTGCGGTTCTCAATCATGCGCGTCAGCCCATCCATGCTGTCCGCAGAAACCTCTTTCGCATTCCTTTCGAGGCTGTTCGTTTTGATCTTGATCAGCAGCTCACGCAGTGCTTTTTCCCGCTCTGTTTTAGACTCTACTTCCTCCAGCTTTGTATTAAACAGGGAAGCCACTTCCCTCTGTTCCTCCTCGTTCGTAAAACAGCTCACGATTCTTGCCGGATTCAGCATCTGCTCCTCAAGCTGCACAAACAGCATATCAGCCACCCTTTGGTAAATCTCCTCCGTAAAGTCAGAAATGATAATGTATTTTTTGATCAGGGGATAAATCTTGGGTTCCTCGGTCAGCCAGGTCAACAGCAGCCGCTGTGCCTTTAAATTTCCTTCCTCCGGACTTTTTTTGCTGTTAATACCGGATTTCGGTCTTTCATACTGCTTAATTCCCTCGCCTTGCATCGCATATTTTACAACGAGCTTCCGCAGTCCATCAAAGCTCATATGATAGTGAGCGGCAATTCCTTCTATATAATTGTCGCGTTCAATGTCCTCTGTAAAGCGCAGCAGCTTCTGAGCAACCTGCGCACTGAATTTTGTTTTGCTTTCCGGATCGTTTAAATTGTAATCCGCCTCCAACATCCGAATTTCAAAATAAAAGCTGTTCTCCGCCTCCCCAATCCGTTCCTCAAATGCAGCTGCCCCCATATTTTTGATAAACTCATCCGGATCCTTATAAGGACGCATATTGATGATTTTGGCGGTTAGCCCGGCTTCCTTTAAAATCGGAATCGCCCGCAGTGCCGCCTTTACCCCTGCGCCGTCGCTGTCATACGTCAGCAGCACCTCTTCCGTATACCTTCGCAGCAAATTGGCCTGTCCCGATGTAAATGCCGTACCCAGAGAGGCAACTGCCTGGTTAAAGCCCGCCTGATGCAGCGCAATGACGTCCATATAGCCCTCACACAGAATTATATTTTTCTTGCGGGAGGTGCGCGCATGGTTCAAACCGTAAAGATTCCGTCCCTTATCAAAAACGGCTGTTTCCGGTGAATTCAGATATTTCGGTTCTCCCGTGCCCATTACTCTGCCGCCGAAGCCGATGATTCGGTGATTGACATCCATAATCGGAAAAATAACACGGTTCCAAAACTTGTCCATCATGCCGTGCCGTTCATCCACATTGAAAATGCCGCACTGGCGCAGCAGCTCATCTTGATAGCCCTTGCTGCGCAGGTACTGATAAATCGTATCTTTTCCTGTTTTTGCAAAACCTAACCCAAATTTCTTGATTGTTTCTTCTAAAAGCCCTCTGCCGGTCAGATAAGAATATGCTGCCCTGCCGCTCTCGGTCCTCAATTGGTAATAATAATATTTGCCGGCCTCCCTGTTCACCTCAAGAACCCTGGCCTTCAAGTCATCCTTTTTCCTTGCTTCCTCGGAATAGCTGATTTCCGGAAGATTCATACCCGCTCGATCCGCAAGGAATTTCAGTGCCTCGGCAAATGTATAATTTTCATATTCCATAATAAATGTCAGAACATTGCCTCCCGCGCCGCAGCCGAAACAGTAATACATCTGTTTTGTGGCGCTTACGGAAAAGGAAGGAGATTTTTCATTATGAAAGGGACAAAGTCCGAAATAATTACTGCCCTTTTTTTGAAGCCGCACATAGGAGGAAATCACTTCCACAATATCGCTGCGTGTGCGCACTTCCTCAACAAGCTCGTCAGGATAATACATTTGATAACCTCTTTTACTAATCCTTCCACGAATCGGGAAGATAGATATCGTTAAATACCCCTATGGCAAACCGATCCGACATTGCGGAAACATAGTCACAGGTGACCCGTTCCCTGCTCGCTCCGCTCTCCTGCATGAGATTCAGATATTCCTTCGGCAGCCGCTCGTAATGCTCCAGATAATACTGATAGAGTGCCTCTACAAGCCGTTCCGCCTTGCCTTCCTCTCCCTTTGCCTTTGGATTCTGGTATACATTTTCAAACATAAACTTGCGTAGCTCCTGCATGGCTTGTCCGATTTCCCCGGACATACAGATATCGTCCCTGTCTGCGCTTTCCGTAATAATATCATGAATAAAACGATCCAATCGCTGTGTAGTCGTAAATCCCAGTGTCCCCCGCAGTTCCTTTGGAATATCCTCTTCACATAGGATCCTGCCGCGGATGGCATCGTCCATATCGTGATGAATATACGCAATTTTATCCGAAAGACGCACAATTTTTCCTTCCAGCGTGGCAGGCATGCATGACGTCTGATGATTCAAAATTCCGTCACGAACCTCGACTGTTAAATTGAGGCCCTTTCCATCCTTTTCCAGCACCTCAACCACCCGGATACTCTGCTCATTATGACGAAAACCAAACGGACAGACCCTATTTAACGCCCGTTCCCCCGCATGGCCGAACGGTGTATGCCCCAGATCATGTCCAAGCGCAATTGCCTCGACCAAATCCTCATTCAAGCGAAGGGCCTTTGCGATCGTTCTGGCATTCTGTGATACTTCCAGCGTGTGTGTCAGGCGTGTCCGGTAATGGTCACCCTCCGGTGTCAGAAACACCTGCGTCTTATCCTTCAGGCGTCTGAATGACTTACTATGTAGGATCCGGTCCCTGTCCCTCTGATAGACCGGACGGATATCACACTGTTCCTCTTCCACATCCCTGCCTCTGGAATTCATGCTCAGGGAAGCATAAGGACTCAAATATTCACTTTCCCGTTTTTCAAGCCCTTCCCGAATCGTCATTCATTCACCGCCTAACTGCCCAAACTTATTTCTGTTTACCATCTGTAACGAATAAACGCTGCTGTTTCTTTCACCGCAAACAGCTGCCTATTTTATATATTCTGCATACAGCATGAAATTCCTTTTTCTTAACGGCAGATTTCATAAATAAAGTCCGCCGCATCGCGGATCGCATCAAAGGAACGCTTAAAAGGGGCCATCTGGAACACATGCCACATTCCTTCATATTCCTCCAGCCTTACGAGCACTTTATCCGTAAGCAGTTTTTCATAGAGCCTTTTGGAATCATCCAGCAGAATTTCATTTTCACCGACTTGAATATAAATTGGGGGAAAGCCTGTAAAATCGGCAAACAGCGGTGACAACCCAATATCTTCAAGTTCCATTCCCCTGGCGTAGCAGCCAATCATTTTTTCCATATAATTTTTTTCAAGCACCGGATCAATTTCTGCCTTTTCCCGGTGGGAAGCACCCGACGAGGTCATATCCGTCCACGGAGAAAACAGGACAAGCGCCTTTGGCAGCCGCCGCTTTTGTTCTCTAAGGGCAAGTACAAGCTCCAGCGCCAGATTGCCTCCCGCCGAATCCCCGATCACGATCACATCCTCCGCTCCTACACCCTGCTGCATAAAATAATCCCAAATTAATTTTGCATCCTCAATCGCCGCGGGATAAGGATGCTCCGGCGCAAGACGGTAATTGAATGCAATGACCGGAAGCCCTGTCGCAACAGCAAGCTTAGCCGTGACGCTGCGTGCATACCGGCAGCTTCCCGTCACATAGCCGCCTCCGTGACAATACAAAATCATCCGCCTCGTACTGCCGGGATGACGGTGTCGCGTCCATTCCGCATCAAGTTTATCGATTTTGACCTGCTCAAACTCAATGGCCGGATGTGTACCAAACAACGCACCAAAATTGTCCTGCGAATGGCGCTGCTTATTCAAATCCACATTTTCCACAACGCTGTGCATCTTCTTGATCGTCGCCATCAGCTTCTGATTGCTCCGGTCCGTATTTTTATCCTCAGGCTGCACATTCCTGTTTCCATGCCTGTCAAATTTTACGTTCAAAAATGCCATTAATATCTCCTTTTTTATTTCTTTGTAATTTTTCTGTCTTTCTAATCGTTTTATTATTGAAATGGCCTATTTATCTTATCACAAAATGCACCTGCTATACAACCGGCACTTGATAATCGGCGGTCCTGCGTAGTATACTATAACAATAAATAATGTGACTATCGGAAAGGATATCCTATGCCTAAAGCCAGCACTCACCGCACCACCTGGTATAAACTGGATTTGTCCGCCAATGTCTACCCTACACTGCAGCGGCGTAATTTTTCCTCCGTATACCGGCTTTCCATCCTGTTAAAGGAAGAAATTGATCCGATTCTTTTGCAAAAAGCGGTCGATTTGGCGCTTCCTCGCTTTCCTTCTTTTAAGGTTGCGCTGCGCAAGGGGGTATTCTGGCGTTATCTGGAGCCAAATAACCGACCCGGCCCCTTTGTGGAAGAGGATATTATCAATCCCTGTATGCCGATCGATTTCAAAGCAAATAACCGCTATTTGATCCGGATCTACTATTACGGCTGCCGCATAGCGCTTGAAGCGCACCACTCACTTGCAGACGGCAGCGGCGGCATGTACCTGCTGCAAACGATCACTGCGGTTTATCTGCGTCTGTGCGGTTATACTATTTCCAATGAGGGTTATGTATTGGACATTGGCGAGGAACCGGAGCCGAGTGAATTGGAGGATTCCTATCTAAAATATGCCAACTCCAAAGTTCGCCGGTCAAGGTCGCAGGAAAAAGCCTACCGCGTTCACGGCACAAAGGAAAAGTTTTATACGCTGAATATCATTTGTGGCATTATGTCAACCAGCCAGGTTATCGCCGCGGCAAAAAAGAACGGTGCTTCACTCACAGAATATCTGAATTCCGTTCTGCTCTATGCGCTGCTTGAAAAACAAAAGCAGGAGCGGCCTTACAGGGAGCGGCCTGTAAAGCTTGCTATGCCGGTTAATCTGCGTCGTTTTTTCCCTTCAAAAACGCTGCGTAATTTTATCACAATGGTTTATCCGGCGATCGATCCCCGGCTTGGTGATTACACGTTTGAAGAAATTCTCGTGCAGGTGCACCACTATATGCGTTACTATATCAATCCAAAATTTCTGAACGGGGATATTACAACAAATGTCGCGACACAGCAAAATCCCATCGGAAGAGTCATTCCGTTGTTTTTAAAGGATTTTATAATCAAGCAGTTTTATACCCGGGTGCAGGACCGCCAGTCCTCTGCCGGTCTGACAAATATGGGCAGCCTTCCTGTCCCAAAAGATATGGAGCCATACGTTGATCGATTTGATATTTATATGGGACAACCCTTTTCAGCAAGAACCAATTGTGCCATAGCAAGTTATAAGGATATTCTCACGATCAATTTTGCAAGCAGCATCATTGAGACAGATGTGGAGGAGCTGTTTTTCAGGAAGCTCGTTCGGGATGGTATTCACGTAAAAATCGAATCTAACAGAAATATGGAGGAACTATAACGATGTCCTATTGTGTTTATTGTGGTGTGGAATTAGACAACACAGCGCAGACCTGCCCGCTTTGCAATACGCCGGTCCTTAATCCAAGGCAGCCTGCGGACAAGGAATTCAGAAGGCCTTTTCCTCAAAAGCACGGCCAGGTTGAGCGCGTCAAGCATTCCGATCTTGCGCTCCTGATATCCACTGTGCTCGCCTCCACAGCTTTTTCCTGTGGAATGCTTAACATGTTCGTGTATAAATCGACCAACTGGTCGCTTTATATTATCGCGGCCTGCATTTTAATCTGGGTATTTTTCATTCCCGTCATGCTCTATACAAAGCTGTCCGTCTATCTCTCCATCATTTTTGATATGCTTGCGGTCAGCTTCTATCTATTCGTGATTGCCTACCAATTTCCAGGAAACGGCTGGTTTCTGTGGATGGCCGTCCCAATCATGGGCCTTTTTGCGGTGCTTCTCCTGCTCTTTACCTTTTTGCAGCGGAATTTCAAGACTTCCATTCTGGCAACCGCTATTTATTTATTTTCCGGGATATCGGTCTTTTGCATTGGGCTGGAGCTTATTATCAGAAATTATCTGTCTTCCAAGCTGCAACTCACCTGGTCTTCCGTGGTTTTCGTATGCTGCACGGTTATCATCACCGCCCTGCTCACAATCATTACCCGCAGCCGCCTGCGTGAAGCTGTCCGGCGAAGAATGCATATGTAATATTCTCTCACTTATCATGCTACTTCCTATGAAAAATGCCAAAGAGAAAGTGAAGTCAACCCCACTTTCTCTTTGGCACTCTTTTAGAATAAATCTTTTTTAGTGTCAAATGGAACTATATATCCTCACCATAGTCTCCTGCATCTTGATAACGTATGATAATATCATACATTATCTCTGGACTATTTCTTACAAGTTCAGCTTCTTCATTTGTTATCTTAATTCTCTTATTTTTTAACATATGTGCACAACCATCATATTCTAAAAAAAATTCCTCATTATTACTTAGTAGCTTTATTCCTTCAGCTTCAATTAATAAATTCATTTTTTTCTCCTGTCTTATCAAAAATAGCCCATGATGATCAAGAGGCTCTGCGAATGGAGAGAATACTTTTGGAGCAGTGTAAAAATTTAAAATTATCAGAAGGACAATGCAAAGTCATTGAACAATGGACAGATGCAATCCATACAAAAAATGCAACTTACAAAGTACAATCTATATTATATCTTTAGATCTCAATTCATTTTCTACTATTTTTACGCGTTCTGTCTCACTTATACTTTCCCATTTGGCATGAGCAATTAGAGGTACTTCTATTTCTATAAAAGACTCCGGTTCAATCATATTTCTTTCAAATTCTGTAGAGCCACAAAAGGAGCATTTCTTTTGTGGTTGTAAAAAATCAACTTCCTGTCCATTTATCCAATCGCACGTAACCCCGAATGTTTCGTTTACAAAATCATTTATCATCTCACTTGTAAATTCGATGGAATTCTCTAGTAATATCTTTTTCACAATATCTGCATAACCTGAAAAAAATTCGTCCTCAATTAAGTTTATAAAGGCATATTCTGTTGCATTATTTAAAAATACTAGTCTCTGTCCGTATGAAAAATCCGACAAATATAGAAAAGCTTTTGGTCTGCTACACTTTTTACATCTTATTACTTCTCTCCTAACTTTAATATTTACCATATCCATAAATTTCTCCTTTTTCACTTAACAGGGGTTACTATTTGGGGTATTAAAATATCATCAAAATTATTATAAATAACATAATTTGTACCATCACCACGATATGATTCATATTTAATCACATTATAATCCTGTGCTCTGGCTAATGCTCCTATATCCTTGCATGCATCTGTAGATGTTAATCTGGCGGCATACTCCCATTGCGAAGCTACTTGGGGATTTGTTAAATCCAGCACCCTCTGTCCTGATAAATTCATATCATAGCTTATTGCATATTGAGCCTTATTTCCATGTTCAGCCAATTCCGCAATTATGGTATCACCATCGCCTCCTACATAGAAACCACCACCGAATCTACTTTCAGAGTTAAAATATCTAGGATCTATCCCGTCCGCTCCGTGAGTCCGCCAATATCTAACTGCTTCACCGCTCCCATTCTTATTCTCCCGTAACTTTGACATTGAATTTCTTTTTATGGTTCCTCCCGCTATATTTGCTGTTTTACTGTGTCAGCTCTATCTGCTTCACCGGTTACCACTTTTTCAGTTGTCTTTGTGGGCAAAAGCAGGCATACGATTACCGCAATATTTCCTATGGGAAGAAATAAAAGCAAAAGAACTACCGGATGTATTCCTGCATCTCTTAATCTCCGTATCATGGAGGAGATAACTCCTATTACCAACAAAATACTGTAGACAGCCAAAATAATATAAATTGGGGGAGAATCATACGGATTCATCTCCTCAAGCAATATGCTCAAAAGTGCCCCAACCACCCCACTAATTAAAAGATTCACCAGATATCCGGGCCAAAATTCACGCCTGGTACTTTTCCCTTTAAAATCAAACAACCTTGACCAAAATTTTGATAATCCCATGATGTTTACTCCTCCTTAATAGTCCTATTAATTTTCGATTTAGAAATACTTGTTATTACGTCTTATAAAGCCGCCTTTTTACTTTATGTAATTATCCAATACCAAATTTTGAATTTCAATAGCTTTTGTATAAGTGACAGAATTCTTGTATAACTGACAGAATTTATTAAGAATTTATTAAACTTTATAATACCCTGCAATAACAATAAAAATATTCTTTACCTCTTCCGCACTTAGGTCATTGCGCAATAAGCGGAATATGTCTGATTTTTTAAGATTAAAAATAGCCGGATTGGATTTTGTGAAGCTATCCTCTCCGGCTATTTTTATGATTTTTATGATACATTCTGTTCTTTTAATCTGATATAAGATTCTAATGCGTCTGTGACTTCGCTCTGGCTTAATCCGGACGTTTGAATAATATTACTTACAAACTCCAGATCTTTGAGTTTCTTCTCATTATATAAGGCCTCTAATTCGCCTTGCTCAGATTTAATTCTTGCATGAAGTGATGAAATAATAGTTTCCTTCTCCGTTATCTTCTCTTCTACTGTTTTACGTTGTCCTCTTGCCATATTTTACCTCCAAAGATCATTATTAATAAAGTATATGGACAAGATTATAAAAATATTCCTGCTATTATACTGTTTTAACTGCTCTGATTTTATCCAGATTTTCTTCCATCACACGGATCTGATATCCGCTGATCAGCGCGCTTTCATAGCGCATTTCAACAGAATTATCTTGAGCAGCCAGGTTTTCAAGAATGAATAAATTTCTGTGTGTGTCACAATAATCACCAAATACATTCTGCAGACTCTTTAATAAGGCAATCGTATCTTCTCTTTTAAGCTTAAGCACCGGATCGATTATACTGAGGGTATAACGAAGCTTCTTAATTTGGATTCGTACTTTGTGAATTTCAGCATAATCATTACCAGTAATTTTTTCTACTCCGGTATTTATCTTTTTCAGCTGCTTTTTTATTCGTTTTTCGGAAAAAGCCGAAAATGACTGTGGAATCAAAAGACCTCCCGCTTCCTCCATACCGGCTGTCTCCTGCGGCAATACGTCTTCTATCCAATTCCAAACATCAAAAACAGCCGACATCATATCATGCCGCTTGCCGTAAACAAGGTCCTGCTCTTTTTGACGTTCGGATGTCAGCACTGTCACCAATATACTTTGCTCCTCTTCAAGCACCGGATACACATTCAGAAGCTCCAGCCATTCTGACTTTAAAACGTCAAGTTCCCTAAGACGCCCCATCTGATTTGAGAGCTGCCGCATCTGGTTCTGCACTGCCGTGTATTGTGCAGGCTCTAACAATGGTTTTATAAAGGAAAGGACAGCACGAAACGTCCTGACACTGATACGGAATTGATGGCCTGTCGTCGGATCGTCAGGTGCGCCAAGGAATTTATGCAGCGCTTGAAAGACTTCATGGCAATGGAGGCGCAGAATCTTGCGGAATTCCGAAACAGCTGCCGCGCAGGGTTGAATTTTAAGTTCCTTCGGATAAACAGTTTCGGGCAGCAGCATCCATTCCAGCCAGACGCTCAAAGGTTCTTGCGATGTGATATCAAAGCCTGCGGCCCCGCCTTTCCTAAACGGAATTGCATATCCGCAAAGTCTCCTGCTCCAGCTGCTCAAGTGGGGCTCATGGCCTACAACTGCAAGCGTATAGGCCGGGTCAAGATTTTGATATGTTTCTCTCAGCCCTTCATAGTCTCCGCTTTCCACCCAGTCAAATTGTTCAGCTTCTTCTATTCCCATATAATTTGTAATTAATTCGGCCGTTTGTACCGCCCGTGGCAGCGCACTTGAAACAAGCCGTAATTTCAACCCGTTACAATGTGATTTTAGTGAGGGAAGTATTTTCTCAATTTCCTTGATACCCGTTTCCGTCAGCTTTCTTTTGGCCTCATCAGCTACTTGTTCCCGAGGCTCTGCCTTCCCATGACGAATCAGGATTATTTTTTTCTCCATCCTGTATCATCTCCTTATGGCGTGGGCTAATCTTTCGCCCATTCTTTTCTTGTATAGCGTTATACAGATTTCTTTTAATTATACCATAACATACGAGATTCCTATTCTCAAGATGAGAAATGGTACCGCCAGTTCTCATCTTTTGTATAGTTACATATCAAAATTTTTTTATTTTAATTTTCATTCCGAAAAAACCAATTAAATTAATATTGACACTCTTGTTATTTCTAGCTAATATAGGTAGGTATGTTCTTTTTGTTTAAAATAAAAATAAAATCAACTACTGTAGATGGTCATTATCGGGATGTCATCATATATAAAAACAATTCACGAAAAAGCAAAATATTGGTTCAGCATATTGTTAGGAAGTAATTAAATGTAGGGATCAGAAGCATAAAAGGAATTGAACATATGAGATTTTTGAAAACCATCTTAGTAATATGCTGGGAGGAATATGATAAATTCATTATTTGTTAATGCTTCAATTCTTATAACTTTTTTATGCTTAAGCAATCCTTTTTTTAAAGATACCTTAGTTAGTATCAAATCTAATAGGAAAGTTAAATTTACAATTGGACTGATATTTGGTCTTTGTGGCTGTGTATTGATGTTTAATGGTGTCAGTCTGACTGATAATTTGTTTGTGGATTTTCGAATACTTGCACTCATAATATCCGTAATTTATTGCGGCCCCCTTTCTGCATTAGTGACTGCAATCTGCATTATATCTTTTAGAATTGGATATTTTGGTATTTATAGCACTTCTATTGTAGCAACTATTAACTTAGTTATACTGACAATTATTTTTAGTTCGTTATCTGTATCAAACTATTCCTTTAAAATTAAATACTTAATCATGTGTATTTTGAATGTGATTTCTTCTATATTATGGACCTTTGTACTGGAAAAAGATCCAGATGTTTTAATTAATATTTTACTTCACTATATTCTATCCAATATTGTTGTTTCCATTATTATCTATTATGTAATGATCTATTGGTTTAAGACGAAAGAGTTATATTCCAAACTCCGATTTGATTCTACAAAGGATTATCTTACCGGATTAAATAATGTGAGAGAATTTGATTTAAGACTTAATCAAGCGATCGCTGATACACTTCAACATGATAAAAACCTTGCTTTACTTATGCTGGATATCGACAACTTTAAAAAGGTAAATGATACATACGGACATATCACCGGAGATTTAATATTAAAACAGTTAAGTGAAATTTTAATAAATACCTGCAGATCCTTTGACTTTATCTCCCGAAAAGGCGGTGAAGAATTCTGCATCATCTTATCCGATAGTGATTATTCGCAAGCTCGTGAAATAGCTGAATTAATTAGAAAAAATGTTCAAGAAAATCATTTTATTACTGATAAGAACGAGAAAATTAATATTACAATTTCAGTTGGAGTAAGTTCTTATCCAAACAAATCAAACAATATTAACAATCTTGTGGAGAATGCTGATAAAGCTTTATATTATGCTAAAGATAATGGCAAAAATCAAGTTCAATGATACTTTATTTTCATTTAATGTGATAAACCCGTAAAAATATTTTAAAATAAAAAATCGGAGATGTCTATTCCATAGATCTCCGATTTTTTACTCATTTGATAATGATAACAGGACGCTTGTTTACAGCTGCAAAAGACTTTGCTCAAACCTCCTATTTTTATGGGTTTTAAAGTGCAGGAAAAGAGACTTGAACTCTCATGATATTGCTATCACACGGACCTGAACCGTGCGCGTCTGCCAATTCCGCCATTCCTGCATATACAGTTTGTCAAGAGGCAAACCGTACGAATGCTATTCTATAATACTTTTTTCTATTTGTCAATAAGAATCGTCATAAATATTTCCAACGGAACCGGTCGTCGAGTAAGTACCATTTGACGTATAGCTATTCAGCTTACTATTTTCGTAAGCAGCCTTATAGGAAATATTTGATGCCTTCGTCGCAATACTGTCCGCATAAGAACCAGTTCCGCTGAATAGCGACTTCAAATCATGGATGTTAGCCTTTTTAACCGCCTCCTCATCAATCGATAAGGTATTGTCTTCATTGATCGTAATGCCGACATCCTCCAACAGATTCTTGTTTTCCTTTGTCATTCTTATCATTGAGAGTGTGTTTCTCAGAACCGAGCTATTATCGGATTCGCCCCCGGATTCAATGACGTTGTTATAGTCATCCACAAAAGATTTTAAAGCCTTATAGATCTTATCATAATCATAATTAGATGTCTTATTGCCGTCCTTGTCCGTTGTTTCCACTTGATCGGTAAACAGTGTCTTGCTGCTCACAAGCATGCCGGAAGAAGCCTTCAGTGCATCTGCATTCGCCTTAACTCTGTCATTAGACGTTACCTTCTCCGCAGCCTCTTCCTTTGTAACTGTGCTGCTGCCGGAGGTTTTCCCATAATATGCCTTGGCAAGCTTTGCATAGCTCCCATTTTTAATACTCGCATACTCAGCAAGAAAATTCGTGGAGGAACTGGTTTGGGATGAATTAGCGGATAAACTGTCAAAAAACTCTGAATAATCGGTTGTTCCCGAATTAATACCTGATATCGATGCCATATGTATCACTCCTTTGAATTTGGCGGCGTCCGTGCCTGAAATAAATGATGTCTTATATATAATATCGTCCAGATTATCTAAAACTTAACTGCCCTACTTTATTTTTATTCAAAACAGTTTTCACAAAAAAATAAAACCCTAGTATTTACTAGAGTTTTACCGTGCGGAAGATGGGACTTGAACCCAGTTACAAAACAAAAAATCTTTTAAAGAAAGGCTTCTGGCACTTCCTCTATCAAAAGGTGTTCAATAAGGTGTTCAATAGTCCTAAATTACAAATATAAAACATGTCCTAAAAGGTATTAACGAAAATCCATTATGTCATTTGGGGTACATTCCAAAATCTTACACAGTTTTTCAAGCGTATCTGTTGTAATCCCTCGGTTGTGTTTTAAATTGCTTACTGTACGAGAACTGATATTATATTTATTAATCAAAGCATATGTCGTAATATTCTTTTTATCCATTGTTTCCCATAAAGGACTATAATCTATCATTTTTTACAATCTCCTATATTGAAATTATGCTGTGAAATTTTCATCTTGAATATACTGAAAAAAGTAACTATAATGTAATTAAGGAGATGAAAATAATGGATATTTTTGAAAAACTGATAAACAACTCGACAGTAAGCCGAATAGATGAAGAATTATGGAAAGACAATGAATATCAAAATATACAAAATGGGATGCAGCAGATAATGGAAGAATTAGAAAGTTTGCAATTGACAAAAGCACAAACAAAAGTAGTTGACAAGGTTTTATCATGTTATAACAGTAATTCAGCAAGATACGGGGAAATTGCATATAAAAGAGGATTTCTAGATTGTGTAGAGTTATTTAAAAATATTAAATTGATTTAAAACAAATTTTATCTAAAAATTATTTTATTGGTTTTACAGGGCAAAATTTGTTGTTTTTTTTGATTTTTTAATTTATAATAAAATTAACAGAAAAAGTTGCGCAACTTTCTGGGAAAAAAGTCGCATTTGAATATTTACGCATATGCTATTAACTCATTGAATAGTAAGTTAAATAACTGATTACATACACTTAGTTGTGGACTAAAAGCGAGAAAAAGATTTATTTTTTGCGCTTTTTTTTGCGTATTGAATTGGCTTAAATAGTAATAATAATGGGATTGGATTGTACTAATTATCTTGGGAAGGAGGGTGATAAAAAGAAATGTCAAAAAATATAAAATATTACTTTACAATTTATATTGCTTTATTTTTTGCTATAATAGGACATTACTTTTATTTTCACACTATTAATTTCCAATTCCATACAGATAAAATTATGAAGCAACAAGGATTAGATAATAGATAATCCATTAAACAATAAGTCAAATAAAAAAAATAAAAGAGAAAACAACTATCAAGAAGAACTTAGAAGTTTACTAAATAAATATGCCCCCGATGCAAATCTAGAAAGAATATCAACGCTTGCCGAGGTCAGTTATAATACACTAAAAAAAGTTTCCGCTGGCAAGCGGCTAGTAAAAGATCCATTATTTTACATAAAACTATGTATTGTACTTAATACCAGCGTCGAAGAATGCATTAGTTTTTTGCATTCTGCCAAAATTCATTTGGTTTTTAACAAAAAATATAAGGACGATATGATGTACTTAAAAATAATTTATTATCTATTGCCTAATAAATCTATATCACTAGCACAAAAATTTAATTTTATGGAAGAATTTATAAATCAACATTAACCATAACGATAACAAATGATAAGGATAAGTTTTTATTCATTCTTATCATTTTGTATACACCGAAATTTTATATAAATAATCATTATATAATATATTTGTATTATTTTAGTGCCATACGTATGGCACTAATTTTTGATGGGATTATAGTAAGCTAATATCATCATTAAGCGCTGGATGATTATTATTAAAAACAGGAGGATATAAAAATGTTAAACATTACCAAAGCAATTATCAGTCCTAAGACATTAGGACGCAAACAACTATTAGTGGAGGTATTGCCTATCTATTTATACGATGGCGGAAAAAGAAGTGAAACTATAACTGGATACAGGTATACAGTTGTTCTTCCGGATTGTGAATTTGAGAAAATTGGAATTAAAATTGATGGAGATCAGCAACTTGAAAAACCAATAGATACGATGGAAGTCGCATTTGAGAATCTCGAGTTATACATCTACTGGTATAACGGTACATATCAACTCGGAGCGCGCGCAACTGCAATTAAAGTAAAGGCATAGGGTATGGCGCCGATGATGCCTGACAGGCATTAAGCGGTGACAGCCACAAGGGGTAGTATTACCCCTTGTGGCGATACATGTCGCATGTGTCGCACTTTGAAAGAGGTTGCTTATGGATGAACAAAGTCGTAAATGGATATTGACGATCAATAATCCTGATGCGTATAACATTACACGTGAATATCTGATAGATGTATTGCAAGGTATTTTTATAGACTACACATGTTTCGCTTATGAAAAAGCTACTACCGGAACAATCCACATGCATGTATATATTTACCGTTCTGGTGCAATTCGCTTTTCAACTTTAAAAAAGAAGTTGCCGACAGCCCACATAGAAAAAGCTTTCGGTACATCGATTGACAATCGAAATTATATAAAAAAAGAGGGGAAATGGGCTAATTCACAAAAGCATGAAACCAGTATAGACGGAACATTTGAAGAATTTGGAGATATGCCGACAGAACGCTCAGAAAAAGCACCAATGATGGTTAAGGTCATGGAAGATATAAAAAGTGGGATAAGTATGGAAGAACTATTTAATTTATATCCGAATCTGCTCTTTAAAGGAAAGGAGATTGAATATGTCCAAAATCAATTCCGATTGGAAAAATACAGCCGTGAGATTAGAAAAATAAATGTATCCTATTTGTATGGATCAACTGGTACAGGAAAAACCAAAAGTATATTTGAAAAGTATTTATCACAGGATATTTGCCGTATTACGACATATTCCCGTGATAAAGTTTTATTCGATGCTTACCACGGCCAACCAGTGCTTGTATTCGAGGAATTTAAAGGACAGATTCCAATTAATGACATGCTTAACTATTTAGACATCTACCCATTGAATTTACCGGCGCGATATAATGACCGGATTGCATGCTATACAGATGTTTATTTAACATCAAATTTACCACTTGAGAATATGTATGCCGACGCACAACGGGGATATCCAAATATTTGGAATGCATTTATTCGAAGGATCCGCGATGTTGTTGAATTTGTCGGTACAGATATCACTATCAATCATAATAAGGAGGATTATTATGTTTCAGTACAATATGAAAATGAGAACCCATTTATTTGATAGTCATAAAGAACTATTATATCGACTTAGGGCGGGATTATCGGCAATACAGAAATCAAAAATCAAATTAATTATTTCCATTGTACATATTTGTTTTATGCTTCTGACATGGTCAAATCGAAATCATGTACTTTTTATGAAGGAGGAACTGCTTCCATCTGCCATAAACAGCTTTATAGGAAGACTATTTGTAGTTTTATATATGCTATCATCAACGCTATTTATTTTATACGCATTCAGCAATCCAGTTGAGGCCTGGAAAGTGAAAAAAGCATTTGAACGTATTGGGTTCTATAATCACGTTGGAACAGCTCCAATTCTTATCAGTTTTTCTAATAAGGAAAACTTCTTAAAATACCGTTTTTATTCCGAAGGAGTGTCTAAAGAAAAATGGGAGAAAAATTTATACATGATAGAAAATACGCTGAATTTGACCATAGATTCAATTGGCTTTTCTAATAAATCATACCGGATTATAGAAGTAACAGCCTTTCAAGGTGTATATGAATATCCTGATGTAATTGTTTGGGATCGTACATATCTTCCGCTGTCAACCGATGAAATAATCATAGGTGAGAGTATACGTGGCAGATTGAATGTATCATTAAATACTTTTGCACACTGGCTTATTGCAGGAGAAACCGGCTCTGGAAAAAGTGTATTGTTGAAGCTTATACTGATGCAGTGTATTTGTCATGGACATAAAGTATATATTGCAGATTTTAAAGGCGGAACTGATTATGAACCAATATGGGAAACTCGCTGTACATTTCTGACGGATGAAGCGGTTTTAATAGAAAAGTTGCATTCTATTATTTCTGAAATAGAAAATCGCAAAAGTATGATGAAAGGATATAAGAATATTGATATTTTTTACAATGAAACCGGAACTCATTTACCACGCATTATCATTGGTGTTGATGAACTTGCAGAAGTTCTAGATAAGTCCGGAGCTTCAAAAGAGAGAAAAGAACAAATAGCAGTTATTGAAAGCGCATTTTCTACTATTGCTCGTCAAGGTCGCGCATATGGTATTAACTTAATCCTTTCTATGCAAAGACCGGATGCCAATGTTCTTACAGGGCAAATAAAAAGTAATATCGGATATCGGATTTGTGGAAGATCTGATAAAACACTGTCACAAATTGTAATTGATTCTTCAGAGGCAAGTAAAAAAGTATCAAATCTTGAAAAAGGAATATTTCTTACAAATAACGGAGATCTGTTCAAAAGTTATACTTGTCATCCGGAAGAATTATTGTAAATTTATTCAACATCACAAGAAAGGGGGTGTTGATGGTAAGCTATCTCTCCATATCCGATACAATAAAGATTTTACAAAAAATAGATGATTTATCAACCGAAGAAGCCTTGAATAAATTCTCAAATTTTGTTACTCTTAAACCGATAGATGAAGTGCTGGATGAAGTGGAAAATATGGAAAAGAAATATTATTTATCACAGCACCCCAATAAATTATATGAAGAGATACATGGAAATACGACACGCTGGCGGACATATATAGTTGACAATGGAAAAAGAAAGCCCATCACTGCCGTAACGAAATCGAACCTTGAAAACAAAATAGTGGATTTTTACAAAAAAGCAGAAAAGAAATCTTGTAATACTTTAGAGACACTATATCCTCTATTTCTTGCTTATAAGGAAAAAGAAACATCAATGGCAAATGCACATAAAATTAATTGGGCATGGGAACGATTTTATAAAAACGAATTAATAACTCAAAGGAATCTTGAGGAGATAAAATTACCCGAGCTAAAGGAGTTCTTTCTTGATAAAATAGAGGCTTTTTCATTAAAGAGCAAACAGTTTAAAGAAATGAAGTCAGTATTGAACATGCTATATGATTATGCACTGAATTGTGAAATTGTCAAATACAATCTGTCTCGCAGTATTCACGATATTTCTTATAAAAAATTCACCCCTGCAAACAAAAAAACTGCATCAGATCAAATATTTATTGATGACGAAGAAAGTAGCCTTATAAATATTGCACTATCGCAATATAAAAGAACTCAAAATACGGCATACTTAGGTATCTGTCTCAACTTTACGCTTGCATTGCGAGTTGGCGAACTGGTTGCCCTCAAGCTATCAGATTTCTCTTCATCAGTGGTACATATTCAAAGACAGGAAGCAAAAAAGTATACACATTATAAGGATGGGACATTACATCGTTCGGGGTATGAAATAGTTCCTCATACGAAGTCTATTGAATCTGACAGAGAAATTCCGCTGACCAATGCTGCAAATTTAATTATATCAATGATTAAGGACGCAAATACGCAGCGGGGAATTCAATCTGATTTTCTGATGTTAGATAGATCAGGTAAGCGAATGAATAATGATGCAATAAATAATGTGCTCCGCCGTCTCAATCGGATGATTAATACGAGCCAAAAAGGAAACCATTCAATAAGAAAAACCTGTATATCAAATATGAACGCTTCCAAGCTTTTATCAGATGAAGAAATACGAGGGTTTGCAGGACATAAAGATATTGCAACAACCCAGAAATGTTATATTTTTGCAACAACCTCTTTGGATAACAGAAGAATGGCTTATGAAGATGCAATTAGTTCTAAGATGCCAAAGGTGTTCAAAGGTGTTCAGGTAATATCATAAGAAAAAATGAGGAAGTCCCTAAATCAGAGACTTCCTTACATATTCTTTCGTGCGGAAGATGGGACTTGAACCCACACAAGCGCAATGCTTACAAGATCCTTAGTCTTGCTCGTCTGCCAGTTCCGACACTTCCGCATGTCATCGCGACTTTGATATAATAACATCTTCTCTTATAAAAAGCAATCCCTAATTTTAAAAACACCGTATGATTTTTTATAAAAAACTGATATAATGTCGTCAAGGCAGAGTCAGAATTCAACAATCAACTACATTTAAGAGGATACAGACAAATGAAAATCGGAATAATACAGGCAAGTTCTCAAAAAGATAAAAACCGGGCCTTAGAAGAAGGCCTTAAATCAGCTGTAGCAGATCAGGGCTTTGAAGTAATCAATTTCGGAATATTCGAAAACGACAGCAGAACATTTTCATATATTCAAATCGCCTTATGCATCAGTCTATTATTAGAAAGCAACGCCGTCGATTTCATAGTGACCGGCTGCTCTTCAGGACAGGGAATGATGCTGGCCTGCAACAGCCTGCCGGGTGTTTTATGCGGATATGTGCAAAATGTAACCGATGCTTATCTTTTCGGAAGGATCAATGATGGAAACGCCGTCTCCTATCCGCTTGGAACAGGTTTCGGATGGGCGGCCGAAATTAATTTTACAGCCACTGCAAAAGCATTATTTCAGGAACCGATGGGAATCGGTTATCCTCCTGAAGACGCAAAACGCAAAAAAATGGATACCGCATTATTGAAAAGCATCAATCTGGCAGGCAAAAAAACGATTACCGAGATACTTCCCCTTCTAGATCAAAATTTACTAAAAAAAACATTGCGGTATGAAGTCGTATATGACTATCTGATGGAACACGGAACCAATAACGAATTAAAAATAGTTTTGCAAGAGCTGCAATAAAATCATTCTATTTTTGCCAAAGCCCTGCTTGTCCGATTCGGCTCGTACAGTTTCTTTACTGTCTTTACAACTCTGTTAGAATCACCCGGTTCAATCAGTACATCATATTTACCTGCAATACTGCCGAATGTCACAATCTTTGATGTTCCCAGCATTTCTGCCAGATACTTAAGCATATGCTGCTTAGATGCATTCTTATTATAGATCTTCAGATAAGTATAGCCCTGATAATCGTTTGAATCATAAATCAGGATTTTATATTTTTCATGATATCCCTGTCTGCAAAGATCCTCATATAGTGCTTCTACTTTTTTCTTCTGTTCCAGAACCATCAGATAGAGCACATCCTCTTCCTCCGGCAGCTCCTTTTTTATGTAATTGCGGAACGGGGATTTCCTCATCTTTTCTACCAGACCCATATATACAGGATCTGCGTAATCCTGATAATAAATCAGCAGGGTATCCTCCACCAGGGAATTGACAAAGCATTCCATTCCCGCCTGTCGAATCTGCTCAATCAATTCCCTTGAACGCCGGCCGGAAATTACGTAACTTTTCAAATAACGATGCTCTTTGGGATCATAGAGTACCGCTCCGTCCATGGCAATGACCGGACATTTCAGTCGGATATCACCAATTACCTCCAGAATAGAGGCCGGTGTCCTGAGTGTGGCAATCGTAAACAGAATGCCATCCTCCAGCATGCGATTTAACTCAATTCTGGAATAGGCACTTAAATTATCGTTTTTATTTAATAGCGTATCATCCAGTCCCGACACAAACAGAATATCTCTTCTCTTTTTTCCGGGCAGACTGATACAGTTCATCCCCATCCCCAAAGCAATACCAATCATTGTATCTAAAAATCTGTCCCATACAAACAAATAAGGATTCTGATCGGCAATATGATTAATGACAATGCTTAAGAATACAACACAGGAAAAATAGGAAGCCTGTTCCTTCTTGATGCATACGGTTGTGTATAAAATAATACCCGTTGTTACCGTCACCAATGTTGCAAAAATTACATCTCCATACTGACTGCCGTCCGGTATCAGACCGGCGCGCAGCAGGATGACAAGCAATCCATATAGTGCGCCCACCACCGTACCTATTGTACGCTGGATTGCCATTTTCTTTGTATTACTTACATAAGTTTGGATACACCATAATGCTGCTAATTGGGAGTAAAAAACAATTCCGCTGTTGCCTCGCGCATAGGAAATCAAATAACATCCCCCTACTGCCAATACTGATTTTACAATACGCAACCCGATAGGGGGAAACTTCCATTTTTCTTTCATTTGTATAAAACCTTCTATTCATTTATATTTTCTCTGGTAATAAATCCTTTTAAAAGGAGATACTCAACAATATAATCGATACTTTGATCATATGTCAAGCTGCCGGTATTCAAACACAGATCATAGTTGTATATACTTTCCCATTTATTCCCTGTGTGATACTGGTAATACTCTTTTCTGTACTGATCCATCCTGATGATTCTCTTTTCAGCTTCTTTTTCTGTAATATTCAGGCGCTGCGCTTCATGCGTGATCCTCTGCATAAGAGGTGCATAAATAAAAATACGGATCAGGTTCGGATAATCCTTTAATACATAATCACCTGCTCTGCCAATGCAGATAAATGATTCCTTCTTTACTAATTCCCTCAAAATCTTAGCTTGGTAATTGAATAAGTTCTCACTGGACTTAAAATCATTGCTCTCTGGAGGAATTAATTCTCCGTTGTATACCCTTTTGGATACCCTGTAGAGAATGCTGTTTTTCACGTGTTCATCTACCTGCGCAAACATCGCCTCATTGATACCGCTGTCGTCTGCGGCAAGTCTCAACAAGTTCTTGTCATATAATGAGAGATCCAGTTTCTCCGAAAGCCCTTTGCCGATACTGGTCGCTCCGCTTCCGCATGTTCTGGTCAGTGCAATTACATAATTTTTCATAGTTATATCCATTCCTTTCGCTTCGCTCAAGGCACAAAACGTTATGAAAAACGTTGGCTCTTGGCGAGTTCTTTTTTATAATTGTTACATAGGGATACTCGGTACACTACAAATCACGGGGAGGTGAGTGGGCTGTCCGGATTGCCGGATGACCGTATTGTTATATGTGTAGAATGCTTTTTCAAGCACAAATAAGTGTGACTCGATCACGTAACCTTATCTTTGTTAAAACAACTCTCGTTTTAATCCTAAGCATTCAGTCAATGCCGTCTACTCCCTATCATTCTATTGAACCTTACGGTTCTGAAAGGAGCCCCTATGGCTTTAAAAATTGTGTATCAAAT
>JAEYFP010000062.1 GCA_023402845.1 Bacillota bacterium
GCCCTGCTCATTTTTTAAAAACCTGGTCGACAGGGCTTAGGTAGTCGTTTTTTGTTTTTTAAGAAATAGTATAAAAATATATGATTTTTATTTCATTTCTCACTTGACATCACACCGCTGGACTTTGCCTGTGAAATACCTGCTCCAATTCGAAAACCTTGATTTGCTCTATTATATCACCTCATCCGCCAATATCAAAGGCCAAATTAAAGATTTTTGATCTGTTAGAACAACTCTGATCATCATTTTCTTTCTGATAACCGGCATTCTTAAGATGCGAAGTATTATCAGGAAGCTCAGAATTCCTACGATTCTATTGATTCTTAAGATGTTAAGAATTTTCATAAGAGAAATCATTTTTTAAAATTTTAATAAAAAGTTTGGAATGCAGATTCTTTTTTCGTTTTTGGGCATAATAATTGCGGAAAAGTGTTATTGCCCGGCTTTTTTCCAAATAGAAAAATATTTTTTGTAAAGATGAAAAAGCTAAATACAGACATTCTGTATAAATTATGTTTGCGGTTTGATGATTTTCTGTAAATTTCGCCTGCTTTACTTATAAGAAGTATTTTGTACAACTATAGAATGAACAGTAACAGCAGATTTTTGAAAAACATTTTTTGCATATTGACAAAATGAAAATTATATGGTAAATTCTTTTTATAAAAATTATTTTCATGAAAAAAAATAACGTAAAATAAATTTAAAAAAGAATAGGGAAATTAAACAAAAAAATAAGAAAATAAAACGTATTTTTATGAAAGTTCATAATAATAAAGGCTCAAATACAGCAGCCGGCATTATTCTGATAAAAAAATTAAAATGGAGGACTTTTGTATGAAGAAGAAATTAGTAGCAGCAATGATGGCAGCAGTACTGGCATTTGGCCTGACGGCTTGCGGTACAGCAGCAACCACACCGGCAGAGCCGGAAACGACTGATGAAGCCGTAACAGAGGAACCGGCTGCAGAGGAAGCTGCTCCGGAAGAAAGCGCAGAGACAGCAGAGAGCACAGGCACTTATGTAATCGGCTATTCTCCGGCCACGCTGAACAATGCATTCTGGCTTGCAGTTGAAGACGGTGTAAAGCAGGCAATTTCAGAGAAGGGTGCGGACGTGAAGCTGGTAGAAGTGGATGCAAACGGCGATCAGTCTATTATGAATGACAGAATCAGCGACTTGATCAGCTCCGGTATTGATGCCCTGTTATTGGCACCGGCAGATTCCACAGCCTGCACATCTGCATTGGAACAGCTGGATGCAGCGGGTGTCCCTGTAATTAACTTTGACACACCGGTAGATGCAGCGGATCTTGTTAAAACAATTATTGCTTCGAATAACTACAATGCCGGTTATGTTGTAGGTGTAGATGCGGCTTCGAAGATGGAAGACGGAGCGAAGGTTTTGGTGCTTCATTCTCCGAGAGCAAGCGCCTGCGTGCAGAGATATGACGGATTTATTGCTGCGATGGATGAGAGCGGCAAAAAGTACACTGTTGTAAATGTACTTGACGGTAAAGGTGATCAGGAAACTTCTTTAGGAATTACGGCTGATGCGATTGTTGCGGATCCCGATCTTTCCATTATCTTTGCGGTAAACGATCCTTCGGCAATGGGTGCGGTAAATGCCATTGATCAGTCCAGTGTGACACTTGCAAACAAAATTATGGTTTATGGTGTGGATGGCAATCCGGATGCAAAAATGATGGTAAAGAACGGCCAGATGGAAGGTACCGGCGCACAGTCTCCGGAAACCCTTGGTTATGACTCTATGATGGCGGCCTTTGATTTTCTTGAAGGCAAGACACTTGAAAAGGAAGTAGTAGTAGATACGTTCCTGATCAGCGCCGACAACGTAGACGAATACGGAACAGATGGATGGCAGTAATTAACAAAAGTGATGTGATCTTTTAGAAAAGTGCAGGGAAGGCAAGTTTGCCTTCCCTGATAAAAAGAGGTGCAAAATGCCAAAAGTATTAGTTGAAATGAAAAATATCATGAAAAACTTCCCGGGTGTGAAAGCGCTTAACAATGCCGAGCTGACCCTATATGAAGGAGAGGTTCTCGGACTGCTCGGCGAGAACGGAGCAGGCAAATCAACGCTGATGAATGTTCTTGGAGGTATTTACAAGCCGGATGAAGGAGAGATCAGAGTAGACGGGCAGGAGGTTAAGATTGAGAATGTAACCGCTGCGCAAAATCTTGGCATAGCTTTTATTCATCAGGAAATCGCATTAGTTCCTTATCTGTCTGTTGCGGAAAATATTTTTCTCGGAAGAGAACGAATGACGGCAGGCATGGTGGACAAAAGAAAAATGTACGAGGAAGCGAAGCAATGGCTTGATATGGTAGGCCTTGATGTCAATCCCGCAACACTCGTCTGCTATTTAAGTATCGGAAGACAGCAGATGGTTGAAATTGCGAAGGCATGCTCCTTGAACATGAAACTGATGATCATGGATGAACCAACCTCTTCCTTATCGGAAAATGAAGTGGAGTTGTTGTTCCATATGATCAGAAGATTGAGAGAAAAGAACATAGGAATTATTTATATTTCTCATAAGCTGTCGGAAATATTTACAATTACGGACAGAGTCTGTGTCATGCGGGACGGAAGCTATGTTGGCGTGATTGTAACTAAGGAGAGCGATCAGGGGGAGCTTGTGCGGATGATGGTTGGCAGAGAACTGAGCAACTATTATGTGCGAAGTTTCAACGAACCGGGAGAAGTCGTTCTTCATGCGGAGAACATCAATGCCGGAACCCGTGTGATTGATTGCAGTTTCGAGGTTCGCAGAGGAGAGATCTTAGGATTTTATGGCTTGGTCGGAGCGGGACGCTCCGAATTAATCAAAGCAGTGCTCGGGCTCTATCCGCGGGATACCGGAAAAGTACATTTAAAGGGAGAAGATATCTCAAATCTCCCCACGATGAAAATACAGGAGCGGGGACTGGCACTTGTACCGGAGAACAGAAAGCTCGAAGGACTTATTTTAAAAAATAGTATTAAATTCAATATGAGTATTTCCGTATTAAACAGATTTATAAAAAATTTCAATGTGAATGCTAAGAAGGAAAAGGGCATTGTAGATAAGGGAATTCAGGATTTGAATATAAAAACTCCTTCCAGAGATCAGATGGTCTGTAATCTTTCCGGCGGAAACCAGCAAAAGGTTGTTTTGGCAAAATGGCTGGCCTCTAATCCGGAGGTGCTCATTTTGGATGAGCCGACCAGAGGGGTCGATGTTGGCGCAAAAGCGGAAATTTACAGTATTATGAATGATTTGGCTGCAGAAGGCATGGCAATCATTATGATTTCTTCCGAAATGCCGGAAATCATTAATATGTGCGATCGGATCGCAGTTATGAGTGAAGGAAGAATTAAAGGCAATTTGGAACGATCGGAATTTGAGCAGCAAAAAATCCTGCATTATGCAGTTTCGGAGGAAGTAAAATGAAAGATAAATTAAGTAAATATGAAGATGCTCCTTTTTTAGGATCAATTTATCGCTATTTTAAGCAGAATACAGGCATTTTGCTGGCCTTCATCGTTCTGTGCGCCATCTTGAGCATCGCGGCACCTAATTTCGCGACTGTGAGTAACTGGCTTACAATTATGAGAACGGTATCTACGACAGGTATGCTTGCAATCGGCGTAACGCTTGCTATTATGCTTGGCGGTATCGATCTGATCGCAGGCGCGATGATTGCCTGTGCAGGCTGTCTTTGTGTGGCGGCTATGGAGAAGATGGGAATGCCGATGATTGTCGCGATTGCACTGGGATTGCTGATTGGTGTTGCGGCCGGCCTTTTAAACGGCGTCATCATTGCATACAGCGGAATCCATCCCTTTGTCGTGACGCTGGCGATGCAGAGCATTCTGCGCGGCGCGGCTTACCTGATTGCAAACGGACAGCCGGTGCCGTTGTATGTCAATGATATTTTCCCGATTATCGGCACGGGTTCACTTTGGATTATTCCCTATCCGATTATCTACATGCTGATTTGCTTCTTCCTATTATATATGTTCTTAAACAAGACAAAAATGGGCAGATATGTATATGCAGTCGGCGGAAATGCAACGGCTGCGCAGTTTTCAGGTATTAATATTAAACGGGTAAAGATTATTGTATGGACGATCAGTGGTGTTCTGGCATCCTTTGCGGGAATTGTAATGGCTGCAAGATTGTCCTCCGGCCAGCCAAGCACCTCGGTGGGTGCGGAGACGGATGCGATTGCGGCGAGCGTATTGGGCGGTGTCAGCATGTACGGCGGCGTAGGCGGAGCCGGCGGTGTCCTGATCGGCGTACTTGTTATCGGTGTCATCAGCAATGGACTGACCCTGCTGCATGTCAATTCCAACTGGCAGTATATCGCAAAGGGAATCATTATTTTACTCGCGGTATATTTAGATATGATCAGACAGAGAAAGAAAAATTTCAGAAGTGAATAAGCGAGATGGGGCATAGGAAGTAAGGTTGTTATGATTCTTGTGTACCCGTGTGCAATCACATACAATTGGGAAATTCTTTAGAATTTCCCAATTGTATGAGTTTCAGGCTTTTCTATTTAACTGGAAAGACCTTGTACTGTTGCAGCAGAAAAGCTTTGGTTTCCTATAAAATAAAAGCACTCCGTGCAGGATGCTGAGTTTATCAACCGGGCTTGAGGCGAGAGTGGGCGAAGCACACTTTTGCTCTTATATAGGAAATTGCTTCGAATTTCCTATACAAGAAAATTTTATGCGCAGCTACGCGCGCGGAACAAAAGCTGTGCTGCCGGAGTAAATGATTGCGAGAGTGGACGGAGCACACTTTTGTTCAATATTAAAAAACAGGAGGAACGTTATGGAAAATGAAAAAAGGCGGAAGCTGGAAAGAACCGCCGCACAAATCAGAAAGGAAACGCTGCAGTCAATTCAGACAGCAGGTTCGGGTCATATCGGCGGATCGTTTTCAATCGCCGAATTATTGGCGGTCCTGTATTTTGATGAGATGAGCATCGATCCGAAAAATCCTAAAATGGAAAACAGGGACAGGTTTGTGCTGTCCAAGGGACATTGCGCACCAGCCGTTTATACGACGCTGGCTTTAAAGGGATATTTTCCGGTGGAGGATTTAGCAACGCTGCGCAGACCGGACAGCTATCTTTCCGGTCACATTGAAATGAAACATGTGCCGGGTGTAGACATGTCGGCAGGTTCACTGGGACAGGGCCTGTCCGTTGCGGTAGGCATGGCACTTTCCGCAAAAACCTATCAAAAGTCTTACCGGACTTACTGTATTCTTGGTGACGGCGAGATTCAGGAGGGTCAAATATGGGAAGCTGCGATGAGCGCAGGCCATTTCAAGCTTGATAATCTCGTAGCAATTGTAGATAACAACAGTTTGCAGTTAGACGGAACCGTAGAAGAAATCATGTCTCCCTATCCGATTGACAAGAAATTTGAAAGCTTTCACTGGAATACAATTGTGATCGATGGACATGATGTGGGAGCGATTGAAGATGCACTAAAGAAAGCAAAAAACGTGACCGGAATGCCAACGGCAATCATCGCGAAGACGAAGAAGGGCAGAGGCTCCCTGGTATTTGAAAATCAGGTGCGTTTTCATGGCGGCCGACCGACTGACGAAGAATTTATCACTGCCTTTCGCGAGATTGATTCTCAATTAAAGGAATTGGAGGGCGAATCAAATGAGTGAACTGATAGCGAGCAGAATCGCATATGGAAAAGCATTGTGTGAGTTTGGGGAAAATCCCGACATTGTGGCACTGGATGCGGATTTGGCATGCTGTACGATGTCGATTGATTTTGCAAACCGGTACCCCGAACGATTTTATAATATGGGAATCGCGGAAGCGAACATGATAGACGTTGCGGCAGGTTTTGCCACAACGGGGAAAATCGCTTTTTGTCATTCTTTCGCGATGTTTACAGCGGGAAGAGGGTATGATCAGATCCGCAATAACATTGCATATCCGCATTTGAATGTAAAGATCATCGGCAGTCACGCCGGCCTGACGGTCGGTGAGGACGGCGGTACGCATCAGTGTATTGAGGATATCAGCCTGATGCGCACGATTCCCGATATGACGGTTATCGTACCGTGCGATGCCAATGAGACGCGCGAGGCGGTGAGGGCAATGATTGCCTACGACGGCCCTTGCTATCTCAGGACGAGCCGCATCGGAGGAGAAGAGGTCACAATGAATGCGTCGGATTATCAATTTACAATAGGAAAGGGTGCTGTATTAAAGGACGGCAAAGATATTACGATTATTGCATGCGGCCTGATGGTGCAAAGAGCACTGGAAGCGGCAAAGCAGCTCGAAGCAGAAGGGATTTTTGCAAAGGTAGTCGATATGCATACGGTGAAACCCCTGGATAAGGAACTAATCATTCGGTCGGCTGAAGAAACGGGAGCGATCGTAACGGTGGAGGAGCATAATGTCATCGGTGGTCTCGGAGCGGCAGTAGCGGAAGTGATTGTGAAAAGCAGACCGGTTCCGGTCGAGATGGTAGGCGTTGAGGATCAGTTTGGCCGTTCCGGCCCGGGAGAGGAGCTGCTGAAGCTTTACGGGCTGACAGCGGAAAATATCATAGAAAAAGCGAAGAAAGCGATCAGCCGCAAGTAAAACGGCTCAGGAGGTAGGTTCATGGCACTAGAAAGTGTAAAAAATATTTTGGAAATGGCAAACAGGGCAAACACTTCGGTCATTTCTTTTATCTGTATTGACTATAATATGGTTTATTCGGTAATCAAGACTGCGGAAAAAACAAATACGCCGGCGCTTGTAATGCTTCTTCCCGAACATGCGGAGCAAAACAGCGTTTTTCATAAGAAGGCGTTTGCCGAAATGGTGAAGGCATTGGCATCCGATGTCAAGGTTCCGATCGGCTTGCATCTGGATCACAGCTATGAGTACGGCGGAATTATCAGCGCAATTCATGCGGGTTTTTCTTCAGTGATGATCGACGGCTCGATGAAACCGCTTGAAGAAAATATCCAACTCACTAAAAAGGTGGTTGAGACGGCACATCTTCTGGGAGCCTGTGTCGAGGCGGAGCTTGGACAGATTGGTTTGGAAACGGGAGACAGCGATAAAAACGAAGCACAATATACTGATGCCAAGTCGGCGGAAATGTTCTGCAAAGAGACGGGAATCGACTCCCTTGCCATTTCGATCGGAAATGCGCACGGTATTTACAGAGAAGAACCGCATCTGGATATCAAGCGTCTGGATGAAATTCATGCCCTTACAAATAACATTCCGCTAGTTCTGCACGGCGGAAGCGGCATTCCGGACGAGCAGCTGAAAATTGCTTTCAAAAAAGGCATTAACAAATTCAATGTCGGAACAGAGTTTCTGGAGGAATATTACCAGGCATTGTCCGCCTATACGAAACTGAAGGAGCATGACGAAAGTGCATTCCGTATGCTTGATGTCCCAATCTTTGTACAAGAGAAGCTGCAGGCCTATCTGGAACAAAAATTCAAGTTGAGTGAATTTTAAAAATCGGCAAGAGGCAGGAAGGAGGTTCCCGCATGTCATATATCGGATTGGATATCGGTACATCCGGCTGTAAAGCATCCATTATTACGGAAAGAGGTGAGGTGGTTGCGGCCGCGGCCAGAGCCTATCCGCTTCTGTTTCCGAAAAGAGGCTATGTGGAGTTAAATCCCCTCGAAATTTATGAAAAAGTAAAGCAGGTTCTAAAGGAGCTTGCCCCAAAAGCGGAGGGCATCAAGGCACTTGCCCTTTCCAGCTTTGGGGAGGCGTTTGTTCTGGTCGATGAAAACGACAAACCCCTGAATCATTTCATTACCTACGCCGACAGCCGCTGTGAGGGGCTGGATGAAATGCTTATTCGGCAATATACGGCAGAAAAGTTCTTTGCGATTACCGGTGTCGTTCCGAATCAGTCTTTTTCTCTCTGCAAGCTTTTGTGGATGAAGAAAAACTGTCCTGAAATTTTGCAAAAGGCGAAGGCGATCTATTTTGCAGATGATTATTACAATTATCTGCTCAGCGGAAATCGGGGGGTGGACAGTGCAACGGCTTCCAAGACCCTGTTGTTTGACATTCATGAAAACAATTGGTCGGACGAGCTGTTAAAAGAGTTTGAACTGCCAAAGGAATGGTTTTCACCGGTGCGAACAGTCGGCGACGCTCTTGGAACAATGCAAAAAGAGATTTCCGAAGAGCTTGGTCTTCCGAAGAATATCCGCATATTTATGGGTTGTCATGACCAATGCAGCGCGACACTCGGCGGGGGTGCCTATGAGCCCGGCATGCTCGTGATGGGGGAAGGTTCTACAGAAAGCATTAATTTGATCGTGGATGACTCCGTATTTTTGGCATCAAAAGAGCTGATCAGGCGAAACATGTGTGTGGAGCCTTTTTTGGAGCCGGGTCTTTATATGGTGCCATGTGCCTTTTTGACGTATGGAAACGCGATCCGATGGTACATCCGTACATTTGAGGAAGGCGGGGGGCGGCAGGATATTTTCCCTTATTTAGAAGATAACGCACAGAAAAAAACAGATTTGGTTTTTCTGCCGCACTTAAGCAAGGTGAATATCATGGATCCGGAATCCAAAGTTCCGGGTGCATTTCTTGGGATTACACTGGATACGGAACGGTGGGAATTTTACCGGGCGATACTGCAGGGACTGAATTTTGAGTCCCGGATGAATTTGGAAACACTTTTGCAGCTTGGGTTTTTGATCAGGCATATCAGTGCGACGGGAGGGATTGCCAATTCCCTTTTGTTTATGCAGCTAAAGGCAAATGTGCTGCAAAGGGAGATTCATGTATTTAAAAACAGTGAGGCGGGAATTATGGGATTAGCCATGATTTGTGCAGCAGCATGCGGTGATTACAAAAGCCATGCGCATGCATTTGCCGGATTTGTGCGAGAAAAGCAGATATTTTATCCGTCAGAAAAATATGAGGAATTATTTTTGCAGTATAAAGAATACAGAAGTCGATTGCGCTAGTACGATCGTATTTCTGGGAGATGCTGAATCGTAACAAATAACAATAGAACGGAAAGGTAGATACGGATATGAATAAAAAACCGGTAGTCGGCATCGTCGGTGTTTCCGACGGTGACAGGGAAGTCCATGAGACATTAAAGGAAATCGTACAG
Source organism: Bacillota bacterium (assembly GCA_023402845.1). Lineage (GTDB taxonomy): Bacteria > Bacillota > Clostridia > Lachnospirales > Lachnospiraceae > JAEYFP01. Next base: position 9,154 of record JAEYFP010000062.1, read on the forward strand.
GCACAGGTGGATACAATTGTTGAGGCGTTAAAAAAAGACGGCAGAGTGGATGTGATCGAAGCGGAAACGCTCGTATGCTCTGTACGTACTGCGAAGGAGCAGGCGGAATTTTTGCATAACCGCGGCGTGGACGCCACAATCATTTCACACGGTGTCTTTGCGTTTCCTAATTTTACGGCGGTTATTGCGAAGTTTGGGCAAGGACCGTTTATGCTGTGCGCAAATTTAAACCCGGATTGGCCCGGAATGGTTTCGATGCTTGCCGCAGGCGGTGCCCTTGATCATCTCGGAATCGATCATTTCAGGGCGGCAGGAGATTTTAGGGATCCGGAGATTCTTGAAAAAATTGTTCGATTTGTGCGCTGCGGTGCTGTCGTCAATGGGTTAAAAGGACAGAAATACGGCTTGATCGGCGGAAGAAGCTTAGGGATGTACAGTGCAACCGTGAGCATGCAGGACTGGCAGGAGAAGTTTGGAGTGGATGTGGATCATATGGATCAGTCCGAAATCGTCCGATTGGCGGGGGAAGTGCCGGAGGAAAAAGTAGAAGCCGCTTTCGGCTGGCTGACCGAAAGCTGCGGCGGCATTCTCTATGACGGCGATCGCCTGACACCGGAAAAACTCAAGGAGCAGATCCGGCATTATGAGGCAATCAAACGGATCGTGAAGGAAAATGAATACGATTTCGTGGGTGTGAAGTGCCATTATGAGATGAGCCGGCATTATTGTACGGAGTGTATCGCTGCGGCGTTTATGAACGACCCTTATGATTGGGACGGCACAAAGGAACCGGTTGTTTTCGCGTGCGAAGCCGATTCGGATGCGGCGCTGACGATGCAGATCTTAAAGCTTCTGACGAATGAGCCTGTGCTGTTTATGGACGTGCGCCATTACGACAAGGATTTCGATGTGATGGTATTTTGCAACTGCGGTTCCGAATCTACTTATTTTGCCGGAAAGAGTGAGGATCCGAAAGAAAATCTGAAAAATGTGAAGCTTTATCCGTGCCTTGAAATTTACTCAGGAGGCGGCTGCCATGTAAACTGTATGACAAAGCCCGGAGAAGCAACGATTGCGCGGTTAAATCGCTATAAGGGCCGCTATCGTCTGACAATCATTCCCGCCCAGTTCGTAACGCTGCCCGAAGAAAAAATGGCGGAAACGACAAAGGAGTGGCCGCATGTATTTGCGAAGCTCCCGTTTGCGCATGAAATTTTCCTTGAGAAATTCAGTGCCAACCACTGTCATGCGGTATACGGCAACCATACGGAGGAGCTGAAGATGATCTGTCGGATGTTGAATATTGATGTGGAAGTTTTGGGAGAATAAACGGAATAAAGGGAGATGAATTTATGAAAATAGCCATTGGCTGTGATGAAGCGGCATACCACTTGAAAATGGAGCTGATTGAGCATCTGCAGAAAGAGAAAGGAATGGAGCTTACGGATTTCGGTGCAGGATCCGGCGAGACGGTTTTATATCCGGATGTAGCCAACAGTGTCGCAAGAGCAGTTGCGGACGGTGCTTTTGAACGCGGGATTCTTGTGTGCGGGACAGGCATCGGTATGGCGATTACGGCAAATAAAGTGCCGGGGATCCGTGCTGCTGTTTGCCACGATCCATTTTCGGCGGAACGTGCCAGAAAGAGCAATGATGCGCAGATCCTTTGTATGGGAGAGCGGGTCATCGGGGTGGAACTGGCAAAGTATCTGACGGATATCTGGCTGGGCAGCGATTTTTCGGGTGGTGCGTCCAAGGCAAAGGTGGACCGTATTATGGAAATTGAGCGGGAATACGGCAGCCGGGAAAGGAGGATGTGACATGGGCAGAATTGTAAATGATCCTGATTATGTGGTGGAGGATATGCTGAAAGGCTTTGTAAAAGCGCACAGTGATCTCATTGTCGAGACGGACAATCCACGCGTGTTAAAATATAAGCATGCGCCGGTGCCCGGTAAGGTCGGAATTGTGACCGGCGGAGGTTCCGGCCATAAGCCCGCATTTATCGGTTATATCGGGAAAAATATGTGTGATGCCGCCGCAGCCGGCGAAATTTTTTCTTCACCTGCGGCACAGGCGTTTTTGGATGCAATTAAGGCAGCGGATTCAGGGAAGGGGGTTGCCTGCCTGTACGGAAATTATGCGGGCGACAACATGAATGTAAAAATGGCGGTTCGCATGGCAAAAAAAGACGGAATTACGGTGAAAACGGTAGTTGCCAATGATGATGCTGCTTCCGCTCCGCTGTATGAGAAAGAGCGCAGAAGAGGAGTTGCGGGAGAAATTTTAATGTGGAAAATCGGGGGTGCAAAAGCGGCTGCAGGAGGTGATCTCGATGAGGTTATCAGTGCGGCACAGAAAGCCATTGATAACACAAGAAGTGTCGGAATCGGGACGAAGCCATGCACAATTCCGGCAGTAGGGCATCCGAATTTTCATATTGAAGAAGGAAATATGGAGGTTGGTATCGGACATCACGGTGAGCCGGGTATCAGCGTACAGCCGCTCAAAACTGCAAATGAGATTGCGTCGCAGATGTTAGATGTTATCTTGCCGGATCTGCCTTTTCAGGAAAAAGACGAGGTTGCCGTTTTGTTGTCGGGTTTGGGCGCGACACCGGTTATGGAGCAGTATATTGTTTATAACAGGGTGGCAGAAATTTTAAAAGAAAAGGGAATCGGGGTTTATCGCGCTTATGTCGGAAATTATTTTACTTCCCTTGACATGATGGGCGTCACCCTGACAATGATGAAGCTGGATGAGGAGTTGAAGGAGCTGCTTGATATGCCGGTGGAAACGGTTGGACTCAAACAATTTTAAGGGGAGGATGAGATGAATTTTAAAAACAAAGACGGGATGGCTATCGTAGAAAACCTGATCGAAATCATCCATGAAAAAAAGGATTATTTAAGTGAAATTGACGGTTTGATCGGTGACGGCGACCATGGTATCAATATGAACAAGGGATTTCTGCTTTGTAAGGAGAAACTGAAAGGAAAAAAGCTTTCGATGTCCGAAGCACTTTTCGTTCTGAGCGATACGCTGATGACTGATATCGGCGGCTCGATGGGGCCGCTTTACGGAGTCTTTTTTGAAGCACTTGCGCAGGAATCTGAAAATGAGGAGGCAATTGACGCGTTGGTTTTTGAACGGATGTTAAAAAGTGCCGAACACGAGGTTGAAGAAATCGGAAGTGCCAAAAAAGGGGATAAGACGCTGCTTGACACGCTGATCCCGGCTGTGGAGGCATATTCCAAAGCATTAATGGAGGGACAAAGCTTTTTTGCGGCTCTTGAAGCGTTAAAGGAAGCAGCCTTTGAAGGCTGGAATTCGACAAAGGATATGGTAGCTAAAATTGGGAGAGCAAGCAGGCTCGGTGAGCGTTCCCGGGGAGTTTTAGACGCGGGAGCCACAAGCTGCTATTTTATTGTCGACACGCTTGCCTCATCCATGCAGCAGATGATTAAAGTTTAGTCTATTCCTGTTCATAAACAGCAAGTTAGTCATGACTAATATTTTTGCCCGGAGGACTTGACAGGCGGGAAAAGATGTGGTAAATTTATTTCATAAAAGTAATTTGCGCTAAAATAATTTTCATGAAATTAATTCACAGAATAATAATAGATATTAAATATTATAACAGAATCATACGATGCTGAGAACGGAGCGAACAGTAACTAATTTATGTATGAATGCGCCCTTCGATACGGCGCGATATCATGTTGTACAACATGATATCATAGGTGTATAATATTTACAATTATTATTAAAAAGGGAATTATTATCATTGGAAAGGGAATGAGGTAAGGGATAATGAAAGAAGATTTTGGGCAAGTTACTCCGGCAATACTATTAAACATCAGGTCGAAGGCACAGCAGCTGAATGCGGCACAAAAAACGCTCGGAGATTATATCTGTGACCACTTTTCTTCAATAGAAGGAATGCAGATCAATATTCTCGCAGAAAGGAGCGGCGTCAGCACGCCGACCGTATCCAGGTTTGTCAAATATCTTGGTTATGAAAATTACAGGGCGTTTCAAGTTGAGGTCGCAAAAAGCGAGGTAAAGAACAAGCACATCAGTTTAAAGGGATATTCTGCGATTAAGGAAACTGATGGAACAGACAGCATCTGCCATAAAATTTTTGAGGCTAATATCCAGACGCTGAGAGATACACTGGCAATTATTGATTATGAATTGCTGGAGCAGGCGGCGGATTTGATAGTTAAAGCCAAACAATTAGTTATTTTTGCACAGGGAAGGTCTGCAGTGACGGCAAACAGTATTCGTCTGCGACTTTTCCGGCTGGGTATCACATGTACGTTTTATGCGGATACCCATGAGGCGGCTATTGCGTCCTCTCTTATGAAAAAGGGAGACATCGTGATGGCGGTCAGCACCTTCGGCCGCAGCAAGTCTGTACTGAGCAGTATGAGGCGTGCAGCGCAGAACGGTGCGAAGGTAATAGGAGTCACAAGTTATGATAATACTCCTCTCGAGAAAATTTGCCATATTACCTTAAAGACAGTGGACAATGAACCGGTCGATTTTGGACTGGAACCGTCCTGCTCTACGGTGACACAGATGGTAATGCTGGATTGTCTTTATATCCTCATTACAAAAAGACTGAGCACAAACGGAGAAAGAAGCTTTAAGACAACATGTGAAGCAATTCAGGAGGAGAGGGAGTAGACAAAAATTAAAGCCAAAGGAGAATTGCTATGTTAGTTAGTTTACAGGAAATGTTACAGGAAGCAGAAAGAAAGAATTTTGCGATTGCATCAATCAACACCCCGAACCAAATCTCTCTCAGGGCCGTTATAGAGGCGGCAGAAGCTACGAATATGCCCGTTACGCTTAACCATGCGCAGACGGAGGAAAGTGTTGTTCCGATTGAAATCGCAGTTCCGCTCATGCTGGAATATGCCAAAAAATCAACTGCGCCAATTTCCGTTCATGTGGATCATGGGTATGATTTTGATCATTGTATGAAGGCGGTGCGCTTGGGATGTACATCAATCATGTACGATTGCTCAAGATTTCCTTTGAAAAAGAATATTGAAGAGGTAAGGAGATTTGTGGATATTGTAAAGCCCCTGGGAATCGGTGTGGAAGCTGAACTGGGTGCGATGCCGAACAATATGCCAAGTGAGGTACACGGACAGGAGACAAGCGATCTGTCGGATTTGAGCATTTACTTTACAAATCCGGACGAAGCACAGGAATACTGTGAGCGTGCGGGTTGTGATGTTTTGACGGTATCGTTCGGTACGGTGCATGGAATGTATGCAGGCACACCGAATCTTGATATTGAGCTTGTCAAGGAAATTAAAAGAAGAGCAGGCAATATGTCTCTGGGTATGCACGGCGGTTCCGGTACTCCGTTTGATCAGATCCAAAGGGCAATTGATTCCGGAATTAAGAAAATTAACTACTTTACTGCGATTGATACGGCTCCGGCGCCTTATCTTGCCAAGACGATCGCAGAGGCAAAAAATCCTGTTAATTTCTGTAACCTTGCAAATCAGGCAATGGAAATTATTTACAATCAGACCGTTGAAGTATTAAATGTATTTAAAAACGAAAAGGCATAACGAACATGTATATCGGTTTGGATATCGGAACGTCCGGTACGAAAGCTGCTTTAGTGGACAGAGAAGGGAATATTCTGCAAAGCTTTCAGGTCAATTACGATTTTTCTAATACAAAGGATGGATACAGGGAGCTTGATGGAGATATGGTATGGGAGGCTGTTAAGAAATGCCTGCGCCATACAGGTGAGCGGCATGCGGTCAAAACCATTACCGTATCTGCATTGGGTGAAGCGGTCATTCCTGTGGACAAGATGGGAAAACCTCTCTGTTACAGCATATTAGGAACGGATATCCGAGGGAAAGAGGAGCTTAAATGGCTGATAGAGGCTGCCGGCAGGGACAGACTCACAGAGATCACCGGCCAGAATCTAAGTGCGATCTATTCCGTAAATAAAATATTATGGATGAAAACTTATCAAAAAGAAATATTTGAAAGTGCATGGAAGATTGTTACCTTTCAGGATTATATTATTTACCGTCTGACGAATCATGCCGTCATCGACTATTCGATGGCTTCCCGGACGCTCCTTTTTGATACGAGTCGGATGGAATGGTCTGAGGAGCTGCTGGTACTTACCGGGATCAGACGGGATCAGCTTTCTGATGCAAGACCATCCGGAAGCAGAGTCGGAAGAATTTCAAGTGACGTGGCAAGGGAGCTTTTGATTTCGGAAGAAACAGAGGTAATCGCAGGCACACATGACCATATCTGCAATGCACTCGGTTCCGGAGTTCACCAGGACGGCTGGTGCAGCAATGTCGTCGGGACGACAGAGGGACTGACGGCGATCCTTAAAAGAGAGGAACTGCCGACTGCAGATGTTGACCGCTATCAGATTTCCCGTCAGCCGTTTGCAAAGGAGAATTTGTATAATACAGTCGCATGGAACAATACATCGGGTGTTCTGCTGCGTTGGTTTGCACAGCAGTTTGATAAAGGCCCGGAAGGAAAAGAACTGACGGAGCGGTTTGCATCATTAAATGAAAAAATGCCGGATGCTCCGACTGATTTGTTTGTGCTTCCACATTTTTCGGGTGCCGCGACGCCGTATATGGACGTGGATTCCAGAGGCGCGATTTTGGGTCTTACAATGGACACAAAGAACGAGGAACTTTACAAGGCGCTTATGGAGGGAGCAAACTATGAACTGGCTTTTATTCTGGAATGCTTAAGGGCTGCGGGCGTGACGGTGAAAACACTTGTGTCATCGGGAGGAGCCCTGTCCCCGAAGCTTTTGCAAATTAAAGCGGATATTTTGGGCATTCCTGTTTTGACTGTGCTGAACAAACAGACAGGCACACTCGGCGGTGCGATACTTGGCGCGGTCGCGATCGGAGATTATGCTACGATTGAGGAAGCTAGTGCCCGCATGGTATCCTTCGGACAGGAGTACTTGCCTGATCCGGGGCGGCATGCTGTTTATGCGGAGAAATTACAAATTTATAAGAAAATTTATCCGGCGGTTAAGGATATTAATCATAGGATCGGATAAAGAAAGATCGCAGTGATAGATACCATTTTTACTATATTCCAATCTCGATAATAAAAGGCGTGCACTTTAAATTGTGCACGCCTTGCAACTTATTAAGACATTGTTAATATTGTCATAACAGTCGCAATTTGTTAAGCTTTAATGCATATTTCTTTTTGATTGTTATAATTATAATAATAGGATCGGGATCGGGGTGAGGCAATGGAAAAAAACCGGCTTGGTTTAAAGCTTCTTGAACTGAGACAAAAGCATTACTTAACACAAAGGCAGCTTTGCGAGGATTTAAATATCAGCCGCGCGAATTATTCTTATTTTGAAAACGGGCGCAGGGTTCCGGATATTAATACATTGCTGCTGTTTGCTCAATACTATAAAGTCTCGCTGGATGATTTGGCTGGAACCGCTCGTCTGCCTCATGATGCAGCAGGGCTTCGGATACAGGACACAGATATCGGACTGATCCGTCACCTGAAGGCAAAACGTATTCCGGCAGAGGCGATGATGGAATTATCTAAAGCAGATTTTGATTTTTTGATGAATTATCAGCAGTTGTCGGCGGACAACAAAGCTGAAATGGAATATCTGATTAATTATAAATTAAGAAAACAGTCAAAATAGCAGACATGAATAACTATTGTTTGCTATTGGTTTATGGAAAGAGAAGAAGCAATTTTTTATTTTTGATGCATAAACTAATAAAAATGCCGACGGGAGCCTGCTGATATGACAATTTATGTTGTAAATGCCGGCGACAGCGTGAGTTCAATCGCAGCTGCCTTTGGAATCAGTACCGAATCGATCATTTATAATAACCAGTTATACCCCCCTTATCGGCTTGCCGTCGGGCAGGCTCTTTTATTGAGCGCGGGAGAGACTCCCGCTGAGAAACGCACCATTATCACGAATGGCTATGCCTATCCGTTTATCGAACGTTTTAATCTGACGCAAACGCTCCCCTACCTGACAAATTTATCTGTATTCTCTTATGGTTTCACGGATACGGGAGAACTGGTCCCGCCGCAGGTGGACGATACGTGGATGATCGCTCTTGCAAATGAAGCAAACACGAATCCCATCCTCACACTGACACCATTTGGACCGGACGGTCGATTTAATAATTATCTGATTACGGTCGTCGTGAGCGACATGACGGTGCAGCAGAATTTAATTGATAATCTGCTTGCAATGGTTGCTCAAAAAGGATTTCGAGGTGTTGACATTGATTTTGAATATATTCTTGCCGATGACAGGGTGGCTTTTGCGGAATTTGTGACAAATGTGCGCACGGCCGTAAATGAGATAGGCTATCCGGTTTCCGTGGCACTTGCACCGAAGACCTCCGATGATCAGCCCGGACTTCTTTATGGCGGTAAGGATTACGGACTTCTGGGGGCAGCAGCGGACAGTGTGCTGCTTATGACGTATGAGTGGGGCTATACCTATGGGCCGCCCATGGCGGTCGCACCGATCAATAAAGTGCGGGAGGTTGTCGATTATGCCATTACGAGAATTCCTATTGCTAAAATTGATCTCGGGATCCCCAATTATGGCTATGACTGGCCGCTTCCTTATGAAAGCGGCGTGACGAGAGCCCGCACAATCAGCAATATAGAGGCGGTCCAGATTGCGATTGCCAACAATGTGCCGATCCAATTTGACGAAACAGCAATGTCCCCGTTTTTCACATATGAAAGCGGCGGCATTGTACATGAAGTATGGTTTGAGGATGTCAGGAGTCTGCGGGCAAAATTTGCGCTTGTGCAGGAATACTCGCTGCGGGGAGTGGGTTACTGGCAGATCATGAATCTGTTTCGGGCCAATTGGCTGCTTTTGGCCGATACTTTTTATATTGTGAAGCCGTAAAGCACGTGTTTACCATGCGGGAAAGCTTTGAAAAAAGCCGCAAATACGGATAGGCGGCTGCTGCTTAGGAAATAATAAAAAATAAGGTTTTTCTTGGCATATTTTTTGCTTGTAATTGTTGAGGCATTCTGATAGACTTAGTGCAAAATCAGTAAAAAGATAAGAGGCATAAGAAAGATGATAGAACAAAAAAAAACAGGGGAAATTCCCTTTAGTAAGGGCGCGGTGCTCGTGGCACTCGGGGTAGTTTACGGTGACATCGGAACCTCGCCCATGTATGTTATGAAATCCATATTGGCAGAGAACGGCGGGATCGGCACGGTGAGCGAAGAACTGATTCTAGGCTCTCTGTCATTAATTATCTGGACACTGACGCTGCTGACAACTGTCAAATATGTACTTGTTGCCATGAAAGCGGACAACCACGGGGAGGGAGGTATTTTTGCCCTTTACAGCCTGATTAAAAAGTGCGGAAAATGGCTGATCGTGCCTGCGATGGTAGGCGGGGCGGCTTTGCTTGCGGACGGGATTCTGACCCCCGCAGTGACGGTGACGACCGCAGTAGAGGGCCTGCGCAGCATTCCTGAACTCCATGAGCTGTTAGGCAGCGGTCAAACGCGTATTGTCCTTATTACATTGTTTATCATTTCGATTTTATTTATTGTGCAGAAAGCCGGAACCAGCATGATCGGGAAAGCCTTCGGGCCCTTGATGACAATTTGGTTCCTATTTTTGGCGGCGGTGGGCATTTTTAATATGTCGGGCGATTTTACGGTGCTGAGGGCACTCAATCCGCTGCGCGGAGTCAGCATTTTATTCAGTGATGCAAATAAGGAAGGCATCATGATACTGGGCAGTGTGTTTTTGGCGACAACGGGTGCGGAAGCTTTGTATTCGGATATGGGGCATGTCGGTAGAAAGAATATTTATGCGAGCTGGCCGTTTGTGAAAGTATGTCTGCTGCTCAACTATTTCGGACAGGGTGCATGGCTGTTAAAGCAGAAAGGAAGTCACGCATTTGATAACATCGAAGATATGAATCCGTTTTTTGAAATGCTGCCGGATGAAATACGTATGTTTGCGGTTGCATTGAGCACGATTGCCGCGATCATTGCTTCCCAGGCGCTTATCACCGGGTCGTTTACGCTTGTTTCCGAGGCAACACGTCTCGATTTGATGCCGCGGATGCGGATTATTTATCCATCTCAGACAAAGGGACAAAGCTATATCCCGCTTGTCAATTTTGTGCTGTGGATTTCCTGTGCGATCGTTATCCTGTATTTTCGTTCAAGCGCAAGGCTGGAGGCGGCCTACGGGCTTGCGATTACGATTACGATGCTGATGACGACACTCTTATTGTTCACTTATTTGTGGAAAAAGAAAAAGCTCCATCTTGTTTCCATCTTGTTTCTTCTGTTATTCGGCGGATTGGAGGGAAGCTTCTTTATATCCAGTCTCAGTAAGTTTTCACGGGGCGGCTATGTCGCGCTTTTGATGGCGATTCTTCTGTTCCTGCTAATGGTTGACTGGTATTACGGGACCTATATCGAACGCTCACAGGCGTGTTATATGCATATCAGGGAATACCTGCCGATGTTCACGCGTTTGCGCAAGGATGAATCGGTTTATATGGTTACTGATAACGTCGTCTATGTTACACATGATACACATGGGGATATTATAGACAGAGACGTGCTTTATTCCATATTCAATAAAGTTCCGAAGCGGGCCAAGGCATACTGGATTGTCAGCGTTATCGTAACGGATGAGCCTTATACAAACGAGTATACGGTAGACAGCTTTGGCACAGACTATCTGTTCAGGGTGCGGCTGTTTCTCGGATTTAAGGTGCACCAGCGTATCAATGTGCATCTGCGTCAGATCGTAACGGATCTGATTGCGTCGGGTGAGCTGCCGCCGCAGGATCATCAGTATTCAATTTATGAAGAAAACGGCAGTATCGGCAACTTTTGTTTTTACATGATTCATAAGGTGCTTTCGCCGGAATGCGATATTACTTCATACGGAAGAGCGGCAATCGCTGTAAAGTATGGGATCCGCCACATTGCCGGCTCTTATGTACAATGGTACGGTCTGGAAAACAGCAGCGTCGGGATCGAAAATGTCCCGCTGTTTGTCAAGCTGAAAAAACTGGAGCATTTACAGCGGAAGCTGGACAAAGCATAATTTTGCATAAGAAAATTAAAAGTTTGCATCTTTGAGCATTTACTGATATAATATAGTTATGAGATTTTCAAATACACTAAAAGAGGTTTTTCTATCATCCCTGCCGCTTGCGGCAGTCATCATTATTGTCTGTGTTTTCGTGGCTCCAATGGAAAACAAGGGCGATTATATCAAATTAATTGTTGGTTATGCGAGTGTGATATTAGGGCAGTCGTTGTTTTTGGATGGATTAACTATCAGCATTTTGCCGATTGGTAAATTAGTAGGCAGTTCGCTAGTCAAATTAAAAAAGGCAGTATTTATTGTTTTCTTTGGTTTTGTCTTCGGTCTTCTTGCCACAGTTGCTGAACCGGCATTGGCGGTTTTGGCGCGTCAGACGCATATGATTATGCATATGATCGATGAAACCGTGTTTATTTGGATCATGGGTACGGGAATCGGAGTAATGGTCGGTTTTGCGTTATTTCGTATCATGAGAGACTTAAATATCAAGGTTGTATTTGCGATACTTTACACTGCGATTTTTGTTGTTGCTGTTTTTGTTCCGGAGGAGTTTATTGCACTGGCCTTTGACGGGAGCGGTGCGACGACAGGTGATATTTCGGTGCCGTTCATTTTGGCGTTGGGTTTGGGCGTATCCGGTACAATGTCAAAGCACAAGGCCAATGAGGATACGTTTGGAATTATAGGACTTGCATCGGTGGGTCCTATTTTAGCACTATTTATCTACGGAATCATTGTCAATGCGGTAAACGGCGGAGTACTTCCGCCAGCGGATGTATACGATCCGGGGGCGGCAGAGAGCCTGAAGGAAATCGTTACAACAAATCTGTCGGGTGTTGCGCTTGCATTGTTTCCGATTGTTATTGTCTATCTGCCTTTTCAATTTTTGTTAATTAAGCTTCCGAAAAAGGAACTGATTCAAATATTGCTTGGTTCAATTTCTACCTATGTCGGCCTGCTCATTTTTCTTTCGGGGATTGATTTCGGATTTGCATTTGCCGGCAAATACATCGGCGAAGTATTTTTGGATCCTTCGCGTCCGCCTTGGTTTAAATGGTTGCTGCTGATTGTCGGGTTTGTACTCGGGGTGGCAATTACGTTGTCTGAGCCGGCTGTTACCGTTCTGGGTGAGCAGCTTGAAGAAATTACGAACGGTCACATTAAGAAAAATGCGATCCGGGCGACACTTGCAATCGGGATCGGTTTTGCAGCTCTGATTTCAATGGTTAAAATTTTGACCCAGGTTAATATTCTTTGGTTTTTGGTACCGCTTTATGCACTGGCATTGATTATGATGAAATTTACGTCGACACTTTTTGCTGGATTGGCGTTTGACTCCGGCGGTGTGTCAGGCGGCGCGCTGACCTCCGCGTTTTTAACACCCCTGACACTTGGCGCTGCGCAGGCGGTGGCAGATTTGGAAGGGCCGGGTGCCCAGTCTATTTTGACAAACGGTTTTGGAATTATTGCATTCATCTCCGTTACGCCGCTGATTACAGTGCAGGCACTTGGCATTATTTATGACATACGGTTGAGAAAAGCGCATAAACTCATGGAAGAGAACGAGCTTGCGGAAATTATGGAATTAGAGTCAATGGTCCAGCATGCTGCTGACGATGAGGAGGACAGCATGCAGACAGAACTATAAAATATGAGATTTTATCCATGGAGGATAGAAACAGTGATACATGAAGATTCCCCTTGTCTGGTATTTTTAACGATCATAGCCGGAAGGAAACTAAAGAATGCGCTTACTGAAGCGCTGGCTGAGGAGGGCGGAAAGTTGATTACCGTTATGTACGGGAAAGGCGCGGTCTCTTCCGATTATCTGAGCGACATGTTCGGGCTTGTGGCAGAGGAAAACAAGGTGGTAATTACTTGTGTTATAGCTTGCAAAAAGACCGATGTTGTATTAGATATGCTGATTCATCGATTTCATTTTGATAAACCGAACACGGGAATTGCCTTTACAATTCCGATTCAAATTTCATTTTAATTGTGGAGGAACTTATGGTGGATGAGACATACAATAAAAAAGCATTATATGTAATTGTCAATATCGGTTTTGCGGAGGAAGTTGCGGAGATTATGCGCAAGGAAGGCGCAGGCGGTGCGACGATTATGAATGCGCGCGGGGTCGGTGCCGTGCCGCAGTCAATTTTCGGCATTACGATTGACACAGAAAAGGAAATTATCTTAAGTGTTGTCGATGAGGATGTGAGTGTGCGGATTATCCATGCAATTCGGGAAAATGCAGGATTGGGCAGTTCTTCTCACAGCATCTGTTTTACAATGCCTGTCGAACGGTTTGTCATGACAAGCACGCCCATGAAACCAAAGAAACAGCCGGAGTAGCCGCTGCAGTGCGGGTGTTTGGCATTTATAAGGCTGCAAAAGGAGAAAAAGCCATTGTGAAATGATGATTCGTCATCGTTTTGCGAAGGCTTTTTTTATTATATAAGGAATTCATTTATTGATGTTAAGATTTCGGAAAAAATCTAGACCATATTTTGTCACATGGAAGACGTAAAATCACGTGATTTTTCTATGTTTATAGAAAAACAACGAGAAAAAGCGCATAAAAAGAATGTTAAGATTATTGGAATTTACTTGAATAGT
>JAEYFP010000022.1 GCA_023402845.1 Bacillota bacterium
TCTTGGCTCCACCGGCTCCGGCAAGAGCTTTGCCGCCAAACGGGAGCTGATTAACGTATTCCTTACCACCAAAGACCGGATTATCATTGTAGACCCGATGGGCGAATATGCCCCGCTGGTGAAGCGGTTTGGGGGACAGGTCATTGACATTTCACCGGACAGCCCTCTTGGAAATTACATTAACCCGATGGATATTCAAATAAATATGGCAGACGAGGACAGTCCGCTTTCCATGAAAGCGGATTTTCTATTATCCTTGTGCGAACTGATTTTAGGCGGCAAGGACGGACTGCAACCCATTGAAAAAACGGTCATTGACCGCTGTGTGCGGCTGGTGTACCGGGAGCTTGCATTGGGTATCGGGGACGGGAAAATACCGCTTTTGCAAGACCTGTACGAAACCCTTTGTAAACAGCCGGAGCCGGAGGCCAAACGGGTAGCAACCGCGCTGGAGCTTTACTGCACCGGCTCCCTGAACCTCTTTAACCACCGTACCAATGTCAGCCTTGATAAGCGCGTGGTGTGCATCGTGCTAAAGGGCATGGGGGAAAACCTGCGTAAAATCGCCATGCACATCACTAACGAGCTTGTGACACAGGCGGTCAATACCAACTTTGCCGCAGGGCTTGCGACCTGGTGCTATTTTGATGAATTTCATATTCTCTTGCAGGATGCCTTGAGCGCGGGCTATTTCGTCCGTGTCTGGAAGATGCTTCGTAAGAAGGGCTGTGTACCGAGCGCACTGACACAGAATGTGAAAGACCTGTTAGCCAGCCGGGAGATTGAAAATATCTTGGAAAACAGCGACTTCATGATATTGCTGTCACAGGCGCAGGGCGACCGGACGATACTCGCCAAACAGCTTGGTATTTCCGAGCATCAGCTATCCTATATCACCCACAGCAATTCCGGTGAGGGGCTATTATTCTTCGGGAACACCACCATCCCTTTCATAGACCGCTTCCCGCGCGGGGAGATATACAATCTGCTCACCACCCGCCCGGAGGACATAGCCAAGGAGGCTCCCCATGCGTGACGGGAACCGCAAGCCGGAGCATGGCCCAAGTAGCCGCTTGCGGTTTGAGGATCATTCCGGCACTTCGGGCCAAGTTGACCCGAAGTCCACCTCACCACCCAAGAAGAAAAGGAAGCAGAAAAAAATACAGCCCAAACAGGAGCCGTCTGCTTTTCGGGAGGAAGCGAAAAAGGCTGTCAGCCCGGATACTGCCGACCTTCCGAACGCACCTCCCACTTCGGGACATGTTGGCCCGAAGTCCTCAAACAGCAAGTACCGCCAGAACAGTAAGCAAACCCGGCCCTCTGACCGTCTGCGTGATGACGATACGCCACCCCATAACAGCCCCGGTTCGGAGGAAAAAACGTCCGGCACTTCGGATAAAAAAGGGGCGCGCGACACCAACAGGCTCAACAAATCCAAGCTCCGCGCGGAAAAAAGCGGCGAAAAGCTGAATACCGCCCATGAAAAGCTGGAGGCGCAGAAGCCGCCGAAAAAGCCCGGTGCGGTGAAAACGGCAGGCCGGGCGGTGCGTTTTCAGACATGGCGGTATGTGCATGGAAAAATCTATGAGGTAGAGCCTGAAAATGTGGGAACAGAGGCCGCACATCGGACAGAGCTTGCCGGGGAAACGGCTGTCCGTGGCACGACCCGCTTTATTAAACACCGCATTCGCACCCACCCGGCCCGGCAAGTCCGAAAATGGGAACGGCGGGACATCCGGGCAAAGGCGGATTTTCAATACCGCACGATGGTACAGGAGCACCCGGAGTTAAAAAGCAATCCCGTTTCCCGGCTCTGGCAAAAGCGGAGGCTGAAAAAGCAATATGCCAAACAGGCGCGGGAGGCGGCAAAGCACGGCAAACAGGCGGTGAGGTTCAGTGAGAAAATAGCCCGGACGGTTACGGCCTTTGTGAAACGGAACCCAAAGCTCCTGCTGATCGGGCTGGTGCTGTTTTTGCTGATTATCCTCCTGCAATCCTGCGTAGCTTCTCTTGCCACCATCGGCAACGGACTGGTGGGCGCGGTGGGCGGCACGTCCTATGTATCGTCAGACAGTAACATTGAGGCAGTGGAAGCAAGCTATACCGGGCTGGAAACGGATTTGCGGGAAAAGCTGTCACGCATCGAAAGCGACTATCCCGGTTATGACGAGTACCGCTATACCGTGGATGAAATTGGGCATGACCCCTTTGAGCTGGCCTCCTACCTGACCGCTAAATATTATGCTTATACCCCTGCCAAGGTACAGGCTGAATTGCAATCCCTGATTCAGAAGCAATATACCCTGACCATCACGGAAACGGTGGAGGTGCGCTACCGCACCGAAACCCAGACAGACACATGGACGGACGAGAACGGTACTACCCATCATGATACCTATACCGTAGAGGTTCCCTACGACTATTACATTCTGAACGTCAGCCTGAAAAATAACTCATTCGGCGCTGTCGCTATGGAAAATCTTGATACGGAGCAACAGGCGCGGTATACCGTCTATCAGAAAACCCAAGGCAACCGCCCCAAGCTCTTTGAGGGGAACATTTACGCCCATGCGGGAGAATACACCGATTACGACATACCGCCGGAAGCCCTTGCAGACCCGGATTTTTCCTCGCTGATTGCGGAAGCGGAAAAGTATTTGGGCTACCCCTATGTTTGGGGCGGCGCAAGCCCCTCCACTTCCTTTGACTGTTCCGGCTTCGTCTGCTATGTGCTGGACAAATCCGGCGTATACGCCATGAGCCGGACAACGGCGCAGGGCATTTTCAACCAATGCGCGAAGATCCGCCCAGCCGAAGCAAAACCCGGCGACATTATCTTTTTTCAAGGAACCTATGACAGCTCCGGGGCTGTGTCCCATGTCGGCATCTATGTGGGCGATCACATGATGCTCCACTGTGCCAGCGGCGGCGTACAGTATGCCCGGATGGATACCAAGTATTGGACGGAACACTTTTATGCCTTCGGGCGGCTGAATTAACGAAAGGAAGGTGCTATTTTGAACGTGAAAATTGAGCGCGTCAATAAGGACATTGATAAGACCAAGGAAAAAATCAGTGAGTTTCAGGCTAAGCTGCGGGAACTGGAAAAGCAGAAAACCGAGCTTGAAAATACGGAAATTGTGGAGGCGGTGCGCGGTATGGATATTCCGCTAAATGACCTCCCGGCTATCTTAAAGGCGCTTCGTGAGCCAAGCGGGGCGCCTTTCACTTCGGGCCAACTTGACCCGAAGTCTGCCAATACGGAGAAGGAGGAAACCGAAGCATGAGAAAATTTCATAAGCTGGCGGCGTTCTGTGCCGTTCTTGCCCTGATGTTTAGCTTTACCACCGTGGCCTATGCCAGCGGCGGGGAGGAAACCCCGGAGGTGACACAAATCCCTGTGCCGGAGGCAGCAAGCGAAGCCAATCCCTTTACCCCTGCCGGAACCGGCACGGTGGTCAATACCGCCACCGATGGGGACGAAAAGCAGTTTTACACCATCATCACCCCGGATGAAAACGTGTTTTACCTTGTGATTGACCTGCAACGGGAAACAGATAATGTGTATTTCTTAAATGCCGTAACCGAAAAAGACCTGCTGGCTCTTGCCGAAAAGCCCGGCGATACACAGGACGGCGAAGTGGTGGTATCTACCCCGGAGCAGGAAACTGTTCCTGATAGCACAGCCGCCCCGGAAACCGATACAACACCGCAATCCCAAAGCAATACGGGGATGCTCCTGCTGGTGCTGGCTGTCGTGGTAATCGGCGGCGGAGCCGGATATTACTTTAAGATTTACCGCCCGAAGCATGAACAATCCGACCATGAGGATGATTTTGATTACAGCGAAGAAGCTGACCTGTATGATGCGGAGGATATGGAGCAGGACGACGAGCTGCCGGAGCTGGAGGAAGATCAGGACGGGGATGGTGAAGCATGAACTTTACAAACAGCCCCTACGAAAAAATGATGAAGGAAAAGCCCCGGCCTCCGCGCCGGGGTACGGTAAATAAACCGCCGAAAGACTCCCCCTGCCGGGACTGCGGCTATTGGAACGGCGCTCCCTGCATAGGCACTTGCTGCCGGGATTTGATATTGGCACAAGGGAAGGACACTTCGGGCCAGGTTGACCCGAAGTCGGACCTATGAGTGCCGCCCACCGTGAACTGATCCGGGACGAACGGACGGCAATCCGCAGACTGGTGGCGTGCATGTGCGCCAACTATGATCAGGAATGCGGCTGTCTGCCGCTGGATTGTCCCTGCTATATGCTGAACAAATGGTGGACGGGCGCGTACTGCAAGTATTTTCAAAGCGCCGTCCTGCCCCTTGACTCCGTACTGAAAGCAACGCTGACGGAATCAAACGCCGCGCTTTCCCAGAGGATTTGCCCAGTCTGCGGCATGGTGTTTATTCCGGTCACAAGTCAGGTGTATTGTTCGGAGGCTTGCCAGCAGGAGGGCAACCGCCGCAAGAGCCGGGAGCGTATGCGAAAAAAGCGGCGAAACAAAGGGGTATAGTGTTACGATGTTCGGCTGAAAAAGCGCTGGTTTTAGCGGCTTTCCGGCTCCGGTTTTGAAGGGGGAGGTATAAATGTCTTACTTCCCCTCATTCCGGGGGTAACTGCGTAACATTTCCCTATGAAATGGAGGTAAAAATGAGCGATAACCCAAGTATGGAAACGGTGCATGGCTATGAAATCAAACGGTCAGTTCTCTTTGACAATGACCGCGGCTTTGCCCTTGCGGAAAACCCCAATGCCCCGCAGCCCTTTGTGACATGGCAGTTTACCGAGGAAAACGGCAAGCGCGATTATTATTGGTGGCACTATATGACGAATAAGGCGGTTGCCGTAAGGGATTATGAAAGCCGCGTTTCGGAGTATCAGCAGGATTATGGCGTATCCGAAAAATCGGCTTACAGGTATTATTCCACACAAAGGCCGGTGGATATTGGAACGTTTCCTAAAACAGAAAACGGCCCATTGTATCTTGTAAATTTTGATAAGCGGGAAAGTGTGGAGCAAGGTCAATTTCTGGCATGGGGCTATCTTGTGTATGATGCACCCCTGACGGAAAAACAGATGAATGATTATGAGCTTCGGGCAGCTCCCGGCAATCCCGACAGAAAAGCTCCCATGCGGGAAGCGAAAGAAAGCAAATCCATTGCTGACCGTCTGGCAGAGGGGGCAAAACAGGCCGCAAGGGACAACGCCGCCCGTCCTGCTCCCGACAAGAATACGGAAAAGGACAGATAATAAAACTTCGGGACATGTTGGCCCGAAGTCATAGAAGGAGGTATTTTTATTCATGAAAAAAGACAACTATTTGAACAACGCGGAGCTTTCCACCGAACAGAACTGCAATATGATTGATGGCATCCCAAACAATACGGCTCTGCCGGTTCCCCCATCGGTTCCTGTCCCGGAGGAAAAACCGCTGGATAAGGTAAAAGAACCGCCCCGGCGCAAGCGGAGCCGGGAACTGGAACGGTGAGCGCCCAAAAGCGCAAGCGCGGGATTCATCTGCATGTCATGGTATCGGAGGAAGAACAGGATACCATTCATCAGCGTATGGCCGAGGCCGGGATAACCAATGCCGGAGCCTATATCCGAAAAATGGCTCTGAACGGTTATGTCCTGAATGTTGACCTTGCACCTGTACGGGAACTGGTTTCCCTTCAACGCAGATGCGCAAATAATCTCAATCAGGTTGCTATTCATGCCAATACCTACGGTGTATATCCGTCAGAGATTGCCTCCCTGCAAAAAGATTATACCGCGCTGTGGGGGCAGGTATCCGATGTGCTCAAACAACTTACGGCGGTGGTGGAGCTATAAAGAACGGGGAGCGTTGGCATCGTGCCTCCGCTCCCTGCTTTCTTCTATATCAGCATTATTCTTTTACCATATCCGCTATGTAGGTAATGACTTCTTCCGGCGTTGGCTGTTCTCCCGCATGGGGAATTGATTTCCAAAATGCCTGTGCCTGTGGTTCGGGACTTTTCATCGCTTCCGCAATGGCGCTTTCGATTTCATGGCGTACTTCACTTTCGCTGATTCCCCTTTGCTTGGCAAGTTTTTTTAATGCTCTTTTCGCTTTTGCAGTATCCATTGTTTTCTCTCCTTTTTTGCTGGTATGTGTAAGAAGTCTAACAAGATATATTATATCTTACTAACCAATTCTACTTAGGACATACTATATATGTCAATGGTGTGGATTTTTAACGGTTAAAGGAGGGCTTCCGATGGAATACGGAACGATAAAAATAAAGCTGAATGAACTGATTGAAAAAGAGGGAATCAGCAAAAACAAATTGAGCCATAAGGCAGAAATGCAGCGTTCCCAAATCAATCATTACTGCAACAATAGTATAACGAGATTGGACATAGATGTACTTGCCCGGATATGCACGGTATTGAACTGTGAAATTGGCGATCTGCTGGAATTTGTACCACCGGAAAAATAACTTCGGGCCGATTTGGCTCGAAGTGCCGGGACGAGATTCGCAAAGACGCGACAACATTGTTGTTCCCTTTCCCAAATGGTAAAATATAGGTAGAATCAAACAAGAAAGGGGTCATGATTATGAAGATTATTTTTAAAATACTTGCGATACCGTTTATTATCGCATTAAGTATCAGCGTGGCATTTCTGTATTTTATCTTTTGCGTTTCTGAATGGATTTGTACGGTTGCCGCCGTCATTCTTGCGGCATTGGGAGCCTTTACTTTTTTTACAGGTGGCACTGTAATCAACAGTGTGGTACTGCTCCTATTGGGCTTCCTGATTTCTCCTCTCGGCCTCCGGGCTGTGATAGAGTGGTTTATCGACAGATTGGCCGACCTGAATTGCTTCCTGAAGGATTATGTGATGGGATAAAAAATAGAAATAACACCACAAAAGGAAGGCGAGCTAAACGGCTCGCTTTTTCCATATCAGTTGTGGACTTCGGGACAACTTGACCCGAAGTGATACTTCCGGGAAGGAGGGTTTTCATGGCAACCACACGCCTAATTATTCACCATATCAGCAAGGGAGAAACTATCGCACAATCCCTTGCCGACCGTTTCGATTATGGGCAGAATCCCGACAAGACACAACAGGGCGAATTGATTTCCTCTTATCAGTGTGATGCTGAAACTGCCGACGCAGAATTTTTGCTTTCCAAAGCCAAGTACAAAGCAATTACCGGGCGGGAGCAGAAAAAGGATGCCGATATTTTGTGTTATCAAATCCGGCAGTCCTTTGTTCCCGGAGAAATTACACCGGAGGAAGCCAACCGGATTGGCTATGAAACGGCTATGCGTTGGACAAAAGGAAAATACGCTTTTTTTGTCGCTACGCATGTAGACCGCAAGCACTTTCATAATCACATTTACTACAATTCCACCGCCCTTGACTGTACGAGAAAATTCAATAATTTTTGGGGTTCCAGCTTCGCCCTCCGGCGGCTTTCCGACCGGATATGTATTGAAAACGGATTATCCTATATCGCCCATCCAAAGCTCAAAAGCAAGGGGAAATACCAGCATTACGGGCAATGGCTTGAAGGTAACAAGCCGCTGACCTTTCAGGAACGGCTTAAAGCACAGATTGACAGTTGTCTTTCTGAAAAGCCTGTCAGTATGGAAGCATTTTTTCAGGCTATGGAAGCCGCCGGTTATGAAGTCAAACGGGGGCGCGGCGGTGCGGTCAGCTTTCGGGTAGAGGGTCAGGAACGGTTTACCCGGCTCCGATCCTCCACGCTTGGTAAGGGCTACGGACTGGAGGATATACAGGCCATTATTGAGGGTCGGGCTTCTCCATCAGGAGGTCACTCCGAGCCGCGCAAGGTCAACCTGATTATTGATATTCAATCCCGAATGAGAGCCGGAAAAGGTCCGGCTTATGAGCGGTGGGCTAAGGTGTTCAATTTAAAACAAATGGCGGCAACACTCCAATTTTTACAGGAAAATAATCTTCTGGAATATTCACAGCTTGCCGAAAAAACGGCACAGGCGGTAGACCGTTTCCATACCCTTTCAGATAAAACAAAAGCCATTGAGGCCACGGCGAACACCAATGCAGATTTAATGGCAGCCACGGTTGACTACGCAAAAACCCGTACTGTGTTTGAGGGCTACAAGGCTACGAAATACAGCCGGAAATATTATGCGGAGCATGAAGGTGACATTGAATTACACCGGACGGCACAGGCTACTTTCAAACGTATTCTTTCCGGGGCGAAGCTCCCGAAGATGGATACGCTCAAAACAGAAAGACAACGGCTGACGGCTGAAAAAAATGCCGCATACCGGGAGTATCGGGCGGCAAAAAAGAGTATGCAGGAGCTTATCACGGCAAAGGCCAATATTGACCATCTGCTTGGCCTGACGGACACGCAGAAAAACAAGGAAATGGAGCGATAGCGAACATGACGCAACAAAGAGCGCGACGCGCTTACTTCGGGCCAATTTGGCCCGAAGTGACAGGGTTTGGGGCTTGCCCCAACAAGCAGCTTTGCGTGACTGTGGCCACGGTCACATTGCTTGCGGTTTAGCAGAAACCTCAACTGGTATAATATCTGCACGTAATTTTTCTTTTGCCAATGAGTGTGAAATGTGTATGGCTATCGCAATCTTACCCCACAAACGTAATAACATGACGCTTTATGTCAAGTTATTGTGTTATAATATGGAGAGAGAGCACGCCAGTTCGGTGCGTGTAATATAGGCAAGTGAAAATCCTGTCTTAGGTAAATCAAACATACGGTTCTGTGAGGGGAAGTAGACAATCCCTTCACGTTTAATAACTTGGAAGGAGTGTCGAGACTGTCTACTCGACTGGTTAAAGTGGCTGAAAATAGATATTTTCAAATGGTTTATTTATTGTTAGAGCGGGGCAGAATGACCGCCCCAGAATTAGCCGAGCATTTTGAAGTGTCTATAAGAACTATTTATAGGGATATAGATATACTAAGTGCGGCGGGTATTCCAGTATATGCTACCCAAGGGAAAGGCGGTGGCATATCTATCCAAGACAACTTTATTTTTAATAGGTCTATGCTTTCAGAACAGGAGCAAACACAAATATTGATGGCGCTTCAAAGTATCAATATTGTTGAAACTGAAAATGCAGATGCGCTCTTATCAAAACTAAGCGGCATTTTTCAGAAACAAAACGTAAACTGGATTGAAGTCGATTTCTCTGACTGGATAAAAGACGGAAAGCACGGAACTACATTCGACACACTAAAAACCGCTATCTTCCAAAGTAAGCGCATTACTTTCAACTATTCCAGCGGCAAAAGCGAGTCCTTCAACCGATTGGTTGAGCCGCTAAAACTCGCCTTCAAAAACAAAGACTGGTTCTTATATGGGTATTGCTGCCTGCGCGAAGATTATCGGTTATTCAAATTAACACGGATAAAGGATATTGTTATCACTTCCGACAGCTTTTCCCGCCCAATACCTCCACGAATTTTTGCGGAAGCCGAACAATACCATGAGGAATTCATCCCTTTGACCTTATTGTTTGAAAAAGAACTGGCCTACAGGGTATATGACGATTTTGATTCAGTCATAGAGCAAGAGGATGGGAAATTATTGGCTACTGTGTTCTTACCGCATAATGAGCGGCTGTATAGCTTTGTGCTGTCCTTTGGCGACAAGGCCACCGTCGTAGCTCCGGTGGCTATCCGGGAGGGAATCATGAACAGAATAAAAAATTTGCAAAGTAAATATATAACCTGACACCGTGTTGCAAGTTATGGATGCTACAATCTTTATAAAAGAAAGGAGCATTCTTATGAAATATGAATGGAAGAAAAACGAAAAGGCACTATACAGCGCCAAGGAAAAACCATCAAGCATTGTAGTCCCGCGCCAGAACTACATCATAATCAGCGGAAAAGGCAATCCAAATGAGGATGATTTTTCCGAAAAAGCAAGTGTTCTTTATTCGATTGCATATGCGATTAAAATCAGGCACAAGGCTTTTTGTACTGATTTGGAACAGCGCAAGCAATTTGATTACAGCGACTATACGCTCTTTCCACTTGAAGGAGTATGGACATCCTCCGATTTGATCAACCTCTTGGATAAAGACAGCTTTATCTATACGATCATGATCAAGCAACCCGATTTCATCACAAAAGAAATGTTTGTAGCTGCTTATGAAGCAGTCGGCAGGAAAAAACCACATCCGCTATTGCAGGAAGTAACTTTTGAAATGCTGGAAGATTCCCTATGCGTTCAAATACTGCATATCGGCGTGTTCGATGATGAGCCAGAATCCTTTGCAAAAATGGACGCATTTTCAAGAAAGAATCAATTGGAGCGTATTAATCATTACCACAGAGAAATTTATCTCACTGATGCTCGGAAAACTGCGCCCGAAAAGAGACAAACGATTTTGCGGTATCAGGTTAAGGAGGGTTAAGAGTATGAGTGCAATAGACCTAAAAAAGGTATACAAAGACGTTTTCTCTGCAAAAGAGAATGTTGTTTCTGTCATTGATGTTCCGAGATTCAGCTATTTAGTCGTGAATGGCGAGGGACATCCAAGTGGTACCATGTTCAAGGATGCAGTGGAAGCCCTATACAATGTGGCATACACAGTCAAAATGATGCCGAAAATCAAAGATGCTCCCGTCCCTGAAGGTTATTTTGACTTTGTTGTTCCTCCGCTTCAATGCCAGTCCTGGCTTACTGATGCTGCCGAAAAGTTTGCATGGAAGTTGTTCATCCTACAGCCTGACTTTGTTGATGAGGGCTTAATCCAGACTGCTATAAGCATTGTGGAAAAGAAAGGGAAGGATTTGCCGCTGCTTCATAGCCTGTACCTTGCAACGCTTCATGAAGGGAAAAGTATCCAGTGCTTGCACATTGGCCCGTTTAACAGCGTCAAAAGCACGTATGTAAAAATTGAGGACTATATGAAGGAGCACAGGCTTACCGAGAATGGATTGTGGAACGAAATCTACCTATCGGATAAAAGAAAAACTTCCCCTGAAAAATTGAGGACAATTATCAGATGTCCTGTTGTTTGAACAAACGATATAACCTACTTATTTGGAGGTACTCAATATTTTTAAGGAATATCATCGACAACTTATAAGCCGTTATTTCGGTAATTTACTGATAGGGTAAGCATGGAATGGCGGCTTGCAAAAATCAAGCCGCCATTTTCCTAAAAAAGGAATACGGAGGGTGTATTAACTACGCTCTTTTTAAGGGCCTTCCAATGGCGGCTATGCGATTAGAGGGCTTTTTATGCGCCAAAACACTTTATATCTGCTAAGGGAGGGACCGCCACCTAACCGTGGCGGTCAGATATAGCAGAAGTACTAAGCACTCAAAACTTCAAAAAAATACTGAAAAAAATGGGCGCGTTTTGCGCCCATTTTTCATTCGACACCTTTCGGGAACTTTCCTGTAAAGGTGTTTTTTTGTTCTCTTTTTTGACCACTTTCTTGTCGGACAAGCCTCGTTATCACATCGGGCCAAGTTGGCCCGATGTCCGACCCCGCTGTCGCTCCCCTCCTTCTCCATTTCGATTCGCCATCCCCAAAAAATCGAAATGGAGGAACGCCCTATGGCTAAAATCAATTTGCGGGACTATTACCCGTTTTATAACGCCGACCTTCTTGTTGAAATACCCGATGAAATTAAGGACGCTTTGCTGGAAGCGGAACGCTTGGAACAGAACTACATTCGCCGCCGCTTCTATAACAAGGCTCACTATTCACTGGATGCTGACGACGGGATTGAAAAGGATATGCTTTTCGTAGCCCCTTCCCCTTGCGAAATTTATGAGCGTAAAATCACAGCCGAACAACTGCGATCCGCAATCGCTTCCCTACCGGACAAGCAGGGAGAACGGATTTACGCCCACTACATACTCGGCATGAGTAAATCCGATATTGCACGGGCAGAAAACATCAATGAAAAAGCGATCAGAGAATCTATTGAAAGGGGCTTAAAAAACATGGAGAAATTTTTGAAAAAAATTTGATTTCTCCCTCCGAATTTGTCCTTCAAATCACATGACTATTAGAAGGAGTTTTTTCTTCCTCTAATGTTCCTTGACAATTGAATACCGATAACCCGGATACGTTCAACCAAAAGGGAGCCAAGCCACAGGGTACGCCAAGACCGCCCGCTGAAAGGGGGAAAGACCGAAGCGGAGCGTGAGCGATTTCTACCGACTGGGCAAGGCAGATATGGCAATCTGCCCGGCGATAATCTTTTGATTGGTACAATGATACTTGCGACTTGAACGCTTCACCGCATTGGTCGCCGCGCCATCAGCATGGGGCGGGGTGAAATTCCCATGAGGGCGGTTGCCGTCGCCCGTCCGGGTTGTCGTTTTTATATAAAGGAAGTGCCGCGCCGCTTTTTTCCGTCTTACGGCAAGCCAACTTATAACGGCGCGGCATACTCCCGATTGATGAATGGAGTTTTATTTATGGATAAAGAACTACAGTCATTGCTGTTTCAGCAATGGAGTAACGGCGCTTGCCGTGGCTATGTCATTCAGGCAATGGAAAACTGCGATTTCAGCCCGGACGATGTAAAACGTGTGGTTTTAGAGCTTCACTATGTTTTTGATATTTGCGGTATAGAGGAAGCGGAAACCCACTATCAAAACAGCCCCTATTGACTTCAGGCCAACTTGTCCCGAAGTATGAGGAAAGATTAACAGTCATCACTTTTTTACGATAAGAGTGGTGGCTGTTTTTGTTTCCCCATAGGACGACGGGAAACTGAAACATAAAATCAGAAATGGAGGGATGGCAATATGCCGACAGCGGTTAAATACCAAAGCGAAATTAAAACCGTTCCTCTTGGGGGAAAAACAATCACAATTGAAAATCTTACCCCGGTGCTTTCCCCAAAGGAACGAGAAAAACGCAAGTGCGAAATTGAAAAACGCCTGTTTGATGTATTCAGCAAGTATGAGGAAAAGCCCCGCAGATAGGCGACAACCTTGTTGCAGGGAGCCGTAAATGGTATAATATACTTGTAGGTTGGCTCCTGTTTTCATACGAAAAGGAGCTAATTATGGATAATCGAATAGACGCGGTTTACGCAAGACAATCCGTTGACAAAAAGGACAGTATCAGCATTGAGAGTCAAATTGAGTTTTGCAAGTACGAGCTAAAAGGAGGAAGCTGTAAGGAGTATAAGGACAAGGGCTATTCCGGCAAGAACACAGACCGTCCGCATTTTCAAGAGCTTGTGAGAGATATTGAAAAGGGTCTTGTCAAGCGGGTTGTCGTTTATAAGCTCGACAGGATAAGCCGCTCAATCATAGACTTTGCAAATATGATGGAGCTGTTTCAGAAATACAATGTTGAGTTTGTTTCTTCGACAGAAAAGTTTGACACCTCAACCCCAATGGGGCGGGCTATGCTCAATATCTGTATTGTATTCGCACAGTTGGAGCGGGAAACGATACAGAAGCGTGTGACGGACGCATACTATTCCCGTTGTGTAAAGGGCTTTCATATGAGTGGTAAAGCACCCTACGGTTATAGGTTAGAACCGACTGTCATGGATGGTGTGCGTACAAAGATGATGGTAAAAGACCCGGTCGCGGCTGACCGTGTAAAGCTGATGTTTGAAATGTACGCTGACCCTGATACCTCATTCGGGGATATTGCCCGGTACTTTGCACAGCAGGACATTTCTTTTGACGGTAAGGAATTACAGAGGGCAACACTGTCATTTCTGCTACGAAATCCGGCATATGCACAGGCTGACTTGGAGCTATACGAGTTCTTCAAGGGACAGGGCGCGGATATTGTAAATGATGTAGCCGACTTTACAGGCACGAACGGCTGCTATCTCTACCAAGGCCGCGATATTGCGGAAAACAAAAATTATAATCTGAAAGATCATATTCTTGTTCTCGCTCCGCATGATGGAATTGTATCTTCTGATTTGTGGCTTCAATGCCGGAAAAGGCTTCTGACAAACTCCGGCTTCGGTGGTACACGCAAGGCGAAAAACACATGGCTTGCAGGAAAAATCAAGTGCGGACGGTGTGGGGCTGGCCTTATGAGTTTGGACAATCCGGCGCATACCCCATACTTCCGTTGCCGGAAACGAGCCGATAGGAAAAGCTGTGAGGGCTGCGGAACGCTTCGGGTTCATGATGTGGAGCAGTCCATTTATAGTGAAATGATACGAAAGATGGACGAGTTCCAAACACTGACAGGCGGCAATCCCACAAAGGCCAATCCGAAATTAACCGCACTGAATGTAGAGCTTGCACAGGTGGAAGCCGAGATTGAAAAGCTTTTAAACACCCTGACAGGCGCAAATGCTATTTTGCTGTCCTACGCCAACAGCCGAATTGAGGAACTGGACGCAAAACGGCAATCACTGGCGAAAGCGATTGCCGACATGAGCGCTGAAGCTGTTTCCCCCGAACACATGAAACGTATCTCCGGCTATCTTGATAATTGGGATAGCATAGGTTTTGAGGACAGGCGGCTTGTTGCAGATGGGCTTATCTCAACCATTAAGGCTACAAGCGAAAGTGTCCAAATCGAATGGAAAATCTGACCCATTTTTCATTTCCCAACATTATACGGTTTGTTGTACATTGTCAAACGATGTTTAAATTCTTTAAAGAAAAATAAAGTATATGATAACCTTCACAGAATCACTTACAATTTAGAGTTAGAAGAACTGTTCTCTTTTTCTTTGTCCATAAAAGAAAAAGCACAATTAGCAGGGTCGTAATGCCGTCGGCTATAGCCGGAGCAAAATAGATACCAAGTTTCCCGAAAGATTGCCTAAGCAATAACAAGATCGGAAGATAAATAAAGCCTTGTCTCGAAATACTGAACAAAAAACCGGATTTGCTGTATTTGATACAAAGCAGATAAACAACAGCCATCGCTTGAAAGCCGTACGTAAAAAATAAAATACTTCCACCGAACATTGCCTGTACCCCCTGCGTGATCACTTCCGTATCGTTTGAAAAAGCCGCTACAATAGGATGCGCAAATAGA
Source organism: Bacillota bacterium (assembly GCA_023402845.1). Lineage (GTDB taxonomy): Bacteria > Bacillota > Clostridia > Lachnospirales > Lachnospiraceae > JAEYFP01. The sequence continues at coordinate 15,007 of JAEYFP010000022.1, forward strand.
ATTTGGATAAGTGCGAGAAGGATACCGCCGGAAAGTCCCCAGAGATACGCTTTTCGAGTGACTTCTCTAATACGGTCAAAATGTTTGGCACCATAATTATAGGAAATAAATGTTTGATAACCTCTTGAGAATCCTGTTATTACAAATGTTGTCATACCCACCATGCGATTTACAATACCAAGAGCCGCAATCGTATTGTCCCCGTAGGAGGATGCGGCAATATTGGCTGCACTGATAGAAAGGCTTTGAAAAAGATTAATCGTAAAAATCGGGATCCCAACTTTAAAAATAGGCTTAACAAACCATGATTCAAAATGAATATTTTTTATGGATAGGCTAAGGTAGCTTTTTCGTTTCAGATAATACGGCAGCAAAATAGCTACACTGATTAATTGACCGATTACATCGGTTACCGCTGCTCCGGCAATGCCCATTTTTAAAGGCTAGATAAAAATGGGATCCAGAATAATATTGACCACAGAGCCTACAATTTGTGACCACGTGCTAAGCGCCACGGCTCCTTCCGCGCGGACAAGATTCATCAGACAAATTGATGGAATCTGAAATAAAAATCCCACAACTAAAATCTCCGTGTATTCCATTGCGTACGGAAGTACGTCAGCTGATGCTCCCATAGTGATCAGGAGCGGCTTTAAAAAGAGCAGAATAAGCTGAAAGCCAATGCTGGCGATGACACAATAAAACAGAGCGGAAGAAAGGACAATCTCGGCTTTTTCTTTTTTGCCTGCGCCGAGGAGCTCAGAGATATAGGCTGCGGCACCATTGCCAAAAAGCAGCCCGATTCCCGGGATAAAAGTAACCAGTGGGTATGCAATAGAAATTGCTCCCATAGCGGAAGTTCCAAGCTGCGCAACAAAAAAGCTATCAATAAAGTTGTAAATTCCTGTCATCAGCAAGCCGATAATCGTCGGCATTCCTAAATAAACTAAAGCGTTGCTTACTTTGCCGTTTTCCATCATTTCCAATCGCTTATTCAAAATATCTTCCTCCTAATGCGTTTAGCAGGTATACAAGTTTGCTAAAAAAAATACCTGAAAATGCTACTTCCAATCTTCTTGAACTGATTGCAGAAACGCACAGATCGCTTGACAGTCTTTTTCACTATAATTATCAATTATTGAAAAAATTCTTTGATCGATATGATCATGGAACTGCAGGTGCCCATCAAAGGCTATGCGGCCTTTTTCAGTGAGCTGAACAATCACCTTTGCTTTGTTTCCTGCGTCATCAGTTTTGGCAACATACCCTTTTTTTTCAAGTTTTTTTACTATCTGCGAAACAGCACCCTTGGTGACCTGCATGGATTTCGCAATGTCAGAAACACAACAGTCGGGATTGTTTCCGATAAAGTCAATCAGATGAATTTCCGCAATAAAAAGCTCCTGCCCTGTTCCAAATGTACGGGCTTTTTTATCATACTTATTAAACTGCTCAATTGCATTTAATAGTAAGTGTGAAATTTTTTGTGCATCCATTCTCTTTCTCATGCGAATATTGTATACCTGCTAAACGGTTTTGTCAATCATCTGACTCTCTTTTATTTCTTGACACGGAAAAATGTGTTCGATATAATTATTTTGAACAACCGATTGCGCAAATAGGAATTATTAAGGCAGAATTATAAAGAGGATGACGATCTTAAATCATCAGGGAAAAGGGGTGCGGATCATTTTGGCGGAGGAGAAAAAAAATCTGACGATCAATGATATTGCGAGAGAACTGGGCGTTTCTAAAACAACCATATCCAGGGCAATGTCAGGAAAAGGAAGGATCGGAGAAGAAACAAGAAAAAAAGTGAATGCATATATTCTGGCGCACGGCTATCAGCCCAGTGTGATTGCAAAGGGGCTGGCTCAGTCCAGAACATTCAACATCTGTGTACTGCTTCCGGAGGACAACTATTTGCAGGATATGCCGTTTTTTCAGAAGGCGCTGCTCGGCATCAGCGAATACCTGTCGGGTGCGGATTATGATGCGATCATTACGACGGGCGCCGAACACAATATAGAGAATCTGAAGCGGATTGTAACAAACAAAAAGGTAGACGGTGTCATACTGACGAGGACCGTGCGCAACGACCCTGCTGTTACATTTCTGATGGAAAAGGAGCTGCCGTTTGCTGTAATCGGACTTTATGAGGAATCAAAGGTTATACAGGTCGATGCGAAGCATGAAGAGGCTGTCTGCGAGCTTACGAGATATTTGCTTGGAAAGGGTCTAAAGCGCATCGCACTGCTTGGCGGCAATCCGGAGCATATCGTTAACCAGAAGCGTTTTCTCGGTGTAAGGCAGGCATATCACATGATGAAAACAGATGAAAAGTATTTGACACTGTATGAAAATATGAATAGTGAAAGTGATATCACACGTGCGGTTCAGGACGTTCTTTACGGAGGCTGTGACTGTATTCTTTGCGGCGACGACCGGATCACAATTTCCGTGCTGAATAAGCTGCGCAGGGCAAACGTGGCGGTGCCGGAGGAAATGCGCATTGCAACTCTGTTTGAAAGTATCATTCTGGATCATTATGTGCCTGCAATCACGGGGCTGACCTATGATGTAATGCAGCTTGGCAGAATTGCTGCACAGCAGCTTTTGTCTATGATACAGGGAAATAAAGTGCCGGCTTTGACGACACTCGACTATCAAATTGTGATAAGGGAGTCAACTCGATGAAAACGGATACATTGATAAAGGGTATGGATATTTCCACACTGCTTGAATTGGAGGAGCTTGGAGCAGCCTATTATGACGGCGGTAAAAAAGAAGATTTGTTTACAATATTAAAGCGATACGGAGTAAATGCGGTGCGCCTGCGGCTTTGGAATGATCCGTATTCTGAAACAGGCATTCCCTACGGGGCAGGTAAAAATGACCTTGCGACGACACTTATACTTGCAAAAAGAGCTAAGCAGGCTCAGATGGGTATTCTGCTTGACTTTCAGTACAGTGATTTTTGGGCGGATCCCGGAAAGCAGACAATCCCGAAGGCGTGGCGTGGCTTTTCGGATGAGGAGCTTGCTGCCGCTGTGTTTACATTTACGCGTGATACGCTGCTTGTGCTGAAAAAGGAAGGCGCCTTCCCAGATATGGTGCAGGTCGGAAACGAGCTGACAAACGGACTGCTATGGCCGAACGGAAAAAAGCCGAATTATGATTGTATTGCCGGGTTTGTCAATGCAGGTATTCGAGGCGTGCGTGCCGTCTCTAAGGAAACTCCCGTTATGCTGCATTTGGACAACGGCGGAAATCTTGCGATGTACCAAGACTGGTTTGACCGGTATATGGAACGAAGAGAGAAACTGGATTTTGAGATAATCGGCCTGTCCTATTACCCGTTTTGGCATGGGACAATGCAGATGCTTGCCGATAACATGCGGATGCTTGCCGCACGTTACCGGAAGGATCTGATTGTCTGTGAAACTTCGATGGGTTATACGCTGGATGATTATGCACAATATGAAAAGCTGCCGGCAAAGGATCGAAAGGGAATGGCAACAAAGCCTGCCCTGGTAAAGAATCTGGAATTTGCGATGACAAAGGAAGGACAGTGTCAATTTATGAAAACACTCACAGGATTGATTACGTCGGTACCGGATAATCGCGGCAGGGGCTATTTCTACTGGGAACCGGCATGGATTCCGGTACCGGGCTGCGGTTGGGCAAATGAGGCAGCGCTCACCTACATCAAGGAGACCGGACCGGGCGGCAACGAATGGGCAAATCAGGCACTGTTTGATTATGAAGGAAATGCGCTGCCTGCGCTCAGGGTTATTCGGGATTATCCGAAAGGAGTACTTCATGGCAAAAAAGAAGAAGATCAGCATGGAATACCGTTATTATGATATGCCGCGGAATGAACCGGCACTGGCGCTGCTGGGAGAAGGCTGGAAGAGACACTATGGAGAAGGAATTGAATTCCTGCATTTTCACAATATACTCGAAATCGGCTATTGTCATTACGGAAGAGGTGAGCTGGCCTATGACGTTATGGAGGAAGAACTGCTGCATAAAAGTTATGAGGGCGGTGAGGTTTCGATCATTCCGAATAATATTCCGCATACGACAAACAGCGAGCCCCACTCGGTCTGCTTCTGGGAGTACCTGTTTGTAGACGTCGATCATTTTTTGAGTGAATTCAGCGAACGCAATCCGATACAGGCAGAAAAGATCAAGGCACGGATCAATGCCCGTCCGCTTTTGATCAAGAAAGAGGAAAACAGTCCGCTTACCGGGATTGTCAAGGTGCTTATTCAGGCAGAGACAGAAAAGCAGCCTTATTATCTGGAGGCGGCAAGCGGACTTGTTTTTTCCCTGCTAATGTTCACCGCACAGGCGAACAGGGATTTTTCCAAACAAAACGAGGAGAGCAGCAGCGTTTCCAAACAGATCGGCAGCGCGATTATCTACGTCAATAAAAATTTTTCAAATGAACTTCAGGTGAAGGACTTGGCAGATGCCTGTCATATGAGCGAACCTCATTTTAGAAGACTGTTCGGGCAGAGTATGAACATGAGCCCCATCGAGTATATCAATCTTGTTCGGGTGCAGAAGGCATGTGAGTTGTTAAATAAAACAAATTATTCCATGGAAACCGTTGCAGAAAAAACAGGATTCAGGACGGTGTCGACATTGAACAGGAATTTTAACAGGGTTGTCGGCAGTTCTCCTTATCACTGGAAGATACATTTCCAAAATTACGAGAAGAAAACACAAGAATTTCGTATTTCTGCGCATAAAGGATGGGAATAACCGGTTGCACAAGAAAAATTATGATTGAAAATGCGTATTATATAAGCGAAATTATTAACAATCATAGGAAAAGTCTTGTTATAATGTGTACACAATCACAAAGAGATACATAAAAACAGCAGAAAAAATATGCATATTGTACAAAACTTCGAAGAACGGTACCAAAGAAAGACAATAGCAGCTGAAAGAAACAGGAAAGCAATAAGAATGAAAGAAATCCAGGAGGAAAGAAAATGAAAAAGAAATTGATTGCATTACTTGCGGCGGCAGCCATGGTAACATCCTTACTGGGATGCGGCTCTGCGGCAGAACAAGCTCCCGCGGCAGACGCACCGGCAGCGGAAGAAGCGGCACCGGCTGAGGATGCCGGCGCGGATACGGCAGCAGAAGCGGCCGAGGCACCGTCGGGCGACAATACGCTGACTGTTTGGTGCTGGGATCCGGCATTCAACATGTATGCGATGGAGCAGGCAGCTGAGGTTTACAAGCAGACTAATCCCGATTTTGTGTTGAATGTTGTTGAGACACCCTGGGCAGACGTGCAGACAAAATTGACAACAGCAGCTTCCTCAGGTGACTTAAGCACACTTCCCGATATCCTGTTAATGCAGGATAACGCATTTCAAAAAAATGTCATCAGCTATCCGGATGCATTTATGGATCTGACAAGCACAGGAATTGATTTTTCACAATTTGGTACTTCCAAGGTTGCTTATTCGACGGTAGGCGGTAAAAATTACGGAGTTCCGTTTGACAACGGCGCAGTTATCGGCTGCTACCGGACGGATATTCTTGAGCAGGCCGGCTACACGGCGGAGGATCTGACAGACATCACATGGTCCCGGTATATTGAAATTGGCAAGGATGTTCTTGCAAAGACGGGCAAGCCGCTGCTTTCCTGTCAGTCGGGCGAGACGGATGTCATCATGATAATGCTGCAGTCCGCCGGAGGTTCCCTGTTTGATGCAGAAGGAAATCCGGACATGGTTGACAACGACATCTTAAAGGAGGTAATGGATGTTTATGCGGAGCTTGTTTCCACAGGCGTATGTATCGAAGTGAACGACTGGGATCAGTATGTAGGTTCTATCAATAACGAAACGGTCGCAGGTACGATCAACGGCTGTTGGATCATGGCTTCTATCCAGTCCGTACCGGAGCAGTCCGGCAAGTGGGCGATCACAAATATGCCAAAGCTTGAAAAGGCGGCAACAGCTACAAATTACTCCAACAACGGCGGTTCGAGCTGGGCTGTAACTTCCAACTGCAAGAATCCTGATCTGGCAGCGGACTTCTTTGCAAAGACTTTTGCAGGCAGCGTGGAATTTTACGAAACGATCCTTCCAAGTTCAGGTGCGCTTGCAACCTACTTACCCGCTGCAGATTCTACTGTATATGCAGAACCACAGGAATTTTTCGGAGGTGATGCAGTATTTGCAAAAATTACCGCTTTTGCCGGCAAGATCCCGAGTAATAATACAGGCGTGTACTATTATGAGGCAAGAGATGCGGTTGCAGTTGCCATCACGAACGTGGTAGCAGGCGCGGATATCAGCTCCGAGCTTCAGACTGCACAGGATACGGTAAACTTTGCGATGGGCAAGTAAGAGTCGGCACCAATAAAGCAAATTGATAGGGGGACTTCTATTCAGGAGTTCCCCTATGTTATAAAATGGAGGTGAGTATATGGAGCGGATAATAAAAAAGAAACAGTTAAGTTTAAATAAAAAACAAAATCTGACCGGCTGGGTATTCCTGGCACCGGCAGCGGTATTGATCGCGGCCATGAGCTTCTATCCGATGGGAAAGGCACTGTTTTTATCTTTTAAAACAGGGGTTGGCACCAATATGACATGGACGGGAATTACCAATTATACGAGAATGTTTCAGGATGCCGTATTCATGCAGGCATTGAAAAATAATTTTTTATATCTGATCATTCAAGTGCCGGTCATGCTGCTTCTTGCATTGGTGCTTGCATCGATGCTTAACAACAAGCAATTACGCTTTAAAGGGCTTTTCAGAACAGCGATTTTCCTGCCGTGTGCAACCTCCCTTGTTTCTTATTCAATTATATTCCGCTCGTTATTCGCGGTAGACGGATTTGTAAATACCATCCTGATCAAACTCGGGATTTTGCATACAGGCTATAACTTTTTGACATTTCCGACAAGTGCACGTATTATCATTATCATTGCGCTGATCTGGCGCTGGACGGGTTACAATATGGTGTTTTATTTATCGGGGCTTCAAAATATCGAATATTCGGTCTATGAAGCGGCCAAGATCGACGGTGCTTCGGTGTTCCAGTCCTTCTTTAAGATCACGGTTCCGCTTTTGAAGCCGACGATCCTGCTGACGGCAATTATGTCAACTAACGGTACGCTGCAGCTCTTTGACGAGTCCTTTAACTTAACCTATGGCGGACCCGCTAATGCAACGATCACGATGTCCCATTACATCTACAATATGTCGTTTAAATATGTGCCCAACTTCGGTTATTCGGCGGCGATGTCGTATCTGATCCTGATCCTCGTAGGGACGCTGGCATTTATTCAACTGAAAGTAGGTGATAAACGTGATTAAATTAAAAAGAGCGTTACAGTATATTGTATTGACGATAGTCTCTCTGCTTTCTGTCTTTCCTATTTTGTGGATGGCAATTTCTGCAACTAATACGAGTAAGGACGTGATTGCGGGCAGGATGGTTCCGGGTACGTATTTGATTCAGAACTTTAAAAATCTGGCGGCTTCACAGAATGTCGGCGGTGCGATGTTTAACTCATTTAAATATTCGATCATGCTGACACTGCTTTCACTGCTGATCTGTTCGCTTGCGGGCTACGGCTTCGAAATCTTCCATGACAAGGGAAAGGATACGGTGATGTCTATTATCCTGCTTGCGATGATGGTGCCGTTTGCAGCGACGATGATTCCCTTATTCCAGATGTTTTCAAAGGCCGGCTGGCTGAACTCGACGATCGGATTTATTCTCCCGACGATATCGACGCCCTTTTTAATTATGTTGTTCAGGCAGAGCGCCCGTTCGTTTCCGCATGATATCATGGAGGCGGCGAGGATTGACGGCGTAAGTGAGATCGGGATTTTTTTCAGGATGTTTTTTCCGACGATGCGCTCCACCTATGCGGCGGCAATGACAATCACTTTTATGAATGCGTGGAATTCGTATTTATGGCCGAAGGTCATTATGACGGATGATAAAAGTATTACGATGCCGATGCTCGTTGCAAATTTAAAGGCAGGTTATACGACGGACTATGGGATGCTGATGCTTGGCGTTCTTCTTTGCAGTATCCCGACGGTTATCATTTTCTTTATTTTGCAGAAGAGTTTTGCGGAAGGTATTACGGGTGCGGTAAAATAATTATAAATTGAGGTGCGAGTATGAATAGATTTGATTACACTAAAATAAAGGATCCCACATTTTTTCAGGAAAACAGGCTTAAAGCCCACTCTGATCATTGTTATTACCGCAGTGAGGAGGAGATTGAACGGGGAGAGAGCAGCTTTCGTTATTCATTAAACGGGTTGTGGAAATTTTCCTATGCCAAAAATATGGAAAGCGCACCGGCGGGTTTTGAGACAGAAGCATTTGACTGCAGGGGCTGGGATGAGATTCGTGTGCCGGCGCATATTCAGATGGAGGGTTATGATGCACCTCAGTATGTGAATGTCCAATATCCATGGGATGGACGTTCTGCAATCGAGCCGGGCGATATTCCGACGGATTTTAATCCGACGGCAAGCTATGTAAAGTATTTTACGCTGCCGGAAGGCTTTGATAAGGAGCGTACCTTTATATCGTTTCAAGGTGTGGAGAGCGGTATGGCTCTATGGCTGAACGGCTGTTATGTGGGCTATGGCGAGGATAGCTTTACCCCATCGGAGTTTGATTTAAGCCCTTACTTAAAAAATGGGGAAAATAAGCTTGCGGTTCAGGTCTATAAATGGACAGCCGGAAGCTGGTGCGAGGATCAGGATTTCTTCCGGTTTTCCGGTATTTTTCGGGATGTTTACCTCTATACCGTGCCCAATCAGCATATTTGGGATCTAAAGGTTGTGACAGATCTGAATGGAGATTTTTCAAAAGCAAAGCTGCGTCTGTCGTTACAGACATCAGGCACGTTGAAAGCGCGTTTTGCCCTATATGCGCCAAGGTTTATCGGAGGAAACGAGGGAAGCGGCGAAATGCTGACAGCAGTAGAGGAGAGACTGGAAAAGTCAGCAGAAGTGGAAATGGATTTGGAGGAGCCGCTTTTATGGAGCGCTGAGTATCCGGTATTATATACGCTTCTGATCGAGGTGCTCGATGAGGAAGGTATGACACTGGAAATCGTTTCTCAGCCGGTCGGCTTCCGCAAATTTGAAATGAAAGACCATATGATGCACATCAATGGAAAGCGCATCGTATTGAAAGGTGTCAATCGACATGAGTTCAGCTCGTTGAGAGGAAGGGTTCCCTCCGGAGATGATATGCGCAAGGATATCATGACCATGAAGCAGAATAATATCAATGCGATCCGTACCAGCCATTATCCCAATGATTCAATGCTGTATTCGCTTTGTGATAAATATGGAATTTATATGATCGCGGAGTGTAATATGGAATCACACGGTTCCTGGGATGCGATTGCAAGAGGGTTGGCAGATATCAAAACCGCAGTTCCGGGAGATCGGGAGGAATGGCTTGCAAATATGCTTGATCGTGTGAATTCCACCTATCAGCGGGACAAAAACCATCCGTCCGTTTTGATCTGGTCCTGCGGAAACGAATCTTTTGGAGGAAAGGTCATTTATGAAATGTCAAATCTCTTTAGAGAGTTGGATCAGACACGCCTTGTGCATTATGAAGGTGTCTTCCAGGACAGGCGCTTCAACGGGTCGAGCGATATGGAGAGCCAGATGTATCCGTCTGCCGATTCGATCAAGGAGTTTTTGGAAAAGGATAGGAGCAAGCCGTTTATCTGCTGCGAGTATCTGCATGCAATGGGAAATTCATGCGGTGCAATGGAAAAATATACGAACTTAACAGACACCGATCCTCTTTATCAGGGGGGCTTTATCTGGGATTATATTGACCAGTCAATTGCAAAGAAAGACCGCTATGGCAATGAGTTCCAGGCATATGGAGGAGATTTTGACGATCGTCCGACCGATTGGAATTTCAGCGGAGACGGAATTGTCTATGGCGGTAATCGGGAACCGTCTCCAAAGATGCAGACCGTGAAATATAATTATCAGAATATCACCGTATCGTTTGCAAACGACACGATTAAAGTCATAAACAAGCATTTATTTACAAATACAAATGTATTCCGGTGCATAGTTGTACTGGAAAAGGAAGGCCATCCGGTCTGCGATTGTGAACTGAATACAGATGTGAAGCCTCTTTCGGAGAAGCTCTATAAAGTGCCGTTTGTACTGCCTAAGGAATCCGGCGAATATGCACTGACAGTATCCTTTCATTTAAAGAGTGACACGGCCTACGCGAAGCGCGGGCATGAAATTGCGTTCGGCCAGCGGGTATTTGGGGTGAAGACAGACATGTGTGTAAAGCCGGTGAACAGGGATCATATGGAGGTTATTCGCGGCAAAAATAATATCGGTGTAAAGGGCGCACATTTTGATGTCTTGTTTTCCGAGCCGTCCGGCGGTCTTGTTTCCTACCGTTACGGCGGACATGAGCTGTTAAAGAGCACAGTAAAGCCAAATTTCTGGAGGGCACCGACTGATAATGATTACGGTAATTTAATGCCGCAGCGTTATGCACAGTGGAAAATTGCAAGCCTCTATTTAAACCATAAATATCGGGATATGGGAACCATGCAGGGAATCCGGCCGCAGCTTACCGTGCTTGAGGACTGTGTTGTCGTCAGTTACCGATACCTCATGCCGACTTCTCCGGAGAGTGAGTGCAGTCTTATTTACAGAGTCTACGGTGACGGACAGGTGCAGGTGACGCTGGCATATGATCCGGTCAAAGAACTGGGCGACATGCCGGAATTTGGTGTACTATTCAAAATGGACGCTGATTATAACAAGGTGGAGTGGTACGGATTGGGACCGGAGGAGACCTATTCAGATCGCCTGGCTGGTGCAAGACTTGGAATTTATCAGACGGAGGCGGGAAAGCTGCCTGCGTATTTGATGCCGCAGGAGTGCGGGGCCCATGCGGGAGTCCGTTACGCAAAGGTCATGGATGATCATGGCCGCGGTTTGAAATTCAGCGGAGATCAAATCTATTTCTCGGCACTTCCGTATACCCCGCATGAGCTGGAAAACGCTTTGCACCCGTATGAGCTTCCGCAGGTGCATTACACGGTTATCAGAGCGGCACTCGGACAAATGGGAGTTGCGGGTGATGACAGCTGGGGTGCACTGACGCATGACGAATTTTTATTAGATACCGGCAGACGGATGGAGTTTACATTCTCCTTTACCGGCTGTTGAATGGGAGGAAGGCATGGATCAATTCATTGTAAATATCATTCATCGGCCTGAAATGGTACCGGAATATGCGGAAAAAGTGACCGGTCATGGTAAAGAGGAGGACATCGGCAGAAAAGCGCTTTTGACGGAATCACTCGATATTTTTCGAAAACAGCAGGAGATTGCGCACAAAAATGGATTGAAGACGACGATCCAAATGACATATGCGAGCCTGTTCAATGAGGAGGCTGTCGCGATTGCGAAGACACATCATAGGGAATACGGCGATGAGATCGCCCTTTCTCTGCTCGGGCTTCCGTGTAAGGAATTCAGAGAGAACTATCATACAAAGGATTTTTGTATTTGGATGTTTTCTATGGAAGATAAAAAGGCGATTGTCCATGATGTATTTGAAAAGTTTCATGAACAGTTTGGCTTTTATCCCGCATCGACCGGATCGTATTATCTCGATGCAGAGCTGATCGGTTATATTAAGGAGCAATACCCGATGGTAATCTGTGCAGTGGCGACATGCTGGGAAGAAGGCCCGAAGGCTTATCACACCTGTAATAATTCGTGGTATACCTTGTTTGACGGCGGTCCGTGGAATCCATGGATCCCATCCAGGCAAAATACGCATGCGCCTGCGGCAAATGCGGCGGAGGACAGCGGAATTGTCGCAATTCCACATTTGTCCAGAGATTTAATTGCCTGTTATGACGGAAACGGCTCCAATTTCGGCACGCATCCTCAAAATGTACTGCGCGGGATGATTTACGACACAGAGACATGGGAATATCCGTATCTTTATAATTTGATCGATCAATACCGGTACTTGGAAAAATTTAATAATGGATATGCCTATAATATGGTATTTGTAGGGCCCGGATGGATGAACAAAATGGGCCGCTGGGAAGCACCCTATGAGCTGCTGGAAAAATCCTATGAGGACGGCATGGCGTACTATGGAAGCCTGAAAAAGGAGGGAAGGCTCAGGGATCTGACGATGGAGGAGTTTGCCGCTTATTACCGTGAGAAGAAACGATACACAGAACCGGAATGTGCGTTATGGAGGGATATTTTGTACGGCTCTGACAAGCAGGTTTTCTGGTATGCAGACCCGTATATGCGTGCCTGTGTCAACATGGACGAGGGGGGTGCGATCATTGATCTGCGTCCTTATGCGGCGAAACTCAACTGGCCGGTCGGTATCGGAACGAAGCATGTGCAGGATGCGTCTTATCCGTTTTTGATTCAGGAGAAGTACCGCGCAGGGTATTTCACACATTATGCGGGTGAAGGAACAATCCGCAGTGCGAAACTGATCTACGGGGGAGAAGAGGCAGATTTATGTTTGTGCCGCACAAAAGCAGAATTTTCCGAAGAGACATTGACAGACGGAAAAAAGACTCGTATTCTGACATTAAAGCCTGTGACGATCGAATTTGCCAAGCTGAAAGTAAAGCTTCAGACGAGGATATATTTTGAAGAAGCATCTGCGTCGATCCGTATTGATCGGATAATTCTTGAATTGTCCGATCCGAATGCAGAGGTTGAACTGAACGAATATATGGTGGGGTGCTACGGTACGACGGAATACCCTGAGGATATGACCGGTATCAGGCTGATTGCAGAAAATGAAAAGGAGAAGAAAGAAATCCTTTACGCTTACAAGTGCAGAGAAGAAAAGCTGGACGGTGCGGAAAATGTGACGGCCGTCATTGATGCGATTGATACACGTGTTTCCCTGTCTGCAGCTAATAAGTCCGCAGTGGGCTATATCAGGGAAGGCTATGCATTCTCTCCGATGTTTACATTAGGTTATGAGGCGACATTAAAGAATAAGGAGGTATTTTCGACATGGCTCAGTCTGGCAAAGGCAAACTGAATTATCGATGTCCCTCCTGTTTTATGAGAGATCTCGATATTGACATGTTCTATGACCCGGAAAAAAAAGAATATTACTGTATCCGGTGCCAATATACCGGAACGGAGGAGGATGTACTTAAAAAAAACGAGATGGTTCGCTTCCGCTATCGGGACATGAAAAAGCGTTTTACGGATTTTGAAGATTTTGAACATGAATAAAACAAATGTGATTCGGCTTTTGGAAACGGCAGGAATTCCTTTCGAGACAAGAGAATACGAGGTGGATGAAAGTGATCTGTCGGGTGTCCACGTGGCAGGCCAGCTTGGCCAGCCGGTCGAGCAGGTATTCAAAACGCTCGTGTTAAAGGGGGAAAAAACAGGATGCTTCGTATGCTGTATCCCGGTAGCGGAGGAACTGGATTTAAGAAAAGCAGCAAAGGCGGCAGGAGATAAAAAAGCAGAAATGCTGCCGATGAAGGAACTGCTGCCGGTGACCGGCTACGTCCGCGGAGGCTGTTCACCAATCGGCATGAAGAAAAAGTTCCGAACCTTCCTGGACGAGACGGCGGTATTATTTGATAATATTGCTGTGAGCGCGGGCGTCAGAGGTGCGCAGATTGTGATCAGCGGGGAATCTCTGGCAGATTATGTGCAGGCCGAGCTTGTTGATCTGACGGTGGAGTGAGGCTTGCTATTGAGAAATATCAATCAAATTTCGGGAATAACACTTAACCTCCGGTATTTTCCGCAATACGGTATCCAACTCCGATCTCGGTGAAAATATATTGCGGATCAGCCGGATTTTGTTCCAGCTTGCGGCGGATATTGGCCATGTTTACGCGGAGAATTTTGGTATCGTCATCTATGTACGGGCCCCATACTTCCTGCATAATGGTTGAGTGAGTGAGGACGCGGCCGGGATTCTGCGCGAGCAGGCCGACAATCTTAAACTCCACCGGTGTTAAATGCACTTCTTTTCCGTCTAACATGACGAGATGCTTTGCAAAATCAATTGTGAGTCCATGGGCCTGATAAACGGAGGTCTGTTCTGCCCCGAAGCTAGGACTGCTGTGACGGATTGCGGTACGGATCCTGGCAAACAGCTCGCTTTGGCTGAACGGTTTTGTGATATAATCATCCGCCCCTGCGTCAAGGCAGTGCACCTTGTCATTTTCATGAACTCTGGCCGAAACAACGATGATCGGATTCCTGCTAAAGCTTCTCACCTTGTGGATGATATCAAGGCCGTCGATGTCGGGAAGGCCCAAATCGAGCAAAATGACATCGGGGCAGTGGGAAGTGATCATTGAAAGTCCTTCCGCACCGGTCTTTGCGCAAAGAACCTTGTAGCCCTGTGTGACCAGGTTCTTTGAAATAAATTCCAAAATGTATTCCTCATCTTCAATAATGAGTATTTGATAAGTGTGTGCCATTTTAATCCTCCTTAGGAAGCGTAAAAATAAATTCAGATCCGTCCGGGTGCTGTTCGGCAGTCATTGTTCCGCCGTGCGCAGCAATAATCGTGCGGCAGATTGACAGACCGATTCCCATGCCACGGTGTCCGTCGGCACTTTGCGTGCCGGGCATGATTTTCCCCTCTAATAACAGATCCAGTTCTTCTTTATTAATTCCGATTCCAAAGTCTCGCACATGGAATGAAATATCGGAGGGCCCTTCAAGAACTGTCAGCTCAGTGGGCAGTGTGCTCATGGAATGGACACAGGTATTTTCGAGCAAATTGATGATAACTTGTTCGATCAGCGTGGCATCCATCGGCAGCATCAGGAAATTGTCGGGTGCCGATACAGCGATTGCAGCATCGGGTATCCTCTTTTTAAGGCGAAGAACAGCTTCGGATACGACCTCCTCCACGCTTTCCGGTTTTTTGATGATTGTTGTACTTTGCTCCTGAATGCGTGTGACCGAAAGCAGATTATCTACCATATTTAAAAGCCAGGCGGCATCTTCCTCAATGTGAGAAATCATTTTATACTGATCCTCTTTCGTGATATCGATACTCTCATCTGTGCACATGGATGCCGTGTTGATGATACTTGCCAGCGGCGTGCGCAGATCATGTGAAATTGCGCGCAGCAGGTTGGCACGCATGCGTTCTTTTTCCGCTTCAAGCAGTGTGCGTTCCTGTTCCACGAGCTTTTTGGACTGCTGGATGATGCTTGAGGTCATCGTGCTTGTAATCAGTGAAATGGAAAGAATTTCTATCAGCGTGAGAGGATATCCGGTAATTGTAAAATTAAATCCGAAATAGGGATACATGAAGAAATAATTGATAAAGATAACACAGCATATGGAAGAAACGATGCCGTACCAACGGCTGTTCGTATTGCGGGTGATGATGATCAGAAATACAATATATATCAAAGCTACATTTGCCATACTTTCCGGAACATTATAAAAAAGAAGGAATGCAAAAAATGTTGCAATACCAAGCATGGCAACGGTAAACAGGATGTTTTTCAAAATTGTTTTCTGCTGTACATTGAGTATGGTCTTCTTCATTGGTATTTCCAATCGATTGCTGAGAAATTAAGATTCTGTTAAGATTATGCTACTTTATTCTATAATTCGCAATGGAAAAATTGTTAAGAAACTGCTAAGTTCTTGTTAAGATCTTGCCAAGGCATGCGAGTGCGAGTAAAATAAACTTTTTCTTTGCTTTTATTTTGGAATATGATAATATAAAAAACAGAGATCTTCATATAGATAGTCATACGATAACTACATAGGAAGGTGAGAACAAATGGGTTTAATTCAGGCAATTAAAGGAGCGGCGGAAGGTGCGCTTGCCGATTCCTGGCGGGAGTATTTTTACTGTGAATCAATCAGTGCGGATGTACTTGTGACAAAGGGTGAAAAACGCGTAAATGGGAAACGCAGCTCCAATACAAAAGGAAATGATAATATTATCAGCAACGGTTCGATTATTGCCGTCAACGATGGGCAGTGTATGCTGATTGTGGAGCAGGGAAAGGTTGCCGAAATTTGTGCACAGCCGGGCGAATTTGTTTATGACAGCTCGACGGAGCCGAGTATATTTTACGGAAATTTGGGAGACAGCATCAAAAAATCGTTTTTGCAGATCGGGAAGCGTTTTACATTTGGCGGTGATACGGCAAAGGATCAGAGAGTTTATTATATTAATACAAAGGAGATTCCGGGAAATAAATACGGCACGGCCAATCCGGTTCCGTTCCGTGTGGTTGATAAAAATATCGGTCTGGATGTGGATATCGCGATCCGCTGCCATGGCGAGTACTCCTATAAGGTTGTCGATCCGGTTCTTTTCTATACGAATGTGACGGGTAATGTGGAAAGCGACTATGAAAGGGAGCTGATTGACAGTCAGTTAAAGACAGAGCTGATGACAGCCCTGCAGCCGGCTTTCGCAAAGATTTCCGATATGGGTATTCGTTACAGCGCACTTCCGGGACATACGATGGAGATGGCGGATGCGCTTAATGACGTGCTTTCCAAGAAATGGTCCGAATTAAGAGGCCTTGCGATTGTATCGTTCGGTGTCAATTCTGTGACGGCTTCGCCGGAAGATGAGCAGATGATCAAGGATCTGCAGAAGAGCGCAGTTTTAAGAGATCCGACAATGGCTGCTGCCACACTGACTTCGGCACAGGCGGAAGCAATGAAGAGTGCGGCCGCAAATACGAGCGCGGGACCGATGATGGCTTTTGCGGGAATGAATATGGCAAATATGGCAGGCGGTATGAATGCCAACAGTTTATATACGATGGGTGCACAGCAGCAGACATCGGCTTCTCAGGGGATGAATCAGGCAGTATCTGGAAAGGCAGCGGGTTGGATTTGCGCATGCGGTAAAAGCGGCAATACAGGTAAATTCTGTGCGGAATGCGGCAGGCCGCAGCCTTCCGCAGACGGCTGGACCTGCACGTGCGGCACACTGAATAAAGGAAAGTTTTGCCAGAATTGCGGCAAATCGAAACCGGCAGGTGCGCCTGTTTACAAGTGTGATAAGTGCGGCTGGGAACCGGAGGATAAGACCAATCCGCCGAAGTTCTGTCCGGAATGCGGTGATGTTTTTGATGACAACGACAAGAAGTAAGTAATCCTTGTCCGATTCTGATCCGCACAAAGAACCACAGCAACCCGGTAAATGTACAGACAAAGTCGATGCGGCACTGCTGTATGCGGAAGGTTTTGTATTTTATGGAGTCCTTCTTTCTTTGTACGGATCCAATATACAAAGAAAGAAGGATTTTTATGTCTGAAAAAAGAAAAACGAATAAAAAGATTTTAGCAGGTGTGCTGGGACTTGTCGTACTCGCGTTGTTTTTGGGCGCGCTGTACCTGGGGTTCCGGCCGCGGGGAGAAGTTGGCAGCAAGGAAATTGCGGTGACTTTCATACATGAGGATCTATCCGAAAAATCTGTTGCCATCAAAACGAATGAGGCCTATCTTGGCGATGCACTGATGCAGGAGAACCTGATTGCAGGAGAAGAGGGGGAGTACGGGCTTTATGTGACGGATGCGGACGGTGAGCATGCAGATGAGAGTAAGCAGGAATGGTGGTGTTTTACTAAAGAAGGCGAAACACTGCTGACCGGTGCGGATACGACGCCGATCGAGGACGGAGATCAATTTGAGATTACATTCACAACGGGCTGGTAGGCTGTCGGCGGGGGAAATTGTATTATATGGAATATTGGCTGCGCTGCTGATTGCGGTACAGATCGGACTTGCCTTTTTGCCTAATATTGAGCTGGTTTCCGTACTGATTATTGTTTATACTCTGGCAATCGGCAAGAAGGTCTTTTATCCGCTCTATACCTTTGTATTGGTCGAAGGCTTACTATACGGCTATGGCATCTGGTGGATTAATTATTTGTATGTATGGGCGGTGCTTGTCATTGTTGTACTGTTTTTAAAGGAACAGGAGAGTCCGGTCGTGTGGATGATCGTCGCGGGCTTGTTTGGCCTTTTATTCGGTGCACTGACTACCATTCCCTATTTTTTTATCGGCGGTGTTCAAATGGCATGGGCTTATTTTTTAAACGGAATCCCGTTTGATTTGCTGCACTGCGCCGGAAACTGTGTGACAACACTGATTTTGTATAAACCTCTCAGAAACCTGATAAAACGCTGTATGGAGCGCCTGTCAATTACATCAAATTCTAAAAATTGATAAATTTTTTAAGATTTTTATTGTCAGGAGATTGTTTTGTCAGTTATACTGGATAAGTGTGATAGAAATCCAAAGAATGAGTGTGGGGCAATATCACATAAATATGTATTTGGAGAGATGTGATGAGAAAAAGTACTGCTTCAATAATACTCAGTTTTGCCAATTGGCTTGAACTGTTTATTTCCTTTATTATGATGGTTATTCTGATTTTTCTGTCTTTTCGGTTTATGCTCGACGTGCTGGCAGTTTCTGATATGCAGGGAGCAGCTTCTTTGACCGAATTTCTGGAAATGGCAATTAATATCGCGGTCGGTGTGGAGTTTGTAAAGATGCTTTGCAAGCATACACCGGAAACAATTATCGAGGTGCTGCTGTTTGCGACAGCGAGACAGATGATAGTTTATCACAATTCTGCGCTTGATACGCTGATCGGTGTGGTTTGTATTGCAGGATTGTTTGCAACAAAGAAGTATTTTTTCTGCGCGTTTGACACGACAGAAGAAGCTGTCTTTCGGGCTGCACAGAAGGCAAAAATTATCAATTGGCTTTACCACATCAATATACCAAGCGAGGATGGCGATACGCTTGGTGATGTCGTGGTCAATCGACTGATAAAAGAGGATAAGGAAATTGCGACAGGATCCTGTGTTTACTATCATGACTTTGCACTGCGGATTGCAAAGATGCATGGAGATGTCATCACGCGGGTAGAAGTGATCCGTTCCCTGTAATATAAAAATAAGACTTATATAATAAAAACTCCGGCAGAAGATCACATCTTTTTCTTCTGCCGGGGTTTTCAATTTATCAACTCATTGTTTAAATTTTAGTTAAGCTTTTTCCTTTGATGGTTTGACCATCGTGATACAGATAATGAATGCGATGATATAGAGTGCAATAGTTACATAAAGAACTGCCTGGTAACCGGTGGGATTGACTTTAATGATTTCTGTTGTGCCGTCGGCAAGCGTATGAGACAAGTCGACTTCAGCACCAAATTTCTTAACAATCCAGGTGGCGAGCTGATTGCCGGTCAGGCCGGCAAATGCCCAGGCAGAAAGGGTAATACCATGAATCGCACTGATGCTCTTCATACCGTAATGATCGGAAAGCAGTGTCGGTACATTGCTGAAGCCGCCGCCGTATCCGGCGTTAACAGCAAAAAGAAGGATCAGTACGAGAATCATGAAGAACGAATTTTGACCCATATTGGAAATGCCCTTCGTCAGAATGACAAATCCTGTTGCGATGATTGACATTATGAATATAATTTTATAAATTTTATTTCTGTCTGTAAATGTATCAGCCCAGGCGGAGAAGCCAAGACGCCCTGCCGCATTGAAGATTGCCGTTACAGAAGAAAGGATGCCGACAATGCCGACAAGTCCGATGCACTTGACAATCATCTTTTCCTGTGAGATCAGCGCAAGGCCGCAGGTAATATTGATATAGAACATCAGCCAGATACCAAGAAATGTGACAGGTTTTGATTTGATGACATCGATTGCGTGCGCACCCTTTGCGGAAAGCTCCTCATGCCAGCCCTCCGGCTTTGCAAGGAAGAGATGGCCGACGAACATCATGACAAAATAAACACAGGCAAGAATCAAAAACATCTTGTATATGCCGCCTTCTCCGAGAGAATCGAGAAGTGTCTGCATAATCGGGCTGGCGATTGCCTTTGCGGCGCCGAATCCGGCAACGGCAAGACCGGTTGCAAGACCCTTGCGGTCTTCAAACCAGAGCATCAGTGTTTTAACAGGGGAAAGATAACCTGTTCCGAGCCCGATCCCCATAATAAAACCGTAGCATACATAGATGCCAAGCAAGGCCAGCAGGCTGCCCTGATGTGTGCCGCCATACCAAATAAAAAACCCGGTGCCTGCCATTCCGGCAGCAAAGCAGATCGCAGCAATTAAGGAGGACCTGTGGATGTCCTTTTCAACGGTATGGCCCAGAAACGCGGCGGACATACCGAGGAAAAAAATAGCAAAGCTGAAAGCCCATTCCGTGGCTGCCTTCGAAAAGCCGATATAGTCGGCGATTTCCTGTGAAAAAATAGACCAGCAATAAACTGTGCCGATGCTGCAGTGCAGCAAAAGAGCGGGAATGGCGGCCCTTGTCCATTTGTTACTGTACTTACTCATTTGTAATACTTCCTTTCCTTATGTGAAATCATTCGTATATGAGGCATAAGTAAAATAATAGGAACAGCTCTTTTGGCAATAAAAAAGCATACTCTATATTATATAAAAAGCAATATGCGTCACATAACGACTATTATATACCAAACATTTGAATAAAGAAAGAAAAATTATGTTTGGGTGAAAATAAAATATTTAGATAGTATATTTCCTTTGGTTTTGCTATAATGCTATAGGAATGCGCGGAGCCTGTTAAATGGGCTTTTGGAGAGGAATAACATGGTTTATAATAACATTTTAGAGGCGATCGGTCATACTCCAATCGTGCGCCTGAACAGAATGCCGGATGAAGACTCGGCAGAGGTGCTCGTAAAGCATGAAGGGCTGAACATAGGCGGTTCCATTAAAACACGAACCGCTTATCATATGCTGAAGGCAGCCGAAATAGAAGGGCTGATTCATGCCGATACGATCATTGTGGAGCCTACGAGCGGTAATCAGGGGATTGGTCTGGCACTTGTCGGATCGGTGAAGGGATATACGGTGAAAATTATCATGCCGGATTCCGTGAGCGAGGAACGGCGGAAGCTTGTAAAAAGCTACGGTGCCGAGGTGATCCTTGTACACGATGCAGGCGATATCGGAGCCTGTATCGAGGAGTGTCTTCAAACGGCGCTTCGCATGGCAGCAGAGGATTCCCGTGTCTACATTCCGCAGCAGTTTGCAAATCGAAATAATCCAAAGGTACACAAATATCATACGGCACTCGAAATACTGGAACAGGTGGAGGGGCCGATCGACGGCTTCTGTTCCGGCGTAGGAACTGGCGGAACCATTTCCGGTGTCGGAGAGATATTAAAAAGCCAGAATCCCGATATCCTTATTTGGGCGGTAGAGCCGGAAAATGCCGCTATTTTGTCCGGCGGCAGTATTGGCACCCATTTGCAGATGGGCATCGGTGACGGATTGATCCCTGAAAATTTAAATCAGAATATTTATGAGGAAATTTGCATCATTACGGATGAAGAAGCGCTTAAGACGGCGCGGCGACTCATATGTGAAGAAGGACTGATGTGCGGAATATCAAGCGGTTCGAACGTGGCTGCCGCATTGAAAATGGCAAAGAAGCTCGGAAAGGGCAAGACGGTTGTAACAATCCTTCCGGATACGGGGGAGCGATATTTCAGTACGGAGTTGTTTCGGAATTGTGCGTCTGAAGATGTTTGTGAGGATGCTGAAAAGAAATAAAAATACAGAGAAAGCGGGGAACAGTATACATGAAAAAAAGAGAGGATATTCACAAAATTCTGATTATCGGTTCCGGGCCGATTATCATCGGACAGGCATGTGAGTTCGATTATTCAGGTACACAGGCATGTAAGGCGTTAAAAAGCCTTGGTTATGAAATCGTACTTGTCAATTCAAACCCGGCTACGATCATGACAGATCCGGAGACCGCGGACGTAACATATATTGAGCCGTTGAATGTCGGGCGTCTGGAGCAGATTATCAAAAAGGAACGCCCTGATGGACTGCTGCCGAATCTGGGCGGGCAGACTGGTCTGAATTTATGTTCAGAGCTGAATGCGGCGGGAATTCTCGAAAAATATGGCGTCAAAGTAATCGGTGTACAGGTGGATGCGATCGAGCGCGGAGAGGACAGGGTTGAATTCAAAAAGACAATGGAATCGCTCGGCATCGAAATGGCGAGAAGCGAAGTTGCCTATACGGTGGACGATGCACTTGCAATTGCGGAAAAACTGGGTTATCCGGTTGTACTGCGCCCCGCTTATACGATGGGCGGAGCAGGCGGCGGCCTTGTATATAATGTAGAGGAATTAAAGACAGTTTGTGCAAGAGGCTTGCAGGCCAGCATGGTCGGACAGGTGCTCGTAGAGGAATCTGTACTCGGTTGGGAAGAGCTGGAGCTTGAGGTTGTAAGAGATGCAACAGGCAAGATGATTACGGTCTGCTTTATCGAAAATATCGATCCGCTCGGTGTGCATACAGGCGATTCGTTCTGCAGTGCGCCGATGCTGACGATTCCGAAGGAAGCGCAGGAGGAACTGCAGCGCCAGGCATACAAAATTGTGGATGCGATCCAGGTCATCGGTGGTACAAATGTGCAATTTGCAAGAAACACACAGGACGGCAGGATCATCGTCATCGAAATTAATCCCAGAACATCCCGTTCTTCCGCACTTGCTTCCAAGGCGACAGGTTTCCCGATCGCACTTGTATCGGCAATGCTTGCGGCGGGGCTGGATCTTAGTGATATCTCCTGCGGCAAATATGGCACTTTGGACAAGTATCAGCCGGACGGTGACTATATCGTTATCAAATTTGCGCGCTGGGCGTTTGAGAAATTTAAGGGTGCACAGGATAAGCTTGGCACGCAGATGCGTGCGGTCGGCGAAGTTATGAGTATCGGTAAGACGTATAAGGAAGCGTTTCAGAAGGCAATCCGCTCTTTGGAAAACGGGCGCTACGGACTCGGTAATGCGAAGAATTTTGCCAGCCTTACCAGAGGTGAGCTGTTAGACATGCTGCATATTCCGACGAGCGAGCGTCAGTTTATCATGTACGAGGCTCTGCGTAAGGGCGCGACCGTCGACGAGCTTTATGAGATCACAAAAATCAAGCCATATTTCATTGAACAAATGGAAGAGCTTGTGCTGGAGGAGGAGACAATCAAGACCTATCGGGGAGGTGTACCTCCGACGGAGGTACTGTTGGCAGCGAAAAAGGATGGCTTCGCCGATCAGTATTTAAGTCAGCTTTTAGATGTGCCGGAGGCCGACATCAGAAGTGCAAGGCTTCGGGCGGGCATTACGGAGGCATGGGAAGGAGTGCATGTCAGCGGAACACAGGACAGTGCTTATTACTTCTCCTCTTATAATAGGAAGGATAGGAGTCCGGTCAGTGGAAATCCGAATAAGATTATGATCCTCGGCGGCGGTCCGAACCGGATCGGACAGGGCATTGAGTTTGATTATTGCTGTGTTCATGCGGCAAAGGCACTTCGGAAGCTTGGTTTTGAGACGATCATCGTAAATTGTAACCCGGAGACGGTTTCCACGGATTACGATACATCAGACAAGCTTTATTTTGAACCGCTGACACTTGAGGATGTGCTGAGCATTTATGAGAAGGAAAAGCCGATCGGCGTTATTGCACAGTTTGGCGGGCAGACGCCGCTAAACCTTGCTGCTGATTTAAAGAAAAACGGCGTAAAAATATTAGGAACGACTCCCGAGACGATTGATCTTGCAGAGGACCGGGATCTGTTTCGCGAAATGATGGACAAGCTTGAAATTCCGATGCCCGAATCAGGTATGGCCGTCAATGTGGAAGAAGCGCTCGCGATCGCAAAGAAAATCGGTTATCCGGTCATGGTCCGCCCCTCTTATGTGCTTGGAGGCCGCGGAATGGAGGTTGTGCATGATGATGGACATATGAAAGTGTATATGGACGCGGCAGTCGGCGTAACACCGGACAGGCCGATCCTCATTGACCGCTTTTTGCATAATGCGCTGGAATGTGAAGCCGATGCGATCAGCGACGGCGAGTATGCATTTGTGCCGGCTGTTATGGAGCATATTGAGCTTGCGGGGATTCATTCGGGCGATTCTGCCTGTGTGCTTCCTTCTATCAGTATTTCACCGGAAAATGTGGCGCTCATAAAGAATTATACAAAAAAGATTGCACAGGAAATGCATGTGCAGGGCCTGATGAATATGCAGTACGCGATTGAAGACGGAAAGGTCTATGTACTTGAGGCAAATCCGAGAGCTTCGCGTACCGTGCCGCTCGTATCAAAGGTCTGCAATATCCGTATGGTGCCGCTCGCGACGGAAATCATCACGGCTGCGATTACCGACAGGCCTTCACCGGTTCCGGCATTGGCTGAAAAAAAATTTGCTCATTACGGTGTAAAGGAAGCGGTATTTCCCTTCAACATGTTTCAGGAGGTCGATCCGCTGTTGGGGCCGGAGATGCGTTCGACCGGCGAGGTGCTAGGCATGTCCGCCAATTTCGGAGAGGCTTATTATAAGGCACAGGAGGCGACGCAGACAAGGCTTCCTCTTTCCGGTACGGTGCTGATCAGTGTCAATGACAGGGATAAGGCAGAGCTTGTGGAGGTGGCAAAGGGCTTTTATGAATGCGGCTTCAAGATCATCGCGACAGGCGGAACCTATGACAGGATCACGGCAGCAGGAATTCCGACTGTAAAGACGTTCAAGCTGCAGCAGGGTCGGCCGAACGTGCTTGATGCGATTACAAATCATGAGGTTAGCATTGTTATCAATACGCCGGATGATAAGAAGGGCGTAATGGATGACAGTTATATTAGAAAGGGTGTTATCAAGGCACGCATTCCGTATGTAACGACGATGGCGGCAGCCAAGGCTTCGATCGAAGGGATCCGGGCGATGCAGAACGATAAGGGCAGTGTGAAGTCCTTGCAGCAGTTTCACGCGGAAATTATATAAAAAAGGCTATAAGGCGGTTTTGTCATCTTACAGATGGCAGACCGCCTTCTTTTATTTTATGCGCAGCTGCGCGCGCGGAACAAAAGCTGTGCTGTCGAAGCACACGTTTGTTCTTACATAAAAAATTTTTACGTATTTGCTTATTAAATAAAAAATGTCACAAATTGTGACAAATGTAGAAAAATGGTTGCATTCACAAAAGATATATGGCATAATAGATCATATGTGATAAAAATTTTTATCATAATAAATGTAAAAATTGCAGGGATAACAGATTTAAAATGAAAAAGGGATTGTCGGAGAAATCGGATAAGCTATAAGTATGGTAACAAAGAACGTTTACATAACCAACCAGACTTTTTTTGTCTGATCGATTATGCAAACGTTTTTTGTTTCATAAACACAATTTATAGTTATTATGCAAGGAATATTATTTTTTGTAATACAGAAGGAAAATTACTTAGAGATAAAACAGAAAAAACACACGAGAAAGTGTTGGCATGCAATAGGGAAAGTAGGACAATACTTATGAACAGAAAGATTAAAATCTTGATTGTGGATGACAGCAGCATCAACAGGCAGATTTTAAGTGCATTGTTTGATACGGATTATGAAATACTGGAGGCGGATGACGGAACGACGGCACTTCAGGTGCTTTCCGCACATGCAGTTGATATCATTATTCTGGATATTATTATGCCGCAGATGGACGGGCTGGAGTTTTTACAGCGGATCAAGCAAGATCCGCGTTATAAATACATATCTGTCATCATCAGCACGGAAGCCGGGAGCACGGAGAATGAGCTGCGTGCGCTTCAGCTGGGAGCCGACAACTTTATTGCAAAGCCCTATAACCCGATTGTTATTCAATATCGTGTAAAGAATTTAGTAGAAACTTATATTGAAAGACACATCATGCTGGAAAAATCCTTACTGGAAACGGAAAAGATTTTTCATTCAACAATTGAAGCCATTCCGGGCGGTGTTGGTATTTTCAAAAAAACGGACGGTTACTGTCTTTCTTTTGCGGATGATAAGCTTTCAGAAATGCTTGGTTATACGAGTGCAGAAGCATCAGGGATGCTCGGTGCGGATGCACTTGCGTTTATCAGCGAAGCAGATCGGGAAAGGGTCAGGCAGCAGCTTGACAAAGAGGAGCTGCCTGATGAAGCTGTCAGCTTTTGTGTGGAGCTTCTACATAAGAACGGAAGCATGATTGAGGCAGAAATGAGTATCAAATCGGCTGATGCAGAAGGCGGCGGCCATTTCTATTATGCAGTTATAACGAATGTGACGGCGAGCAAGGAAAATCTTCTGAAAAAAGAACTGAGCAGATATCAGTATCGTGCCGGCAGGGATTCCCTGACCGGAATTTATAATATGGATCATTTCGTGAAAAGAACTGCATTGCTCATAGAACAGCACCCCAATGAAAAGTTTGTGGTCGGAAAGTGGAATATCGACCGCTTTAAGGCTGTAAACGAATTGTTTGGCAGCCGTACGGGAGATCGGATCATTTGTGCATTTTCTGATTATTTGAAGCAGACTTATACATGGCCGAGTACTTATGGACGGATGGAGGCGGATCACTTTGTAACGTGCTGTACGGAAAGCTTTTTAGAGGAGCATGCAGATGAAATCGACGCGCTGCTGGCCGGTGAGCTGCCGTGGCATACGCTGAATTATCCGATTTCACTGCATGTGGGCTTTTACCGGGCAGAACCGGAGGACAGAGATATCGCAATTATGTGCGATCGCGCGGGGATGGCGCTGCAGTCGATCAAGGACGGGTATCTTCAGCGCCAAAATTATTTCAATGCTCAGCTGAGAGAAACGCTTGTTAAGGAACAGCAGATGATGCGCGATATAGACAAGGCTTTGCAGGAGAAGGAGTTTTTTGTAATGTATCAGCCTGTAGTCGATGCGGCGACAGGAGGGATCATTTCAGCGGAGGCGCTTGTTCGATGGAATCAAGGAGATGCGGGAATCGTTTCTCCGAACGAATTTATTCCGATATTCGAGAAAAATGGCTTTATTTCCAAGTTGGATATGTATGTATGGGAAGAGGTGTGCATTTACCAGAGCCGGCGCAGACAGGCCGGAAAACGGATTGTACCCGTTTCGGTGAACTTGTCCAGAGTGGATTTTTATAATATCAATTTATTGAAGGATATTATGGCGCTTTTGAAAAAATATAAGCTGGACGCAGACTGCCTGCGCATCGAGATTACGGAAAGTGCTTATATGGATCAGCCGCAGGAACTGATGACAGCGATTCAGCAATTCCAGAAGAACGGCTTCAAGGTTTTGATGGATGATTTCGGAAGCGGTTATTCATCATTGAATATGCTCAAAGATGTCAGTGTGGATATTTTAAAAATCGACATGCGCTTTATGGAAAGTCTGGAAACATCGGACCGTGCAGGAAATATTTTATTCAGTATTATTCAGATGGCAAAAGCAATTCATATGGAAATCATTGTTGAGGGTGTGGAGACAGCAAACCAGTATGAGCTGCTTGTCAGCATGGATTGTGATGACGTGCAGGGTTATTATTTTTACCGGCCTCTTCCGGCGGAGGAATTTGGCTGCCGGCTCGATGAGGAGGCAACAAATATCGAAGATCAGGAGAGCAAGAGGCGTCCGGCAATCCTGCTTGTGGATGATGTGGAGCTGGAAAGGGAGCTGCTTTGTAAAATTATCGGCGACGAATATGAGATTTTTACCGCAGCAGGTGTGGATGAGGCGCTGGAGCTTTTGAAAAATAAGTTCTCCGATATCAATTTGATTATTTCGGATATGATCATGCCGGAAAAGAATGGCTTTGAGCTGCTTCGTCAGGTGAAGAGGATGCTGTTTTTAAAGGATATCCCTGTTTTGATGGCCACGGCTTACGGAGAATATGAGAATATCAGGATGGCGCTTTCGATGGGGGCACTGGATGTCGTCACAAAGCCGTATGATCCGCCGCTTCTGCGTCAGCGGCTCAGAAACATTTTGAAAATTTCGGAGCGGGAAACAACACAGCGAGAAATTTATGCAATCCGAGAGAATGTCGTCTTCAGAAAACAGCTTGATTCGCTTCTGGAAAACAGCATTGCTGGTATCGGAAGGATTAAACTTTCACGTGATGGGAAGCTTTCCGTTAAAGAATTATCCTATGTAAACGAGCGTTTTTTATATTATCATCAGATGCCCTTGCGAGAGGCGCAACTAAAGGCGACGCTTCCGGAACTGATGTGGAATGCTGCTGACAGCGATAAGGCTTCAATTTCTAAAATGCTTGCGGATGCGGTTGAGGAGAATAGAAAATATGTGCAGCGGGAGTACCGAATCGAATGGGGAAACGGAGCCTGTAAAAATATGCTTGCGAATTGCACACTGCAGTATGGCCGAGATCAAATTTTATTGGATATGATCATTGTGGAATGCAAAAACTATTTGAAAGATCAACCGGATAAAATGGCACAGGATATTACAGATGAAAAAATAGGCAGGAAAATCCGGTGGCGTGAACAGCAGTACAGGGAGATATTTTCCAAGGAGGCGGAACTGTTTGCCGAGGCGGATTTGACAGACAACCGTTTTATTTCCGAGGAATCTTATCAGCAATTCTCTCGTTTTGGTGTTCATGAGGAAGTTTCTTATGATACACTGCTGGAAGCGTTTTTAGGGGCAGTCAACGAGGAGGATGCACAGTACTGCAGGTCGATGCTCGACAGAATCCATTTGCTGAATTGGTATGAGGCCGGTGAGCGTGAGGTAAAATTTGATTTTTTAAGTAATGCAAATGAGGCTCATCTTTACGAGTGGTATACAAGCAGTATGTTTCTTGTTAAAAATGGAGAAGACAAACATGTTTATGCGAGCTGGCAGATTAAGAATATCCAGCGTGAGAAGCAGCGAACGAGCAATATTCAGCGGCTGGCAGAGAGAGACACGCTGACAGGACTGTACAACCGCATCATGATCGAAAAGAGCATGGATATGACGCTGGCTGCCGTCAACCGGAAAAATATACTGTCGGCATTTCTCGTGATTGATGTGGATAATTTCAAGGCCGTGAATGATAATTTCGGACATGATTTTGGTGACAGTATGCTGCGGGCAATCGCAAAGCTTCTGTCACAGACATTTCGGGCGGAGGATATTGTTGCGCGTATCGGGAGCGATGAATTTGCTGTCTTTCTGCCGCGTGTTGCATCAAAGGATTGGATATTGAGGAGGGCTCAGGAGATTTGCGAAAGCTCCGTTACGAAACTGGATAATCAGGGAAGTGCTATTTGCGTGAGCTGTTCGGTGGGAATCGCATTCTCGGGTGAAAACGGAAAGAGTTTCCGGGAGTTGTATCCAAAAGCTGACGCAGCACTGGATCAGGCGAAAAAAGGCGGCAAAAACTGCTTTGCTGTTTACGAAATGAATTGATGCGCAGGACTTGCGGAAACGAATAAAACAGTTTATACTGGCTATGGACTAATTGCCCATAGCTATCTTTACTTTAGGAGGACTACATGTTAGATATAAAATTTGTCAGGGAGAATCCTGATGCTGTGAAGCAGAACTTAAAGAACAAGTTTCAGGAGGAGAAGCTTCCGCTTGTCGACGAGGTGATTAAATTAGACGAGGAAGGCAGGAGCACGAAGCAGGAAGCCGATGAACTGCGCTCAAGCAGGAATAGGATTTCCAAGCAAATCGGCACTTTAATGGCACAGGGGAAAAAAGAAGAGGCCGAAGAGGTGAAGAAACAGGTGACTGCAAATTCAGAGCGTCTTTCAAAGCTGGAGGAGCAGGAAGCAAGGCTGACGGATAAGATTACAAAAATTATGATGATGCTGCCCAATATTATCGACTCCAGTGTACCAATCGGCAGGAACGATGAGGAAAATGTGGAAGTGACCAGGTACGGTGAGCCGGTCGTGCCCGCTTTTGCGATTCCCTATCATACGGAAATTATGGAGCGCTTTGACGGCATCGATTTGGATGGGGCGGGCAGAGTGGCAGGAAACGGGTTTTATTATTTGATGGGGGACATTGCGAGACTGCATTCCGCCGTCATTTCCTATGCAAGGGATTTCATGATTGAAAGGGGCTTTACTTACTGTATTCCCCCATTCATGATCCGCAGTAATGTTGTGACGGGTGTTATGAGCTTTGCCGAGATGGATGCGATGATGTATAAGATTGAGGGAGAGGATCTGTATCTGATCGGTACGAGCGAACATTCGATGATCGGAAAATTTATTGATACGATTATTCCCGAGGAGGAGCTTCCAAAGACCATGACAAGCTATTCTCCGTGCTTCAGAAAAGAAAAGGGTGCGCATGGCATTGAGGAAAGAGGTGTTTACCGGATCCATCAGTTTGAAAAGCAGGAGATGATTGTCGTGTGCAAGCCGGAGGAAAGCATGCAGTGGTTTGACAAGCTGTGGCAGAATACGGTTGATCTGTTTCGATCCATGGATATTCCGGTGAGAACACTGGAATGCTGTTCCGGTGACTTGGCCGATTTAAAGGTAAAGTCCTTTGACGTGGAGGCGTGGTCTCCCAGACAGGGAAAGTATTTTGAAGTGGGAAGCTGTTCAAATTTGGGAGATGCACAGGCGAGACGTTTAAAGATCCGTGTAAACGGTGAAAACGGTAAATATTTTGCACATACGTTAAATAATACGGTTGTTGCACCGCCGAGAATGCTCATTGCATTTTTGGAAAATAATTTGAACGAGGATGGGAGTATCAACATTCCGGAAGTGTTGAGGCTATATATGGGCGGCAAGGAGAAGCTGGTACCGAAAAAGTGACGGCGTGCTGCAAAATAAAAGAGATGTGGTAAGTCAGATAACTAATATAAAAGAGATCTCTCATTCCTGAATAAGGCAGAGATCTCTCTTTTTTATGCACAGCTTTTGTTCTTCAATAGGAAACTCCTACGGGTCTCCGGTATTGCTGGAAGAGCTGCAGGATCGAAGTGACGACCTGATGACAGATGCGTACGATGTACATGCAGTCCTCTTCGACGGAGTGCTTCATTTTTAAGTATTCCTCATGTGCCTTCTGGATAAAGAAGAACAGCGCCTGCGGAGTATCAAAGAGTGCCGGCTGTCTCTTATTCTTTTCTGCTTCTCCGCTGCGGATATATTCTCTGAGGCTGAATTTCAGCATTTTTTCATAAACGCAATGATCCTTCAGGCTGCCGTCATAAATTTCGTTATGCGGGAAAGTGAAATAGTCCGCCACATAATGAATAATCTGCCCTAAATCGCGCATATAGGAGCAAGAATCGCCGTTTGCAAAGTCTGCCTGTGTAGTCAGCTTTAAAATGCGTTCCTTTACCATTTGGAAGGTACCGTCAAATTCGTGGCGTGTCGTCAAAAAAGAAGGCTTGCAGTCAGGCAGAATACTTCCGACGTAAAAGGATCGGCGATGCTTGAAAAGTTCATGAGTGTCTACATTATTGACCAAATATACTGCTAATGAAATATGGGATTTTTTTCTCAATAGAATGCTCCTTTTCTATTTTTCCGCTTCGTTTTTTATCATATCCCAGAGATCGGACAAAGTCCAGTGAATATTTTGTGAAAAAATTGAAAAAAATTGTATTCATGGAAATTTCTTGACAATAATACGAAGTTGCCAAAGAGCTCGATGAGACAGATTTTCATTGTAAATACAATTGAAATGAGGTAAAATAAATAAGAAAAGTACAGAATTAACCGGAGAAGAGAGAATGAGCTATTCCTACCTGCATAAAACGCAATATTATGAGACTGACCAAATGGGAGTTGTCCATCATTCCAATTATATACGGTGGTTTGAAGAGGCGCGTACAGCATTTCTGGAGGACCTGGGTTATTCATACGAAAGAATGGAGCAGGAAGGCATCATCAGCCCGGTGCTGCATGTGGAATGTGATTACCGGAAAATGGTGCGCTACGGGGGGACCGTGCGTATCGAGGTGTCAATCGAAAAATTTAATGGTATTAAACTCGTCGTCGGCTACCGGATTTTTGATAGGAATACAGATGAGCTCTGCACGTCGGGCAGGACAAGCCACTGTTTTCTAAATAAAGAAGGCAGGCCGGTTTCTGTTAAAAAGGTAAAGCCGGGGTTCTATGAGAAAATAACTATGATATCGCAGGAGGGACTATGAAATTATTGACCTATGCTTCGAACGGGCAGGAAAAGATCGGTGTTTTATCGAAGGACAAAGATCTGGTCTATGTACTTTCCCAATTTGGTATTGCTGCAAGGTCGATGAATGAACTGATCGATACGATGACTGCGGCGGATATGCAGGCACTTGGGGCACGGATTTATAAAAGGGAAACAGACTTAGAAGGCAGCTGCCCGGGTCTTGAGAGCGAACCTCTCTCAAAGATTAGGTTATGTGCGCCGATCCCGAGACCGAAGCAGGATTTTATCTGCCTGGGGATTAATTATGCGGCTCATGCAGAGGAATCCGCAAGATACAAAAAAGAAACATTTGAAAAAAACAGAGATTATGCGATTTATTTTTCCAAGCGAGTTAATGAAGCGGTTGCAGACGGCGGAAGTATTCCGGCACATGAAGCACTTGTGGACAGCTTGGATTATGAAGCTGAGCTTGCGTTTATCATCGGCAGAACAGCGAAAAATGTAAAGAAGGAACAAGCAAGGGATTACATCTTCGGCTATACGATCGTCAATGACATGAGCGCACGGAATGTGCAGACCCGTCACAAACAGTGGTATTTCGGAAAGAGTCTTGACGGTTTTACGCCGATGGGACCCTGGATTGTAACAGCCGACGAAATTGTCTGGCCGCCTGCACTTTCTGTCAGGTCTTACGTAAACGGCGGACTGAGGCAGGATGCAAATACGGATTTGCTGTTGTTTGGCATTGATGAAATCGTGGAGGAACTATCTGCGGGGATGACACTGCTTCCAGGTACGGTGATCCTGACGGGTACGCCGGCAGGTGTCGGCATGGGGATGACTCCGCCGCAGTTTTTGAAGGCGGGCGATACGGTTGAGTGTTGCATCGAAGGGATCGGAAGCCTTAAAAATACGATTGTGTGAAAGAAAAAGATATGGCGTGAAAATAAAAGGGGTGAGGTGTTTATATGGAAGAAAGTGAAAAGCGGCTGGCGGTTCTGATCGATTCCGAAAATATATCGACGAAATACATCAAATATATTCTGGATGAGATTTCTAATTACGGCGTTGCGACATACAAGCGGGCGTATGGAGACTGGACAAGCCCGATTTCATCAAGCTGGAAGGAAATTGTGCTCAAAAATTCGATTACGCCGATGCAGCAGTACAGCTATACACAGGGAAAGAATTCTACGGATTCGGCGATGATCATCGATGCGATGGATATTTTATATTCGGGGAAGGTAGACGGCTTCTGCATTGTATCGAGTGACAGTGATTTTACAAGACTTGCATCGAGGCTGCGCGAGGCAGGCATGCTCGTCATCGGTATGGGTGAAAAGAAGACGGTGGAGGCATTTCGGACTTCCTGCACACTCTTTAAATATCTGGAGGTGTTGGCGGCGGAGGAAGAGGGCCAGTCAAACGGTGTCAGCAGAAAAGATATTGAAGAAACAATTTTAAAAATAATAGCGGATAATGAAGCGAACGGCAAGGATACGACAGTTGGAGAACTCGGCAATAAAATCAACAATCGGCATGCTGATTTTGATGTCCGTAACTATGGCTATTCAAAGCTGTCCAAGTTTTTGGAAAGTGTAAAGGGTATCGCACTGGCGCAGAAGGGAAAATCCCTTCATGTTTACCCGACCGGCAGCGGTGTCACAAAGGAGCAGATTGAGGCGACAGTCAATGATATTGTGAGAAAGGCCAAAAATCACACGATGGGTCTGTCCGAGCTGAAACAGAAATTAGAGAAGGAGATGCCGAACTTTAATATCAGGGATTATAAATACAGCAAATTTTCTCAGTTTATCAGGGATATGGATGGAATGACCGTAAAGAACAATACCGTGGAGCAATCCGACGGAGAACACTGATTGCAGACAGAGCAGAAAGGATAAAGGATGATGAATATTGCAATTTTAGGCGCGGGCGGAATCGCAAAAACGATGGCTACAACATTGCAGCCATTAAAGGAGGCAGAGTGCTATGCAGTGGCGGCAAGGGACATGAAGCGCGCCCAGATATTTGCCGATAAATACGGGTTTAAAAAGGCTTATGGTTCCTATACGGAGATGCTGGCCGATGAGAACGTGGAACTTGTGTATATTGCGACACCGCACTCCCATCATTATGAGCACATTAAGCTGTGTCTTGAGCATGGCAAGCATGTGCTGTGTGAAAAGGCATTTACGGCAAATGCGAAGCAGGCCGAGGAGGTACTGCGCATGGCTGAGGAAAGAGGCCTGCTTCTGACAGAAGCCATCTGGACGAGATATATGCCGATGCGCCAGACAATCGACGATATTATTAAGAGCGGCATTATCGGAAAGCCGACCTCGTTATCCGCAAACCTGGGTTATCCGCTTGAGCATGTGGAGCGGATGGTAAAGCAGGAGCTTGCCGGCGGTGCGCTGCTTGATTTAGGAGTTTATGTGCTGAACTTTGCTTCGATGGTGTTCGGCGATGAAATAGAAAGTATTGCGGCAACCTGCATTAAGCTGGATTCCGGTGTGGATGGGCAGGAGACGATTATGCTGACCTATAAGGACGGCAGGATGGCGACGCTGTATGCGACAATGCTTGCGCAGACCGACAGGCGGGGTATGATCAACGGAACGAATGGTTATATTGAGATTGAGAATATCAATAACTATGAATCCGTCCGTGTATATAATCTGGAACGGAAGGTAATCGCAGAATATGCCGCGCCCTGCCAGGTGACGGGTTATGAATACGAAGTGCTTTCGGCAATGCAGGTCATTCGGGCAGGAGGGATCGAATGTCCGGAAATGCCGCATATGGAAACACTGCGCATCATGCGTTTGATGGACAGTATCCGTGCAGCATGGAATATCGAGTATCCATTTGAAAAAGCGCCGGTCGTACCGGAGAGTGAAGAACAAGCTCCCGAGTCTGCAGAAAAAAAAGAGGAGCCGGCGGATAAGGAAAAAGCAGAGTAACACAAAAAGAAAAAAGAACGACTCACATGACGGTATGAGTTGTTCTTTTTCTTTTAGACATTTATTTATCTGTATAAACTAAGCAATTGCGTTGACAGCCTTCGTCATACGGGATATTTTCCTTGAAGAAGTACTCTTATGATAAACGCCCTTTGATGCAGCCTTGCTGATTTCTGAAATAGCTTCGAGTAAAGCAGCATTAGCAGCTTCTTTATCGTTTGCGTCAATGGCAGCATAAACTTTTTTAATGTAAGTTTTAACCTTTGACTTGATTGCTTTGTTACGCTCAGTCTTTTTCTCAATAACAAGAATTCTCTTCTTTGCTGATTTAATATTAGCCACGATTTACACCTCCTATTTCTATATAGTAAGAATTCGGATGTATTCCGAACCTCATAAGTCATATTGAATCCGGACACGGACGCTTCAATATGAACATACCTTTATAGTTTAGTAGATGCATTGTTTTCTGTCAATACCTTTTTGCTGAATTTTCAGAAGTAATATTGTACTATTTATCAATACGATTCTGAAACAGGTCTTTTAGCATACAACTGAATAAAATAATCCTTCCAGTGCATACTATAACGAGTTAAAACCGTGAAGAATGAAACAATATCAGAAAGGAAGGAACAAGCCGTGGGAGAATTTCGGATTAGGACCG
Organism: Bacillota bacterium; assembly: GCA_023402845.1. Taxonomy (GTDB): domain Bacteria; phylum Bacillota; class Clostridia; order Lachnospirales; family Lachnospiraceae; genus JAEYFP01. The sequence goes on from JAEYFP010000022.1 coordinate 50,673, forward strand.
ATTTAGCGCTCGAGGCAAGGGAAAGTGTCGGTGAAAAAGCCGAGGAGGTTCGGGGCGTCGAGGTTAAGGAGGACTACGATGAGAAGACGCAGATCAAGGTGACGAGCGTAAAGATTCTGACGAAAAACGGCGCAAAGGAGCTTGGTAAGCCGCCCGGAACTTATATCACAATGGAAGCACCGAATATGTCAGAGCCGGATGATGATTATCACCGGGAAATTTCATCGGAGCTTGCAAAGCTGATCAAGCAGATTGCACCGAAGGCGGGAGCGGACAGCTCTGTACTTGTCGTTGGACTTGGGAACAGGGAGGTGACTCCGGATGCGCTTGGGCCTCATGTAGTCGGCAATTTGCTGATTACCCGCCATATTATAAATGAATACGGAAAGGCGGCTTATACCTCGGAAAGCGTACACGCCGTCAGCGGTATTGTACCGGGCGTCATGGCGCAGACCGGTATGGAGGCGGCGGAGATTATCAAGGGAGTGATCGAGCAGACAAATCCCTCTCTTGTAATCGTGATCGATGCGTTGGCGGCAAGAAGCACAAAACGGCTGAACCGAACGATCCAGATCACGGATACCGGTATCCATCCCGGTTCCGGTGTGGGCAATCACCGAAATGCAATTACGGAGGAAAGTCTGGGTGTTCCGGTCATTGCGATCGGCGTTCCGACGGTAGTGGATGCAGCGACAATCGTGAACGATGCGGTTGAAAATCTCATTAATGTCATGTCTGATTTGAATAATATGTATGTTACGCCAAAGGATATTGACGAAACAATCAAACGTCTCGGCTTCACGATATCAGAGGCCCTGAATATTGCACTGCACACATAAAATACCGATTCATTCGCATCTTATTTGAGGGGAAACACGCGGCATATCTTACAACGGACAGGCATATACTTTATAGGAGTACCTCGATGCGCACTGAAATGGAACAGCGGGTGCTGATGGGAGGGATATGCGGTGAGATGGCGTCGAAAGCAAAAATACAAAATCGCGGGATATGTCGCCGGTGCTCTTTTCGCCGTATGCCTGGGCAGACTTTATTTTTTATATCGTTCCTCGGTACAGATTAAAGAGGAGATAGCGTTGAACGCATATATTTCTGATAGATTGCAGGGGCAGATATTGAAAACATATCTGCCTTCTTTAAGTTATGCAGTGGAAAGCGGCTCCGAGGAAGCTGATTTTATGGAACGCGTACTTGTTGACAATATTCCCCTCATGCGCTATATCAAAACACAGGCCGCCTATGAGACAGAAATAGAAGACACCGAAACATATTACAGGATATTGGAAGATGAGGCGGATGACGAAAACGGGAATACAGCACTGTGGGATGCGCTGCTAAATGAAAACGAAGCCGCAGCGGAAAAGGCACCTGCCCAAGCAGAGAGCCAATCTGCGGATGCGATACCGGCCGAGGCAAGTGAGGTAAGTCTGGAAGATCTAAAGGATTACAGCACGCTTGTCAAGGAATTTTATGCGATTGATAAATCGACTTACATCGGTGCTGATCAGTTAAATGTGGAAAAACTGATGGAAACGGATGTTTCTCTGCCAATCGAAGATGGCAAGGAGCGGGGAAGCATTTTAGTTTATCATACGCATTCCCAGGAGGCGTATATTAACAGTGTGGAGGGTGATCTTTCCACGACGGTAGTCGGTGTGGGCGAGCGACTGAGTGAACTGCTGCGCGGCTATGGTTATACCGTTATTCACGATACGGGTGTGTATGATCTAAAAAGGGATTACGCTTATGCGCGGGCAGGCGAGGCACTGGAGCAGATTCTTGAGGTGCATCCGGAAATAGAAGTAATCATTGATGTACATAGGGATGGTATTAACGATGATCAAAAACTTGTTACTGAGATAGAAGGCAAGCAGATGGCGCAGTTTATGTTTTTTAACGGCCTGAGCAGGTCAACGACGCTTGGTGATATTACCGACCTTCCGAATGAATATATTAATGAGAATCTTGCTCTTACTTTTCAACTGCAGCTGAAGGCACGTGAATATTATCCGAATCTCACAAGAAGAATTTATTTGAAGAACATGCGTTATAACCTGCATTATCGCCCAAAGAGCCTTCTTGTTGAGGTCGGTGCCCAGACTAATACGCTTGAGGAGGCTCTTGCCTCTATGGAACCACTTGCCAGAATACTGGATATGGTTCTCACCCCGACGGAGGATGAGTAGGCGGGGAGTCCGGTTTTTGTTTTCATGAACCGCTTGCAATATTTGACCCGTACATTTATACTATACAAGTGAATAAAAATCTCTTTATTGAGGTGAATTAGATGGATCAGAGTAAAATTAGAAATTTTAGTATTATTGCACATATTGACCATGGAAAATCCACGCTGGCGGACCGGATTATAGAGCGGACGGGACTTTTGACGAGCCGCGAGATGCAGGCCCAGATATTGGATAACATGGATTTGGAAAGGGAACGGGGAATCACGATCAAATCTCAGGCTGTCCGCACGATTTATAAGGCGAAGGACGGAGAAGAATATATATTCAATCTGATCGATACGCCGGGTCATGTCGATTTTAATTATGAAGTCAGCAGAAGTCTTGCAGCCTGTGACGGGGCGATTCTGGTCGTCGATGCAGCTCAGGGGATTGAAGCGCAGACGCTTGCCAATGTCTATCTGGCACTCGATCATAATCTTGATGTGTTTCCGGTTATCAATAAGATCGATCTGCCGAGCGCGGAGCCGGAACGCGTAGTGGAAGAAATCGAAGATATCATCGGTCTTGAAGCGCAGGATGCACCGCGGATCTCGGCTAAGAACGGGATCGGTATCGAGGATGTGCTGGAGCAGGTTGTTTTAAAAATACCGGCCCCGAAAGGTGACCCGAATGCGCCCTTGAAAGCATTAATTTTTGATTCTGTTTACGATGCCTATAAGGGTGTTATTATTTTTTGCCGAGTTATGGAAGGCAGGGTCACAAAAGGTACGCCGATTAAATTGATGGCGACAGGCGCAAAAGAAGAGGTGGTAGAGGTCGGCTATTTTGGAGCGGGACAATTTATTCCGTGCGACGAGCTTTTGGCGGGCATGGTCGGCTATATCACCGCCGGTATTAAAAATGTCCGCGATACGGCGGTCGGCGATACGGTGACAAACGCAGAACATCCGTGTACCGAGGCATTGCCGGGTTATAAAAAAGTGTTGTCAATGGTTTATTGCGGCATGTATCCGGCGGACGGCGCAAAATATCCGGATTTGCGGGATGCGCTTGAGAAACTGCAGTTAAATGATGCTTCTCTGAATTATGAGCCCGAGACATCTGTCGCTTTAGGCTTTGGATATCGCTGCGGTTTTTTAGGGCTGCTGCATCTGGAGGTGATTCAGGAACGGTTGGAGCGGGAATATCATCTTGATCTTGTGACGACGGCACCGAGTGTTATCTATAAAGTGCACAAGACAAACGGAGATGTGATAGATCTGACCAACCCGACAAATCTGCCCGACCCTTCGGAAATTGATTATATGGAGGAACCGATTGTCAGTGCGGAAATTATGGTCACGACAGATTTTTTAGGTTCGATCATGGAACTGTGCCAGGAGCGCAGAGGACGTTATCTGGGTATGGAGTATATGGAAGAAAAAAGGGCGTTGTTAAAATATGAGTTGCCGCTCAATGAAATTATTTATGATTTTTTTGATGCGCTGAAATCCCGTTCGCGGGGTTATGCGTCATTCGACTATGATATCAAGGGCTATGAGCGTTCGGAACTTGTGAAGTTGGACATCCTTATCAACCGCGAAGAGGTTGATGCACTTTCGTTTATTGTGCACGCAGAAAGCGCTTATGAACGAGGCAGAAAAATGTGCGAAAAGCTTAAGGATGAAATTCCGCGGCATTTGTTTGAAATTCCGATCCAGGCGGCAATCGGCAGCAAAATCATAGCGAGGGAGACGGTAAAGGCAATGCGCAAGGACGTCCTTGCGAAATGCTATGGCGGCGATATCACGAGGAAACGCAAGCTGCTTGAGAAGCAGAAGGAAGGAAAGAAGCGGATGCGCCAGATTGGTAATGTAGAGATTCCGCAGAAAGCATTTATGAGTGTTCTAAAACTCGATGATAAGAAATAAAGATAGTTGTTACAGCGTAACAAGAAGGGAATGGGACATGGAAGCTGGGAAAAATCCACTTGGACTTTATGTGCACATTCCCTTTTGTGTGCAGAAATGTCATTATTGTGACTTTTTATCATTTCCCTGCGATATCAAAATGCAGGAAGCATATGTGGATGCTTTATGCAGGGAGATCGACGGGTTATTTGAAAAATACACGCTGCATTATTTCGTACCTACCATCTATTTCGGAGGCGGTACACCAAGTCTTCTTTCTCCGGAATTAATAAAAATAATATTACGTAAGCTCAAATCTGTTTTTTCTGTCACTGCGGATGCGGAAATCACTTTAGAAGCCAATCCGGGCACACTCAGCAGAGAAAAGCTGACGGCATACCGCGCTATGGGCATCAATCGTCTGAGCATCGGGCTTCAGTCAGCGGATGCCGAGGAGCTTAAGATTCTCGGCAGGATTCATACATGGGAACTGTTTCAGGAAAACTATGAGGCTGCAAGAAGGGCGGGGTTTGGTAACATCAATGTAGATGTGATGACGGCGCTCCCCGGCCAGACAAAGGAGAAGCTTTCGTGTACCCTTGAAAAAGTGCTCGCTTTAAATCCGGAGCATATCTCCGCATACAGCTTGATTCTTGAGGAGGGCACCCCCTTTTATGAAACATACGGTGCTGACAGCGCCTGTCTGGGCCTGCCGGATGAGGAAGAGGAACGCAAGCTCTACTATCTGACCAGGGACACGCTTGTAAAAAACGGCTATTTTCATTATGAAATTTCCAATTTTGCCAAACCGGGCTATGAAAGCCGGCATAACAGTGCCTATTGGACGAGACAAGATTATATAGGACTTGGGCTTGGAGCATCTTCGCTGCTTGATAACGTGCGCTGCCGGAATCAGGAAGATCTGTCGGGTTATATTGAAAATCCCTGTAAAACAAGTGAACGGTTTTTGCTTGAAAAAACGGCGCAGATGGAGGAATTTATGTTTCTCGGACTGCGCCTTCTGTGCGGTGTTGATCAGGATAAATTCAACAAGACATTTTTGGTGCCGTTGACAGAGGTGTATGGTGGTACACTGCATAAGCTGATGAGGGAAGGACTTCTTTGTGAAAAAGATGGACGTATTGCATTGACCGATCAGGGAATCGACTATGGAAATTATGTTTTTTCCGCGTTTTTACTCGAATAAGGGGATAGTCAACAAAAAAATCCAATATAATCCAAAAAAATGTCGATAAAACGATGAAAATTATTGTTATTTAACTAAATTTTCCGTATACTATACATAGTTGGTAATATGTGATAACCCAAACGGCTTCCGTTAAGCAGTTTCAGGCGGGAGAGAAGGGAAGGACAGAGATGCATAAGTTCAGCGAGGATTTATTTTGGAATGCGATCGATTTGAATGAGACAATCATATTTGAATACGATATTCGGGAAGATGTGGTTGGATTTTCTGAGAACTTAAAAAAATATGTTCCGATGCCATTTCATATTTCCGCGTTTACCGAAAGAATTGATACTCATGGAAAAATTCATCAAAAGGATATCAAAAAGGCAATTGCATTTTTTACTTCACCGAAGGATGCGGACAAAGTAAGAATGGAATATATTCGTTTTCTTGATTTCAACGGGGATTTTCGCTGGTATCAAATCAAGGGAAGAATGGAAACGGCAAAAGACGGCACGCCGGTACTGTTATACGGTACGATGGCATATATTGATGATGAGACAAAGCAGCATCATGAAGAACAGGCTAAGACAAAAGATGAGCTGACCCGTCTGCTGACAAAAGAAGCGATGTTTCAAAGCATCGAGGAATATCTCAAAACGATTCCGAAGGATGTCATTCCGGATTTACTTGTCATTGATATTGACGATTTCATGGAGTGGCGCGAGATGTATGGCAGTATCAAGAGCGAAGGAGTCCTTGTGGAAATTTCCCGGATTTTAAAGCGTGCTTTCCGGGGGTCGGATCTGATCGGCAGAGTCGGAGAAGATCGGTTTGCGGTTTTCATGAAAGGAGTACATACGGGAAATGTGCTGCTGGAGCGGGCTTCTTATGTACGCCAGACTGTCAAGGAGGTTTGGCGTGATTTTGAGAACAGCGGGGGCGTGACTGTCAGCATCGGTATTTCTGTGATGCATGCGGAGGAAGTCACGGTGGATAAGCTGTATGCACGTGCACTGGCGGCGCTGGATGATGCCAAGGAATCCGGAAGAGACACGTATGTGCTGTATACGAGTGAAATGGAGCGGATGGATACTTCGATTAATCCCATCTTATCCACAAAAGAAATGGAACTGATTCGTAATATCCTTGATCCGATGTGCACATGGGCTTATGCGGTGGATGATCATTACCAGATTCTTTACCAGAATGAAGCACTCAAAAAACAGCAGAAAAATGGAACCAGCGAACTTTGCTACATACGGAATAAAGGCTACAGTGAGCCATGTCCGGATTGCCCGCTGCGTCTGATCGATGAAAAGACGGATTCGTTGGATTCGAGCGTTTATTCGGCTGACCTGCGTACGAGTGTGCCTGTCCGTACGACTAAAATTGTAATGCGGAACGGCAAAAATATTTATCTGATTGCTTCGGTCAAGGAAAATATTGAAACTCAGATCCAAGAGGTAAACGAGAGCGGGAAGCGGGTGCAGGATGCCCTTTATGCGATGCAGGATATTGTATGGGATGTCAATATTTCCAAAAATATGTGTGTTCGCATGAAGGAAAAGAATATCAAGAGCGTGATGGATCTGCGTATCGAAAACTGGAAGCGGCTCAGGGAATATTATGCCGAGTACGTTGTCTGTGCGGAAGATCGGAACACGTTTTTTGAGGCGACTGATCCGAAGTATTTAAAGCAGGCCATCCGCGCGGGAAGATCAATTCTTTACAGGGAGGTGCGGCTGAAAAACATTCAGGATGAATATGAATGGTACGGAATCTATTCTGTTTTCTTAAATCAGATTAATAATAAGATGCAGGAGAAAGCGGAGGCCGGACTGCCCGGCAGAGGCGAAAGAGATGATTTCCGTGTCATGATTATATGTCTGAACGTCAATGATTATAAACGCCGCAGCCTGGAAGATGCCGAGACAAAGATTAAATATGAGATTATGAAACAGAAGAGCACGATCTTAAAGGAAATGGCACTCAATTATGAGCGTCATGAGAATGTCAACGAGATGATCGGAATTCTTGTCTACGAGTATCAGGTTGCGGATGCGGGTTATTATCTTTGTTCAATGTTTGACGAAGTATTTTTGGTAGATAAAAAGGATTTGGCAAATGAATGGTCCTTACTCGACAGTCTGCGCTGCCATCCGGATGATCAGGAGAATTTCGACCTGTTCAAGGAGGCGGTCAAGACGACTGCGCAGACTCAGAAAACGACGGTGCGGTTATACAATAAATACCAGGTTCCCATTTGGTATACGGTTACCATCCAAACGCTGCACGGGCTGAACAACATGCCGGTCCGCTATTTAGGGACACTGCAGAATGTCAATACGGAGATGGAAATTAAAGCCGAGATGGAATATCGTGCAGAGTATGATTCCCTCACCGGTCTGTATAACAGCGATACGTTTTATTTGAAAGCGAAGGAGCTGCTGCACTTAAAGCCGGAAAAGCAGTTTGCCGTCATATCGATCGACATCGATAAATTTCGGCTGATCAATGACCGGTATGGCATCGAGATTGGCAACAGGTGTCTCGCGATACTTGGAAAGGCAATCCGTGAAATTGCGCCGGAGGAAAGTTTTGCGAAGCGTTATCAGGGAGATGTGTTCAGTGTATTAATCAGTTACCGGACCGAACAGGATCTGATTAATTACATGTCGATGCTTTCTGCAAAGCTGCGGGATCATGATTCAATGCCTGCGAGCATTTCGCTTGTATATGGCATTTATAAGGTAATCGACAGAGAATTGCCGGTCCGCCTGATGTGTGACAGGGCAAGGCTTGTTAAAAAGCAGGTAAAGGGCAGTACCCTGACCAATTATGCGGTATATGATGACATCATCCAGTTGAAATTCAGGGAACAGGCGGAAATTGAGGAAGAAATGCAAAAGGCCTTGCAGAATCGGGAGTTCGTCATGTTCCTGCAGCCGCAGATTCAGGTGAAAAATCGCAGGGTCTATGGGGCGGAAGCATTAGTGCGCTGGAAACATCCGACGAGGGGTCTGCTTGTTCCGGCACAGTTCCTGCCGTTGTTTGAGAGTAATGGCTTTATCACACGGCTGGATGTATATATATGGGAGGAGGCCTGCCGATATCTTGCCGAGTTGATCCGGCGTGATGCCACTATTCCGATTTCGATCAATATTTCCAGAGTTCATGTCGGCAATACGGATCTGCCGGATATCCTGGAAGGCCTCGTGGAAAAATATCAGGTACCTCCATATCTTTTGGAGCTGGAGATCACAGAAAATCTATTTATGGATGATGTAACGCAGCTATTTATGCAAATGTCAGAATTAAAAAAGCGCGGTTTTAAGATCCTGATGGATGATTTCGGTTCCGGTTATTCGTCGCTGAATATGCTCAGAAATGCGCCGGTTGATACGTTAAAGATTGACAGGTTCTTTTTAGACGAAATTATGTCAACCGAACGCGGGAAGATTATTGTCGAAGCGTCTGTCCGCATGGCAAAGCAGCTCGGCCTGCTGACCGTTGCGGAGGGTGTGGAAACGATTGAGCAGCTGGGTTTTTTAGAGGGCATCGGCTGCGATATTGCACAGGGTTTTTACTTTTCAAAGCCTGTCCCCATAGAGCAGTTTGAAATCTTCTTAGCCGAAAATAAATAGGAAAGGCACTTCAAATTGTCCGATTTCATAGAATGTAATAAGTATTCATGAACCGGCTTTGAGGTGCTCTGTTGAAGGCTTTTAAAAAACCGTTGTCTTTTGAAGAAGAGAGTTATTACATAGAAAAGTACCGCCAGGGAGACATGGCGGCAAAAGACATTTTAATTGAACGAAACCTGCGTCTGGTCGCGCATGTAGTCAAGAAATATCAGTGCTCCGGCGAAGAGATGGAGGATTTGATTTCTATTGGAACGATTGGGCTGATCAAGGCAGTTCTGACGTTCGATGAGACAAAGGGAAGCCGGCTTGTGACGTATGCTGCCAGATGTATCGACAATGAACTGCTGATGATGTTTCGTACAAAAAAGAAAAGCAGCAGAGATGTCTCGATATATGAACCAATCGGGACCGATAAGGAAGGAAATGAGATCAGCCTGCTTGATGTTATTGAGGGTACGAACGACGACATCGCGGACCGGATGGATATTGCGCAGAACATAAAGCACTTGTATGATTATGTGGAGGAAGTATTGTCTGAACGGGAAAAAGAAATTATTATTCTGCGCTATGGGCTGGCAGGCGGGGAGGAGGTCACACAGCGGGAAATCGGCAGTATGCTCGGTATTTCCAGGAGCTATGTATCAAGAATTGAAAAGAGAGCATTGGGAAAATTAAGAGAGGCATTTGAAAAATGAATAAGAGAAAGGCAATCACATTAGGAACAGTCGCAGCCGGAGCGGTTATCATCCTGGCTGAGACAGCTGCTTTGCTGAATTATAAGGGGTTGTATGAGTCGGCGAGCAGAGAGCTTGCCGGATCGTACAAAGAGGAATCGGCTGTTTCCTTATCAGCAAATGAGATGTTTGATACAGCACAAACGGTCGAACAGATCATAGAGGGCTATTATTTATATGATATTGATACGGAAGCGATGAAGGACGGACTTTTGACCGGTATGCTTTGGGGTCTCGGCGACCCGTATTCTGCATATTATGATGCACAGGATTATGAAGCACTGACTATTCAGGCGACAGGAGAATATTCAGGTGTCGGCGCTGTCATCACGGAGCAGGGAGACGGAACTGTGACGGTCGTCAAGGTCTATTCACAAAGTCCAAGTGCCGAGGCAGGTGTTCAGTCGGGAGATGTATTTTATGAGATTGACGGAGAAAATGTGGTTGGAGAGGATTCCACGACAATCGCAGCGAGATTGAAAGGAGAGGCAGGCACTTCTGTAGAGGTAAAAATATATAGGGCAAGCCTGGAGGAATATATTTCCTTTTCTATCGTTCGCCGGCATATTGAAATTCCTTCGGTTTCCTGGCGGATGGCATCAGATCAAATCGGCATCATGAAAATAGAATCGTGGGATTTGGCGACGATTAATCAATTCAAGAGTGCGATGGAGGATTTGGAAGGTCAGGGAATGAAAGGTCTGGTCATCGATGTGCGCAATAATCCGGGCGGCCTTGTTTCTTCGGCGGCAAGTATTTTAGATTATTTTGTGCCGGATGGCGGTAAGCTCGTGTACACGGTCGATAAAAATGAACGAAAGGAGTATTATAATGCGAAAGACGGCGAGGATTGTAATATTCCGCTTGTCGTGCTGATTAATGGTAATTCTGCATCTGCCTCAGAAATATTTGCGGGAGGCATTAAGGACTATGAAGCGGGGATACTGATCGGCGAAAAAAGTTACGGAAAGGGTATTGTGCAGCAGGTTATCCCAATCAGTGAAACAGAAGCGGTAAAGCTCACAATCGCGGAATATCATCTGCCAAATGGTGAAAGCATCCATCAAAAAGGGATCGAGCCGGATGTAGAGGTTTCCTTAAATGCCGAACTACAGCTGAAAACGGAACTGTCGGAGGCGGAGGATTTACAGCTTCAAAAAGGACTAGAAGTGATAAAAAGCAAAATTAACTAAGAAAAACAGTGGGAGAAGCGGATATGCTATTTATCAAAACAGAAGATTTAAAAATCGGGATGCGTTTGGCAAAGCCGATTTATAACAACAAGGGCGTATTACTTTATGAAAGGAATTCCAAATTAACAAAACAGGGTATCGAATCTGCCAGAAATTTTGGATTGATCGGTATTTACATATTGGAGCCCGCCGAGCCGCTGCCGCCGATGACGGCGGATGATATTGAATTTGAACGTTTTCAGACTGTTTCCGTATTTACGATACGGGATGAACTGCAAAGCATCCTGACAAAGGGGAAGCAGGTGAAACTGTTCAGCTTTGCGGAAAGTATTATAAAATCCTATGGCAGGCTGGACAGAAAAATTAATTTTGTACAAAATTTGAGAAGCAAAGAGGATTTCGTGTATAAGCATTCTCTGAACGTCGCATTGCTGTGTACAATGATGTCACATCATATGAATATGCGCCGTGAGGAGCAGCGGGAAACGGTGGTTGCGGCCCTTGTACATGATATCGGAAAGCTGAATATTCCTGAGCATCTGGGCGGCATTCGAGAGCTTACGCAGCAGGATCAGCAGGACATCAAACGATATGAATTTGGGGGCATCCAACTTGCGGAGCAGGCATTTTTATCCATGCCGAATATCAAGCGGACGGTTATGCAGGCTTATAAGCAGTTGGATGCATTTCATACAAAGAAGGAGCTGGGCAGCGGAAAACTTGTGACGGGTGCCAAGCTCCTGATTGTTGCGGAAACTTATGATACGATGACTGCTATGAACAGTATTGATGAACCAAAGTCAGAAATTGCCACATTGAAATATTTGATGGCACATCCTGAAATCTTTGGAAAGGATGTTGTGGATGCGTTGATTAAGAGCATTAACTTTTTGAGCAAGGGATGCAGCGTGGAGTTATCCAGCGGCCTGAAAGGGCTTGTACTGACAGAAAATGAGCAGGATATCCTAAGGCCGGTTATTCTCTGTTTTTCCAACAATACAATCATTGATCTGCGTCAGACAATGCTCTACGCGGATCTGGAAATTGAAGATATCATGAAAACGCTTGATAACCGTTATGTGATAGACGTAAGTACTGCGGAACGGTTTAAAGAGGAGCAGAAAGGCAGGGAAACAGTGGATAAAAAAATAAAATGAACAAGAATCGGCCGATATGAGAAAGATTTGTTCGACAAATGCGATGCGGAGTGACAATAACCCGAAAAACATGTATAAAACCAGTTGATATGTACCAGTTTAAATGCTAGTATAATTTCAAATATTCGACGAATTTCGACGATGTTTAATATATGAAGAGAGGACTGCAATGTTACTGTCAGAGAAGAAGGGCTTTGACAATACGATGGCTGGTTGCAGAAAAGTAAAATTACATGTGGGGAACGGGCGGAACGAATTTCGCGGACAGCAGGGAAAGACTGCGAACAAGGGGAAACTATGTTTTAAAGCGTGGCGTCGCATTTATTTATGCGGGGCTTCTTTTAGTTACGGGAATTACCATGCTGAGTACAAAGAGCGTGCATGCGGACGAGGATTGGTCATCAAAAACTTCTGCGGAGGTAAAAATAGGAAGTGTAATAGTTGCAGCCGATACGGAAGTCGGTACGGCGGATACGCTTAATGTAAGTTATAAAGTATCCATCGAAGAGTTAAATATTCTTGCAAGCGATACGGACAGTTCAGCCGTATATGAGTTAGGCATTCTTGATTTAAAGCTTTCGGATAGTGCGCTGATATCGGCAATGAGCAGCGGAGGTATTAAAGTCCGGGCAGTACCGAATGATCCGGGCAGCACCCTGATCGGGACGGTGAATTATAATGATTCGACGAGAAAGCTTTCTTTTAGCTTTGATCCAAGCCTGAAGGAAGATGCGGGTGAGGGAATCACGCTGGACGACCTTTACTTTAATTACACGGTTGCATTGAATGCCGCGGAGATTGGTGAAAGCGAAGAAGTTACTATAAAGTTTGCGGAGTCTTCGGAATCGTCAGTAAGGATTAAAATAAAGGAAAATCAGCCCGGCAAGCCAACGGTTCAGAAAACGGCAGGGACATTTAATCCGGCAGCCAACACGATTGAATGGACGGTTACGATGACATCAAATGGACTGGGCTATGCAGATGGGATTGCAGTCTCGGATAATTTTTCAACAGGACTGTCCTATAAGGTTGATGAGGGAATTGAGGTAGGCGGCACTGTGCCAATACCGGGCAGTGTTGGCGATATCCATGCAAGCTCAAATACGCTATCTTTTCAGTACATGCCTCCTGCTGATTTCGCTACAAAAGGGAAAACGGTTACCTTTACTTATCAAACGACCGTTGCAGATAATGTGCTCGTAGGAAACATGAGCGGTAATGGGGGAAATATCAGTACAGCGGTCAGCAATGAAGTCTCCATAAAGGATAAGGAGGATGCGGATGTGGGAACCGCCTCTGCCGATACAACGGTGGAGAAGGTTCTAGAGCCTTGGCTGGATAAGTCGGCCGGCAGTATTACTGTTGATTCAATATCGAATACAGCGACAATTCCATGGACGGTTGTCATCAATTTGAATGGATTTTATGACCATATGGAGGAGATTTGGCTGCATGATGAGCTGGATTATCCGATGAATTATTCGGCGGGAAGTGTATCTTATGAACTGTCCGGAGACGGCGGGACGAAAATAAGCACGACACCGGCATTATCAGATTTTACTTTTTCATCAAGCAGCCAGACTTCTAAGGCAACGCTTGCGGGAGCAGACGGATTCAATTTAAAAACAATAATCGCTGCGGCGATGGCAAGCGGGGGAATGACCACTCCTGAAAAACTTACGATTACCTATGATTCCGTAATAACAAACTATACGGAATACCTTAAAAAAAATCAGAGCACACCGGGGAACAAAGCATGGTTGAACTGGAAATGGAGGGATTATACAGGAATAGGAACAGGGAGTACCGCTGTGACCGGACCATCACTTACAAAAACCTCCAACGCCGTATCTACCATGATCAATAAAGGCGGTGTTTATGATCCGAAAACACACAGGATTACCTGGACGGTATCCTTTAATCAGAATAGCACAACATTGACAGATGTTACAGTGAGGGATATTTTGTCTGAGGGGCACAGCTATGTGCCAAACAGCATAACGGTAACACAGGGGGCCTCAGTTGCAGTTACAGGTCCTGCCGTTTCCGTGAACGGAGATGCGCAGGAGGAAGCAGACAGGACAGTGCTGTTTACGGTCTCGCCAGATTCAATTAACGAGCCTGTTGTTTTTACCTTTGAAACAGAATTGAATGCCAATCAGGTAACTTTCTATGCAGGGAATGCTACAAAAGAATATGAGAATACGGCATGTCTTTTTGCAGGTATGGAGGAGTATCACAGGGTCAGTTCGAAGGTGCCATGCAGCAGCGTTGTACTCGAAAAAACAGTGGGATCTTATGACTATGTGACACATGAGTTTCCATGGACGATTACTGTTAACAAAAATAAGATGCCAATGAATGATATTATGGTGACGGATATCATCCGGAAAGGGACATCTCTTGTTGCATCATTGCAATCCGGTGAGAGTGCTTTAGTATATTCGGTGTACGACGGTACCGGAAAGATCAGTGATACTAAAATCACAACAGCTAATGCAGGCGGGTTATACTACAGTTATACAAATTCATCCGATACGGCTGATGGGACACTAAAGATTTATCTGCCGAATCTTTTACAGGGACAGTATGGGGTAATTCAATATAGTACGAAGGTAAATGTGGATTCCTCTGCGTTCGGCGGTCAATTCAAGAATGAAAATACAACTGTACAAATCAATAATAATGTACAGTTGGAAAATCATTATCCGGTCAGCAGTCTGCCGGAGGTTACGATAGACGGATCGGTACCGACTAAGGTAATATCAAAGTCCGGAACGGTTTTGGATGACTCGACAATTGCTTACGAAGTACCAATTAATGTAAATCAGGCGGCACTTCCCTCGAATTTTGTTATTAGGGATACGCTGTCGGCATGGATGTCCTATGCTTCTTCCACCGTTGAGATTGTTGCAGGCAGTGTAAACAGTTCAACAGGAGCGATGACGGCAACAGGTAATAAACTTATTGCAGGAACTGATTATAAAATTGTTTTTGCAACGGATGCAAACGGTAATGCGCAGATGACTGTTACTCTATTGAAGCCGACGAATAAACCGCTTTTGCTGAAGTATTGGGTTGCAGTCGATACATACAATCAGGTGGGAGCATATACGAACCATGTGGTGGTGGGAACAGGCAATACGCCTGCAACGGGAGATGCTGCGATACAAAGAGGTCAGATCGTTGGATTCAGCGGATCAGCAGGGCTTCGGGGCGGTACCTGGCTGGAAATTAAAAAGCAGGATGCGGATCATGCGGATACTTATTTGGGCGATGCCGAATTTGAATTATACGAGTCTGATGGCAGAACATATGTAGCAAGCGGCAGGACAAATGGTGCAGGAACTGTAAAATTTTATGCCCTAAAAGCGAATACAAATTATATTTTACGGGAGATTGAGGCACCTGCCGGTTATAAGCTGAATTCGTCGGACATTCCTGTCCGGACAGGTGCATCCGGAGCGGCAGTTTTTACGGTTCCTAATAAAATAAAAACAGGAGTTCTGCGCTTTCAGAAAACAGATAGTTCTTTCCATGCGCTAGCGGGGGCGACGTTTGGTATTTGGAAGGTTGCAGATGAAAATGCCTCACTTCCGTCAACGGAACCGGATGAAAAAGTGAAGAGCGGTTCAGATGGTTCGGTCGTGTTTGAAGGACTGGTAAGTACTTCCGGAGTTTCCTATTATAAGATTGCGGAAATCAGCCCTCCAAATGGTTATAAAAAAACGGATCATAGTTATACGTGTGTGATTGCAGCAGATGGGTCTGTTACCCGCTTTTATCTGGACGGTGATCTTTCTATGACGCTTGTGGAGAGAGTGGTTAATACAAGACTGCCATTCACTTCGAAGCCTCAGGTACCGAGTGAACCGTCAAATCCGAGTAATCCAAGTAATTCGGGCAATCCAGGCAATCCAGGTAGTCCGGCAACACCAATAATTCCGGTAACTCCGATAATTCCGGTTACACCGGATGATGTGACGAAGAAAATAGAGGAGCTTCTGAAAACATCAGATTCTCCGTTGAAGGAGGAGTCTGTTAAAATGCTTCGCACGACGGTCGTCAACCTGCTGAATTCTGACCCGCATTATTTTGATCATGTATCGGATGATTTGAAGGATATTATTGATAATCTTGTGGTAAACGGTGTGCTGGGCAGAAGGCGGGCGCTTCCAAAGACGGGGGGCCTGGCAGGTTCCGCAGGATTGTTTATGCTCGGGGTATTGACGGTCGGCGGTGGCATCTATCTGAAAAAAAAGGGAAAGAGCTGCGATGAGGAGAAGACGAGATGAGATAAATTTTTATAGACGGCTGGCAGGCCATTTGCTAATTGCGGCAGGGTCGCTGTTAATTGCTGCGGTTGTAGCGATCAATGCTGCGGACTTTGTGAGGAGCCGCAGTGCAGTAACAGAATTTAATGAAGCAAAGCAGCATACGATCACAATGAAGGAGGATCTTGATGACGAAGGGATATCGGAATCGAAAATATCGTTAATTCCAGTCGAAGAAGAGGAGAAACTTGATCTGCCGGCGGTGCTCGGTGTGTTGCGTATTCCAAAGATAGAGCTGGAGGAGGCCATAAGAGAAGGTTCTGCCGCCAGTGTTATTAGCAGCGCGCTCGGACATCTGGGAGATACCGCACTGCCGGGCCAACAGGGGAACTGTGCGATTGCGGGCCATAGAAATTATGTATTCGGCCGTTTTTTTAATCGCTTAAATGAAATTGTGCCGGGAGATACAATTGAAATAGAGACGCTTGAGACAGCTTATCACTACACAGTGACGGAATGTTTTATCGTCGAGCCGGAAGATATTTCTGTGCTGGAGCAGATGGATGGCCAAAACCTGACGCTGATCACCTGTACACCGCTCTTTATAGGGAGTCACCGTCTCATTATACGAGCTATTCGAGACGGTGACTGAGCAGCGGGGATAAATAACTGTCGGTTGAGGGATCAAAATTTTACTGCCGTTTCTTATTTTTGTATTCCATTGCGGCAGGGTCTATCATGTCGTAGACTCGGTACCATTCCTTTGTTTCCGTATTTTTTGCGGTCTCCGAACGGTTTTTATATAAAAATTTCGTCAGGTTATAGCAATCTATCCAGATTTCGTTATTTCCTTCTTTTTGTGATTCATCAAAAATAAGCTGTAAGCCCCAGTGAAGGTGTGTGATTTTGATGTTATTTACATTTTCTTCTGTGCTGTAGCCCGTGTGGCCCATATAACCGATAACCTGGCCGGCCGTAACGATACTTCCTTCCTCCAACTCCTTACAATAGGGAAAGTTTTGCCGCAGATGGGCATAGTAATAATATCGCTTTTTATCGAAGCTTCTGATTCCCATCCGCCATCCGCCATATTGGTTCCAGCCGATGATTTCCACATAACCGGATTCTATCGCGATAATCGGTGTTCCTGTCTGTCCCATCATATCATGACCCAGGTGAGGTCTTGAGTAGCCGTAGCTTCTGGAAGTCCCAAAGTCGTCATAGTCGCTGTATTCGAAGCCCTTGGCAATCGGGGAAAAGGCTTTTAGACCATAACAACGCTGCCATTGTACTTTCCCGTCTTCATTTTCCTTCTGTATTTTGTATTCCCCGACAAGACCGTTCAGCACGGCGGTGTACGCTTCCAGGTAATAGGAATAGTATTCCATATCCTTTGTCAGTTCGTTCATTGTTGTTTCTTTGCTTCTTATTTTCTCCGCTGTTTTTGCTATTTCCGACACGCTGTCCGAAGGAAACTTGCCTCCGTGCTTTGTGCCGGCATAAGCCAGCAGTTCTATCCAGTTCACATGAGGTACGGATGGGTCTGAAAGCGCTTCCTGATAAGTATCCACATCCCACTTGTAAGCCTCACACAAGGCCTCGTATGATATATTGAAATCAACCCATTTAATGTAGCTTTTTTCCGCAAATACTGCTACTTCTATCGCTTGCTTTTCGGCTTCGGAACTCTTGTTTATGATAAGTCCGGTCACCCAGATACTGCCGAGGCAGAAAAAGAGAATAGCCTCTATGACCACCGCTCTTTTTACTATTGTGAGATATTGCATAGGGATGATATGCCTTCCGTCTGTTGCCTTCATAGCAATATATGAAAATATTTGGTTACATATGCGGCGCAATGACCTTTTGGAGCTTATTCCTGCTCATTCCGTTCTTAGCAGCACCTGATTCCTGCATATAAATTCGTTCCGCAAAACAGAAAGAATGCTTTACAAATCATTCAAGATACCGTATGATAAATATTACAAATGCAGTGTTACAATCAAATTAAAATCAGATCCGAGAACAAATT
This sequence comes from Bacillota bacterium, assembly GCA_023402845.1. GTDB lineage: Bacteria > Bacillota > Clostridia > Lachnospirales > Lachnospiraceae > JAEYFP01. The sequence goes on from JAEYFP010000022.1 coordinate 68,995, forward strand.
CAAAACACAGACAGATTCTTTGTCATAAAATCTCACAAAAATCCATGGCCCAGTACAAGAGCATTTTGATTTGAAACCCCAATGAATATTCAAGTATATCCGCTTGAGTTCTGCTAAAAAATGAAGAATGAAGGCGGAAATTATGAAATAAAAAAAGCCTGCGGAAAACAAAAATTTTATTAACAGCATAAAGGAGGTTCTATGTTTAGCAGTGTATTGTCAGGAGGCGTACATGGTATTGATTGCTATCTTGTTTGCGTGGAAGCGGATATAGCAGAAGGGATGCCAATGTTTGAGCTGGTTGGTTATTTGGGAAGCGAGGTCAGGGAGGCGAGGGAGCGGGTGCGTACCGCACTCAGAAATGCAGGATTTCTTATGCCGGTCAAACGGGTGACCGTAAATTTGTCACCCGCCAATATCAAAAAAAGAGGAACCGGATTTGATCTTCCGGTTGCCGTCAGCATTTTGATTGCTATGGAAAAAATAAAGGAACAGAGCGTAGCGGACACGGTCATTGCGGGAGAACTGCTTTTGAGTGGAAAAGTAAGCGGAATCAGAGGGATTTTGCCGATCGTACTGGCTGCTAAAAAGGCGGGGTATAGGCGCTGCATTATTCCGAAGGACAATGCGGGGGAGGGCTCTGTTGTGGACGGGATAGAGATTGTCGCGGTAGAAAGTCTTATGCAGTTGGCTGATTATTTAAGGGGAACCCGTGCAATTGTGCAGGAACCGTCTCTCGGAAATAAGCTGCTTGGGTTAAAGGTCGGATATGGGTGTGATTTGGAAGATGTACAAGGTCAACGATTTGTAAAACGAGGGTTGGAAATTGCGGCCGCAGGGATGCACAATGTGCTCATGCTTGGGCCGCCGGGAGCCGGGAAAACAATGCTGGCAAGATGTATTCCGACAATTCTTCCGCCCCTCTCTATGGAAGAGTGTTTGGAGGTGTCGGCAATTTACAGCGTGGCGGGCAGGCTTGGCGGTTCGAATACTTTGATTACAGAGCGACCGTTTGTCAATCCGCATCATACGGCCACTGATAAGGCACTTACCGGGGGTGGTGTCAATCTGCATCCGGGAAGCATTTCATTGGCACACCGCGGGGTGCTGTTTTTGGATGAAATGCCCGAATTTTCAAAAACTGCGTTGGAGGTGCTGCGCCAACCTTTGGAGGATAAATGCATTCACATTACGAGGAGCAGCGGAAGCTGTACCTACCCGGCAGACTTTATGCTCGTAGGTACGCTGAATCCATGCCCCTGCGGCGCTTATCCGGATTTGGCAAAGTGCACCTGCTCGGAAGCGGAAAGAAGGCGCTATATCGGTAAACTATCCAAGCCGCTGTTAGACCGCATGGATATTTGTATGGAGGTTCCGCAGATAAAATTTCAGGAGTTGATGAAAAAACAGGAATCGGAAAGCTCTGAAACCGTTAGGGAGCGTGTTATAAAAGCCCAAAAAATTCAGGAAGCCCGTTTGTCGGATATTGCAAATAATTTGTTTTTTAACTCTCAAATGCGGGACAAGGAAATGAAAGTATATTGTTCGCTGAAGGAATCCGGCAAAAAACTGATGGAGCAAGCTTTTCGCAGGCTAAACTTAAGCGCACGGGCCTATTACCGAATCCTTAAGGTTGCCCGGACAATTGCGGATCTGGATCATGCCGGACAGATCGATGAATATCATTTAACGGAAGCCATTCATTTCAAGTTTCACATAGATGATTTCTGATAATAGTTTAATAGAAAAGCAGAAAATACAGAAAGGACTAAGATGCGGCAGGAAATAGAGTTTGATTATTGGTGGGCATGTATGCAGAATGGATTTTGCGCACATATGAAACAGATCGCGGATGCAGCCGGCGGAACAAGGGCACTGTATTACATGGGGGAAGCACAATTGAAAACAGTAAAGGGAATTTCAGAAACGTTTGCATCGTATCTATATAATAGAAGAAACGGGTGGAAATTGAAGGAAGCGTATGCGCGCCTGAAGCTACAGGGTATTCGTTTTATTCCATGGTACGATCATGATTATCCAAAAAAGCTGCTGCAAATACCGGGATATCCCTTTGCCATTTTTGTAAAGGGAAGACTGCCGGAGGAGGAAACGAGCAGTGTGGCAATCATCGGCGCACGTAACTGCTCCGAATATGGACATGCTGTTGCAAAGCATTTCGGAGAGATACTTGCAAAACATCACGTTCAAATTATCAGCGGCATGGCATACGGTATTGATGGGATCGGACAGACGGCGGCACTTGCGGCTGGCGGACGCTCCTATGGAGTGCTCGGCTGCGGAGTGGATATCTGTTATCCGGCATCCAACAGAAGGCTTTATGAGGATCTGATCCAAAACGGTGGTCTCATATCCGAATATTGTCCGGGAACACGTCCGATCAGCAGGCTGTTTCCGCCGCGTAACAGAATTATCAGCGCACTTTCAGATGCGGTTATCGTGGTTGAAGCTCGTAAAAAGAGCGGCACGTTGATTACGGTTGACATGGCTCTGGAGCAGGGAAAAGAAATTCTGGTGGTACCGGGAAGGATCACGGATCCTTTGAGCATTGGCTGCAACAGCCTTTTAAAACAGGGCGCAAGCCCCATTTTGTCAGTCGAAGATGTCCTCCTTTTACTCGACATAAAATATAAAAATAAAATTAAAAATATAAAAAAAGATAAATTAGTGCTTGAAAGAGAAGAAAATTTAGTGTATAGTGTTCTCGATTTGTATGCGAAAAATTTGGAAGATATTGCATCAGAGGTTTCCTGTTCATTTTCGGAATTATTGCATATATTAGTATCGCTGGAATTAAAAGGATTGATTAAGGAAGTCAGTAAAAATTATTATGTCAGGACAGCAGGTGTTGTTGGGCAGTAGCAAGCCCTAAAGCATCAATGACTGATATGCTTTGGGAGGAAGGAAAATGGCAAAGTATCTGGTAATTGTGGAATCACCGGCAAAGGTGAAAACCATCAAAAAATTTTTAGGCCCCAATTATGAGGTGATGGCGAGCAACGGACATGTCCGGGACCTGCCTAAAAGTCAGCTTGGAGTCGATACGGAGCACGGATATGAGCCTAAATATATTACGATTCGGGGAAAGGGGGATCTTTTGGCAGGACTTCGCAAGGAAGTGAAAAAGGCCGATAAGGTATATCTCGCGACGGACCCCGACCGCGAAGGGGAGGCGATCTCCTGGCATCTTTCCAAGGCACTCCATCTGGAGGATAAGAAGGTCAGCCGGATCACATTTAATGAAATTACTAAAAATGCGGTAAAGGAATCACTAAAAAATGCCCGGGAAATTGATATGGATCTTGTTAATGCACAGCAGGCCAGAAGGATGCTCGACAGAATGGTGGGATACCGGATTTCCCCGCTTCTCTGGGCGAAGGTAAAGAGAGGCTTGAGTGCGGGAAGAGTACAGTCCGTGGCGTTGCGCATTATTTGCGACAGGGAAGAGGAGATTGATGCATTTATTCCCGAGGAATACTGGACATTGGATGTTGATTTTAAGGTGGCCGGAGAGAAGAAGCCCCTGACCGCACATTTCTCCGGTACGAAAGACGGAAAATTAGAAATCAGATCCAGGGAACAGCTGGACGGCATTTTAAAGGAACTGGAAGGAGCCGAGTACCGGGTTACAGATGTCAAGAAAGGCGAGCGTCTTAAAAAGACACCCTTGCCGTTTACGACGAGTACGCTGCAGCAGGAGGCGAGTAAGAACCTGAATTTTTCCACACAAAAAACGATGCGTCTTGCACAGCAGCTCTATGAAGGAATTGATATCAAAGGAAACGGAACGATTGGTGTTATCACTTATCTGCGTACAGATTCTACACGTATTGCGGAGGAGGCACAGGCACAGGCACAGAACTATATTACGGAAACCTACGGTGCAGACTACGCGGGAGCGGCTGTATCACAAAATAAAGACAGGAAAAAGATTCAGGATGCACATGAAGCAATCCGCCCAACCGATATTGGCAGGACACCGCTGTCACTTAAAGATTCTCTGTCAAGAGATCAGTACCGCCTATACACCTTGATTTGGAAGCGCTTTGTGGCAAGCCGCATGTGTGAGGCAAAGTATGAGACGACTTCCGTCAAAATACAGGGAAATGACTACCGTTTCTCCGTGGCTGCATCTAAGCTTTTATTTGATGGGTTTCTGGCGGTTTATACGGATGACGAGGAAGAAAAAGAGCAGGCAAATGTGCTATTAAACGGTATCTCGGAAAAATCCGGCCTGACGCTTGACCGATTTGAAGAAAAGCAGCACTTTACACAGCCGCCGGCGCATTATACGGAGGCATCTCTCGTAAAGACACTCGAGGAGCTCGGTGTCGGAAGACCCAGCACCTATTCTCCGACAATTACGACGATTCTTGCGAGACGCTATGTGACGAAGGAAAATAAAAATCTATATGTGACAGAACTAGGAGAAGTTGTAAACCGCATGATGAAGGAGGCGTTTCCCAGCATTGTCGATATGAACTTTACGGCAAATCTGGAAATGCTGCTCGATAACGTCGAGGAGGGGATTGTTGACTGGAAAACGATTATCAGCAATTTTTATCCGGATTTGGATGAGGCGGTTCAAAATGCGGAGCAGGAGCTTGCTAAGGTTCAAATCAAAGAAGAAGAATCAGAGGAACTATGTGAAAACTGCGGCCGGCGTATGGTCATCAAATATGGCCCTCATGGGAAATTTCTGGCTTGTCCGGGTTTTCCGGAGTGCAGAAATACAAAACCGTACCTGGAGAAAATCGGTATCCGGTGTCCAAAGTGCGGTAAAGAAATTGTCATCCGAAAGACTAAGAAGGGTAGGCGTTATTACGGCTGTGAGAGCGGCAGTGAGTGTGATTTCATGACATGGCAGCGCCCGGTGGAGATACCCTGTGAAAAATGCGGAGGTCTTATGGTGGAAAAGGGAAATAAGCTGTTGTGTACGAATGAGTCGTGCGGGCATGTCGTGAGCAAAAAGTGACAAAAAGATGTTGTCTGTAAAATAGTTTGAAAATATCGAAAAATTATAAAAATATTCCAAAAACAAACGCGGGAGTCATTGATTTCTGCGTTTATTTATGATATTATCTAGACAGGCAAAATTTGTAGACGGCTGAACGATCATATTTATAGTTTTAATAGAAGCAGGAGGATAGGTTCATGAGCAGCGTTCAATTACTGGATAAGACACGCAAAATTAATAAACTGTTACATAATAATAATTCCAGCAAGGTGGTATTTAACGATATTTGTGATGTTTTAAAAGAAATTCTTCAATCTAATGTGCTTGTAATCAGCAAGAAAGGTAAAATACTCGGCACAGGTGCCCGCAGGGATATCGGGGAGACAGAGGGGCTTTTGAAATATGAAATAGGCGGTATCATCGACCAGATGCTGAATGAACGCCTGCTCGGCGTGTTGTCTACTAAAGAAAACGTCAATTTGGAAACACTTGGATTTGAACTTGCAGACAGCAGTAAATACCAGGCAATTGTGACACCGATTGATATTGCGGGGGAGCGGCTCGGGACGCTGTTCATCTATAAAGTAAAGGAGCAATATTCGATTGACGACATCATCTTATGTGAATACGGGGCAACAGTTGTAGGATTGGAGATGCTGCGTGCCGTCAATGAAGAGAGTGCGGAGGAGAGCCGCAGGCTGCAGGTTGTGAAGTCGGCAATCAGTACGCTGTCCTTTTCCGAAATGGAAGCGATTACTCATATCTTTGACGAATTAAACGGCAATGAAGGTGTTCTCGTCGCAAGCAAGATTGCGGACAGGGTTGGCATTACCCGCTCGGTTATTGTCAATGCGCTTCGCAAATTTGAGAGTGCAGGCGTTATAGAGTCCCGCTCCTCCGGTATGAAGGGAACTTATATCAAAGTGCTGAACCCGGTGATCTTTGAAGAAATTGAGACAATGAAAAGAAATAAATAGAATTAAAAAACGGAAATCTTAGCCAATGATTTCCGTTTTTTGTTTACATAATAATCATGATATGGTACAGGAAACGACAAAATGTACAATATAAAGTGCTTAAAATACATTTTTTTCAAAAAGTCCTTGTGTTTTTCTGCAAATAATTTATAATAGAATAAGGTAGGTGAAGAGTATGATTAGTTCAGGTGTATTTGATTATGTAAATGTGCTGGATAAAGCAGCAGACGGTGCGTGGCTTCGCAATGAGGCGATTGCAAATAATATTGCAAATGTGAACACACCAAACTACAAGAGACAGGATGTTTCTTTTGAGGCCGAATTGAAGCAGGCACTGAAGACGTCCCGGCATGAGACGCTGGATGATAAGGTTTCTAATGTGAATGACAAGCTGTCGCGTATCGAGCCGCGTGTTTATACGGATGCTGCCGGTTATTCTTACAGACTTGACGGCAACAATGTAGATATTGATAATGAAAACGTCGAACTGGCCTCCAACCAGATTAAATATAACGCTCTCGTGCAGAGTATAGACGGTGATTTTACAAATTTAAAGACTGTGATCAAATAGCGATGCGGCAGTCTGAGAGGATGGTGGATTATCATGAGTATCTTTAAATCATTTGGTGTAAATGCCTCCGGTATGACCGCTGAAAGATATCGCATGGACATTATTTCCCAGAACGTAGCCAATGCCAACACGACGCGGACGGAGGATGGAACTCCTTATAGGCGAAAAATTGTCACATTTTACGAAAAAACGACAAATCCGTCTTCGTTCGATACAATTCTTGCAAAGAGCAGAGGGCAGGATGTGGGCGATGGTGTCAAGGTTTCGGGTGTTTATGAGGACAATACCGAGGAGATGAAGAAGGTATATGATCCTTCCCACCCGGATGCGGATGAGGACGGTTATGTTTGGTATCCGAATGTCAATATCGTGACAGAGATGACGAATATGATTGATTCGTCGAGAGCTTACGAGGCAAACGCCACAGCATTTACGGCGAGCAAGACAATTGCGATGAAGGGTCTGGAAATAGGAAGGTCCTAGAAAACGCAGCTTGCGGAGCGGTGATTCGCCACAGACGGCGCCGCTTGCAAGCAGAGAGTCTGGAAACAGACTCTTCATTTCAAAATAAAAGGGCCGGCAGCATGGACAGGCAATATTTGCAATTGAGCGCTGCGGGCAGAAGGAGTCGGAAATGGATATTTCATCATTGCTGAATGTCAGCTCCAATGCAGTATCGGCGGCGGCATCCAAAGCATCGACCAGCAAAGGGGTTCAGAGTGACGACAGCTTCGGTATGCTGCTTGATTCGGCACTTGGCAACTTAAACGAAACGAATACCCTGATGAACCAGTCCGAAGAGGAAAAGGTAAAATTTGCCCTTGGACTGACGGATAACACGCATGATTTAGCGATCGCGGCTGCAAAGGCTTCCACGTCTTTAAGTTATACGGTGGCGCTGCGGGATAAGTTCCTTGAGGCTTACAAAGAACTCATGCAGATTCAAATCTAAATACTTGTGCGGGGATAGGAAGAGTGGAGAGACTAAGACAAATTCCGCAGAGACTGCTGGAATGGTGGAATAAATTTACGGCGAAACAAAAAACAATTATGATCAGTGTTGCGGCAGGCGTTATTTTAACATTTGCTATTTTGGCAACAGTCCTTTCAAGGCCTCAATATGAGGTCTTAATTACGTGCGAATCTACAAAGGAAGCATCTGAAATCATTGAGTTGCTTGAGGGCGACGGCATTGAAAATACGGTGACGGATGACGGCCTGATTATTTCCGTTAAAAAAGATGATATTGCAAATGCGACGCTGCTGCTCGGTGCAAACAGCTATCCGGCGGACAGTTATAGCTTGGATGCGGCACTCGGCGGCGGCTTTTCTACGACAGAATCGGATAAGCAAAAGACGTATAAGCTGTATCAGGAGGGCCTGCTCGAAGATATCATGGAGGCGCAGACAGTAGTCAATACCGCTTACGTGACACTGTCGATTCCGGATGATGACGGTACGCTGCTTTCGCAGAAGGAGGAATCCTATGCGAGCGTCATGCTCGACTTAAACGGAGAATTGCAGCCGGGAGTTGCGGAAAATTTCGCAAAAAATATTGCAACAGCTCTCGGAAATAAGACAACGGGAAATATTACAATCATCGATTCGAACGGCAATTTGTTGTTTTCCGGCGCAGATGAAGCGGAGGGCAGCTCGGGCGTTGTCAACACATCTAGCCAGATCGCACTCAAGTCGGAGGCAGAGCGCCTTGTAAAGCAGGAGGTGACGCAGGTTCTGCTCGGCTCCAATCTCTATGAGGATGTAAAAGTCGCACCGAATCTGATTATGGATTTTTCCGCTCTGAATGAGACGGAACATACCTATACACAGGCAGATGAAAACGGACAGAACGTACTGTCTCATGAAGAAACATACGAGTCCGAAGGAACGGGCGGTACAGGCGGTGTCCCGGGGACGGATACAAACACGGAGGAGCAGACCTATGTTATGGAAGACGGAAGTACCTCTGATTATTCCGTGGCACAGGAGTCAAGAGACTATCTTCCGAGCGAACGGATTACGGATAAGACTGTCCCGCCCGGAGCGGTGCAGTACGATACGTCTTCTATCGCGATTACAGCTTCTCACTATGTGATTTACAAAGAAAACGAGCTGCGTAATCAAGGGCTGCTGGACGGGATTACATTTGATGAATTTATGCTCCAAAACAGTGAAATGGTAAAAAAAGAAGTTGATGAAGAAATGGTGACGCTTGTGGCGAATGCGACGGGTATTCCGGCGGACAATATCTCCATCATTGCTTATGATGTTCCGATTTTTCAGGCAGAAGACGGCTCAGGCGTAACCACTTCGGACGTTGCACAGATTGCTTTAATTGTTCTGGTTTTGGCATTACTTGGCTTTGTTGTATTTACGAGCCTGCGCAAGGAAAGAAAAGCGGTGGAGCCGGAAAAGGAGCTTTCCGTTGAATCGCTGCTGCAATCGACACAGGAACATCAGGAGATCGAGGATATCGATCTGGAAGCAAAGTCGGATGTGCGCTTGATGGTTGAAAAATTTGTGGATGAAAATCCGGATTCAGCGGCTGCGCTTTTGCGTAACTGGCTGAGCGAGGAATGGGGGTAGGAGCGATGGCAGCAGCGCGTACTAATAGCCAGCAGAGTGGTCTTCCTGGCATTCAGAAAGCGGCAATTTTGCTGATTGCCTTAGGGCCGGAGCGTTCCGCTACGGTATTTAAATATTTAAAAGAAGAAGAAATTGAAGATTTGACGCTGGAAATTGCGAATACGAGAAGCGTGACACCACAAGTCAAGGAATCGATTATTGATGAATTTTATCAGGTGTGTCTTGCACAGCAGTATATTGCGGAGGGCGGAATTAATTATGCCAGGGAACTGCTTGAAAAGGCACTCGGAGAATCGAAGGCGCTAGATGTTATCAGCAGACTGACGGCTTCTCTTCAGGTGAAACCGTTCGAATTTATTAGAAAGACCGAAGCTTCCCAGCTTCTGAATTTTATTCAGGACGAGCACCCCCAGACGATAGCCTTGATTTTGTCTTACCTGAATCCGAGCCAGTCGGCAATGATTGTTTCGGCTTTGCCTCCCGACAGTCAGGCGGATGTCGCAAAGCGTATCGCAATGATGGACCGAACGTCACCGGATGTCATCAAAGAGGTGGAGAAGATATTGGAATCCAAGCTCTCCTCTCTTGTCAATCAGGACTACACAATTATCGGCGGCGTAGATTCCGTTGTCGAGATTTTAAATACCGTAGACAGAAGTACGGAAAAACATATTATGGAAACACTGGAAATCGACGAACCGGAACTTGCGGACGAAATCAGAAAGAAGATGTTCGTATTCGAGGATATTCTGCTGCTTGACGACAGGGCAATCCAGCGCGTACTGCGAGATGTGGATAACAGCGATCTTGCAATTGCACTTAAGAGTGCCAACGAAGAGGTACAGACCGCGATCTTTAACAATCTGTCCAAACGTCTCGCTGTCATGATCAAAGAGGATATGGAATTTATGGGACCCGTGCGCATGAAGGATGTCGAGGAAGCACAGCAGAAGATCGTCAATACGATCAGACGTCTCGAGGATTCGGCGGAAATTGTAATTTCTCGCGGCGGAGGTGATGAAATCGTTGTCTAATTTGATAAAATCCACAAGCGTGATAGTGAGAACCGAAAGAGAACGGATCATTGATTCCAATATCCTCGTTGCACAAAGAATACAGACATTGAGTGCGGTTTTGGAAGAAGCAGCCATGGAAAGCTTTGCTCCGGGATTTACGGCGGGGTTGAATGCAGATCAGGTAGAGCAGCTTCTTGACAGTTCGCAAGAACAGGAAGCAGATGAGAATACGGCCGGGGAAATGCTCCGGCAGGCAAAGGAAGAAGCAGAACGGATACTGAATGCGGCAAGGGAGGGCGCGGATAGTATCCTTACGGAGGCGAAAGCAGAGGCGGACGCCCAAAAGGCCGAGGCGGTGCAGGCCGGACACGGGGAAGGCTATCAAGCCGGTTACGATGAGGGATTAAAAAAAGCGGAGAAGGCAGAAGAAGAGTGTAGAGAAAAGGAACAGAAGCTGAAGGTTCTTTATGAAAAAAAGCTCGAGGAGCTGGAGCCTCGGTTTGTTGATGCAATGACTGGCATTTATGAGCATGTCTTTCATGTGGATCTGTCCGAAAAAAAAGAATTGATTCTATATTTGCTTAAGGATACGATGCGAAATATCGAAGGCGGTAAAAGCTTTTTCGCACACGTATCCAAAGATGATTATGCATTCGTAAATGAACACAAGCAGGAGCTTTTAGAAGGGCTCGGCAGTTCGGTTTTTCTGGAAGTGATTGAAGATCTTACGCTGCCGGTGTCACACTGTTTCATTGAGGCGGAGAGTGGTATTTTTGACTGCGGTCTCGGTACCGAATTAGAACTTCTGAAAAAAGAGCTGAGACTGTTATCCTATACAAAAGAATAGGTGATTGAGCGATACTGGACTGTTATAGATGCAGTAGCCATGGGAGTAAGAAAATTGGTAGATTTCGGGAAATATTACAGGGTGGCGGAAAAACCCTTTTTTAAAAAATTGGGAAAAGTGATCAATGTCGTCGGTCTGACAATTGAGTCCAATGGACCGGATGCAAAGTTGGACGACCTGTGCCGTATCATTATAGATGAAGAAACGGGCAAGCATGTGCTTGCGGAGGTTGTGGGCTTTAAAGGCGGCAAGACCATTTTGATGCCGTATGAGAGCACGGAAGGCATCGGCTTCGGATGCATTGTGGAAAATCTTGGATATCCGCTCAGCGTCAGTGTGGGCGGAGAAATGCTGGGGCTTTGTCTGGATGGACTTGGACGGCCGACGGATGGGAAAGAGGTTATCTCTGTTCAGTCTTATCCGGTGGAGGCGGCCCCTCCGGATCCTCTTGAGAGGGTGATCATTAACGATCCGCTACCACTCGGCGTAAAAGCAGTGGACGGACTGATGACAATCGGAAAAGGTCAGCGTATCGGCATTTTTGCGGGTTCGGGTGTCGGAAAGAGCACACTTCTTGGTATGTTTGCCAGGAATACGCGTGCAGACATCAATGTGATCGCATTGATCGGCGAACGCGGCCGTGAGGTTAGGGAATTTATCGAGCGCGACCTTGGAGAAGAGGGAATGCGCCGTTCGGTTGTTGTCGTGGCTACGTCGGATAAACCCGCCCTGATGCGCAAGAAAGCAGCCAAAACAGCGACTGCAATCGCGGAATACTTCAGGGATCAGGGGAAGGATGTTCTGCTTATGATGGACTCTTTGACCCGCTTTTCCATGGCTCAGCGTGAAATTGGGCTTGCGAGCGGCGAACCGCCGGTAACAAGAGGATATCCGCCAAGCGTTTATGCGGAGATGCCGAAACTATTGGAACGCGCCGGTAATTCGGCGGTCGGTTCCATCACGGGATTGTATACGGTACTTGTCGACGGCGATGATTTCAATGAGCCGATCACGGATACGGCACGAAGCATTCTGGACGGTCATATCATGCTGAGCAGAAAGCTTGGGCATAAAAATCATTATCCGGCGATTGATGTGCTGCAGAGTATTTCCCGATGCATGAGCCAGATTGCCCAAAAGGACCACAAAGCAGCTGCCGGAAAATTGAAAAATGTCCTTGCCACCTATACAGAAGCGGAGGACTTGATTAATATAGGGGCCTATAAATCAGGAGCCAATCCCAGTATTGACTATGCAATACAAAAAATTGATCAGGTAAACGAGTATCTGCGTCAGGATGTTGAGACAAAATATACATTTGAAGAAGAGCTGGAACTTTTAAATGCAATTTTTTAGGGGACAGTTTGGATAGGAAATTTTTATGGCGAAATTTTTTTATCGAATGCAGAATATTCTCAATATCAAGCTAAAACTTGAGACGCATGCAAAAAATGAGTTTGCGATTGCAAATGTGAAGCTTCGGGAAGAGGAAGAAAAGCTGAAACTGCTGAGAAATCGTCAGGACGGCTATGAAGAGGAGCTGAAGCAGCTATATTCTGCCAACTTAAAAATCAGAGAAATTACAGAGACACAGCAAGCCATTGAAATTATGAAATATCAGATCAAATTGCAGATCTTACAGGTGAAGCATGCACAGAAAAATTTGGAGGCTGCGAGGGCCAGGCTGCAGAATGCAATGCAGGAGCGTAAAACACACGAGAAGCTGAAAGAAAAAGAATTTGAACAGTTTCTGCTTGACGAAGCGGCGAGGGAGAGCAAGGAAATTGACGAACTTGTCAGCTATCGTCACGGACAGAAGAAAGAGGAGTGAGACTGATGCCAAGAGAATTCCATGACATGGTCGATGAGGAAGAACAGGAAGAAGCCGGGAAAAAGGAAAAGAAGCGAATAAAGCCCCTAAAAGAAAAGAAAGAAAAAAAGGAACGAAAGGGCTTTCATGCGGCTGTGACGGATATGGGAGCGATGTATACGGATGCGGAGAGCGAGGAGGATGGCGGTTCTGCGTTTGTCGTGCTTATCATTATTTTTATTGTGCTGATCTGGCTCGCGATACTAGGGCTGCTTATCAAGCTTGATATCGGCGGTTTTGGTTCCAGTGTGCTGTATCCGGTTTTAAAGGATGTGCCGGTGGTAAAGATGATTTTGCCGGATGGCATCGAAGAGGAGGCAGCCGCTGAGGAGAGTGAATATCAAACTCTGGCGGAGGCTGTGGCGGAAATTAATCGATTAAATGAGGAAATTGCCGGGCTTCAAAACAAACCTGAAGAAGTGACAGTCGATGAGGATGAGGTGACGGCACTCAAGGAGGAAATCAGGCGTCTGCGTACATTTGAGGATAGTCAGATTGAGTTCCAGAAGCTTAAAACGGAATTTTACGAGGAAGTCGTATTTTCAGAAAATGCGCCTGACATCGAGGAATATAAAACCTTTTATGAAAGCGTTGATCCTGATAATGCGGAATATCTGTACAAGCAGGTAATTCAGCAGATAGAGACAGATAAGCAGATGGATGAGTATGTAAAGGCATACAGTGACATGAAGCCCAAGCAGGCAGCTGCGATTTTTGAACTGATGACGGACAATTTGGATCTTGTCGCCAAAATTCTTGGTGAGATGGATACGAACAGCAGAGCGAAGATTCTCGGCGTTATGGATTCTGAAGTGGCTTCTCAGATCACCAAAATTATGGATCCTGAATAAACAGCAGGATTTTCCCTTAAGCTTTTTCCAAAAACAACCGATAAATAGATCGGGAGCTGATTGGCTCCGGGAACCTTGAAAACTGAAGAAAGGAGGAATTAGGATGATCAACACACCCGTAACAGAAGTTAATTCTTATTTTACGACTGTTACAAACAGAACGACTGATTCAGGCAGTAAAAATCAGGCGGATGCGCAGTCCTTTACGCAGGTGCTGAGCGAGACGGCAGGAAAGTCCGTAAACACGGCAGACATTCAGGAAGGCGCGAAAAAATCACAAACCGTAGTGGAAAAACCGGACAGAAAAGATCTGGACAACCAACATGCGGAAGAGGTAAAAGAACCTGAAAAAGCGGCGGACATAAGCGAAGTCACTGAAAAAGTGACGGGGGCGGCTGAAGAGGTCAAGGATGCCATCAAGGAGGAACTCGGCGTGACAGAAGAGGAACTCGTACAGGCAATGCAGACGCTAGGGCTTACCTTGCAGGATCTGTTGAATGCCGACAGTGTTAAGACGTTAATGCTTACCCTGTCTGGTACAGAGGATTCGCTTTCGTTATTGACCAATGCAGAGCTTTATGATGGCATGAAAGAAATCATACAGATGGCAGCCGATGCTTCTTTGGAAATCCAAACGGAGTTCTCTATGACAGATGATGAATTTGCACAGCTGTTGGAAGACGGGTTTTTGCCGGAAGAGTTGAATGCTGGGGAACAGCTTCCGATTGAGGGTGACACGCAGCCGGTAACAGATTCGGTGCAGACACCCGTGGAGAACACACCGGAGAAAATGCCGCCGACAGTTAAGGCGGAAGTGCAACGCTCGGAAGATGTGCGGACTGCTGATCCGGTTAAGACGGACAATGCGGCGGAGGCAAAGGAAGAATCCAAAGGAATTGTTTTGCAGCAAACGCAGGAAGGCAATACGGGAAAGAGCGGAACCGAAGGACAGAATAACGAGCTGCTCGGTCAGACGACGCAGACGACAGTGACGACAAACACGGTCGGTGATATGGTGGAAACCGTAAAACAGTTCGCACAGTCTTACGTGGACGGCGAGGAAATTATGCGTCAGATTACGGAGTACGTCAAAGTAAACATCGGTGCGGACATGACTTCGATGGAAATGCAGCTTCACCCGGCAAGCCTTGGTACGGTCCATATGCAGATCGCCTCGCAGAATGGTATTGTGACGGCACAGCTTCTTGTGCAGAATGAAGCGGTGAAGACGGCGTTGGAAACGCAGCTCGTGCAGCTGCAGGATACGTTTGTACAGCAGGGGCAAAAGGTGGAATCGGTGGAAGTCGCAGTGGCGAATTACAATCTGGACAGAGGACTTGACCAGAACAACGGGAACCCGCCTGAAAGACAGGAAAGTAACACAGGAAGAACGGCCAGAAGACAACTCAACTTAAACGATCTGGACATAGATGATCTGGAAGAGTTGGGTGAGGAAGAACGTTTGGCTGCGGCGGTCATGAACATGCATGGAAACAGTGTGGATTTTACCGCATAAAATGAAATCTAAAAATCAAGGGAAAGGAGAAAATACATATGGCGATATCAGCATCGGTAGTAAACGGAGAGCTTGTTTATTCGACTACGGAGACGACCGCGACAGGAAGTACGACTACGGAGACGAGCAGCAGCACTTCCCTTGACAAGGATGCGTTTTTACAGCTTCTTGTAGCGCAGATGAAATACCAGGATCCGCTGGAGCCAACCTCGAACACGGAATACATTTCTCAATTTGCGACATTCTCGGAGCTGGAGCAGATGCAGAATATGAGCGCATCTATGGATTTGCAGAGAGCCTCCAATCTTGTGGGAGAATATGTCATGTTGAATGTAACCTCGGAGACGACAGGAGTGACGAGCACGATTCTTGGTAAAGTAGACTATGTAATTTATGAAAACAGCAAGGCATATCTGCATGTCAATGGCAGCGATTACTCAATTGATGATTTGGATACGATCATTGATAAAGAGTACTTTGTGGCGACGAGTCTTGCCACTCAGTTTCTTGCATCGTTGGATGAGCTTCCGACAGTCGCAAATCTGACAACCGCTTATCAGGATGTAATTGAAAATCTTCGCGAGGTTTATGATGATATGGACGATTACCAAAAGTCCTTTATTTCGGATTCGGATTTGGAAGATTTTGAGGAATATGAAGCAAAGCTGGCCGAGCTTTTGAAGATAAGCGGCGATTCAGACGAAGACGAAGATGATGAATCATAAAAGCGGCTGATTGGGAAGGAGGAATCGTTATGAAGATTATGAACAGTCAATTCCCCTCCATTGAACAGGCGGCCAGTCAGTACTTGAAGGATAACGGTTCTTCAGGAAAGGTCAGTCAGAGCGACGGACGATCATTTGCCGAACTATTGGAGCTTGAACAGCTGACACAGGATGACACTGTAAAGTTTTCCAAGCATGCGACGGGTAGGCTAAGTGACAGAAACATTGAATTGTCCGACAATCAGCTTGACAGATTGAATGCAGGGATGCAAAAAGCAAGTGCGAAGGGAATTAACGAATCTTTGGTTTTAATGGATCAGCTGGCATTTATAGTGAATGTCAGAAACAATACGGTGATTACCGCGATGGATCAGACAGAGGCAAAGGAAAGTGTCTTTACAAACATCGACGGGGCGGTCATTGTATAGCAGCAGAGCAGCCGGACCTTAGGGAGGCTGACAATCCCTGACTGACAGAGGGGATCAAATAGCAAGGAGGTCATTTCATTATGATGAGATCACTTTTTTCTGGTGTATCAGGTCTTAAGACTCACCAGACAAAAATGGACGTTATCGGTAATAATATTGCCAACGTCAACACAGTAGGTTTCAAGTCAAGCAGCGTAACCTTCAGTGAATTAATGTATCAGACGACACAGAGTGCCTCGGGCGCCAATGCGGATACGGGCAGAGGCGGTGTGAACGCCAGACAGATTGGTCTCGGCGTTACGTCGGGCGCGATCAACACCAACATTACGACATCGGGCTCGTCGCAGACGACGGGGAATCCGTTTGATCTGCAAATTTCGGGCGACAGCTTTTTCATCGTCAGCGACGGCACTCAAAATTATTTTACAAGGGCGGGTGCCTTTTATGTGGACGGCTCGGGGAATCTTGCCATGACGTCCAACGGCTTTAAGGTTATGGGCTGGCAGGAGGATGCGGATAATCCGGGGACGATTAAAAAAGATATCGTTTCCTCGTTGAAGATTACGACAGCCACGAATATGACATCCGAACCTGAGGCGACGACGCAGGCATATATCACGGGAATTTTGGATAAGAATAGCACCGGTCTGACCTCCTCCTCGGGACAGGCTGTTTCAATCCCATTTTATGATAATGCGGGAACCAGCTATACGGCAAAATATGCGATATACAGTACGGATGATTCCGGCAATGCTCTGGATGAAGGCGTATACCGGATGGTACTTACGGATATTGTGGATTCGGATGGGGATTCCATTGTCACCGGCAGCAACACCCTTGCCGATTATGTGACGATCAGCGGTGCAGCCACACCAACCAATACCATTTATTTGGCATATGATATCGACGACGGAACATATATAGGCTGGGATACCGTGGCAACCACAACACCGACAAATCAGGTTGACGCCACCAGCGGTGAGGAAACAAATCCGTTTAAAATGACATTTACAGAAGCTGGCTATCCGGATACGATTACAGTCGGTATGAATACAACCACAAGGTGGGATAACAGCGGCACCTCTACGATCACGGGCAAGAAGGGTGATTATGACGGCAACTATACCGGGCGTACGTACGGTACAATGTCTGGAGTCTCTATCGATACCTCCGGGATGATTTATGCATCCTACAGTAACGGCACGTCTAAGCTGCTCGGTCAGATTGCTGTCGCGAGCTTTGCAAACCCGTCCGGCTTGGAAAAGATCGGAGAAAATCTATACCAGACAACACAGAACTCGGGCGATTTTGACGGAGTCGGTAATGATGTTACAGCGGATGGTGTCGGCAAAATCTCGACGGGTGTTCTGGAAATGTCCAATGTCGATCTTTCTTCGGAGTTTACGGAAATGATTACGACACAGCGCGGATTTCAGGCAAACAGCAGAATTATTACGGTTTCTGATACAATGCTTGAAGAATTGACGAATCTGAAGAGATAATTTTTGGGGACAGCGGTCCCGGATAGAACAGGGGAACTACCGGTTCCCCTGTTTTACAGCAGGAAATTCAAAGAGGGTTCCTGCTATATAAACAGATATATGCGCACATAAGCAGAATATGACCATTATGTCGCTTGCGCTCCATGAATTATGAATCGTTGTTTATACGGAAAGGAGTAGATTATGGTTGAAGTAACAAGGCTAAACGGAACAAAAGTGATCGTTAATTCGGACCTGATAGAAATTGTCGAAGAAACGCCGGATACGGTCGTAACCTTGACTACTGGGAAAAAAATAATTGTAAAAGAAAGTAGACAAGAGGTGAAAAATTTAGTAAAATCTTATAAAAGGGAAATATATGTGAATGGGTAGGTGAGGGGATTGGACTTAGCGACATTACTAGGTATTCTAGTTTGTTTTGTATTCGTTGTCATATCAATTGCAATCGGTGAAGATGGGATCGCCGGATTGGTTTATTTTTTTGATCCGCCCTCGGTTATGATCACATTCGGCGGAGCATTTTGCTGTATTTTGACAAGCTACTCGATGAAAGATTATATCACCGGCCTGAAAAGTATCGGTATTGCGTTTAAGGTGCCGGTTCTGGATGCGGCCGGGATTATTCAAAAAATCATTGACTTGTCAAATGTAGCCAGAAAAGAAGGCCTGCTTTCACTTGAAGAAGCGGCAAGCTCGCTTGACGATTCTTTTTTACAAAAAGGTGTTATGCTCATTGTAGACGGTACGGATCCTGACCTTGTCAGAGCAATTATGGAGACTGAACTGATCAGCATTGACGACCGCCATAAAAAGAATATTGGTTTTTGGGATAATCTTGCATCAATGGGACCTGCTTGGGGTATGATTGGTACCTTGATAGGCCTTATTTTAATGCTTTACCATATGGAAGATGCGTCGAGTATCGGGCCGGCCATGGCAGTGGCTCTGATCACGACATTTTATGGCTCCATGCTTGCAAATTGGATTGCCATACCGATCTCGACAAAGTTAAAATCGATCAACGATGCGGAAGTGCAGGTGAAGGAAATTATTATCGAAGGATTGCTTTCGATTCAGGCGGGGGAAAATCCGCGTGTCATCGAAGAAAAACTGAAATCTTTCATGGCTCCGATTGAACGCACCGGCATCGGAAAAGCGGCCCTGGCCGGAGGTGGAGAATAGTGGCAAAGCGAAAAGAAGATCCGCCGAAGCCGGGCGCGGCTTGGATGAATACTTTCGCGGATCTGATGAACCTGCTGTTGTGCTTTTTCGTTATGCTGTTTGCCATGTCTTCGGTGGATTCCAGTAAGTTCGAGGAGATGTCGGCTTCTTTTACGGATAGCTTCAGTATTTTTTCGGGCGGCGGGGCTTCATTTGGAAACGGCATTCTGATTTCGAACGGCGTCAGTCAGCTCAACGAACTGGATCAATACATCAATTCTATGGGGTATTCTTCAGAACAGACAGCAGATACTGAGAGTGCGATCGAAAAGGTGGAAGAGGAGCAGATGAAGGCGGCAGAGGAACTTTCCGAACTGGTGGAGGAACTGCTGAAGGAGCAGGGACTTGGCAAGGCTGTGGATTTGGATTTCACCTCTCAGTATGTGTCTCTGACACTGAACGGGTCTTTGCTGTTTGATTCGGGCAGCGCGGCAATCAAAGAAGATTCCTATGAAATTTTAGATAAAATCGGTGTTATTTTACAAAAGTATGCAGACAGCATTGTTGAAATAGAAGGACATACGGATAATGTGCCTATTCACAATTCGCGGTTTAAGGATAATAATGAGCTGTCGAGTGCACGTGCATTGTCAGTGTTTGAATATCTTGTGGATCATACTAATCTGGATCCTGCGATGGTTAAGCATTCAGGCAGGGGTGAATATGTGCCGATCGCCGATAACTCCGCACCGGAGGGGCGCGCAAAGAACAGACGTGTGGAAATTAAGATCTATCACACACTTAGTACATACTAACGAAGGAGCAGAAAAATGAAAAAGAATTTGATGACAGTTGTGATTCTGGCACTTTTGATTGTGAATCTGGCTTTGACCGGAATTATCATGTTTTTTACTGTATCCGCGAACCAGAAGACAATTGCGCTCGTGAATGATATCGCTGCGGTTTTGGATTTGGAGCTTAGCGGCGGTACGGGAGAAGACATGGCTGCTGCGGTGCCGATTGAAGATACGAGTGTATATAATATTGAAGATGCGATGACAATTGCTTTAACGCCGGATGCTGATGGTACAGAGCATTATGCACTTATCTCCATTTCCTTTTCCTTGAATATGACAGACCCTGATTATGAAACTTATCAGCCGATGATGTCGGAAAAGGAAAGCAAGATTAAGAGCGAGATCATTAATGTGATCGGTGCTTATACAAAGGAAGAAGCGATGTCGGATGAAGCGGGGATGGAAGAAGCAGTTCTTGAGAGAATACAGGCGATGTTCAATTCCAAGTTTGTCTATGAGGCATATTTCAGGGACATTAAATTCCAATAAAAGGATTAATGAAGGAGTGAGGTGTGCTTAATGAGTGAGGTGCTCTCCCAAAATGAGATAGATAGTCTGCTTCAGGCGTTAAGCTCAGGCGAACTGGATGCAGAGGAAATCAGTACTGATGAAGAAAAAGTGACAAAGAATTATGATTTTCGGCGTCCTGCCAAGTTTTCAAAGGAACATTTAAGGACACTCGAAATTATATTTGAGCATTACGGACGTCTGTTATCGACAAATCTGCCGGTTTATCTTCGAAAGAATATACAAGTCAGTGTTGTGAACTCAGAGGCGTGTACGTTTTCGGAGTTCTCCACGGCACTTGCCAATCCAGTATTGCTTGCAGTCGTCAATTTTGAACCGCTGAACGGAAATATTATGTTGGAAATCGCCGCAAATTTAGGTTTTGCGATGATCGACAGAATGCTTGGCGGGCAGGGAAACCCATTGGAAAAAAGCAGGGATTTCTCGGAAATTGAGCGTTCTATCATAGATAAAATTATATCGGTATGCGTACAGCTTATGCGTGAACCCTGGAAAAATGTTGTCGAGATAAATCCTTTTTTAGAAAGGATTGAGACGAATCCGCAGTTTGCGCAGATTATTGCGCCAAGCGAAATGATCGCAATCGTGACGATCAATGTGAAAATCGGTGATGTGGAAGGTTTGATGAATATCTGTCTTCCGTACTTTACCTTGGAAAATGTTATGGATAAGTTAAATACAAAATATTGGTTCTCTTCGATGAAGGAAAATAATGAGGACAATTACGAGGATCATATTGAGACAATTATCCGAAAAGTTAACATGCCGATCCGCACAATACTCGGAAGAAGTACAATTACGGTTAGCGATTTTGTAAATTTGCAATTAGGCGATATCATCAAGCTGAATTCCAAGATTAATAATGAGCTGGATGTATATGTTGGAAATCTAAAGAAGTTTAAAGGCTTACCCGGCTCCGCAAAGGATGACTATGCGGTAAGAGTTACATCAATATTGAGAGAGGGGGAATAATGGATGGAAGGAATGCTATCCCAGGATGAAATCAATGCCCTGTTAAACGGCATGAGCGAATCGGCGGACACGGCACCGGCTCCGGAACCCGCTGAAGAAGTCCTGACGGAAACGGAAAAGGACGCAATCGGCGAAGTGGCCAACATCAGCATGGGAACATCAGCGACGACATTTTATTCCTTGGTTAACCGAAAAGTCAATATCACGACACCGGTCGTAACACTGGCAGATTGGGATCAAGTCATTGAAGATTATGAGCGGCCCTGCGTGTTCATTAAAATTCAATATACGTCTGGCCTTGAGGGAACCAATATTCTGATACTGAAGGAAAGCGATGTAAAGATCATCACCGATTTGATGATGGGAGGAGATGGCACCAGTATGGAGGGAGAGCTTGGAGAGCTGCATTTGAGTGCAATTTCCGAAGCGATGAACCAGATGATGGGTTCTTCCGCAACGTCTTTATCCTCTATGCTTGGCAGGACAATCGATATCAGCCCGCCGGAAGCGAGTGTCGTCAATACGGAACAGCGCAGAAAGGGTTCTTCTATTTCCTCTTTCCTTGCGGGAACGTTTGTCAAAATTGCATTCCGCATGCAGATCGGAGATTTGGTTGACAGTAAGATCTTGCAGCTTTATCCGATCGATTTTGCAAAATCATTATACAGTTACTTTATTGGCAATCAAGAACCGGAGCCCGAGCCGGAACCGGTTCGGATGGAAATATCGCAGCCCGTTATGCAGGCTGCGCCGCAGCCTTCGGTGATGGGTACGGGTTCTTCGATGGGAATGGGGAATGCGATGAATATGGGAGGTCCAATGAGTATGGGGAATCCAATGGGCATGCAGCAGCCGATGAATATGGGCGCCGCGATGGGCATGCAGCAACCGATGAATATGCAGAATATGAATATACAGCCAGCAGCCTTTCAAGCATTTTCCGCCGATGTCAATGCATTGCAGAGTCAGGAAAATATCGCTTTAATCAAGGATGTTCCGCTGGAGGTAACAGTGGAGCTGGGCAGGACAAGCAAGGCAATCAGCGATATATTAGACTTTGCACCGGGAACGATTATCGAGTTGGATAAAATCGCAGGAGAACCGGTAGATGTGCTTGTAAACGGAAAACTGGTAGCTAAGGGCGAAGTGGTAGTCATCGAAGAAAATTTTGGTGTCAGAGTAACTGAGATAATCAATTAAAATAACGTATAGGAGAAGGAAAAATGGCAAAAAACATTTTGATTTGTGACGATGCAGCGTTTATGAGAATGATGATCAAGGACATTTTAACCAAAAACGGTTATAATGTCGCAGGTGAGGCAGAGAACGGCGCAAGAGCAATCGAAAGATACAATGAATTGAAGCCGGATCTTGTATTGATGGACATTACGATGCCTGAAATGGATGGCATTCAGGCCCTGAAAAAAATCAAAGAGAATGACTCCAGTGCGCTTGTAATTATGTGCTCCGCGATGGGACAGCAGGCAATGGTAATCGAATCCATTCAGGCAGGGGCGAAGGATTTCATCGTAAAACCGTTTCAGGCGGACCGTGTCATTGAGGCAGTAAAAAAAGTAGTAGGTTAACCGTATGATTATACTTGGATATCCGTCATCAAGCCTGGAAAATGTAGCTCAATTTGTAACGGTACTTCTCGTTTTTATATTTGTACTGGCTTTGACGTATGTTACAACACGCTGGGTTGCCAGATTCCAGAAGCAGCAGACGAATAATAAAAATTTTGAAGTGATTGAGACACATAAGCTTACATCCAACAAATATTTGCAGATTGTGCGGGCGGGAAAGAAATATCTGGTGATTGCAATCGGCAAGGATGCGGTCACAATGCTCGCGGAGCTTACGGAGGATGAAGTTGAACTGATGCCGGATGATACGGTGCCGCAGGACAGTTTTCAAAAATTGTTGGATAAGGCAAAAGAGCGGATACATAAACGGGGCGATAATTAAATGAATAAACAAAGAATACGAAAAGGCGGAAGATGCAAACTTCTCTTTTGCCTGTTTGTGTGTGTGGCAGGTCTGTTTTTGACAGCACAGACACCCGTAAGGGCGGCCGATCTGAACGATTTGGGCATTTTAGATGAGTCTGCTGTAAATGAGAATAATACGATTATTAATGAGCCGGGAAGTGCGGAGACCGCGGATGATTTAAAGGAACTGAATGTGGCAAACAATTTATCTGTCACCTATCGGGATGGTCAGGGCAATCTTTCCGGGACACTCAGAATTCTAATTATCCTCACTTTGATCGCGCTTGCCCCAACGATTATTATTATGATGACATCTTTTACAAGAATCATCATTGTAATGCATTTTGTCAGATCAGCGCTCGGTACACAGACAGCACCCCCGAATCAGGTGCTGATTGGACTATCTCTGTTTCTGACATTTTTTATTATGAATCCTGTCATTACAGAAATTAATACGACGGCGATTCAGCCCTTTGAGGCGGGGGAGATGACCCAGCAGGAGTTTTTGGATGCGGCATCACAGCCGCTGCGTGAGTTCATGTACGGACAGACGCAGACAAAGGATGTCCGGCTGTTCCTTGATATCGAAGGGATCGACAGCGTTGACAGTTTGGAGGAAATTCCGACACGGGTGCTTGTTCCGAGTTTTGTTATCAGTGAGTTGAGGACCGCATTTATTATCGGTTTTGTGTTGTATATTCCGTTTATTGTTATAGATATGGTGGTTGCTTCTACTTTGATGTCCATGGGTATGATGATGCTTCCGCCTACGACGATTTCCATGCCGTTCAAAATCTTGCTGTTTATTCTGGCTGATGGCTGGAATCTGGTAATCGGGAATCTTGTCAAAACGTTTTATTAGCGTAGCAGTCGGTTTTCTATGTAATAGGAAAGCTGTGCACGGCGCGGAAAGAAAGGTGTGATAGAATATGACAATTGATACCGTCACCGGAATTACGCGGGATGCACTGTATACAATCATTATAACATCGGCGCCGCTGCTGCTTATTTCACTTGTTGTCGGATTGATTATCAGTATTTTTCAGACAGTGACTTCTATTCAGGAGCAGACACTTACTTTCGTGCCGAAAATTCTTTCCATATTTGTGATGCTGATGATTGCAGGGCATTGGATGCTGAATAATATGGTGGATTTTACGGAAAAACTGTGGTCAAACTTTTCCCTCTATATCAGGTAAGGGACTATGATAGATTATTCATTTACCTATAGCGATCTGGAATATTTCTTGTTGGTGTTTACAAGGATCGGCTGTTTCATTTTTGCAGCGCCGTTCTTTTCTACGAACAATACACCGAGAACGGTGCGTGCGGGTTTGAGTTTTTTTATCGCATTGGTAATTTTTCATGCGGTAACGCCGCACGTAATGCCGGAGTACAACACGGTACTCGGATATGCCGCGCTTGTCCTTAAGGAGGGAATTACAGGGCTTCTGATTGGCTTGGGAGCTAATATATGTAATTCCATTGTTTTATTTGCGGGAAAGGTTGCCGATATGGAAATCGGCCTGTCGATGGTGCAGCTTATGGATCCGCTGACGAAAGAGGCTACGGGCTTTACCGGCGCCCTTTACCAATATGCGGTGATGCTCCTTCTGATGGTGACTGACATGCATCATTATCTGCTGCGTGCGATCGTGGAGACCTATACACTGATACCGATCGGAGGCGCAGCGTTTCAGTCCGATAAAATTGTGACGGCGCTGGTTCAGTTTTTGACCGATTATGTCATGATCGCATTTCGTATCTGCCTGCCGATTGTGGCGGCAATGATGATTTTAAATGCAGTGCTTGGTATTCTTGCAAAAACGTCTCCGCAGATTAACATGTTTTCCGTCGGTATTCAGATCAAGATTTTAATTGGGCTTTCCGTCCTGTTTTTGACGATCAGTGTTTTGCCGGGTGCCTCAGAGTACATTTTTAAGGAAATGAAAATTATGATCACGGTAATGGTTGAAAGTATGACAATGTGATGCAGAGTTACAGTTCAGGAGAAACGATGCAAATACAACGAGGTTTTATCAGGTATTCTTATGACCTGCAGCGGTTTGCAAAGGATGGTCCCGGCGGAGAAAAAACAGAACCGGCCTCCGATAAAAAACTGAATGACGCCAGAAAAGAAGGTCAGGTGGCAAAGAGCAGAGAGCTTGGAAATGCGGTTGGACTGCTCGCCCTGTTTTTGATCTTGAAGAACTGGGCAGGACAGATGGGAACACAGTTTCTTGAGACCTTTTCTTATGTCTACAGCAGAATTCCCGAAATGGTTGTACTGGTGAACGGAGAAATTACACCGAAGCTGTTTGCAAGCATGATTAATCAGATAATCGTTCGAATGCTCTTTATTATGCTGCCGGTGTTTGCAGTCGGTGTTGTCACAGCGTTTGTAGTTGATCTGGTACAGGTGAAATGGCAGCCGACATCGAAACCGCTCGCACCGAAGGGAAATAAACTAAATCCGATTAAGGGTTTTAAACGAATTTTTTCAAAGGACAGACTGTTCGAGCTGTTCAAATCAGCGATTAAACTTGTTATGCTCGGCTATCTCGCATACACGACGCTGCGGGATGAGATGACATCACTATATATTTTGTATGACATGACGCTGTTAGCAGCGGTGCGGCTTTTTGGAAATGTGGCGATTAGTCTTGGCATTAAGATCAGCGCATATTATCTGATCCTCGGCTTGGCCGATTATCTTTACCAGAAATGGAAATTCAGGGAAGATATGAAGATGACAAAGCAGGAGGTCAAGGATGAGTGGAAGAACGCCGAGGGTGATCCTAAGGTCAAGGGCAAACAGAAACAGCGGATGCAGGAAGCTTCCAGGAGGCGCATGATGCAGTCGATCCCACAGGCGGATGTTGTCATTACGAACCCGACACATTTTGCGGTTGCGGTCAAGTACGATCCCGCCGTTGCCGAGGCCCCATATGTGCTTGCAAAGGGCCAGGATTTCCTTGCTGCCAAAATCAAAGAAGAGGCGAAGGAACATCATATTGAAATTGTAGAAAACAAGCCGCTTGCCAGAATGCTTTACTATAATGTGGAGCTTGGTGCACAGATCCCGCCTGAGCTTTATCAGGCAGTTGCGGAAATACTGGCAGTTATTTACAATGCAAAGCAGCGTGCATAATAACGATAGGAGGAAGGCAGATTGAAATTTGGAAAAGCTGATTTAGGCGTTGCGCTGTATCTGTTAAGTGCATTCGTCTTCCTGATTGTACCGATTCCGTCTTTTTTGTTGGATATTTGCCTTGCAATCAATATTGCAGTAGCATTTACGATCCTGTTTAATTCAATGTTCGTAAAAGAGATTCTTGAAATGTCGTTTTTCCCTACAATTCTGTTGTTTACGACTATTTTCAGAATTTCTCTGAACGTTTCCTCTACGAGGCTCATTTTATCGACGGGTGATCCGGGTAATGTCGTGGAGACTTTCGGTAATTTTGTGGGCGGCGGCGATCTGGTTATTGGTACAATTATATTTATTATCTTAATTATTATTCAATTTATGGTAATCAATAAGGGCTCCGAACGTGTTGCGGAGGTGACGGCGAGATTTACGCTCGACGCCATGCCCGGCAAGCAGATGGCGATTGATGCCGATTTAAATACAGGTGCGATTACGGATGCGGATGCGAAGGTACTGCGCGATAAGATTCAGCAGGAGGCCAGCTTCTTCGGTTCTATGGATGGTGCCGTGAAATATGTAAAGGGAGATGCGGTGGCCGGTCTGATTATTACGGCCGTCAATATCATCGGCGGGATTGTGATGGGCGTGACAAGAGAAGGACTTGAGATCATGGATGCGCTCCAAAAATATGCGATCCTGACGATTGGAGA
Organism: Bacillota bacterium; assembly: GCA_023402845.1. Taxonomy (GTDB): domain Bacteria; phylum Bacillota; class Clostridia; order Lachnospirales; family Lachnospiraceae; genus JAEYFP01. Next base: position 96,229 of record JAEYFP010000022.1, read on the forward strand.
CGGACTCGTCAGCCAGATTCCCGCCCTGCTGATTTCTCTTTCCACCGGTATTCTCGTTACAAAGGGCTCCAAGGAAGCGGATTTTGGAAATGTGCTTATCAGTCAGCTTTTTGGGATTCCAAAGGTGCTTTATTTTGTGGGTCTGACAATTTGTTTTTTGGGAATTACGACGCCTCTTAACACCATTTTATTTCTTGTGCTAGGGATGTCCTTTATTATTACCGGCCGTTTTATTGCGAATTCACTCGAGGTTGAAAAAGTAGAGCAGTTGGTTGATGCGGACGAAGAGTCGGCAGAGGAAATCAGAAAGCCGGAAAATGTCGTATCACTTTTACAGGTTGATCCGATTGAGTTGGAATTCGGTTATGGAATCATTCCGCTTGCTGATGTCAATCAAGGCGGGGATTTACTGGACCGCGTCGTTATGATCCGGCGTCAGGTCGCCTTAGAGCTTGGTATGGTTGTGCCAATCATTCGTTTGCGCGATAATATCCAGTTGAATCCAAATCAGTACATCATTAAGATCAAGGGAATTCAAGTCAGCGAGGGTGAAATTTTATTTGACCATTATATGGCAATGAATCCCGGCTTTGTCGAGGAAGAGATTTCCGGAATTCCGACGTTTGAACCGTCATTTCATCTGCCTGCGACGTGGATTACGGAGTCGCAGCGTGAGCGTGCGGAGAGCCTTGGCTATACAGTAGTGGATCCGCCTTCTATCATCGCAACGCACTTGACGGAAATTATTCGCCAGCATGTTGCAGAGCTTTTGTCAAGACAGGACGTGCAGAACCTTGTCAACAACATCAAGGAGTCCAATCCCTCTCTTGTGGACGAGCTGACACCGAAGCTTCTCGGTCTCGGAGAGATCCAGAAGGTGCTGCAGAATCTGCTGCGTGAAGGAATTTCGATCCGTGATCTGCTTACAATTTTTGAAACCCTTGCCGATCATGCGGTTGCTACGAGAGATACGGACGTTTTGACGGAGTATGTCCGGCAGAGTTTGAAAAGAGCAATTTCCGCCAAATATTTTCCGGCCAATGAGTCAACGAGTGTCGTTACTCTGGATCCGAAGATTGAGCAGGAAATTATGGGCAACGTTAAACAGACGGAACAGGGTGCTTATTTGACACTTGATCCGGAGCGGACGAAGGCGATTGTCAAATCTGTAGAGGCGGAAATAGCAAAGCTAGAAAACATTGGGAAAAATCCGATCATCATCACATCTCCAATTGTCAGGATGTATTTTAAGAAGCTGACCGAGGATTATTTCAAAGATTTAATTGTCGTGTCATATAATGAGATTGACAGCAACGTGGAATTACAATCAGTAGGGATGGTGGCTGCATAGTGATTATTAAAAAGTTTCAGGGAAAAACAGAAGATGAAGCTGTTGCGGCAGCGAAAAAAGAACTGGGATCAAACGTTGTGATTATGAATGTAAAAAACACGAAGAAGAGAGGGGTATTCTTTTTTTTAAAAAGACCCTTTATTGAAGTGACGGCAGCGCTTGAAGAGGAGCCTGATAAGGCCGCCCCCAAACCGGTTCCGTCACGGCCTCTGGTTGTTACGGAGCCTCGGGAGCATGATGTGACACCGGCTTTTTCGGAGGGACGGGGTGATCGGATGCTGGAGGAAAAGCTGGAAAGTCTGCATTCCCTTATTGAACAGCAGCTCGTGAAGGAAAGTATGGGTAATGGAGAGGAATTCAATGAGGCGGAAGATAAAAACGTTGCATTCCTTAAATTAATTTATAACACGTTGATTGAAAACGAGATTGATGAAAAGTATGTAAATGAGCTGATGGAGGAGATTGAGAAAATCAATAAACCCAATGCCACGATTGATTATGTGCTTGCCAATATTTATCAGAAGATGATTTTAAAATTCGGTCAGCCAAAAACGATACTGCCTGCAAGAAATGGGGCTAAAATTGTGTTTTTTATCGGGCCGACCGGCGTCGGCAAGACGACGACAATCGCCAAGATTGCTTCCCGCTTAAGTGTTAACGAAAAAAAGAAGGTTGCGCTTTTGACGGCGGATACTTACCGTATTGCGGCGGCAGAGCAGCTCCGTACGTATGCCGGTATTTTGGATGCGCCGTTTCGTGTCATTTATTCTGCGGAGGAGCTGACAATGGCGGTCAAGGCTTTTCAATCCTATGACTATATTCTGATAGATACGGCAGGGCATTCTCATAATAACGAAATGCAGAAAAATGGGATGAATCAGTTGATTCGGTCCATTGATGAGAGCATAGAAAAGGAAGTGTATCTTGTTGTCAGTGCGACTACAAAATATAAGGATTTAGTCGGCATCACGGACTCGTATTTGACGTTGATGGATTATAAGCTGATTTTTACAAAGATTGACGAAACAAAAACACTTGGAAATCTGTTTAATTTAAGATTACATACGGGTGCAGATTTGTCCTATATCACGTGCGGACAGAATGTACCGGACGATATTGAACAGTTTAGTCCGCAGAGCATTGTAAAACAGTTGTTGGGAGGCAAATGACAATGGATCAGGCAGAATCGTTGAGAAACATCATAAAGAAGAGCGCCCAGACACCACGCCAGACAGCCAGAGTGATCACGGTGACGAGCGGGAAGGGCGGTGTCGGCAAGTCCAATGTATCGATTAATCTTGCCGTCCAGTTTCGAAAGATGGGACAGCGTGTCATCATCTTTGACGCGGACTTCGGTCTTGCCAATATTGAAGTGATGTTTGGCGCTGTGCCGAAATACAATCTGGGAGATTTGATTTATCAAGGCAAAAATATTAAGGAAATCATTACGATGGGACCGATGGATATCGGTTTTATATCCGGTGGTTCCGGTATTGCCGGACTTTCCAACCTAGGGCGGGATTATATTAACTATCTGATTCTGAATCTTGCACAGTTGGATTCACTTGCTGATATTATCATCATCGACACGGGTGCCGGAATCGCCGATTCGGTGCTGGAATTTCTTGTGGCAAGCAGCGAGGTGCTTCTCGTAACGACCCCGGAACCTACATCAATTACAGATTCCTATTCACTTTTGAAGGCACTGAACAGCCATGGGCGCTATAACGGGGAGATGACTCAGATCAAAGTGGTGACAAACAAGGTCGGAAGTATCGAAGAGGGTCGGCAGCTTTATAATAAATTGAATGCGGTTGTCAGCCGTTATTTGAAAATCCCGATTTCCTTTATAGGCGTCATTCCGGAGGATTCCCAGCTCGTAAAGGCGGTTATGCAGCAGACGCCGATCTCGCTGCAGAATCCGAATGCAAAGTCGGCGGCGGCGTTTCAGGATCTTGCGACGACGCTGATGAACAGCGATGCGGATCCTGTTTTCAGAAAGCACGGGATGGAAGGGTTCTTTGCCAATATCGTACGCGGCAAGAAATTTTTATAAACGTAAGAATCCAAACTAATTTTAAAGGTGGTGTGAGGGCATGCTGTCAAAATACGTGAGCATCGGTGCGAAGCTGGAACTGGAAACAGTTGAAAGGCCGGGTAACAGGGAAAATTCTGCGGAGAGGAGAACTTACCGGAGCCAGCTTTATGATATCGTTTCGGAGGATCAGATCAAGATTGCGATGCCGATTGAGCAGGGAAAAGTAATTTTGCTTCCGGTGGACGGGGAGTACAATATCTGTTTTTATACGCCGACCGGCCTTTACCAATGTCTTGGGAGGGTGATCGACAGATATAAAAGCGACAAACTTTTTGTGCTGTTGATGGAGCTTACGACAGATATCAGGCGATATCAAAGACGAGAATATTACCGCTTAAATTGTGTTTTGGATATGAAGAGCAGAGAAGTGACGGAGCAGGATGTGAAAAGTTTTAATGAGCAGGTGACGTTTGTAGATACGGATCTTACGTTTGATGACGGAATCATGGTGGATATCAGCGGCGGCGGGGCTCGGTTTATCTCTAAAGTGCGCTACGAAAAAAATATGACTATTTTGTTCGTATTCACACTGTATGTAAACGGGCAGCTGACGGAATACAAGCTGTTTGGCAAGGTTCTGTTGTCGGAGAGGATCGAAAACAGGAATAATGAGTTTGAACACCGAATCCAGTTTCTTAACATGATGAATGACGACAGAGAAAGCATCATTCGTTATATTTTTGAAGAAGAAAGAAAAATACGTCACAGAGAAAAGGGTTAGCATGTGAAGAAAAAAATATTAATAGTTGATGATTCTGCACTCATGAGAAGGGTGTTTTGTGATATAATTAATTCGGATGACAGATTCGAGGTTGCCGATATTGCACGGGACGGTGTGGAGGGTTATGAACTTCTGACTGCCGGGCAGTATGATGCGGTCATACTGGATGTCTATATGCCAAGGATGACCGGTCTGGAGCTTCTTAAGAAGATGAAGGACAACAATGTCCGTGCCAATGTCCTGATGGCAAGCACGACGACGAAAGAGGGCGCAAGGGAGACGCTGACAGCGCTTGATCTGGGGGCGGTTGATTTTATTAAGAAGCCGGAAAATATCGTGCGTGCGAGAGAAGAAGAATTTCAAAAGATCTTCTTGGGTCTGCTGGATGTTGTATCGAATGCGAGGGGTGCTGCAAGGCTGAAAAGGGTGTCGGAAAAAAAGACCGGTGAAAATCAGGCACCTACCTTTACCATGCGATATGATGTGAACTTTCATACACTGCAGGGAATTTCCAAAAGTCCGCCGGCATCCGTGACGAGGCAGCCGTATCCGGCCGCAAAGGGGCGCAAGATTGTAGCGATTGCCACTTCTACCGGCGGTCCGAAGGCACTGCAGGAGGTCATACCGAAGCTTCCGAAGGGGATCAGGGCACCGGTGCTTTTGGTACAGCATATGCCGAAGGGGTTTACCCAATCACTTGCGGATAGACTGAATGACTTAAGTGGAGTAATCGTCTCGGAAGCGAGGCAAGGCGAACCGCTGCTGAATGGTCATGTGTATGTGGCCCCCGGCGGAGTTCATATGCAGGTGGAAAAACGGGATGACGGCTATTACGTGAAATGTACGGACGAGCCGGCCAGAGAAGGCGTTAAGCCGTGTGCGAATTATATGTTCGAATCGCTTTTAGATACGGCCTATGATGAAGTTGTCTGTGTGGTGCTGACCGGTATGGGCAGTGATGGTACTGCCGGAATCGCGGCACTGAAAAAGAAGAAGAGGATTCATGTCATTGCACAGGATGAGGAAACATGTACAGTATTCGGAATGCCAAAGAGTGTTGTGGCAGCCGGTCTTGCGAATGAGATCGTTCCTCTCGCAAAAATAGCGGAACAGATTATGAAGAACGTGGGGGTATAATAACATGGATATTAGTCAATATTTAGAGATTTTTCTTGATGAAACGAGTGAACACCTGCAGAGTTTGAGCGATCAGCTCATGATTTTGGAGCATGAACCGGAAAATGAAGATACAATCAACGAGATATTCCGCGCGGCGCACTCCTTAAAAGGTATGGCCGGTACGATGGGTTATAAGCGTATGCAGGCGTTGACGCATGATATGGAAAACGTATTTTCAGAAGTGCGCAACGGGAAAATCAAGGTGGACAGCCATCTGGTAGATATTCTTTTTCGGGCTTTGGATGCACTGGAATCGTACAAAAGCCAGATTCAGGAAACAAGAGATGAGGGCACAAATGACAACGAGCCGATCATCAAGGCACTGCAGAAAATATTGGATGAAGGCCTGAGCGGCAAAAAGGAACCGGTAAACGAAGCAGTTCCGGTAAAGAAAGAATCATCTGTGAAGTCCGAGGAAGCAGCGCCCTTGGAGCATGAGGATAAAAAGTGGCTGGACATTGCTTTGCAGGAATCTGAAATACGCATTATCCGGGACGAGCTGACAAAAGGCCTGCATATGTACGGTATTACTGTTTATGTGAAGGAAAGTTGTATCTTAAAGGCTGCCCGGGCATTTCTCGTGTTCAAATCGTTGGGGGAGCATGGCGATATCGTCGTATCTTCTCCATCAATTCAGGATATCGAGGATGAGCGATTTGACAGGGAGTTCAGCATTTATTTTGCCACGAAGGAGACGCTTGAAGCGGTGACAGCTGTCATCATGCGTGTTTCGGAAATCGAACGGGCTGTCGGAGAGGCGATTGAGTTAAATAATCCGAAGTTGATTTTAACGGAAGAAGATAAAGAAGAACAGAAAGCAGGGCAGACATCGAAGGCTGAAGCAAATAATAACATACAGCCGTCACCGGTGCAGTCTTCGTCTCAGAATACGGGGAGTAAGAAGACACAGCCTGCAAAACCGGTCGTCAATAGGACGGTCAGAGTGGATATCGAGAAGCTGGATGTGCTGATGAATCTTGTCAGCGAGCTGATCATTGCAAAAAACAGTCTTGTAGCCTACAGCGCCTGTGATGATACCAACGGAAATTTCAATGAACAGGTAGAATATCTTGAAAGCGTGACGACGAATTTGCATGAATCGGTCATGAAGGTTCGAATGGTTCCGATTGAGAGTGTTGTCAATAAGTTCCCGCGTATGATCAGGGATCTGTCCAAGAGTCTGGGCAAGAAGATGGAGCTGCACATGTCGGGCGAGGAGACTGAGCTTGACAGGACGGTCGTGGATGAAATCGGCGATCCGCTCATGCATCTGCTGCGAAATGCGGCTGATCACGGTTTGGAGCCAAATGATGTGAGAATGGCGAGAGGAAAAGAGGAAACAGGCTCGATTTTCCTTGATGCCTACCAGGACGGCAATAACGTTGTCATTGAAGTCAGGGATGACGGTAACGGAATTGATGTGGAGGCTGTAAGAAACAAGGCGATTGAGAGGGGCACGATCACACCGGATCAGGCGGTCGAAATGAGTGATAAGGAGATTGTTGACTTATTGTTTCTTCCGAGTTTCTCAACGGCGAAGGTGGTATCTGACGTATCGGGCCGCGGAGTCGGTCTGGATGTAGTGAAATCGAAAATCGGCGCATTGGGCGGCGATGTCAGTGTAAAGACAAAGCTTGGAAGCGGCTCTACCTGGACAATTCGCCTTCCGCTTACGCTGGCAATCATTCAGGCCCTGATGGTTGTTGTCGGCGGTGAAAAATATGCAATTGCCCTCGGCTCCATTCAGACGATTGAGGATATCGCCGAGGATGAAGTCAAATATGTGGAAACTAACGAAGTGATTAACTTAAGAGGAAGCGTCATTCCGCTCATCCGTCTTCATACAATACTGGATGTCGAGTCTACAAAGGATCCTTCGGAAAGTATGGTTGTTGTCATCGTGAAGAAAGGTGATGCACTTGCCGGCTTTGTTGTCGACGAGTTGATCGGACAGCAGGAAATCGTTATAAAATCTCTTGGCAGGTATATCAACCCTACAAGCCGTATGATCAGTGGAGCTACGATTCTCGGTGACGGAGAAGTCGCGCTGATACTCGATGTAAATGTATTGATATAGGAGAGGGGAGAGAGAAATGGAAGCAATCAAGACGATAACGGATTATAATACGATGCAGTATATTGTCATTAAAATCGGCGATGAGCAGTACGGAATTGATATCAAATATGTGGAAACAATCGTCCGCATGCAGAAAATTACGAGAGTACCGAAGGTACAGTCTTATTTTAAGGGCGTAATCAATTTAAGAGGTGAGGTTGTGCCGGTCATGAGCCTGCGCCTCAAGATGAATTTAGATCCGGATGTCATTACGGGCAAGACGCGGGTCATCATGATCAAACTCGAATCCAATGCACCGATCGGAATTATTGTGGATGAGGTGAAAGAGGTTGTCACTCTGGGAGAGAGCAGTATTGAGTCCCTTTCAAGAGTGGCAAAGGTAGAGACACCTTCCTACATTAACGGCATCGGTAAGTCCGGCGGCAGCCTGATTTCGCTTCTCGATTTGAACATGGTGATTTCTGATAAGGAGACGGTGTAAGTAAAGAAGTTCCTATAACACAGGGGAAAATAATATGGCAAAAGTAAACTTAGACAATATGGATGGCGTCTATTTTGATGTGCTGAAGGAAATCGGCAATATCGGAGCGGGAAACGCGACTACGGCGCTGGCACAGATGCTTGAGACGAAGGTAGATATGAAGGTGCCGAAGGTTGCGCTGCTGGAATTTTCAGAAGTTGGTGAGGCCATCGGCGGCGAAGAACAGATTATGATTGGCATTTATCAGGTTGTGGAGGGCGATATTTCAGGGAGCATTATGTTTCTGCTGGAGGAAAGATCGGCACGGATACTTGTTTCGAAGCTGATGGGAACAGGCGAGACACAGACCGGTACTTTTTCGGAGATGGAGATTTCCGCCCTCAAAGAAATCGGCAATATTATTACAGGGTCTTATCTGTCGTCCCTGTCTATGCTGACGAACCTGAAAATTATTTCTTCCATACCGGATATCAGTATTGATATGGCAGGCGCGATTCTCAGCGTGCCGGCAATCGAATTCGGTACGGTGGGCGACAAGATTCTGCTGATTCAGACGGCATTTTCCGATGATGTGAAAATAGACGGCTACTTTATTCTTGTACCGGATTTGGAATCTTACGATAAAATATTATCATCCTTAGGGGTGTAATCTACAGGCGGACAATATGAGTGAAATGATAAAAGTGGGTATGGCAGACTTAAAGCTTTGCAAGAGTCCGGATGCCGTGACGACGCTGGGCCTCGGCTCCTGTGTCGGAATTGCACTGCGGGATCCAATCACTAAGGTTGGAGGGCTGGCGCATATTATGCTGCCGGACAGTACAAAAATGCAGAACAATTCCCACATTCCCAAATTTGCGGACACCGGAATAACAGAGCTTGTGCGGATCATTGTGGCCGCGGGCGGAGCGCGTCCACGGCTGGTGGCTAAAATAGCAGGCGGTGCGCAGATGTTTGCGTTCCAGAATAAATCGGAGCTTGTGGCGATCGGAGAAAGGAATGTGGAGGCTGTGATTCGCATCTTAAAAGAGATGAAGATTCCGATTCTCTCGAAGGACGTCGGCGCCAATTATGGACGCACAGTGGAGTTTTATCCGGAAAGCGGTGATTTTATAATTAAGACTGTCGGAAAAAGTGTTAAGGTAATCTAATGTTCAGGGATGGGGTGTGACGGATAGGATGAATACGAAAAGAATACCGGCGCTGATCATGCTGATTGCCGGAGCAATTGCCTGTATTATGACTTATTTGAATCATTATGACTTAAAGGAGATGCTTACGACGCTGATTTGGGTTCTTCTCATTTTTCTGATTATTGGTCTTGTCGTAAAAAAGATTTTGGATTCTTTTCATATGCCTGGTGAAAATGCTGTCGATAACGAGGGGGAAGTGATCGAAAAGCAGGAAGAAGAGCCGACTGAAGAGGAAGAGGAAGAGGAGTCCGAGGAAAACTAAGGGGAGCATCGTAACTGGAGGGGAACATGGAAGAAGCTGCAAGATTAAAAATGTGGGCGGAGTATGCGAAATGTCCGTCTTTCAAGTTGCGGGAAAATATTATATTAGAGTATGCACCGCTCGTAAAGGTCGTTGCAGGACGGCTATCCATGTATCTCGGTTATAACGTAGAGTATGAGGATCTTGTCAGTTATGGAATTTTCGGACTGATCGATGCAATTGATAAATTTGATGCAGGGAAGGCGGTCAAATTTGAGACCTATGCAAGCCTGCGGATCCGAGGTGCAATTTTAGATCAGATTAGGAAGATGGATTGGATTCCCCGAACGGTGCGTCAGCGTCAGAAGAAAATCACGGCGGTCATTAAAGAGATTGAGCTGGCTACGGGAAAGAGCGCAACGGATGAGGATATCGCAAAGGCGCTCGGTCTTACGGACGGAGAGTACGATGAATGGCAGTCACAGATGAAGGTGACAAACCTGGTTTCGCTCGAGGAGTTTATGGATCAGGGAAGCGATATATCAGATAATCGGGATATTTCCTCGAAAATTGAGAGACCGGAAGAGGTCATCGAAAAAGAGGAACTGAAAAAGGTGTTGGCGGAGGCGATCAAACAGCTTACCGAAAAGGAAAGAAAGGTTATTCTTCTTTATTATTATGAAGATTTGACACTAAAAGAAATCAGCAGCATACTGGAGGTATCGGAGTCCAGGATTTCACAGCTCCATACAAAAGGTTTGCAAAAAATGAAGGTGAAATTGGGAAAGTATATGGGAATTTTGTTGGAACATTAAAATTTCTTTTTGAGGGGGGAGGAGAATATGGGTAAACGCAACGGATATTTTCAATTATGTATGAAGGAAGACGGGACATATATCAGATTGTTTCCACCGGTAGGCGGAGGTGAATCTATTTCGCTGGAGGAGCTGATAGAGTATCTTACCTCAAAGAAATATACGGTTGATACGCTTGCGCTGCATCAGAAGATGATGGATTTGACCCGACCGGCAGAGGTCAGAATCAGTGATACACCGGGCGTGGCAGAAGGAGAGATGTTTTCCCTGAAGCTTTCAGCAGATAAGATGCGGGCGGTTGCAAGATTTTATCCGGCCTCTGAGGAAAGCCGTGCGATGTCCAGAACCGATATTCTTTCGGACTTGCAATATAAAGGCATCAAAGCGGGAATTGATATGGAAGTGGTCGACAGCTATTTGTCTGATCGGCATTATTGTACAGATTATGTCATCGCTAAAGGGACAGAGACAAGACAAGGCTCCGATGCCAAAATCGAATATCTGTTTGATACGAATCCCGACACGAAGCCGACGATGAACAGTGATGGAACGGTGGACTTCTTCCATTTAAACATTATCAGTAAATGTTCGAAGGGACAGGTGCTTGCAACACTTACAAAAGAGGACCGCGGAGAAGCAGGGCAGACTGTTACGGGTGAACGCGTCACACCAAAGGACGTGCGTCGGCTTATGCTGAAATATGGGCGTAATATTACGCTTTCGGAGGATGGCTTGTCAATTAGTTCCAATGTGAACGGCCACGTTTCGCTCGTAGATGATAAGGTTTTTGTTACGGATGTATATGAGGTTACCGATGTGGATACTTCCACGGGTAATATTGATTATAACGGGAATGTTGTGGTGCAGGGCAATGTAAAGGCCGGTTTCCGTGTTGCTGCAGAAGGAAATATTGAGGTCAGAGGCGTTGTGGAAGGCGCACTTTTGGACGCTCGCCGTGATATTATTATCACGCGCGGTGTAAACGGCATGGGAAAGGGACAATTGTCAGCCGGTGGAAATGTTGTAGCTAAATTTATAGAGAATGCTACGGTATATGCGGGAGGCTATGTGCGGGCGGAAGCGATTATGCACAGCTATGTGTCTGCCAACAGTGATGTTGAAGTGACGGGCCGAAAGGGCTTTATTACGGGAGGTGTTATCCGCTCACTTGGCACGGTCAGTGCAAGAGTGATCGGTTCTGCGATGGGCGCTGATACGGAAATTGAGGTTGGTATTGTTCCGGGTATAAAAATGCGGCTCAACACGTTACAGCAGAGTATTACGGCAGCGAGAAAATCGATTTCACAGATTGAACCGGTGCTATTGACATTGACAAAGCGTATTCAGAAGGGTGAGAAGCTGACGCCGGAGCAGGTAGCTTATTTTAAGAAGCTTTCTTCTGAGTATAAGCTGTTAAGACCGCAACTTGAAAAGGATGTGGCGGAATACAAATCCCTAAACACCTCCATAGATACGACATCTTCGAGTGCAATCGTAAAGGTGTCAGGCTTTGCCTATGCAGGTACGAAAATTACGATTAGTGATGCTTCCCTATATATCACTGATACGCAGGAGCATTGCCGGTTTGTCAAGGACGATGGCGAAATCAAAATGAGACCGCTGTGATATCCGATAACCTTTTCAGCAGACAGGGAGGAAGGTGCGTGATTCTATGATTAGTCCAATTGAAACCAATGGTATGATTTCCAGGGCACAGGATATTTCTGCCATTCGGCATAACGAGGAAAACCGCGGTGCGCTGGATCATATGAATATTCAGAATAAAATGGAAGCGAAGCAGGAGCAGGAGGTTCGAACCGTACATGAAGCGGACAACGGTGATAAGACTGACACGCATCATGATGCCAAGGAAAAGGGCAGGAATGAATATATAAATTTGCGTAAATCTGTAAAGAAAAAGCAGGCAAATACACAGGAGAAGGTTGTCGCAAAGGGCGTGCAGGGTTTTGATGTAAAAATATAATAGAGGAGAATACACTTATGACCCCTATGGAAATAGCACTCCTTATAACAGGAGTGATTATTTTTGTAATAAGCTTTTTTCTGCCGGACAGAGCGGTTGCAAAAAGTGCAAAAGAGAAGGAACAGGAAGAAATCCGGCGAATGATGGAAAAAGAGCTCGACGGGATGAAGCTGCGCGTCAATGAGGCAACGGATGAGACGGTCGAATATGCAATGGAAAAAACCGAGCGCTCTTTAGAAAGGCTGTCTAATGAAAAAATTATGGCGGTTAATGAATATTCCGGAACGATCATGGAGGAAATTAATAAGAGCCATAAGGAAGTGATGTTCTTATATGATATGCTGAGCGATAAGCAGGTAGATTTAAAGAACACAGTACGTAAGGCAGAGGCAACTGCAAAAGAGGTCGAAAAGAATTTAAATGTAATTCCTGTTTCCAGAGGAGAAGAAGCTTCTGCGGAAAAATTGAAAGAATCTGTTAGAACAGAGGCAATAGAGAAGTCCGCAAAGACAGCGGTAAAATCGGCAGAAAAAAAGAACGGCGCTGATGGAAATCATAATCAGCGGATTTTGGAGCTTTATCAGCATGGAAAATCCAATGTAGATATTGCAAAAGAGCTGAATCTGGGTGTCGGAGAAGTGAAGCTCGTGATTGATTTATTCAAGGGGTAGTCATATGAAGTTGAAATTTTATTTGAGAGGACTCGGAATAGGAGTCATTGTGACGGCGCTGCTGATGGGATACGCAGGCGGCAGGCAGAAAACAACAGAGATGACAGATGAGCAGATTATTGCGCGTGCCGAGGCGCTTGGTATGGTACAGGAGGCACGGGTGCTGCTGCCTGCCTCAGAAACTGCGGAGGGAGAGAGCGCTGCGGACAGTATGGATATCAATACCGCAGAAGAAGCGGAGACTGCAGAGGGCGTAAAGACGGCTTCAGAACAGACGGAAGGAAAAGAAGAAAGCTCAAAAGTGAATAATAAGGAGGCCGAGGCTGCGGAGGAAGAAAAGAAACCGGGGGTACAGACACAAATGCCTGCTGCAGAGAAAAAGAACAGCAGCACAGTCACACTGGAAATCGCGAAAGGAAGCGGATCGGCTGCTGTGAGCGCGTTGCTTGAAAAGGGCGGCTTTGTAGAAAATGCAGAAGATTTCGACCATTATTTGTGCGAGTATAATTATGATAACAGAATCGTGGCGGGTATCCATCAAATTCCTTTGGATGCAGATTTTGAAACAATCGCAAAGATTATTACGGAGCAATAAAAATTTATCAGTAAGGTTGAATTTGATACAAATAAATGCTACAATACTTCACAATAAACCGATACGAAGACAGACGGTAATAGAAAGTCGGAAAGAGGGGGTAAAATGATGGGTGATTATATCATAAGCTGCAGTTCTACGGCAGATCTGACACAGGAGCATTTCAAAAAAAGGAATATTTCCTATATCTGTTTTCATTTTTCATTAGACGGCAGGGATTACTATGATGATTTGGGAAAATCGATTCCTTTTGATGACTTTTATAGGGCGATGCAGCAGGGAGCAGAGACAAAAACATCCCAGATCAATGCGGAAGAATTTGAAGAATATTTCGAAGGATATCTGAAAGCGGGCAAGGATGTGATTCATTTGTGTTTGTCCAGTGGTATTTCAGGTGTCATCAATTCAGCAATGATTGCAAAGGATATTTTGGCAGAGAGGTATCCGGAGAGAAAAATTTATATTGTGGATTCGCTTGGCGCATCTTCGGGATATGGATTATTAATGGACAAACTGGCAGATCTGCGCGATGAGGGCATGGATCTGGATACACTTTTTGAGTGGGTTAATGCACATAAGCTGAATCTGCACCACTGGTTCTTTTCAACGGATTTGACTTTTTATATCAAAGGCGGCCGTGTGTCCAAAACAGCCGGATTTTTTGGCAATATGCTGAATATCTGTCCGCTTTTAAATATGGACAATTTAGGGAGGCTGATTCCACGGTTTAAAATCCGTACAAAGAGAAAGGTTATTCAGGCTATCGTGGATAAGATGGAAGAGGATGCACAGGACGGTCTTAACTATTCTGGAAAATGCTATATTTCTCAGTCGCTCTGCTATGAGGATGCGAAAGCGGTTGCCGATCTGGTTGAAAGCCGTTTCCCGAAGCTGGACGGAAATGTCGAGATCAATAACATTGGCACGACGATTGGAAGCCATACGGGTCCCGGAACGGTAGCACTGTTTTTCTGGGGCAAGGAGCGCGTAGATTAATGCTGTGCAGAATAATAAGGGATTTTGAGGAGCGGTATTAAGTGTTGCCTTCCAATGGTGAGAGGAGAAACAGGAATTCATGAAAACGGCGATTATGACAGACGGAAACAGTGGTATTACAGCCGAAGAAGCAGAGCAATTTCACATTTTCAAAATGCGGATGCCTGTAATTATTGATGGAGAAAATTATTTTGAAGGGGTCAATCTGACACAGGAACAGTTTTATAGGAGTCTGATGGAAGGGAAAGATGTCACAACATCCCAGCCTTCTCCCGGGGAAGTAATCGAAATGTGGGAGTCTATTTTTAGCGAGGGGTATGACGCTATTGTATATATTCCCATGTCGAGCGGCCTGAGCAATTCGTGCGAAAGCGCGCAGGGGCTTTCCAAGGAGTATAGCGGACGCGTACAGGTTGTGGACAATCATCGGATATCAGTGACACAAAGACAATCGGTATTTGATGCAAAGGTGCTTGCCGATAAGGGCCTTCCGGCAGATGAAATCAGGACATGTCTCGAGAAAACGGCCTATCATTCAAGTATTTATATTGCAGTGAATACATTGGAATTTCTAAAGAAAAGCGGCAGGGTAACTGCTGCCGGAGCGGCGCTGGGGACCGTGCTGAATATCAAACCTCTTTTGACGATTCAGGGCGGAAAGCTGGATGCTTTTGCCAAGATCCGAGGCATGAAAAAGTGTGAGGGGCGCATCATCGAGGCGATTCGCAGTGATATTAAGAACCGTTTTTCCGATGCGGAAAAATCACAGCTGATTATCGGAACGGCCGGTACGTTTTTGAATGATCGGGATGCATGGGAATGGTGTCAGACGATCAGGACGGCCTTTGAAGGAATCGATGTGTATTACAACCCGCTTTCTTTAAGCATCGGCTGTCATGTCGGACCGGATGCAGTTGGTATCGGTGTCAGTGTCAAGGTATCGGCATAAGGATTTTTAAGGAGATCATGAATGAATTTTGACAAATATAGCGTGAGAAGGCTGCGGGGGCTGATTTTATTTGCCGGGGCCGTCATGCTGGCAATTCTGCGGATTGAGGAATTTGTGATACTTTTGCAGGAGCTGCTCCGTATGGTCGCTCCTTTTTTGGCAGGAGCTTCGCTTGCCTTTGTTCTGAATATTCCACTAAAGAAGATCGAAAAGGCCGTATTCAGGGAAAGGGACGGGAAGTGGGCGAGGCGCTTGCGCCGGCCGGTCAGTATCGTGCTCACGCTGCTTGCGGTTGTGCTCGTAATTGCCATCGTCATACGAGTTGTCGTGCCCCAGATTGCGGGAACCGTGTCTGAAATTGCCGATGAGATTCCGGCTTTTATTGAACGGTTGGTAAAACAACTTGAGCAGTTATTTGCCGCAAACCCGGAATTGATAAATGAGATCGAAAAATTAAGCGATTTGGATATGAGCTGGTCTGATGTAATAGATCGTATATGGGAATTTTTGAAAAACGGCGCGGGTAACTTTGTCGTCTCCACACTCAGTGTTGCAGGTGGATTTTTCAGCGGGATCGTAAATTTTTTTATCTCTTTTGTATTTGCCCTTTACATTCTCGGTCAGAAAGAAAAGCTTGGCAGTCAGGCGAAACGGCTGCTTGCCGCTTATTTACCTGAGAAGGCAAATGCGGCTGTGCTTGATATAGGAGGCAGACTGTCCGGTAATTTCAGCAGTTTTATTACAGGACAATGTTTGGAGGCCGTTATTCTGGGCTCCCTGTTTGTTATCACAATGCTGTTGCTTAGATTGCCATATGCGGTGTTAATCGGGGTTTTGATCGGCGTGACAGCGTTGATTCCTATTGTCGGGGCATTTATCGGATGTTTTGTCGGGGCATTTTTGATTCTGGTGGATGATCCGGTCAAGGCATTGATCTTTCTTGTCCTGTTTCTGGTGCTGCAGCAGTTGGAAGGCAATTTGATCTATCCGAGAGTGGTTGGGAGTTCGGTCGGACTGCCTGCGATCTGGGTACTTGTGGCGGTGACACTTGGGGGAAGCTTGTTTGGCGTCATCGGCATGCTTGTATTTATTCCGCTCGTCTCAACAGCTTACGGTCTCTTAAGAGAAGACACCTACCGAAGAATGGAGAGTAAGGATGGCAAGGATGCACAGAACGATGCAGAAAAAGCCAACAAGGAAGAGGAATCAGAGGTAAGCGAGATGTTGTGTGATTCCGACGATCAGCGTCATCGTGATGATGGAGCATAGTGTAGAGACTGCTATGGTACCGGCGGATAATTCGGCATCGGAATGAAATTTGATGGAGAACATTGTAGAGGTGGCGGCTACGGGTGCACTTGCCGAAACGATGCAGGCAAGCAGCAGAGTGCCGCGAAAACCAAGCGGATAGAGCAGCGCAAGCAGCAAGAGCGGGGATGCAATCAGCCGCAGGAACAGCATGATAAATTCATCCGCTCCTTTGAACAGTCCGGAAAGTTTAAGATTGGAAATATAATAGCCGATAACGAGCATTGGTACCGGCGTATTTAATGCAGCAAAATAAGAAACCGGCGTGCCGATCAGAGATGGCAGCTGATAAGAACAGAAGAAGAAAATTAATCCTATAATAACGGGAAGTGTTCCCGGATTGAGGATTATTTTTTTTATGGATAATTTTGAATGTGATTTGTCCATAAGAAGCAGGCCATAGGACCAGACAAGCAGGTTGAAAATTGCAATATAAGAGGCTCCGTAAAAGACGCCCTCCTGTCCTAACAGCGCATCCAGCAGAGGCAGTGACATAAATCCGCAATTGGAAAATACGACACCGAATTGCAGCACCCGTTTTCTCGCATCCTCTTTACTCCTGATAAAGAGCTTGCTTAAAACGATGCTGATTAAATGAGCTGCGATCGCAGCCAAAAAGGATTTAAAAAAGCCAACCAGCAGAACCGCATTAAAATCCTTTTGAAATGCATTTACAATGACGCAGGGTGTTACGATATAGAGCATAATATCGGTAATGCAGGAAACCCCTTCCTTCGTAATAAATTTCAGCTTCCCGCCCATAAAACCGATTGCAATCAAAATAAATAAAATTAAAACTTGTTGTCCAACAACTAAAAAACTTTCTATCATCCCTATTCTCCTCAGTAAATTCACTATTATTAAACATATCACAGGCTATAAAATTCGTAAAGTATAAAATCCCAAGATTTGATTTGAAAAAAATTTTTCTGTTTAAGAGTGTTTTCAGAATTGTTTTGTATACTTTTTGTAAAGTCGGTGAGATGCCGGAGGAAGTTTCCGCCAAACGTAAGAGAACAGGAAGGAGTGAATAGGATGGAATTTCAAACTATATTTCAACGATACGAGATCAAATATCTGATGACGCAACAGCAGCAGCATGAACTGTATGGACTGATGCTTCCCTATATGCAGCCTGATCAATTCAAAAGGAGCACGATTTGTAATGTTTATTATGATACACCGGATAAACAGCTGATCAGGAAGTCCCTTGAGGGGCCGTGCTATAAGGAAAAACTGCGTGTCAGAAGTTATGGAACGGCAAAAGCGGACAGCCTCGTTTTTGTAGAGCTGAAAAAGAAATACAAGGGCATTGTTTACAAACGTCGGATGGATATGAAGGAGAAAACGGCGGGCAGTTACTTAAATAACGCAGTGCATCTGCCTTATTCCACTCAGATATCCAAAGAAATTGATTATTTTATGAAATTTTACGGCAAGCTGGAGCCGGCAGTATTTTTATCCTATGAAAGAGAGGCTTTTATGGGAACTAAGAACGCAGATTTCAGGATGACTTTTGATAAAAATATTTTGATGCGTACCTATGATATGGATTTGAAAAAGGGTGTTTATGGTACGCCGCTTCTAAAAGAGGACCTGGTGCTTTTGGAAGTAAAAACTGCATATGGGATACCTGCATGGCTGCTCAGTTTTTTAAGCGGAAACCAAATTTATAAGATATCCTTTTCCAAATACGGATATGCTTATCAGAAATTTATGCTGACGACCTATTTGAAGCCGGAACGATGGATACAGTCAAAAGAAAACGGAGGGACAAAGGATGTTGCTTAGCAGTTTGTTTACGGGAATTACGGAGGGCGCAGATGAAGCGGTCACGCTTGTTTCTTTTTTATTATGCATCGGTACGGCGCTTGCAATCGGGTTGCTTCTGGCCCTGCTTTATACTTACAAGAGCCGGTATACAAAGAGCTTTGTCGTTACGCTTGCAATCCTTCCGGCTGTTGTGTGTATGGTCATCATGATGGTAAACGGGAATCTGGGTGCGGGTGTTGCTGTGGCGGGAGCCTTCAGCCTTATACGGTTCCGTTCGGCACCGGGCAGTGCAAAAGAAATCATTGCGATTTTTATAGCGATGGCCGCGGGCCTGACAGCAGGCATGGGATATTTGAGCTATGCGGTTTTATTCAGCATTCTCGTCGGTGGAGTAATGGCGCTTTATATAAACAGCAGGCTGGGAAACGGAAGAAGTATGGAACGGGTACTGCGTGTTACAATTCCTGAGGATCTGGATTATACCGATATATTTGATGATCTGTTTCTAAAATATACGTCGGGCTGGGAGTTGGACGGTGTAAAAACGGCGGGCATGGGCAGCCTGTTTAAGCTGTCTTATACGCTCACACTGAAAAATGCAGAGGAAGAAAAACAAATGATAGATGAAATAAGATGCCGGAACGGAAATCTGGAAATCGTGATGGCAAAGCAGGCCGGGACACCGGAGGAATTATAGGAGGTAGTAATGAAAAATAAATGGATTCGAATTTTAATGAGTACAATACTTGTAAGCAGCCTGCTGTACGGCTGTACATCAAATGAGACTGCGGTGGCACAGGGTACCCTTTCTGAAGCAGAGAAAGAAAATCAGGAGGATGCGAAGGCATCCGGATCAGAAATTACAGCTGAGGGGGATGAGCTGTTTACGGAGAGAGATTATGAAACGGACTATGAGGAAGCCGAGAGTATCAGGATTGTATTGTCCGACAGCGGAATTGAAGCAGGAGACGGAGTGGCGGTAGAAAATATGACTGTGACGATTATGGATGAGGGTACTTATATTGTGAGCGGCAATTTATCGGATGGACAGCTGATTGTGGACGCGGCAGAGAGTGCAAAAATACATCTGGTATTTGATAACACAGAAATCAGCAGCGCTGATTCTGCTCCGGTATATATCAAACAAGCGGATAAGGTGTTTCTTACACTTGCCGACGGAACAACGAATATACTTGCCTCGTCGAGCACATTTGCACAGACGGAGGAAGAGGGCGACAATATTGATGCGGTAATTTTTTCGAAAGCTGATCTGACGCTGAATGGAAATGGAAGTCTGCAGATCACTACGGACTCGGGAAACGGTATCACCTCAAAGGATGATCTTGTATTTACCGGCGGCAGCTATATTGTGAATGCGGGGAACCACGGATTAGAGGGAAAAGACAGTGTCAGAATCGCGGCGGGGGCTTATACGATTACAGCGGACAGTGACGGAATTCATAGCGATAACAACGAGGATGAGGGCAAGGGCTTTGTTTATCTTTTGGATGGAGAATTGACGATCAACGCGGCAGATGATGGCATTCATGCCGAAAATAATGTGACAATTGACGGCGGCACGGTTACGGTTGCGGATGGATATGAGGGGATTGAGGGAAGGACGATCAATATCAACGGAGGAACGATCAATGTAGCTGTTTCGGACGATGGTTTAAATGCGGCGGGGGGCAACGACAGTTCCGGAATGCAGGGAGGAGATTTCCCGGATGTGCAGATGCAGGGCGATACGTCCGAGTTCTATATTCGTATTACAGGCGGAACAATTACGATTACTGCGGGAGGTGACGGTATCGACTCGAACGGCAGCCTTTATGTATCCGGTGGAGAAACGTACATTTCAGGACCTACAAATAGCGCGAACGGTGCACTCGATTACAACGGAACGGGAGAAATTACGGGAGGAATTTTTATTGCGGCAGGAGCGAGCGGCATGGCGATGAATTTCTCGGACAGCTCGACACAAGGGTCAATTCTTGTAATGGCATCCGAGGCACAGACAGGTGCTGTTGTGCTAATGGATGAAGGCGGAACGGAGCTGCTTCGTTTTACGCCGGCAAGAGAATATGAGTCTGTTTTAATCAGTGTCCCGGAAATTACGTCAGACGGCTCCTTTCAGGTGGCTATGGGAGAGGAAACACAGGAAATTACGATGAACGGGCTGCTTTATGGTACAGGCTCGGGAATTGGCGGACGCGGAAACGGAAGGAATGGAGCCGGAGGAACAGGAGAAGAGATGATGACGCCTCCGGACGACATGGAATTGCCTGACGGAGCAGGGGCGATGGCGCCTCCTGATGGAGACGGATCAATGCAGGCGCCGGATGGACAACTGGGAGGTCGGGGCGGCAGCCCGGAAAAGGGAGCCCCCGGCGGACAGGACGAGCAGACGGGTTCAACCGAGTAGCGCAAAAGACAGATGGGCGGCAGGCAGCAAAGAGATTATGGGTAAATCACAGATCAGTGTCAGATTGGAAAAAAAAATCTATACTAATGGTAGAAAGCAAATTGTTTTCAGGAGGCCAAGATGGCAGTTGATTTTAGAACAAGTGAAACAAGTTTAAATCTGATGAGGGCGTTTGCGGGAGAAAGTCAGGCGAAAAGCCGATATACAATCTTTGCGGAAATATCGAGAGATGAATTGCTTCCCGTAATCGAGTATTTATTCCAGTATACGGCAGCTCAGGAAGGAGAGCATGCAAGGCTGTTTTACAATTATCTGGCCGAATTTTCAGGTGAAATGCTGCCGGTTGACGGAGACTATCCGGTCAACATTTCCCTTTCGGTACCGGAGCTTCTGAGGATGGCACAGCATACGGAATATGAGGAGTATGATATGATTTATTCAGGCTATGGACAGGTCGCCGAGGAAGAAGGATTTCCTGATATTGCCTATTCCTTTCGAATGGTGGCGGAAATTGAACGGTATCACGGAGATCGATTCGGAAAATTTGCCGATCTGATGGAAACTGACAGGCTGTTTACTTCACCATACGAAACCGTTTGGACGTGCTTAAACTGCGGACATATTTACAGGGGAACCGATGTGCCGCCCACCTGTCCGGTTTGTCACAGGGTAAGAGGTTTTTATATCCGCCTTGATATGGCGCCGTTTCAGGATTAAACAAAAGAAAGGGCAAAAAGAGTCAAATATTCACAGCTATTGCACTTATCACGGAAAGAGGAATCTGCTATACTATAACGGTATAAAGAGGAATCTGATAATGCGGCAGCTGTGTTTTTGGCGGAATGGAGAACAGGATGCAATATGGACATTTTGATAATGAAAACAGGGAATATGTGATTGACAGGGTGGATTTGCCGACGTCATGGACGAACTATCTGGGGGTACAAAATCTCTGTGCCGTTGTGAATCACACGGCGGGCGGATATTTGTTTTATAAGTCTCCGGAATATCACCGAATTACTCGCTTTCGGGGAAACGGTGTTCCGATGGACCGGCCGGGGCATTACGTATATATCCGGGATGATGAGGATGGCGATTACTGGAGTATTTCCTGGCAGCCTGTCGGAAAGCCGCTCGGACAGGCCGCATACCGCTGCCGACACGGACTTTCCTATACGGTTTATGAATGCGATTATAAGGGCATTCAGGCGTCCCAAATGCTAACCGTTCCGCTTGATGAAAATGTCGAGCTTTGGGATGTAAAAATAAAAAACACAAGCGAAACGGAGCGCAGTCTGCGCGTCTTTTCTTATTGTGAATTTTCGTTCCATCACGTTGCGATTGATAACCAGAATTTTCAGATGAGCATGTATTGCGCAGGGAGTGATTATGAGGACGGCATCATAGAGCATGATTTATTCTATGAAGAGTTTGGATTTCAGTATTTTGCATGCAGCGAGGAGCCGGACGGTTTCGACAGTCTCAGAGACAGCTTCTTGGGATCCTACAGGACGGAGAGCAACCCGATTGCGGTGGAAAACGGCGTGTGTGCCGGCTCCTTTGAGAAGGGTAATAATCATTGCGGTGCGCTCATGAAGAAGCTTACACTGAAACCGGGTGAAGAGGTACGAATTATTTTTTTACTCGGGGAAGGAAACCGGGAAAAAGGGAAAAAAATCAGAGAGCAATTCAGTGTGCCGGGCGCGGCGGATGCCGCTTATCGTAAGCTGAGAAATTATTGGGAAGAAAAGCAGAACAAACTTCAGATCCGGACACCGAATGAAGGTATGAACACACTAATCAACATATGGACGCTCTATCAGGCTGAAATCAACGTCATGTTTTCACGATTTGCTTCGTTTATCGAGGTGGGCGGCAGAACCGGACTTGGTTACCGGGATACGGCGCAGGATGCGATGACGATTCCCCATTCGAATCCAAAGATGTGCAAAAAGCGCATCACACAGCTTTTAAAGGGCCTTGTGAAACAAGGCTACGGACTGCATCTGTTTGAGCCGGAATGGTTCGAACCGGATACCTCAGCAAAGCCGTTTCAATCGCCGACGGTTGTTCCGACGCCGAATCGGGCGGATATGATTCATGGAATCAAGGATGCCTGCTCCGACGACGCGCTCTGGCTTGTCGGCTCTATAGTGGAATATATTAAGGAAACGGGAGAACTTTCCTTTGCGGACGAAGTAATTACCTATGCGGATGGCGGAGAAGGAACTGTTTATGAACATATAAAGCAAATTCTTGAATTTTCAGCCGAGCAGGTCGGGCAGACGGGCATCTGCAAAGGGCTTCGGGCCGACTGGAATGACTGCCTGAACCTTGGCGGCGGAGAAAGTGCGCTCGTCTCCTTTTTACATTACTGGGCACTGAATTATTTTATTGAGCTGGCAGAAAAGCTGGAGCGGACAGAAGATGTATCTCGCTACAGGAAAATGGCGGCGCATGTGAAGAATGTGTGCGATACGCAGCTTTGGGATGAGGAGTGGTTTATCCGCGGTGTAACAAAGAACGGAAAGAAAATCGGCACGAAGCAGGATGCGGAGGGCAAAATCCATTTGGAGAGCAATGCATGGGCTGTTCTTTCCGGAGCGGAAGTAGGTGAAAAGGGGCGAAGGGCGATGGACAGTGTGGGGCAGTATTTATATACGCCTTATGGGCTCATGCTGAACGGCCCCTCCTATACGGTTCCCGATGATGATATTGGATTTGTGACAAGAGTATATCCGGGTGTGAAGGAGAACGGCGCGGTATTTTCCCATCCGAACCCATGGGCATGGGCAGCGGAATGTATGCTTGGAAGAGGTGACCGGGCGATGAAATATTACGATGCGCTTTCGCCGTACAATCAAAATGATCTGATTGAGATCAGAGAAGCGGAGCCGTATTCCTACTGTCAGTTTATTATGGGAAAAGAACACAGTGCATATGGCCGTGCAAGACATCCGTTCATGACAGGAACAGGTGGCTGGGCTTATTTTTCGGCAACACGCTATATGCTCGGCATCCGGCCACAGTTTGATGAACTCGTGATTGATCCGTGTATTCCGGCAGACTGGAAGGGATTTTGTGTAACACGGGAATGGTGCGGAGCAGTCTATGAGATCTGCGTATCGAATCCGGACGGGGTAATGAAGGGTGTTAAGGAAATCAGACTGGATGGAATGAGTGTAAAGAAGGTTTCTAAACTGACAGCGGGCTTGCGCTGCCGCATTGATGTCATCATGGGATAGGGAGAGGATACATTATGATCAAGTTTGGGACAGGCGGTTTCAGGGCCATTATCGGAGATGAATTTACAAAAGCAAATATCCGGCTTCTTTCGAGGGCTCTTGCGGATAAGATGAAGCAGGAAGGCGTTGCTGAAAGAGGGATTGTCATTGGTTATGACAGGAGATTTTTATCGAAAGAGGCAATGCAGTGGGCGGCAGAGGTGTTTGCCGCGGAGGGGATTAAGGCATCTCTCGTGAATAGATCCGGACCAACGCCGCTTATCATGTTTTATGTGATGAAATATGAGCTTCCCTATGGAATGATGATCACCGCAAGTCATAATCCCGCCATTTACAACGGCGTCAAGGTGTTTACATACGGCGGCAGGGATGCGGACGAAACACAGACGAAGGAAATTGAAGAGTATCTTGCGAGACTTGACAGGGAAAGTATGACAGTTACTTCGATGGAATATGCAAAAGGCATCGAACAGGGGCTAATCGAGGAGATCTATCCGTTGAATGAATATTTGGATAATATTCTTTCGATGATTGATGTGAATATGATCAGAAGAAGAGGGTTAAAAATAGCGCTTGACCCGATGTATGGAGTCAGCGAAACGTCCTTGACGACGATATTTCATACGGCACGCTGCGAGGTGCAAACGATTAATGAACGCCACGATACGCTGTTTGGGGGAAAGCTTCCGGCACCGACTGCTTCTACACTGCGTACGCTGCAGAATTTCGTGCTGGATAATCGGTGTGACATCGGAATTGCGACGGACGGCGATGCAGACCGGATTGGTGTGATCGACGATACGGGGAGATTCCTGCATCCGAACGATATCCTCGTACTGCTTTATTATTATCTTGTCAAATATAAGGGCTGGCATGGACCGGTTGTGCGTAATATTGCGACAACCCACATGCTTGACCGCGTGGCGGAAAAATTCGGCGAGCATTGTTATGAGGTGCCGGTTGGCTTTAAATATATTTCAGCCAAAATGGAAGAAACAGACGCGGTGCTTGGAGGGGAATCCTCTGGCGGTTTGACTGTGCGGGGACATATCAAGGGGAAGGACGGTATCTATGCCGCGGCCCTGCTTGCGGAAATGCTTGCCGTCACAAATAAGAAGCTTTCAGAAATTTACCGGGATATCGAGAGTGAGTGCGGCTGCATTTATATGGAGGAAAGAGATTACAAATTCAATCAGGAAAAAAAGGAGGCGGTCAGCCGCCTGATTCTGACGGAGAAAAAGCTTCCGGACCTGCCGTTTCTTATTAAAGACATATCCTATCTGGACGGCTGCAAAGTATATTTTCAAAACGGCGGGTGGGTAGTCTGCCGCTTTTCAGGCACAGAACCGCTGCTTCGGATTTTTTGTGAAATGCAGAATCCGGCTGATGCCAAGATAGTATGCGAGTTGTTTGAAACCTATTTATCCCTTGCATGGAAACCGTATTAAAGCGCAAGCTGTGAGAAAGATATCACAATAAACACCAATCCGAATAAGGAGAACACATGGGCAGACAAATGAAAGGAGTTTGGAAATTCTTGTATCAGAGGAGAGAATTGCGCTGGAGCATGATTTTCATGTTGCTGCTTTGTTGGCTTCTGCCCTTAATGCTTTTAAGCTTTGCCATATTTACGACTGTGTCGAAGGGAATTAATTCTCAGATTGAACGCACGATCGTTTCCTCTATGGATAACGCGATGGAGGTTTATCTGATGCAGGTATCGGACGCGGTGACCGCATCAAAGAATGCTTCCTATATGCCGACAGTGAAAGACAGCTGGGCACAGTATAAAGCGGATGGCAGTGCAATCGACCTCTATGAGAGAGTGACGCTGTTCCTCGCGCAGCAATATCGCTATAATGAAGCTTTTATGTGTACAATGCTCTATTTTACCGATATGCCGGAAAATATTTTTTATACCTATGCCTATTCGCTCGGCGGAAATTATGCGGGTGTCAGCGAATTTAAGGAAAACGGACGAGCGGCAGTGGATGCCTGCACAAAGGAACTCGATACGGATACGGTATTACTGAATGTCGGAGACCGAATCTATCTGATCAGAAATTTGATGAATGCTTCCTATGAGCCATATGCGGTCATTCTTTCAGAAATCAACCAAGACGTTATGTTTCAGGGATTTGAAAGCGTCTGGGGCTATGAGGATATGGAACTGCTTTCGGACGGCGAGGTGCTGCTAAAGGCAGAGGACTCGGAAGGGTTTGCTGAATTTAGGGAAAAGGAGCTGATAACCGCACGCACTGAAAGTATTTATCGCAAAATAGGAGATGAGCACTGGGTATATCGGCAGGCCAAGCAGGATGGACATCAGGTGATGGCAATCGTGAAATTGGATGCAAAAACGATCGTGGACGGCGTGGATGCGGTCCAATATGTGTTTGTTCTTCTTGTGATTTTTATGATTCCATTGATTGCACTTGTGCTGCTGTTTTTTGAACGGTGCGTGACAAAGCCTGTTAATAAGCTTGTATCTGCCGCCCATGAAATTACGGAGAGAAATTACGGGCATCAGATCAGGCAGATTGATAACAGCAGGGAGTTTGCCTATCTGGATGAAGCTTTCAACCGGATGAGCGCAGAGCTTAAGCATCAGTTTGAACAGATTTATCTGGAGGAGCTGGCGCTTAAAGATGCGAATATCATGGCGCTGCAATCGCAGATCAACCCGCATTTTTTGAATAATACACTGGAAATTATTAATTGGGAAGCCCGAATGAATGAAAACGAAAAGGTATGCGGGATGATCGAGGCACTATCAACGATGCTTGCGGCGACAATGAACAGGAAGAAGCAGCAGCTCGTTCCGCTGTCGGAGGAATTGAGCTATGTCGATGCCTATTTGTATATTATTAAGCAGCGCTATGGAGAAAAATTTCAATATGAGGAGCAGGTTGACGAGTCACTTCTGCATGTGGAGGTGCCCCGGCTGATTGTCCAGCCGATCATCGAGAATGCTGTGGAGCATGGTATGAATGCGATGCGTCAGGGGAAGGTAACACTGCGTGTATTTCAAAAGGGAGAAAAGCTTTATATCGAGATCATGGACGACGGAACGCTGAGCGATGCCGACCGGGAGAGAATAGATCTTCTGCTTGCAGACAGTGAAATTAAGGATTCTGTAGGTTCGACAAGCCTTGGAATACGAAATGTGAACCGGCGCCTCAAGATTATTTACGGAGAAGAATGCGGGCTTGTCATTGGTACAAATGACGAAAATCATACGATCAGTACGTTGATTATCAGTATGAATAGACAGGAAGAACAAGGATAGACAATTAATCGCAAGTGCAATCATTCCCATTTTTTATAAAAATTTTTATGATAGAAGCAGATGATAATAATATCATCAATAAAATATTGGGAGGAATTATCATGAAGAGAAAAGTATTGGCTATTCTGCTTGCATGTACGATGACCGCCGGTCTTGCGGCATGCGGCAGCACAGCGGCAGCTCCGGCAGAGGAGAGTGCGGCGGTAACAGAAGAGGCTCCTGAGACAGAAGAGGTAAATGAGGAAGCACCGGCAGAAGAAGCGGCAGCAGGGCCTGTTACCTTAAATGTAACAACTACTTATGCTGGGAATGACGGCGGGGCGGCTACATACCAGAAGTATTTGGCACAGTACCAGGACGAAACAGGCAATACGATCAATGATGCATCGGGCACGGCAGATGAAGCTTTTAAGGCAAGGGTTCTGGCGGATTTTGAAGTCGGTTCCGAACCGGATGTTCTGTTCTACTTTAACGGACCGGACTCTAATTCGTTTGTCAGCGCAGGTAAGGTTGTATCAGTAGACGATATCAGAGCAGAATTTCCTGATTACGCCTCCAATATGAAGGATGATATGCTTGGGGCTTCTCCGGTAGACGGCAAGAATTATTCGATTCCCGTAAACGGCTATTGGGAAGCAATGTATGTCAACAAAGAGGTTTGTGAGGCAGCGGGTGTGGAGATTCCCGGCGCAGATACGACTTGGGAAGAGTTTATGGATATCTGTCAGAAAATCAAGGATGCAGGCTATTCCCCGATTGCGGCATCTCTTGCGCAGGTACCGCATTACTGGTTTGAATATTCTATATTTAACTATACATCGGTTAAAACACACTGTGTGCTGCCGGAAAGTACGACAGATGCAAACGGAAAGGCATGGATCGACGGTATTACGGATGTAAAGGATTTATATGAAAAAGGCTATTTCCCCGACAATACCCTTTCTGCAACCGATGACGAGACATTCCAGATGTTCATTGACGGAAAGGCAGCCTTCCTGGTTGACGGCTCCTGGAAAGCAGGCGGAATTGCAGAAAAAACGGACAATATTGATAACTTTACTGTTACCTATGTTCCGGGGCAGGGCGACAGAAAATCAACCGATATGATCGGCGGACTTTCTTCAGGATACTATATCACGAAGAAAGCATGGGAGGACCCTGAAAAGCGTGAAGCAGCGGTGAAATTTGTGGAATATATGACGGGCGATGAAGCGGTATCCGAATTTGCACTCGTTTCCGCTACTGCTTTGAAAAACGGTGCAACGGTAGACGAGAGTACATTGAATTCCCTGCAGAAGGATTGTCTGACGCTATGTGCGGGTGCTACCGGAATAGCTGCGGCAGTACAGGATTTGGTTCCTCAGCCGTGCAGAGTGCCGGTATTTGACGGTATGCCCAACCTCGTAACAGGTAAGGCGGATATTGCCGAATCTGTACAGGAAGTGCTCGATTTAATCGCAGAGCAGTAAGTACACAGAGTTGAGATAGGTATGACGATACGGACCGGAGACAAAGTATTCTGCTTTTCTCCGGTCCCATTTAAAAAGAACCTGTGAATATCAGAGTTGTTTAAGCAGGTGAAAGGAGCAAAAATGGGAGCAAATATCTATAAAAATAAAAAGCCTGTTATCTTTTTCTTGATTCCTGCTTTTACATTTATGCTGATATTTCTTTATTATCCGTTTATACAGAATATTTTAAACAGCTTTCAGCATATTGCAGGGTTAGGAACAGCCGCAAAAGGAATGAATGACCCGTGGTATGAGAATTATATAAAAATGTTTCAGGATCCAAATATGAAAACCGCACTCGGCAATACGCTGTACATGGTTTTTATTACACTGGTCGGGCAGGTCGGGATTGCTATTTTGCTTGCGCTGCTCGTCGACAATATCAAAAAGGGTGCAAAGTTCTTCCGGGTCGTCTATTTTTTTCCGATTGTCGTATCGGCTACCGCGCTTGGCCTTTTATTTAATCTGATTTTTTTATACGATAAAGGAATGGTAAACCAGTTTCGGGAGCTGTTTGGTGCCGCGGAGCTTATGGACTTTAAAAATGAGGTGCATGCGATGCTTACGCTTGTTCTTCCGGTCATGTGGCAGTATGTGGGTTTTTATTTTATTATTTTGCTGACGGGACTGAACAACATCTCAGAGGAGCTTTACGAGGCGGCAGCCATCGACGGTGCAAAACCGTTGCAGAAGGTACGCTATATTTCTCTGCCTCTTCTTCATAATGTTATTTGCACCTGCGTTGTTCTTGCGGTGACGGGTGCCCTGAAAGTTTTTGATCTGCCATGGGTGATGTTTCCGAAGGGAATGCCGTTCAATACGACATGGCTGACAGGCACGTATATGTACTATCAGGCATTTGATGCAAGCAACGTGGATTACAGCTCCGCAATTGCGGTATTCATCGTCATACTCGGCGTTGTGACCGCGAAGGTGGTCAACACGGTATTTCGCGAGAAAGAATACTAGGAGGAGAGGAAAATGAAAAAGAAATTCAGCATCGGATACCTGTTCGTATATGCGGCGTTGATTTCGTGGGCACTTACGACAATCTATCCGATTTTCTGGGTAGTCATGAATTCCTTCAAAGATAAAAAGTATATTGTTTCCGATTCGTTTTCTTTGCCGGCAGGAGACCTGTTCACACTTGATAATTACAAGCTGGCATTTGATAAAATGAATATTTTCGGTGCTTATTTTAACAGCATCATCATTTCCTGTACGGTTGCAATTTTGGCAATTCTGCTTGCGGGCTTCGCTTCTTATGCGCTTGTACGCTACGAATTCAGGGGAAGAGCATTTTTGCAGTCGATTGTCGTGGCAGGTATGATGTTCCCTGCTTTTTCGACAATCATTCCTGTTTTTCGTATGGAAAATTCCTGGGGAATCGTCAACACGGAAAGCGTCTGGCTGTCGCTGCTCGCAGTAGCTCTTCCGCAGATTGCGGGCAACCTGTCCTTTGCGATTGTCGTATTGTCCGGCTATATCAGGACAATTCCCGTGGATTTAGAGGAGGCGGCTTATATGGAGGGCTGTAATGCGTTCCAAATCTTCTTCAAGGTCATTGTGCCGCTGACAAAGCCCTCGTTTGCGACGGTTGGCATCTTCTCGTTCCTTTGGAGCTATAACGACCTGTTTACACAGAATTTCTTCCTGCGCCTCAAGGAGCATTGGGCTATCACGAGACTGTTAAGTGAACTGACATCCAGAGAAGGCACAAATTACGGCCTTATGGCCTCCACTGTTACAATGGTAGTCGTGCCTGTCCTGATTGTCTACATCCTTTTACAGAAGTATATTATTAAGGGAATGACAGCAGGAGCTGTTAAAGGCTAAACAGAGAGAGGGGATACAGAATTCTCTGTTCCAATAAAATAAATTATGCTATACTTTTCTATCATGGAAGAGCAGAGGGATAGGCATGTATAAAGTAGTGATCATAGACGATGAGCCGGTGATCGTGGAAGGGCTTACGCGAAGCATCAAATGGGAAGAATGGGGCTGTGAGGTTGTCGGAAGCGCTTTAAACGGCGTGGAGGGCATTGCTCTTGTCAGGGAAAAGGAACCGGATATTTTAATTACCGATATCAGTATGCCTCAAATGGACGGTCTGACAATGATCGCGGGTTTAAAATCCCAATATGAAATGATGGAAATTATGATTCTGACAGGGTATCGGGATTTTGACTATGCACAGCAGGCAATTAGGCTCGGCGTGACAAGGCTCCTTTTAAAGCCCTCAAAAATGGAGGAGCTGACAGAGGCAATCACGGCTATGACGGTAAATTTAAAAAGAACGGCAGAGACAGCGTTCCCCTGCTTTGAGCGGGAGGGTGCAGATATAAAAAATGAAGCAGGCAGTTTTATCGTCAACAATGCGCTGACCTATATCGGGGAGCATTATCGGGAAAAACTGACTCTGACGGATGTGGCAAATCAGATTTATGTCAGCCAGTGGCATTTGAGCAAACTGCTCAACAAGCATACGGAGCATACGTTTTCAGAACTGTTAAACGGTGTACGCATCGAGGCAGCCAAAGAGCTGCTGAAAGATCCGGCCCTTCGCATCGGCGATATTGCCGATGCGGTCGGATTCATGGATATGGCACATTTTTCCCGCGTATTTAAAAAACAGGTCGGTATCTCCGCAAATGAATATCGAAATACGATACCGAAATAAAGAAAATGGTTGTTACTTTACCAGTACACCATGATGGATGATGTGCCGAATTGTGAAGTCAAGGTTAAGCACGAGCAGGTCAGCGGCCTTTTCTTTCTCGATGGAGCCAAGCCTTCGATCCATTCCGATGGAACGTGCTGGATTTAACGTGGCAGCCGCAATTGCCTGATCCATCGGAATGCCGCAGGAAATAGCATACAGCATACAATCAAAAAGATTGGTAGCCGAACCTGCAATTGTCCCGTCCGAAAGTGTTGCCAGACGGCCATCTTCGACTTTGACAGCCTGACCGCCAAGGGAATAATCTCCGGGAGGCATTCCGGCTGCCATCATGCTGTCGCTGATCAAAATGACATGCTGAGGATCGAACATTTTGAATGTAGAGCGGATGACGGAAGGATGTACATGGATTCCATCGCTGATCAGCTCCACATCACAGTCCATATCGGCGGCCGCGCCGATCACGCCGGGTGCCCGGTGGGAAAATGGCGGCATCGCATTGTAAAGATGCGTTACATGGGAAGCGCCACTTTTGAACGCCCGAAGTGCGGTCTCATAGTCCGCAGTTGTATGTGCCACCGATATGACCACTAAATTTTTCAGTTCTTCAATTGCCTCCATGCTGCCGGGGAGTTCCGGTGCAATCGAGAGTATTTTTAAAAGCCCGTCCGCAGCAATCGCCAGTTCCTTAATTTCATTTACATACGGAAGACGTAAATATTCCGGATTTTGTGCGCCTTTCTTCTCGTGGGAAAGATAAGGACCCTCCAAATGGATGCCAATAAGGGCGGCCATACTTGCACTTTCCTTTATCGAATGTTTCTGATGGTCGGCAAACTTGACAGCTTCCCTGCAAATAGAAAGCAGCTTTTCTTCCGACAGGGTCATTGTAGCCGGACAGATGGAAGTGATGCCATGCTGAAGCTGATAGCCTGCGATTGCTTCAAATGCTTCCATCGTACCATCACAGAAATCATATCCGACGCAGCCGTGAAAATGAATATCGATCAGACCGGGAATGACATAACAGCCTGAGGCGTCAATGACCGTATCATTAAAACTGCCCGAAGATGCCGGAAAACGGTCTTCCGGAATAAAACCGGCAATGACGGATTCCTCCGTGATCACCGCGCCTTTTTCAAAACGGCACTGTTCAGTAAAAACCGATCCGTTTTTTATAATCATAAGTTCCCTCTTTTCTGTTGTGAGAAACAAGATATTGCGGCTTCGTCGCAGACAACCGTCACATCACGGTGGAATTGCAGGATAGATGCGGGCACGCGCGGCGTGACTGGGCCAAAGAAGGCGTCTTTCATGATTTGGGCCTTTGCCTTTCCGGTTGCGATGAGAACAACCTTTCTTGCCTGCATAATTGTTTGGATGCCCATTGTATAGGCCTGCTTCGGAACCTCGTCAATTGATGCAAAGAAACGGGCATTTGCCTGAACGGTACTTTCCGCTAAATCTACACAATGTGTTTCTTTTTCAAAAATATCCGAAGGCTCGTTAAAACCGATATGTCCGTTTAAGCCAAGCCCAAGCAGTTGCAGATCGATGCCGTCCCGTTCACTTATAATTCGGTTGTAATCGGCGCAGGCTTTTTCAGAATCCGGTTCCAGTCCGTTTGGAACAAACGTATTTTCCGGCTTGATATTGATATGCAAAAAGAGGTGTTTATCCATAAAATTACGGTAGCTCTGGTCGTTTTCCGGTGAAAGGCCCTTGTATTCATCGAGATTAACAGAACTGACTTGCGAAAAATCGAGTTCTCCTTCCTGATATTTTTTGATCAGCTGTTCATAAGTGCCGATCGGCGTGGAGCCTGTGGCAAGTCCGAGTACACAGTTCGGCTTCATGACAATTTGTGCTCCGATCAAGCATGCAGCAGCCTTACTGGCAGAATCATAGTCTTTCGTTTGAATAATCCTCATATCATACCCTCCGTATTCAGGCAGTCGGCAGCCGTCTACTGCCGCATACCCGATAGATTTTAATAACCTTATCATAACAGAACGGAAAAAAGACTTCAATAACTGGTTGCAAGATACACAATTTCAGATTATAATAGACAAATAGGGTCAAAAAAAGACGAAAAACAGTAGGTCACTGCAAAGTGCCGGATTATATAAGAAATCTAAATAAAAGAGCAGAGAGTAGGAGGACACTTTGGAGATTGGATTTATAGAGTTCATGAGACAAATCACCAGTAATCCGATATTGTTTTTGACGGTGTTGCTGACGCTGGGCGTTATTTTTGTAAACGGGTGGACGGATGCACCGAATGCGATCGCCACCTGTGTATCAACAAGAGCAATGCCGGCTCGTTCGGCAATATTGATGTCAGCAGTTTTCAACTTTTTAGGTGTTCTCGGTATGACACTTGTCAATGCCACCGTAGCGATGACCATTAAAAATATGGTTAATTTTGACGGAAACAGCCAAGATGCGATTGTTGCATTATGTGCAGCGCTGTTTGGGATTATTATCTGGGCTGTCGTTGCATGGTACTTTGGAATTCCTACGAGTGAAAGCCATGCGCTGATCGCAGGTTTGTCAGGTGCAGCCATTGCGCTCCACAGCAGTTTTGACGGCATTAACGGAGAAGAGTGGATCAAAGTCATTTACGGACTTGTTTTATCGACACTCCTCGGCTTTGTGTCCGGCTTCTTAATTACAAAATTGACGATGCTTATCTGCAGGGATATGGACAGGCGTAAGACGAATGTATTTTTCCGAAACGCGCAGATTTTCGGCGGCGCTGCAATGTCGTTCATGCATGGCGCACAGGATGGACAGAAGTTCATGGGTGTTTTGATTTTGGGTGTATTTTTGGTAAACGGACAAGATGCTACGGGCAATGTGGCACTTCCGGTTTGGATGATGCTGCTTTGTTCTGCTGTGATGGCACTGGGTACGTCGATTGGTGGCTATAAGATCATCAAAGCGGTAGGACTTGATATGGTAAAGCTGGAAAGCTATCAGGGCTTTGCGGCTGATTTGGCAGCGACTTTTTGTTTGCTGCTTTCTTCGGTTTTTGGGATTCCTGTCAGCACGACTCATACAAAGACGACGGCAATTATGGGAGTTGGCGCGACGAAGCGGCTTTCAGCAGTCAATTTTAATGTCGTCAAGGATATGGTTCTGACTTGGGTTCTGACATTTCCAGGCTGCGGTCTGATTGGGTTTTTGATCACGAAGCTGTTCGTGCGGCTGTTTTAAAGTTTGGCGGACAGAAGTGGTATTTTGCATGGAAGTGAGTTTGACGGGTCCGTGCGAGACAAAATATACATGCATAAAAAGTACATGCGGATAGGGGTAAAATGGCAAAGAAAGATGATTTTTATTTTGACTGTTTTGTGAAATGCGTGGAGCTGTCCTGCACAGCGGCAGAGCTTCTGGAGGAAATACTGAAAAATTTTAATGAAGAAACGCTGAAAACGAAGCTGGAGGAGATTCATGAAGTGGAGCATGCGGCGGATCAGGAAAAGCATGCACTGATGAATGAACTGACACGGGCGTTCATGACACCGATTGAGCGGAATGATATTGTAGCATTAAGCCAGAATATTGATGACGTGACAGACAGCATTGAGGATACGTTGATACACATTTATGTAAATCGTGTTTCTACGATCAGGCCGGAAGGTATTCAGTTCGCTTCTTTGATCGTAAAGTGCTGTAAAGAATTAAAGAGCCTGATGGAAGAGTTCCGTAACTTTAAAAAATCGAAACATTTAAAAGAGCATATTATCATGATCAACCAGATGGAAGAGGAAGGCGACCGCCTATATCTAAAGGCGATGCGGGAGCTGCATAAAAAGGATACACCGCCGCTTGAAGTCATCGCATGGCGTGAGATCTATGATTATCTTGAGGACTGCTGCGATGCCTGTGAGGATGTTGCAGATATTGTGGAGAGCATCGTGATTGAGAATACGTAAGCTGAATTTGCATATTCAAAGGAAAAGTTTTATATTTCCTGTTTATAGAAATAAAAGAAAGAACATGACCATATGGCCATGTTCTTTCTTTTATTTACTGCTCATGAGAATTATCGCTGCATCATGTAATGGTTAGTAACCAAATTCCTGAGCCCAGTAATATGTGCCGTTATCCGCGACGTATACTGAAATTGCAATCTTTGTAAATGTTGGATACAAAATGTTTTCCTTATGTGTCGGACTGTTCATCCAAGCATTTAATGCAGCGCTTGCATCGTTAAAGCCAAATGCTAAATTCTCACCGCCCATGATTGCACTGTTTACTGTGTACCAAGGTCTTCCGTTTGGCCTTGTATGGGAGAAGGATGCGAAAGCTTCCTGTGCACGGACAGAAGCAGTCGATTCCAGATTGGAATCCCATGTCAATGCAGTCAGACCGGCTGCGGCCCGCTGCTCATTTACCAGATTGTAAGCTCTTAATGCTTCGCTTCTGAGAGAAGTGGTATCACCTGAAGTATCAGCAAGAGCAATCGCTTCGTCATCTAAATATACAGTCTTATCACCTGCAATATCACCGGAAGAACGGAATGCCGATTGGTCGGCAACGCCTGATTTTCCGCCGTTAGCAAGAAAGGAATAGCATAAAACCGGAACGATGAGAACTCCGAGTGCGATCAGCCCTGCGAGAGTTTTCTTTTTCATATACATTGTCCCCCTTTCAATTAACAACTACTTTCTTAAAAATAAAAATACATTTTTTCAATTACATTATGTCACAAGATCCTGATAAACGCAACTATTTTTTGGAATAAATCACATACTGAAAATCCGTGACAAAAAGATCATGCAGATATTACTGTTTACACAGCAGCGAAACACTTCGAACAACAAAAGATTTATTCAGTTTAGGATATGCAATCTGATATTAATAGTGTATAATCAGTATGTATAAAAAATACAAGTTAAGCATAAGACAAATAGAGAAAAATGTCAATCAAACTAAATTTTTGTCTGTCAAAGGGGCCGTTTGCTATGAAACAGGAAACAAAAAGAATAATTCTATTTTTAGCCATTACATTTGCGCTGACCTATACGGCTGAGATCGGTTTCATCTGGCCGCTTGTGGGCAACCGCGGGCTTGGTACGAATGTGACCGCGCAGCTTCTCACCTCAGTTATGATGTTCATGCCTGCGGTCGGTGTTATACTGACGCGTTTGTTCACAAAAGAAGGCTTTCGGAATCATTATCTGACATGGACATGGAATAAGGCCAATATGAAATATTATTTATTCGCATGGGTCGGGCCGGCGGTTCTGACACTGCTTGGCGGAGCAGTTTATTTTCTTGTGTTTCCGCAGCGATTTGATCTTGATATGAGCTATCTTGTGTCGGTTTATAAGGAGAACGGCAGGATTATGGAGCCGGCGGCTCTCAGAACTACAATTATAAGTCAAATGGCCGCAGCGGTTGTTTTTGCGCCGTTGCTCAACTGCATCACTTGCTTTGGCGAAGAGTGGGGTTGGAGAGGTTATCTGCTTCCTAAAATGGCAAAAAGATTCGACCTGGTACCGCTGCTTTTGATTAACGGCATTATCTGGGGACTTTGGCATGCGCCGTTGACAATTATGGGACATAATTACGGAACCCAGTACCCCGGTTACCCTTATTTGGGGATCGCCGCAATGTGCATCTTTTGTATTGTTCTGGGAATTCTGTTTTCTTATGTTACGATGAAGACCGGAAGCTGTATTCCGTCTATTATCGCACATGGTGCTGTCAATGGATTTGCTTCAGCTATGGTCTATTTTACGGATAATGGCGGAAATGCCCTTGTTGGTCCGGGCATTACGGGAATCGTGGGAGGACTTCCGATGATTATCACGGCGATTCTGCTTATTTTTATGATGAAAAAGGAGCAAACTCTGGAGGAATACAGGGGCAAAGATTTACAGACAGATTTATAAAAAAATGTTTTCTAAAGATTCACATATGTGTTACAATATAAAAGGTGTATTTTTAATACAGATTGATACGGAAGGAAAAGACAGCAATGCGAAGGCCTGGTCATACGGGGAGTATGGACAGAAGTGTTAGGGTACGTCTGATCAAGAGGGGACTTATTGGACTTTTGGTATTTGTGCTTATGCTTCCGACGGTGCTTTGTGTGATCCTGTTTTGCAAATTTGACAGGCTTGAGAGGCAGCTGCAGGAAATTGTCTCTGCTAAAGAGGAAGTCATTACTGAAACAGAAGATACAAGGCTGATGCATGTCGGAGCAGAGAACAGCACGGAGCCATACATAACGGTTGTTTCGGAGGAGGGAATAGCCGAGACAAACCCGCTTAATAATGAAACAAATGAAAAATCCGAAAAGAAAGTATCAGGAAACAGTGCCTCAGGGGCTGAAGTGTCCGCAAACAATACTGAAATGGTTTCAGGGGCGGCGGAGCCGATTCTTAAATCGGAGGAAGGCGTTTCCTTAAATGAGGCAGCAGTGCCTGAGTGGACCGACTGGCCCAAAAAGGTTTATCTGACTTTTGATGACGGACCGAGCCGCAATACGGATGCAATCTTAAATATTTTAAACAGCTATGGCGTCAAGGGGAATTTTTTTGTTGTTGCGACAGAGAATAAAGATTTGCATGTGATGTACCGGCGGATTGTTGAGGAGGGTCATGTTATTGGCATGCATTCCTATTCTCATAAATATAATGAGGTTTATGCATCAAAGGAAGCCTTCATCAATGATCTGTCTAAAATACAGTCACTCATTTACGAAGAAACAGGAGTTCTGACAGATATCTATCGTTTTCCCGGAGGCAGCAGCAATACAGTATCGAAGTTGGACATGTCCGTATTCATCGGAGTGTTAAAAGACAGGGACATTACTTATTATGATTGGAATATTTCCAGCAGGGATACATCCAGTCCAATGCCTGCTAAGGAACAAATCGTGGAGAATTGCCTGTCTGGCATTCAAAATTATGAAGAAGCCATGATTCTGATGCACGACCTTGGAAACAAGACATCTACCGTCGAGGCGCTTCCGGAGATTATCGAACGCCTTCTTGAGATGGGAGTTGAGATCGCACCGATTGATGAGAATACAATGCATATCCAGCATACAAATATACAATAAACGGAGGAATGGGAAATGAGTTTTTTCAAGGATTTCAAAGAAGATTTATCACAGGCCGTGAACGAGCTTCTGCCGGAGGAAAAGAGTGAACCGGTCAAGGATGTAATGGAGGAGCAGCCGCAGATGGTAGATACGATTACCGAAGAGAAAACGGTATTCGACAGGGATGAGATTGCGGACATGCTGAAAAATATTGATGCGGTATCTGCGCAAGAACAGGAGGAGCCGTTTGGAAACCATATGCCCGAGGAAGAAATCAAGGTTCCGGATTATATAATGGAAGAACCGTTGTTTACAAATATTTCAGAGCCTTCTTTTACCGCTTCACAGCAGGAAGAAGAGCCGGCGGTAGTGCCGCAAGAGGAAGAAATCGCTGAGCAGGAGGAACCGGTCTTGGAAGAAATGGATACAGCGTATGATAAGGAAGAGGAGCCGGCAGAAGAAAGGCGGTCGATAGTGCCGATATTTTCACAGGAGCCGACGGAGCGTCCGGCACCGATCAATACGACAATGGAGGATTTTTCAATGGAAACAGGTATCATTATTGCTGGAATGTCAATTAAAGGAGATCTTACATCAGAAGGCAATCTGGATGTAATGGGAACTATTACGGGGAATATTGAGATTAAAGGAAAACTTCAAATTACAGGAGTCATTGAAGGGAATTCCAAGGCGGAGGAAGTGTTCGCAGACGGCGCAAAGATTGTGGGCGAAATTAACAGCAGCGGTTCCGTTAAAATTGGTGAAAGCTCTGTAGTAAAAGGAAATATCATTGCAAAATCGGCGGTGCTTGCCGGTGCGGTAAAAGGCGATATTGATATTCAGGGACCTGTGATACTGGATACAACGGCGATCATTATGGGAAATATCAAATCCAAGTCGATTCAGATTAATAACGGTGCCGTGATTGAAGGACTCTGCTCCCAGTGCTATGCGGATGTCAGCCCGATGACTTTTTTTGATGATGACGATCAGGAAGTGAAAATAAAAGCAAAAAGAGCATAAATAAATATGAGAGCAAGGATGTTTTCTATGAAAAGAGTATTATTGAAACTAAGCGGCGAGGCGTTGGCGGGGCCGAGGAAATCAGGGTTTGATGAAGAAACGGTCAGAAATGTCGCGCTCCAGGTAAAGGCGCTTGTTGAAAAGCAGATTGAAGTGGGTGTCGTGATTGGAGGAGGAAATTTTTGGAGAGGACGTACGAGTGAACATATTGACCGGACAAAAGCGGATCAGATTGGAATGCTCGCAACGGTCATGAATTGCATTTATGTTTCAGAAATCTTCCGTTCGGCAGGAATGATGACGAGCATCCTGACACCGTTTGAGTGTGGTTCCTTTACGAAGCTGTTTTCTAAGGACCGCGCGAATAAATATTTTGCGAAGGGCATGGTCGTGTTTTTTGCGGGAGGTACCGGACATCCTTATTTTTCAACGGACACCGGTGTAGTACTGCGGGCAGTCGAAGTAGAGGCGGAGGGAATTCTGCTTGCGAAGGCGATTGATGGCGTTTATGATTGTGACCCAAAGGCATATCCTGAGGCAAAGAAATATGAGGAGATTTCCATTGAGGAGGTTATAGAAAAGAAACTGCAGGTCGTGGATATGACTGCTTCGATTCTTGCGATGGAAAATAAAATGCCGATGTACGTATTCAGCCTGAACGAAAAAAACAGTATTGTAAATACGATGAACGGAAAATTCAGCGGTACAAAGGTAACCGTATAAAATTGGGAGGATGACGATATGAATGAGAGATTAGTCGAATATGATGAAAAAATGAAGAAAACCATGGATCATCTAGTGTCTGAATTTTCATCGATCCGTGCGGGACGTGCCAATCCGCATGTGCTCGATAAGCTCAGAATTGATTATTACGGCACGCCGACGCCGATCCAGCAGGTGGGCAATGTTACAATACCGGAGCCGCGTATGATTCAGATCCAGCCATGGGAGAAGAATCTGTTAAAGGAAATCGAAAAGACGATTCAGATGTCGGATCTTGGAATCAATCCGACCAATGACGGGCAGGTGATTCGTTTGATTTTTCCTGAGCTGACTGAGGAACGCAGAAGGGATCTTGTAAAGGAAGTAAAGAAAAAGGGCGAGGCGGATAAGGTTGCAATCAGAAATATCCGCAGAGACGGAAACGACGCGTTTAAGAAGCTTTCCAAATCAGATGTCTCGGAGGATGAGATTAAACAATTGGAGGAGGAACTTCAAAAGCTTACTGATAAGTACATCAAAAAAATGGATGAAATGGTGGAAGAAAAATCCAAGGATATACTTACCGTATAAAATCAAAACAACCAGGGGACAAGACGAAGTAATCCCGTCGTGTCCCTTTTACATAGGGAATGCTTTCAAATTTCTATGTGACAAAATCTTATGTACACTTAAGATGTTTTTTATATGGAGGACGATTGGAATGAAGGTGCCAAATCACATCGCGATCATTTTGGACGGAAACGGAAGATGGGCGAAGAGCAAAGGAATGCCACGCAATTATGGGCATGTGCAGGGAAGCAAGAATGTAGAAACGATTTGTGAGGAAGCCTATAAGATGGGCGTGCAATATCTGACTGTTTATGCGTTTTCGACGGAAAACTGGTCAAGACCGCAGGACGAAGTGGATGCGCTGATGAAACTTCTTAGAAATTATCTGAAGACATGCTTGAAAACTGCGGAAAAGAACCAGATGTGCGTCAGGGTAATCGGGGAAAAAAGCGAGCTTGCTTCCGATCTTCAAAAGCAGATTGCGCAGCTTGAAGAGGCAACAAAAAATAATACGGGTCTCCATTTTCAGGTAGCCTTAAATTATGGAAGTCAAGATGAAATGCTTCGTGCGATGAACCAAATTCTGCGTGACATGAAGAATGGAATGATCTTAGAAGGAAGCATTACAAAGGAACTGTTCGAAAGCTACTTGGATACAGCCGGAATTCCGGCTCCGGATTTGCTGATTCGCACGAGCGGTGAACAGCGTATTTCCAATTTTCTGTTGTGGCAGCTTGCTTATACGGAGTTTTATTTTGTATCGGTGCATTGGCCGGATTTTTCAAAAGAGGAGCTGGTGAAGGCAATTGAAGACTACAATAACAGAGACAGGCGTTACGGTGGAGTAAAGGAGGCATAATATGTTTTTTAAGAGATTGTGCAGCAGCATTGTAATCGTCATAGTGACACTTGCAGTAAATCTGATAGGCGGTCCTGTTTTAGCTGCCGAGCTGCTGGTAATTTCCCTGATCGGGCTTTGCGAATATAATCGCGCAGTTGGCGTCGGAACACAGGGTAAGGGCTTGAATTTAATAGAAGCGGTTACGTTTTTTGGGTCAGTCGTTTTTTATGTGACAGGTTACTTTGCAAAGAATTTGGAACGCTATTTGCTGCTTGTAATTGTCATTGTGTTTGTACTTTTGATGACTGTCTATGTCTTTTCGTTTCCGAAATATGAGGCCCGGCAGGTCATCCATGCATTTTTCGGATTTATTTATGTACCGGTAATGCTGTCCTTTATTTATTTTACAAGAAATCTTCAGCACGGAGAATACACGGTATGGCTGATTTTCATCGGGTCATGGATTTGTGATACCTGTGCATACTGTACCGGAATGTTGTTTGGACGCCATAAGCTGGCACCGGTCTTAAGCCCGAAAAAATCAATTGAAGGATCGATTGGCGGCATTGTGGGAGCTGCGCTGGTAGCGGCAGCCTTTGCGTATTTCCTCGTGGAGAGCATGGTGCCAAATCAGAAAATTACATGGTTGTTTGTCACCATCGGCTTGGTGGGCGCGGTTGTTTCCCAGATCGGGGATCTGGCGGCATCGGCAATCAAACGCAATCATGGCATTAAGGATTACGGAAAAGTAATTCCGGGTCACGGAGGAATTTTGGACCGGTATGACAGCGTGATCTTTACCGCTCCGATGATTTATTTCCTTGCGGTTATTTTTATGCATTAATGGAATTATAATAAAATACAATATCATGAGGAGTTATTGCCATGAAAAAAATAGCAGTATTAGGTTCGACGGGTTCCATCGGCACACAGACGATGGAGATTGTAAGGGCGAATCAGGATCTGCAGGTTTCGGCTATTGCAGCCGGTTCCAATATCGCTTTGGCGGAGCGGCAGATTAGAGAGTTTTCTCCTGAGATTGCAGTCATTTATGATGAGAAAGCGGCAAAAAGCCTGAAGTTGAATGTTGCTGACCTGCCGACAAAGGTGCTGAGCGGCATGGAGGGAATGTTGGAAGCGGCAGTCCTTCCCGGAACCGATACGGTGGTGACGGCGATGGTGGGAATGATCGGCATTCGTCCGACGATTGCAGCGATCGAGGCAGGTAAGCATATTGCGCTTGCAAATAAGGAGACGCTTGTGACGGCGGGGCATCTTATTATGCCGCTTGCAAAAAAACATCAAGTTCAGATTCTGCCTGTGGACAGCGAACACAGTGCAATTTTCCAGTCGATTAACGGAGAAAATCCGGCACGTATCAGTAAGATATTGCTAACGGCCTCAGGAGGTCCTTTCCGGGGCAGGACAAAAGAGGAACTGATGGCGATGAAAGTCGAGGATGCCCTCAGACATCCGAATTGGTCGATGGGCAGAAAGATCACGATTGATTCTGCAACACTTGTAAACAAAGGTCTGGAGGTTATGGAGGCGAGATGGCTGTTTGGCGTCGGTCTGGACAGCATTCAGGTCGTTGTGCATCCGCAGAGCATCATTCATTCAATGGTTGAATATGTGGACGGTGCAATTATGGCACAGCTCGGCATGCCCGATATGAAACTACCGATTCAATATGCGCTGTTTTATCCGGACCGAAGACCTCTTGATACAAAGCATGTTGATTTTTATGCGTTGTCACAGATGACATTTGAAGCTCCGGATACTGATCTGTTTACAGGCTTAAAGCTTGCATTGAAAGCGGCGGCTGTGGGAGGCACAATGCCGACTGTGTTTAATGCGGCTAATGAAAAGGCAGTAGGGTTGTTTTTAGGCAAAAAAATCAACTTTCTGGATATTGCTGATATGATTGGACAGTCCATGGAACGGCATCGGGTGACAGAAAATCCTGACGTATCCGAGATATTGGGTGCCGAACAGGAAACTTATGAATTTATTGAAAGCAGGTGGTAATTTGAAAATTCTACTGGCGTTATTGATATTTTGTGTCATCGTTATTTCACATGAACTAGGGCATTTTTTGATTGCAAAGGCAAATGGGATTGCCGTCACCGAGTTTTGTATCGGATTTGGGCCGACGCTTTTTGGATTTACCAGGAATGGTACAAAATACAGCATCAAACCGATTCCACTTGGCGGTGCCTGCATTTTTGATGATGAGGATCCGGAG
Source organism: Bacillota bacterium (assembly GCA_023402845.1). Taxonomy (GTDB): domain Bacteria; phylum Bacillota; class Clostridia; order Lachnospirales; family Lachnospiraceae; genus JAEYFP01. The sequence continues at coordinate 140,255 of JAEYFP010000022.1, forward strand.
AATTTGGCGGAAAGTTCCTTTTTAAAGGCAAACGTATGGGCACGAATTGCGACAATTGCGGCAGGACCGATATTTAATTTTATTCTGGCATTTATCCTTGCACTTTTTGTAATCGGTTCCACCGGATACCCGACGACGGAGCTTGAGAGTGTAACTGAAGGAGGTGCTGCCGAGGCAGCGGGAATCCAAGAGGGTGATGTCATTTTGAAAATGGATAACGAACGGGTATATCTCTATCCGGAGGTTATTTTAAATACGCAGTTCAGCACAGGTGAGACGGTAAGTTTTACCTATGAGCGGGACGGTGAGAAGCATGTGGCAGATATCACTCCAAAGTACAGCGAAGCGGACGGCCGCTATTTATACGGATTTGCTTTCGGTGCCTATACGGGCAGCAGAACGCCGGTCAAAACGCTTGAATACAGTTATTATTATGTGCGGTATCAAATCAAGATGACGTTAAAAAGTTTGCAGATGCTTGTGACGGGCAGGGTGTCCGCAGATCAGCTGAGCGGGCCGGTCGGAATGACCGTTGTTGTCGGTGAGGTATTCGATTCTGCTAAGCAGGGCGGTGTTTCTACGATCACACTTTCGATGCTGGATATGGCGATTCTGCTCTCGGCTAATTTAGGTGTTATGAATTTGCTTCCGATTCCTGCGCTTGACGGCGGCAGGCTTGTGTTTTTGTTCGTTGAGGCGATCAGGAGAAAACCGATTAATCCGGAAAAGGAAGGAATGGTTCATTTTATTGGGATTGCATTTTTGATGCTTCTCATGGTCTTTGTTTTGTATAATGATATTGCCCGGCTGTTTACAAAAAATTGAGTTGATCGGGTAATTTGAAAGTAAATTTTTAATTGCACAAAATCGTATTTTTAATGTTTTTTGATACGGTTTTGTGCAATAGTGTGCTTCGCCTGCTTTCGTGATCAAGTATTTTGGCAGAACAGCTTTTGTTCCGCGCGCGCAGCTGCGCATAAAATTTTTAAATAGAAAATCATATCTTGACAAATACGCTTGTATATAATAGGATACTGGTACAGATCATTTCATATCAGGAGTGCATATCGGACCATTCGGTCAGGCATTCACCGGTTCAGAACTTTGAAAATAGAATAGAGGTGAGAAAAATTGCTTGAAAACGGAACATTGCTTAAGGACCGCTACCGGATTGCAGGATTGCTGGGGGCCGGCGGGACAGGCTGTGTTTATTTTGCAATTGATTTAAGCATTCAAAAGCAATGGGCTGTCAAAGAAATTCTGTATAAAAAAGGAGTCGGAATTCGGTTTGCAGAGCATGAGGTCCTTATGATGAAGCAGCTTGACTATCGGATGTTTCCGCGTATCGTGGATGCATGGCAGGAGGATACTTGTTATTTTATTGTCAGTGACTATATCGACGGTATCTCCCTTGCTGATTTGCTGCAACGAGGGAAGGTGCCGGAGAAGACTGCTCTTGCGTGGTCTGCGGAGCTTGCCGGTGCTTTACGATATCTGCATGGAAGGGAATCGCCGATTTTATATTTGGATTTAAAACCGGAAAATATAATGGTGAAGCAGGACGGCTCTTTGGCCCTGATCGATTTTGGCATTGCACAGCGGATTGCAGAGGAAAACTGTGAGTTTGGAACACCGGGATATGCTGCGCCTGAGCAATACCGGAAGGCGGGCGACACAAAGCCGGGACCGCAGGCAGATATTTTTGCGTTCGGAATGACACTATATGCGATGTTAAGCGGCCTGTCCCCTGATCCGAAACTAACCGAGCAGACACAAAAGATAAAAAAAGATTTTACGGTCAAGCGAAAAATAAAACGTTTCTTATTGCGATGTATCAATACAAATCAAAAAAGAAGATTCCAAAATGGAGGAGAACTCCTTTCTGCCCTTAATCAAATCAGGGAAATTCATCACAAAACAAAAACAACCATCATTTTTAGAAACCTGTGTATTTTGCTTTTTATTTCATTTTTGCCGTTTCTGTATCGTTATGACGTATGGCAGAAGCAGAATGCGGCAGCCGGGCAAATGCTTGCGGAAGCAGGATTGCATATGGAGGAAGGCGATTATACAAAGGAGGGAGTCAAAATTATCTGTGGTTATTTAAACAGCGGCTGTCTGAGCGAGAGAACGGAGCAGCAGTTTCTTTATGAGGCGGCCAGAAATTATTTTGAACTGCAGAATAACTACAAGGAAGCAAAACGCTATTTTGAACGGCTGAACGAAAAAGTATATCCCGAAAAGCTGTTCTTTTTAAAGCTGTGCGTGCTGCAGACGGAATTTGTACAGGATGCGGCAGGATTTAAAGAGTGTCTTGATGAGTTTTACGAGTACAATCGAATGGAAGGGTTTTCGAGAAAAAAATATGAAAATGAGCTGTTCATTGCGGCTTTACTGGAAAAGCCGGACAGTGAAGAACAGGATATCAAAAAGATTGTGTGCTATTTGGAAGCAGGTATGAAGGAACTGATGGAGGCAGACGAAGAAGATCAGGCATTTGTACAGGAGCTGAGAGCGGAGTATGCCAGAAGGCTTTGTATGATGAATGAGCGCGTGGAGGACTATGAAAAAATGCGTTATTACGGGCTGCTTGCCATACGGTTTTTACCAAAAGGAGAGGAAACGGCAAAGAAGGATATTGCCGAACGAATTGCAGAGAGGGATAAGAGCGAGTAAAGGTTGTGAAAGGAGAGGAAATATGGAAAAAAGAAAAAAGGAGGATTGTCTATTTGGATGGATGGTGCTGATCTGTGTTCTTACAGCAGTTTTGGCCGGAGTTTTACCGACAATCGAAGTCAGGGCGGCTATTTTGGGTCCATCCAATGTCGTGACGCAGGGTACTGTCATTATCAAGTCTTATAGTTGCAATGTTGCCGCACTGCGTGACAGTGTCGGGACAACAAATTCCTCACAGACTTATCAAATCGATTTGACGGGCGTGGGAAGAATTGAAGCAGTGACAGAACAGTATCATGGTAAATGCGGAAACTGTAATGGAAGTGCGGGATATACCGGTGCTTCGCTCAGTGTTGCGGGAGTCGGGAGTTCCGCTGTAGGGGCCGATGGAATCATTGTCTTGACAAATCTGGAAGAATATCAGTTGGGAATGACAGCCGTTACGCTGAATACGAATGCGGGCGTAGTAAATCTATGTCCGTCATGCGGCGGCTGTGTTACCAAGATCATGACAATCAGATCGATAAAAACCTATTCGTATGCACCGAGGATCACGAAGCAGCCTGGCAGCCTCAGTGCAGATACGGATACCGCGGCAGTATTTACGACTGAAGGATCTCGGATTACAGGATATAGTTGGGAACAGAAGGTTAACGGTGTGTTTGTTCCGCTTACTGATGCGGTTGCTGCGGACGGGATGGGTTATGCCGGAACGGGGACGAGGGAGCTCAAGGTGGAAAATATCCGGTATCGCGGGAATCAGACAATCGTTCGTTGCGTTTTGACTGCGGATAACGGGGGAAAGCTCACCTCGAATGAAGCAGTACTGACGGTCACAGACCATACTGCACCGACTGCCGTAATCACAAAAGATCCATGTGTTTGGACAAACCGGCCGGTATGCGTGTCTGCGAAGGCAGAAGATATTGATACGGGACTTGCGGCTGCACCATATTCTTGGGATGGCGGAATTACCTATACGGATCATAGCAGTCATGTTTTTTCAAAAAATGGCACCTACGCGGTCGCAGTGAAGGACGCCTCCGGAAATTTGTTTCGGGAAACAGTCATTATTACGGAACTTGATCAGGCGGTACCAACTCTTTCCGTATCCGCTAATTTGACCACAGAAACGAAAGGATCTGTAACGCTTTTGCTCACAGCATCAGATGCAGAATCGGGTCTGCCCGATAAACCTTACTATTATTTTGGTGACTGGCATCAGGGAGCCGCATTTGAAGTAGATAAAAATGGACTTTATGAAGTGCGGGCGCGCGACAAAGCAGGTAATGAGGCAGAAGTGAGATATGAAGTAAAGAATATCAAAGCCAAAGAAACAAGTGGCGGCGGGAATTCGGGAGGAAGTTCCGACAACGGAAGCGGAGGCAGCTCTAACGGCACGGGCAAAGATCCGGCAACATTACCGTCAGCTGTTCCTTCCATTTCGACATTGCCCTCTTTAGAAACTGCACCGACGGAAAAGAAGAAAAAGAAAAGTACCGTAAAAAAAGAGAAAGCCGAAGATAAGGAAGAAGTACGCGTAAAAATGGAAAAGAAAGAGAAGCCAAAGGAAGAGGTGACGATCGGGGCAAAAAAGGCGGAAAAGGAACCGGAAATTACCGCCGCGGTGGAGGAGACTGCACCTGAGGACGAACGCAACGGTATCTGGCTGACAGTTTTAGCGGGGTTTCTGGGACTGCTGCTTTTCATGTTGTTATTATTTTTCCTATTTTTCGGAATATGGGTCGAAGAACCTGAAATGGATGAAGACGAGTGGAGGTTATACACTGTCCGCCTTTTGTACCGGAGCAAGAAATGCTGGCATGTCAATATAGGAAAAGGACTTGAGGAATGCGGAACACTCCGGCTGCGGTTTGGCGCTTTATTGATTGCTTTGTTTGAGGGCTGGGAGTTTATGATTCATACAAAGGGAAAAGAAGAAAAAACATTGAAAACAGAGATTTTTCAGAAATTGGTTGTGGATGTAAGAAGAACAAGGAGGAACTAAATGAAAAATAAAAGAAAAAAGGGGTTCTTATTTGGCATCTGCTTTCTGTTGTTTTTTGGTTTGTCCGTTTTTGAGGCAAAAGCCGGTGAGCCTGTTGTCAGTATCGTGCAAGAAGACGGGGTTTCTTTGCTGATTAAAGAAGGCGAGCTTTACTATACCAATGCGCCGGTTCGATTCCTTTTACACGCAGAGCCCGAAGAAGAGGCAATATGCGAATATGCCCTGAGCGGGGATGATGGTGCCAATTACAGTGATTGGATACTAATGGATGCCCGCGGTTATACACTTCTGCCGGATTTTAAAAATGAAGCAGAGGGAATTTGGCAAATTAAGTTTCGAAAAACAGTAACAATTAGAGAAGATGGCGTCAGCCAAAATAAGATGGAGCAGGAATCGCAGAAAACGGAAATCACAGAATCTCGCGTTTATCGGATTGGGTTTGATATGTGTCCGCCCGAATGTTCCGTCACATCTGAGCAGGAGCTCGGGGTATGGTCCGCGAAGGACATCAAATGTATTTTATCCGGGGCGGAGGACAAGAGCGGCATCCGCAGTATGCTGGCGGAAACGGACGGAGAAATACTCTATGCCAAGGAGTTTTCACAATCGGAAGCAGTGCGGGAGCTTGAGACAGAGCTTATTCTGAATAAGGAGGCGAGGCATGCGGACGGTATTCCTCTGAATATTACGATTACGGATTATGCCGGTAATATACAAACGCTCTCAAAATTGTACTATATTGATAAAACCAGACCAAGCGTACAATTATCCGGTATTGAAACCGGCGCGATTCAAAAGGAGTCTGTGACTGTGAGGGCAGAGGCGGACGACAATCATACGGCAGAAGTAAAACTTATTTATCAGGCGATCCGGACGGAAAACGCGGAACAGAAGTTCCTGGAACAGCAGTCCTTAAACGGCGCGTTGGAGAGGTCTTATCAAGAGGATGGAAGCTATAAAATTTTATGCTATGCCGTTGATCCCGCAGGAAACCGATCGGATGAATTGGAGGTTGTATTTCGCATTGATGCCACACCACCGCTCATCCAGATAGGGGGCGTATTGGGAGGAACGGACTATCGGGAAGGGCGGTCTGTATCCGTCAGTGTTGCGGAAGCCTTTTTCGAGGACTGCCATGTGAATATATCCGCAAAGCGCTGTACACCGGGACAGGAGGAGATGCTTTCTCTTCCGGTATGGAAATCACAGGGAAAAAACAGCGAGAATCGTTATTATTTTGAAGCGGACGGAGATTATCTTGTCTCTGTCAAAGCAGAAGATGCGGCAGGAAATGAAGGAAGCAAGGAGGTATACTTCAGGGTGGACGGCAATGCACCGACTCTTTTTATACAGGGGTTGTCAAAAAAGGAGGTGACGAATCAACCGCCGAAACTGTTTTTTTATGTTGAGGAACTGTTTTATGATACGGCTAAGGTGCAGTGTCTGCTGATCAAAAAAGGTAAAAACGGAATCTATGTGCCGGTTGACATACCACAGTGGAGGATCGAAGCTGAAAAATCAGAGTTCCCTTTGGAAATAAAGGAAGAAGGAAGCTATGTACTAAGGGCGGTTATCACGGACCGGGCAGGCAACAGGACAGAGGAACAGCTTTCTTTTACATTGGATTATACCCCTCCGATCATTGGCTTTCTGGATTCCCTGCATCAAAAATATGTAAAGAAGTTCCGGCTTCCGGCAGATTTTCAGGCAAAGCTCTCAGATCTGACTGCGGTGTCCTATAAAGCATATTTAAATACAAGAAATTTTTTGCCGGAAGAAGAGGTCAGGCAGGATGGAAAATACATTTTGCGGGTAGAGGCTGTTGACGAGGCAGGAAATGAAGCGGAAAAAACAATTGAATTTATTGTGGACAAAACAGCGCCCCGCGTTGTTATGAGCGGTGTGAGGCGTGATGGTACCGTAGGGAAAAATGAGAAAATCACTTTGCGGCTTTATGACGATGAAGATATGTTCACAAGTGTATTGTTAAACGGTGTGGAACAAGCTGTTGATGAGGAAGGGAAACAAGCGGTATTGTCATTTCAGGATTATGGGGATCATAAAATTATGATTAAGGCGACAGACCCCGCACAGAATGAGCTGACACAGGTGATTTCTTTAAGCTGTGCACTTGCTCAAAGACCGTTTGCAAGCTATCAAACAAAGGAACGGACAGTGAAGCAGAGGGAACTGCCGGTGAGCGGCGATGTTGCGGAGGTACCGCAAGTATTTGTGCCCGCGGCGGCAATGGCGGCAGCAAGTGTTTTACTATTGACCGGCGTGGGGATTTTGCTGTATAAGAGGGTGTCGCCGCAGAACAGCGTGGATTGAATTTGCCTTAAGCAAAAACATACGGGGAAGGACTGCTCTCGTTGACAGAAAAAAGTGGCTGTGATAGACTGAGTATGGATAGAAAGCGAGTGCCTGCTACAAGATATTGTGGTAGGTATTCCGCTTTGTTACAGGATAAGAATTCGAAATAGACCTTAATTTCATGCTCTGGAAGGGGAGGCACATGTATCGGGAACATACAAAGGTAATTCAAATTGGAACGAAGTATATTGGCGGCGGCAATCCGGTACTGATTCAGTCAATGACAAATACAAAGACAGAGGATGTTTTTGCAACAGTCTCACAGATCAGAAGACTGGAAGAGGCAGGCTGTGACATTGTGCGCTGTACGGTTCCGACGATGAAGGCGGCACAGGCACTTTCACAGATCAAGGAACATATCAGGATTCCGCTCGTTGCGGATATTCATTTTGATTATAGGCTTGCGATTGCAGCCATTGAAAACGGTGCGGATAAAATCAGAATCAACCCCGGGAATATCGGAAGAAAAGAAAACGTTCTTGCGGTTGTAAATGAGGCTAAAATGAGGAATGTTCCGATTCGCGTCGGCGTCAACAGCGGCTCGCTAGAAAAAGAGCTGCTTGAAAAGTATCATGGTGTGACGGCGGAGGGAATTGTGGAAAGTGCGTTGGATAAGGTGCACATGATTGAAGAGTCGGGGTATGAGAATATTGTAGTCAGTATCAAGTCCTCGGATGTGCTGATGTGTGTCAAGGCGCATGAGCTGCTTGCTCCGAAGTGCCGGTATCCTTTGCATGTCGGCATTACGGAGTCAGGTACGGTGAAGTCGGGTAACATCAAATCTGCAGCCGGGCTTGGCATCATTTTATATCAGGGTATCGGCGATACGATTCGCGTCTCTCTGACAGGTGATCCTGTGGAAGAGGTCATTTCCGCAAAACTGATTTTAAAGACTCTGGGTTTGAGAAAAGGCGGAATTACTGTCGTGTCATGCCCGACCTGCGGCAGGACGAACATCGATTTGATTTCGCTTGCATCGGATGTTGAAAAGCTGGCAGCAGGTTATGATGATCTGGATATTAAAGTGGCAGTCATGGGCTGCGTCGTTAACGGACCCGGTGAGGCAAGAGAAGCGGATATTGGTATTGCGGGCGGTGTCGGTGAAGGTCTTTTGATTAAAAAGGGTGAGGTCATCCGCAAGGTACCGGAGGCAGAGCTGTTACACGTACTGCAGGAGGAATTGGAGCACTGGAATGGATAAAGCATTTTTCGAAGTATTTCCGACATTAAAGCTGAATAAGGGACTGCAGGAGCTGTTCGAGGAGACGGCAGTGACACGCGTCGTATCTTCAAGCAGAAAGGATAAGCTTAAAATTTATTTAAGCAGTCCGCGGCTGATAGAAAAGGAAATGATTTATGGGGTGGAAAGGGAAATTGTCAGACAGCTTTTCCCGGAAGCGAATATTCGCGTCTCCTTTTTGGAGAGCTTTCAGCTTTCCAGTCAATATACGCCAAAGACGCTTTTGGATGCATATCGCGAGAGCATATTGCTTGAATTGAAGTGCTATAATCATTTTGATTATCAGCTTTTTTATCGGGCAGATCTGGATTTTCCGGATGAAAAGATGATTCGGCTCATATTAGAGGATACGATTGTGGCGAGGAATCGCTCCGAGGAGCTGGTGCGTGTGCTTGATAAAATTTTGAATGAACGCTGCGGAGTTGGCACCAATATCCAGATTTCTTATAAGGAAGCTGCGCCGAATAAGGCGAGAGAGCACGCTGAGCTCAAAATGCAGGAGGAGGTCGAGCGGATTACGCACCTCTCGGAAAGCGTCGGTGAGGATCAGCAGTGGGAACAGGGACAGGAGAACACGGTCATCTTGGAAACGGACGCACCCGTGTCTAAGCCAAAGGCCCCAGTAAATGCCGCGCCACCCGTAAAGAGCAAAGAAAGCAAGCCGGCATCTTCTTTTACACGCGGAGGAAGCCGGTATAAAAAATCGGATAATCCGGATGTTATTTATGGGCGTGATTTTGAGGAGGAGCCGGTTCCGATCACAGAAATGGCAGGAGAAGTCGGGGAGGTCATTGTCAAGGGAAAAATTATCCGGTTTGAAACGAGAGATACAAGAAATGAAAAGAAGCTCGTTATTTTTGACATCACGGATTTTACCGATACAATTACGGTGAAAATGTTCCCTCGGCCGGAGCAGCAGGAGGAGCTGTTTGCACATGTCTCGGAAGGAAAATTTGTGATTGTCAAAGGTGTGGCGAATATTGATAAATTTGACGGAGAGCTGACACTTGGCTTTATTGCCGGCATCAAGAAGACGAAGGATTTTACATCCACGAGAATGGATACGGATATTGAGAAGCGCGTCGAACTGCATTGTCATACCAAAATGAGTGATATGGATGGTGTCAGTGATGTCGGCACAATTATCAAACGTGCCGTAAAATGGGGCCATTCCGCGATCGCAATCACGGACCATGGCGTTGTGCAGGGGTTCACCGATGCTTTCCACACAATGCAAAAGCTGAAAAGCGAGAATCCGGATTTCAAAATACTCTATGGCATGGAGGGCTACCTTGTCGATGATACGACGGAGCTTGTTGTCAATCCGAAGGAGCGGACCCTGGACGATACATTTGTTGTATTTGATTTGGAGACAACGGGATTTTCTCCGATTAAAAATAACATTATTGAAATAGGTGCGGTGAAAGTCGTAAAGGGAAAAATTACAGACCGGTTTTCTACATTTGTCAATCCGAAGGAACCGATTCCGTTTCGAATTGAAAAGCTGACGGGGATTAACGATGCAATGGTAGAGGATGCGCCGTTTTTAAATGAAGTGCTGCCGAAATTCTTGAAATTTTCCGAGGGATCTGTTTTCGTTGCGCATAACGCATCGTTTGATATGGGATTTCTCATTCAAAAGGCAAAAGAGCTTGGAATCACGAATACATATACTTATGCGGATACGGTCGGTATGGCACGTGTGCTGATGCCTCAGCTTTCCAAATATAAACTCGATCATGTTGCAAAGGCGCTGAAAATTTCATTGGAAAATCATCACCGTGCAGTGGACGATGCGGGCGCAACGGCGGAAATTTTTGTGAAATTTGTGGAAATGCTGAAAAAGAAAGATATACGGACATTAAAAGAAGTCAATGTGCTTGCGGATGCATCTGTGGAAAAGGTGAAGAAAGCGATGTCCTATCATGTCATTCTGATCGCAAAGAATGAGGTGGGACGAATTAATCTATATAAGCTTGTCTCCCTTTCCCATTTGAAATATTATCATCTGCGCCCTCGTATTCCAAAGAGCGTGCTGAACCGGTACAGAGAGGGATTGATCATTGGTTCTGCCTGCGAAGCTGGAGAGCTGTATCAGGCGGTGCTGAATGAGAAGCCGCAGGCGGAGATTGCCAGAATTGTTGATTTTTATGACTATCTGGAAATACAGCCGCTTGGAAATAACGAATTTATGGTGCGTGAGGATCGATATGAAAATATTCACTCAGATGAAGATTTGATTGTGATCAATAAAAAAATTATTGCGCTGGGGGAGCAGTTTTGTAAACCGGTTGTTGCGACATGTGATACGCATTTTCTGGATCCGGAGGATGAGGTTTATCGAAGGATTATTATGGCAGGTAAGGGATTTAAGGATGCGGATGAGCAGGGACCGCTGTATTTGCGCACGACTGAGGAGATGATGAAAGAGTTTTCGTATCTTCCTTATGATAAGGCATATGAAATTGTCGTGAAGAATACAAATCTGATTGCGGACATGGTAGATTATATTGAGCCGGTTCGTCCGGACAAATGTGCCCCGGTCATTGAAAATTCCGATCAGACGCTGCGTGATATCTGCTATCGGCGTGCGCATGAAATCTATGGCGAGGATTTACCGCCGCAGGTTTCAGCTCGTTTGGAAAAGGAGCTGCATTCGATTATCACAAATGGCTTTGCGGTGATGTATATTATTGCGCAGAAGCTTGTGTGGAAATCGATGGAGGACGGCTATCTTGTCGGCTCTCGAGGCTCCGTCGGTTCTTCTTTTGTTGCGACGATGGCGGGCATTACGGAGGTGAATCCGCTGTCTCCGCATTATTACTGCCCTGAGTGCCATTACTCGGATTTTACTTCTGCCGATGTGCGCGCTTATACCGGAAAGGCGGGCTGTGATATGCCGGACAAGCTGTGCCCTGAATGCGGAGCATCGTTAAAGAAGGAAGGCTTTGATATTCCTTTTGAGACGTTCCTTGGATTTAAGGGTGATAAGGAGCCCGATATCGATTTGAATTTCTCGGGCGAATATCAGGCAAAGGCCCATAAGTATACGGAGGTTATCTTTGGTGCGGGACAGACGTATCGTGCCGGTACAATTGGTACGCTCGCAGACAAGACTGCATATGGCTATGTGAAAAATTATTATGAGGAGCGCGGAATCAGCAAGCGCCCGTGTGAGATTAATCGGATTACGCTCGGCTGTACCGGTGTGCGCAGGACTACAGGGCAGCATCCGGGAGGGATTATCGTGCTTCCGCACGGTGAGGAGATTGATTCTTTTACGCCGATTCAACATCCGGCAAATGATATGTCAACCGATATTGTAACGACGCATTTTGATTACCATTCGATCGACCATAATCTGTTAAAGCTTGACATCCTCGGACATGACGATCCGACAATGATCAGGCGTCTGCAGGATTTGACGCAGACGGATCCGCAGCTCGTGCCGCTTGATGACCCGCAGGTCATGTCCCTGTTTAAAAATACGGAGGCACTCGGTATTCTGCCTTCGGAAATCGGCGGATGTCCCCTGGGGTCTCTTGGCATTCCAGAGTTCGGTACGGATTTTGCCATGCAGATGCTGATCGATACACAGCCAACTTCGTTTTCCGATTTGGTCAGGATTGCGGGACTGGCGCACGGTACGGATGTATGGCTCGGTAATGCACAGACGCTTATTCAGAATGGCAGTGCGACGATTTCCACTGCAATCTGTACACGTGACGATATTATGACCTATTTGATCGGAATGGGAGTGGAAAGCAGTCTTTCTTTTACAATTATGGAGTCTGTGCGAAAGGGGAAAGGCTTAAAGCCTGACTGGGAGGAAGCCATGACGGCGGCGGATGTGCCTGACTGGTATATCTGGTCATGTAAAAAAATCAAATATATGTTTCCGAAGGCGCATGCGGCGGCTTATGTCATGATGGCTTGGAGAATTGCTTATTACAAGGTGAACTATCCGCTCGCTTATTATGCCGCATTTTTCAGTATCCGCGCAACTGGTTTTTCCTATGAAATTATGTGTCAGGGAAGAGAACGGCTGGAATACTATCTGGGCGACTTTAAGAAGCGTTCGGACAGCCTGACGAAAAAGGAGCAGGATGTTTTGCGCGATATGAGGATCGTACAGGAGATGTATGCGAGAGGCTTTTCCTTTATGCCGATCGACTTATTCCGTGCAAAGGCTCATGAGTGTCAGGTCATTGAAGGCCAGATTATGCCGCATATCGGCAGCATCGAAGGGCTTGGTGATAAGGCTGCGGATGCGGTCGTAGAGGCCGCACTGGACGGTCCGTTCCTCTCCAAGGACGATTTCAGAGACCGTACCAAGGTCAGCAAGACCGCCATTGAAACAATGAGCGGCCTTGGGCTGTTAGGTGATCTTCCGGAATCTAACCAGCTTTCGTTGTTTGATTTTGGCTAAGTTATGAATTTTGTTGTAACAAGCAGTTTCTATTGTCGTATTAAATTGTATTTGGTATAATTAAGTAATCATATGCAATATTATTTGGCAGTCATACGGTAACCGGACCTGATCCTTTTTGTTTAAGACATAAGGAGAAGAAAAGATATGGACATTTATATCAAAACAATGGAAAGGCTATTGCATGTCGTACAAGATTTATCCGCAGCCCGTGATTTGAATACGGTCATGGATATTGTACGCCATTCTGCGCGGGATTTGACGGGCTCAGACGGCGCAACTTTTGTTTTGCGCGATAATAATTTTTGCTATTATGCGGAAGAGGACGCGCTTTCGCCACTGTGGAAGGGGAAGCGTTTTCCGATTGAAATATGTATCAGCGGTTGGGTGATGCTGAACCGCCATCCGGCGGTTATTGAGGATATTTACAGTGATCCGAGGATTCCGATTGATGCCTATAAGAAAACCTTTGTAAAGAGTCTGGCTACTGTTCCGATAAAGACAAAGGAGCCGATTGGCGCGATTGGCTGTTATTGGGGAACGATGCACAATGCTACTGCCGAGGAAGTAAAAATAATGCAGGTTCTGGCGGATACCGCTGCGATTGCCATGGATAATATACATTATCAGACTATTATTGCATCCAAGGCCAGACTGCTGGAGGAGGCAATTGATGACACCTTGCTTGCCGTTGCACGTATGGTCGAGCAAAAGGATTTATATACTGCAGGTCATCAAAGGCGCGTTGCATTGATCAGCCTGGAAGTCGCAAAGGAAATCGGACTGCCGGAAGAAAACTGCAACAATGTTTACCGCGCAGGACTTGTGCATGATATCGGCAAGATTGCGATACCCAGTGATCTGCTGTCCAAGCCTGCCCGCCTCACACCTCTTGAGTTTTCTCTGATTAAGACACATCCGGAAGTAGGATATGCGATATTAAAGGATATTCCTCTGCTGAGGCCGATAGCGGAAATGATACTGCAGCATCATGAACGTCTTGATGGAAGCGGGTATCCAAATGGGTTAAAGACTAATCAAATCTTGCCGGAAGCTCAGATAATAGCAGTATCTGATGTTTTTGAATCTATGGTTTCTCATAGGCCGTACCGTCCTGCGTTGGGAAAGGAAGCGGCTATTGAAGAGATTCTATCAAATAGGGGGCGTTTATATTCTCCGGATATTGCCGATGCAATTGTGCGGCTTGTTGATCAAAAAGGTTACCAAATTCCCCAATAAGGCATAAGAATTGCATATTACCTACCGGAACCGGCTGATAGATTTTCTGGCCGAATCTCTAATTGATACGATAAGAAACATCATAACAGCCTCTGTTTGTTCATAGAATTAAATGTCCGAATAGACGAAGAATGCAGTTTGAGGAGGTTTTGTTATGCGTGAATCGAATGATGATTTTTGTAATGTTACAGTCGACCTGCCATATCCCCCGATACAGCCGGAAAGTCACCGGTCTGAATATGCTTATGCCATGCTGAGTAATGTAGGAAGCAGCAATTCCGAAATGTCTGCCATCAGTCTTTACTTTTACAACAGTGTAATCTTAAACCCGGATTACACAAACTTTGCGAGGTGCTTTCATAAAATCAGTATTGTCGAGATGCACCATTTGGATATATTTGCTGAACTTGCTTTTCAGATGGGTCTGGACCCGCGGTTATGGAGCATGGAAAGGCATAGAAAATGCTACTGGACTCCCGCATATAATTATTATCCTCAGGAAATACGGGAGGTTATTAAGAATTCATTAAAAGGGGAAGAGGCCGCAATACAGAAATATACCAGACAGGCTGAAATAATATGTGATCAAAACATTGTCGATATATTAAATCGCATTATTATTGATGAGAAACGCCATGTTGAAATTTTTAATACGATGCTGGAACAGATTGCTTAACCATTTATTGTACCAAGCCCTGCGCCGGCAACTTGGTACAATATAAAACAATAGGAGAAGATTTTGAAAGTAAATAATGAAAAAATAAAATCAATAGTTTATATTATTGCAGCAATAGGAATCAGTCTGTTAGTACCGTGGGGCTTTTATTGGCTGGTAGATCTGGGTGTTTATAATTATATTATAAATACTGTATCGACAGGGAGAACAGATCAAATTCAAGCATATCTGACATGGTATTCAAACTATGAATGGATCCTCTTTATAATAGAGTTTCTTTTAAATATATCAGTTACAGCAGTCGTATTTAAGTATATGCTAAAATTATCACTTAGCAACATAAAAGACTGGTTTCCTTTACAAAATATTCGTGAGTTTGTGATCGGATTATTACTTGGGGTAAGTGCAATAACAATTGTATTTTTTACGCTTGTATTGACAGGAAATGTTTCTGTTACCTCTTGGCAGCCCCGATTTACAAACAATGTATTAAAGTATTTGGTGGTATTTATTTTGGTAGGGGTTTCTGAGGAACTCTTTTATCGAGGATTTATTATAACATGTCTTCGTACATACAAAAATAGATGGTTTGCTATTCTGTTTTCGAGTTTGATTTTCTCCCTAGTACACTTTATTAACAATGAATTTAATCTACTGGCATTCTTGAATATTATGTTAATAGGTCTGATGTTCGCTTATGCATTTTTAGAGACAAAGTCCCTTTGGCTGCCGATTGGTTATCACATTTTATGGAATTATTTTCAGGGGAATGTCTACGGCTTTCATGTAAGCGGTATTACGATACAAGGCATTTTTACTATAGAATATGGAGATAGTAATTTATTCAATGGCGGTGTCTTTGGTCCGGAGTCCGGATTGATTACGACCCTGGTTACACTGCTTGTGATATTGTTTTTAAAATTATATTTACTGAATAGAAAAACAGCATCTTATAGTTCATAAATTCCGGCACAAATTAAACCATGGTGTTTCCGGCAAAATAAAAAATGCTAAAAACCAGTAAAATCAAGGCTTCTAGCATTTTCTCGGGTTGGGCTGTTTAAATAAACAGTCAGCAGCTCGTAGGGGAATCGAACCCCTGTTTCCGCCGTGAGAGGGCGGCGTCTTAACCGCTTGACCAACGAGCCGTACTTGAACATTCTATATTATTTTATTTAGAAATGCAAGCATTTTTTATGAAAATATTAAAATATTAGAACAATGCAGGGAAAAGCAAGGAAAAATCAGCACTTTGAGGGATAGCTTGCCTTGGGAGGAATACCATGGGAAAATTGGATAGTGTCAGTACGGGAATGAAAGGTTTTGATAAGGCGATTGACATGCTGCGTCTGGGAGACAACGTTGTATGGCAGGTGGATTCCATTGAGGACTACTGTTATGTGGTCTCGCCTTATGTGGAGCAGGCAAGAAGAGATCATAGGAATATCATTTATTTCCGTTTCGGGACTCACAGGCAGGTGGTGGAGGATCTTAGCGGTATCAAGGTCTATCAGCCGGATCCGAGTGTGGGGTTTGAGGGATTTGCCACTGCGATTCACCGGATCATTGGTGAAGAGGGAGTAAAAGCCTTTTATATTTTTGACTGCCTGACGGAGCTTCTGGCCTTTTGGTATTCTGATTTGATGACCGGAAACTTCTTCCGGGTAACCTGCCCTTATTTGTATGAACTAGATACCATCGCTTATTTTGCAATCAAACGTAATGTGCATACCTATGATACGATAGCGACGATCAGAGAAACCACGCAGCTGCTGCTGGATGTATACAGGATAAACGAGAGTCTTTATATTCATCCGCTCAAGGTATGGCAAAGGTATTCGCCGACAATGTTCTTTCCCCACTACATCAATGGGAATGAGATGGAGCCGATTACGGCCAGCACCCGGGCCGCAGAACTGTTTGCCGGCTTCAACTGGACGGAGGAACGGCAGGATTACTGGCATGTGACGCTTGGCAGGGCAAAAGAGGCTCTGACGGAGGAGCCTGCGGGACAGGAACGGATGAAGGGGCTGCTCATTGATCTTCTCGTCGGAAAGAAGTCCCGCATGCGGGATCTATGTATGCAGTATTTTAAGCTTTCTGACGTTGTCAAAATTGCAGGAAGGGAAATCGGAACGGGCTTTATCGGCGGTAAAAGCGTGGGTATGCTGCTGTCAAGAAGAATTATTACGAGAAGCGATGAAGATAAGGCCTATTTCAAGCCGCTATTGGAGCCGCATGACTCTTTTTATCTGGGTTCTGATATATATTACACCTATATTGTAGAAAACGGATGGTGGCAGCTTCGAACAAAACAGAAGACCGAAGACGGATATTTCAAATATGCGCCTGAGTTAAAGGAAAAGCTGCTCGCCGGCAGATTCCCCAGAATGGTACGGGATGAATTCATGCAGATGCTGGAATATTATGGGCAGTCTCCCATTATTGTACGATCCAGTTCCCTGCTGGAGGATAACTTCGGCAACGCCTTTGCGGGTAAATATGAAAGTGTATTCTGCGTAAATCAGGGAGGGCCGGAGGAACGGCTGAATGCCTTTATGGAGGCTGTGCGCGTTGTCTATGCCAGCACTATGAATGAGGATGCTCTGGATTACAGAAAGAACAGGGGACTGGCGGACAGGGATGAGCAGATGGCAATTCTAGTGCAGCGGGTATCGGGCGACTACTATGGAGATTATTTCTTTCCCCATGCGGCTGGGGTGGGAAATTCCTCCAACCTATATGTATGGGACAAGGATGTAGATATGGAGGCGGGAATGCTTCGTCTCGCATTCGGCCTCGGTACGAGGGCCGTGGACCGGATCATCGGGGATTATGTGAAAATTGTCACACTGGACAAGCCCATGCGACAGCCGATTATGGGCTACGGTGAGGCACAGAAATATTCCCAGCATAAAATGGACGTACTGAATCTTAAGGAAAACAGGCAGGAATCGATTAAGGTGGACAGGATAACCGATTACGATATTAGAGCGGATAAAAATCTATTTTGGACGCGTGATTTCGAAATGGAGCGGCAGCTTAGTGAAATTGGCAGAGACACTTCCGGTGCGCCTCCTATTCTGAATTTTCACAGGCTGTTAAAGGAAACGGCGTTCCCGCATGTAATGAAGCGTATGCTGACGCTGCTTTCGGAGAAATATAATTATCCGGTGGATATTGAATTTACGGTTAACTTTGACAGAGCAGGGGAGTTTCATGTCAACCTCCTGCAATGCCGCCCGCTGCAGACGAGAGGACTGGGCCGGACGGTGGAGTTGCCTGAAAAGGTTGAGGAGGAAAGAAGTCTGTTCTATTCAAACGGTAATTTCATGGGAGGGAATGTGAGGCTTCCCATCGATTATATTGTTTTTGTAAGTGTCAAAGAATACTTGGAGCTGAAGGAGCAGGATAAATATGATATTGCGAGACAAATTGGCCTGCTGAATCGCGCGCTTAAGGGGAAAAATGCCATGTTGATGGGACCGGGGAGATGGGGAACGACAACGCCCTCACTTGGTGTGCCCGTACATTTTTCAGAACTCATGCACATGTCGGCAGTGTGCGAAATTGCTTACAGCGACAAAGGAATCATGCCGGAGATCTCTTACGGCAGTCACTTCTTTCAGGATTTGGTAGAGTCCGGAATTTTTTATGCCGCGCTTTTCGACGGCAGGGAAAATGTTGTTTTATATGAGGAAAAAATAACAGCAGCCCCCAATATTGCCGGCGAAATAATTGGAGAAGGCGTCACGGTAAATGAAAATGTGATTCATGTTGTGAGGTCGGAAGGGTTAGAACTGTATTCGGATATCGTAAGTCAAAGGATTTTATGCTATTTTTCGCATTTTTCAAAGTTTTTACTTGCATTTTCTAAATGATAGTGTTAGAATAAAAACAATGAATAAATGCTCAATGATAAGAGTGGACTTGCGGTCCACTCTTATTACGTGTAAAGGGAAAGTTTAAGAAACTGATCGGCACTTTTGCAGCTGTGGCTGTGCAATATAAAAATGTGCTGAGTTGCAAGCAAAGCTTGAGGCGAAGAGGCAGGAAGAAAAGAGGTGTGGGATTGATGTCGAGAAAAGAGAATTATGAAAGCAGGACGGAGCAGCTTTTGATGCCGATTCTAAATCAGCACACATTTGAATTGTGGGATGTGGAATATGTAAAAGAAGGTTCTGACTGGTATCTTCGGGCATATATTGATAAGCCGGGAGGAATTACGATAGAGGACTGTGTTGCCGTGAGCAGACAGCTTTCTGATCGGCTGGATGAAGCGGATTTTATAGAGGATGCTTATATTTTAGAGGTTAGTTCGCCGGGACTCGGCAGGCAGCTTAAGAAGGATAAGGATTTTGAGAAATGTATCGGAAAGAGCGTCGATTTGCGGACATACCGCCTTATAGATGGCAAAAAGGAATTCACGGGCCTGTTAAAAGCCTTTGATAAAGAGAGTATTACAATAGAAATCAATGATGCGGACACAAGTTTTGCAAAAGGAGATGTCGCGATCGTAAAACTGTCAATCAATTTTTAAAAATTCTACATGGAAATTCAGGAGGTTAAGAAATGAACAAGGAATTGATGGAAGCGCTGAATATTTTGGAAAGAGAGAAAGATATCAGCAAGGAGACGCTGTTCGATGCGATTGAAAATTCACTGATCACAGCCTGCAAGAATCATTTTGGCAAATCGGATAATGTAAAAGTGGAAATCAACAGAGAAACATGTGATTTTAGGGTGTTTGCGGAAAAAACCGTTGTAGACGAGGTGGAAGATCCGGTTCTGGAAATCAGTCTTGCCGACGCAAAGCTGATGGACAGTAAGACAAAGGCTGGCGATGTTGTTGAAATCGACATCAAATCAAAGGAATTCGGCAGGATTGCGACGCAGAATGCGAAAAACGTTATTTTGCAAAAAATCAGGGAAGAGGAAAGAACAGTCCTCTATAACCAGTATTATGGAAAAGAAAAGGATGTTGTTACGGGCATCGTGCAGAGATATGTAGGAAAGAATATCAGCATCGATCTTGGAAAGGCGGATGCGATGCTTTCCGAAAACGAGCAGGTTAAAACGGAGAACTTAAGGCCGACGGAACGGGTGAAGGTTTATATTCTCGAGGTAAAGGATACGACAAAGGGGCCGAAGATTCTTGTGAGCCGGACTCATCCGGAGCTTGTTAAGCGTCTTTTTGAATCCGAGGTCACGGAAGTGCATGACGGCACCGTGGAAATCAAGGCAATCGCAAGAGAGGCGGGCAGCAGGACTAAGATTGCGGTATTTTCCCACAATCCGGATGTTGATCCGGTAGGCGCCTGTGTCGGCATGAATGGTGCCAGAGTCAATGCGATTGTTGACGAGCTGCATGGAGAAAAAATCGATATCATCAACTGGGATGAAAATCCAGGTATTTTAATTGAAAACGCGCTTTCTCCGGCGAAGGTTGTATTTGTTATTGCAGACGGCGATGAGAAGACCGCAAAGGTCATAGTACCGGATACACAGCTTTCCCTTGCAATCGGCAAGGAAGGCCAGAATGCAAGGCTTGCTGCAAGACTGACCGGCTTTAAGATCGATATTAAGAGCGAGACGCAGGCTAAGGATGCACCGGGCTTCAGACTGGAAGATTATTATGATGACGAGGAGGAGTATGAGGAGGAACCTTACGAGGAAGGATTCTTAGAAGAGGGCTCCTATGAGGAAGCAGACGGAGGAGAAGGCTACGAAGGCGAGTATTCAGAAGGCGGCGAAGTCCAGCAGACGGAGGAGTAAGATTTTTTAATGGAAATGAGGTGTTTTTAATGGCAAAAAAGGTTCCGCTCAGACAATGTGTTGGATGCGGCGAGATGAAGAGCAAAAAGGAAATGATGCGTGTCATCAAGACGGCGGAGGACGGAATTGTTCTGGATAAGACGGGAAAAAAGAACGGCAGGGGCGCTTATCTGTGTATGAAAAGAGAATGCCTGGAGCGGGCGTTGAAGCAGAAGGGACTGGAACGTTCATTAAAGACAAACATTCCAAAGGAAGTCATAGAAAGTCTGGAAAAGGAGTTTGATGAGGGTGAAGCCTGATAAAGTATTGCAGCTTGTCGGAATGGCACAGCGCGCACACGGCGTGGCAAGCGGTGAGTTCATGACGGAGACTACGGTAAAGTCCGGGAAAGCCTATATGGTGATCATAGCAGAGGATGCCTCGGAAAATACGAAAAAACAGTTTCAAAATATGTGTGAATTTTATAGGGTTCCGATACGGATTTATGGAACAAAGGACAGTCTCGGGCATGCAATCGGAAAAGAAATGCGGGCGTCACTTTCGGTAACGAATGAGGGCTTGGCAAATGAGATTATGAGTAAAATCGACGGAGGTAGCAAAGAATGGCAAAAATGAGAGTGCATGAGTTAGCAAAAGAAATAGATAAAACGAGTAAGGATGTGATTACCTGTCTGGAAAAGGCCGGAATAGGGGGCAAGACGGCCTCCTCTTCACTGGAGGACGACCAGATCGCGGTAATCAAAAAACAGTTTGTAAAGCCGGCAAAGCCTGTAGAGGCATCAAAAACGGCCGTACAGCATTCGGCAGGTCAGGCGGAGAGATCAGTACAGGCACCAAAGAACGCAGAGCAAAGGCCGGCAGGGGATATGGTCAAAAAGAAGAAATCAAATATTATTTTTGTAAGTAACCCGCACAACAGCCAGCAGCCGGGAAGAAGCAATACTGCAGGATACGGTCAGCGTGTGACGACAGGAGCGCCGGCAAGGCCGGGAGTCCAGCAGAATGCACGACCGCAGCAGACGCCTGTAAGACCGTCGGCGCAGACAACACAGCCGATGAGCAGACCGGCAGCACAGCCGGTAAACAGACCGTCGGAGAATATACAGAGTACGGGAGGCGATCAAAATAGACAGGTTCATACGCAAACTCAGGAAATCAGTCAGGTTGTTAAAACGGACGTACAAAGGAGCAGCAATTCTGTTGGGGCTGGCAGCAATAGCGATCGCGATAATCGGAGAACTGAAGGATATAGAGATCAGGCGGGAGAACGGGTAAGACAGCCGTATCAGGGAAACCGCGATGGCCAGTATCAGAACCGTGACGGTCAGGGAAACAGAAGCGGTCAGTACCAGAACCGTGACGGCCAGGGAAACAGAAGCGGCCAGTATCAGAATCGTGACGGCCAGGGAAGCAGGCCCGGCCAGTATCAAAACCGTGACGGTCAGGGGGCAAGGCCCGGTCAGTATCAGAACCGTGATGGCCAGGGAAGCAGACCCGGCCAGTATCAGAACCGCGACGGCCAGTATAACAGACCCGGACAATATCAGAATCGTGACGGCCAGGGAAGCAGGCCCGGCCAGTATCAAA
>JAEYFP010000065.1 GCA_023402845.1 Bacillota bacterium
CCCTGCTCATTTTTTAAAAACCTGGTCGACAGGGCTTAGGTAGTCGTTTTTTGTTTTTTAAGAAATAGTATAAAAATATATGATTTTTATTTCATTTCTCACTTGACATCACACCGCTGGACTTTATCTCTTCAAAATCAATTGCCCAGGTATCTGCCTCATGCTGCAATTCCCATAAAGTGCGGTATTCGGTGTCGGAGGCCATCAGTTCCCGGTGGGTTCCTCTCTCGATTATGCCGCCGTCTTTTAATACCAAGATTTGATCGGCCTGCCGAATACTTTGCAGGCGGTGCGCGATCATGATAACAGTCTTATTTTTTACGAGATTTTGAATCGCCTTTTGAATCAGATTTTCATTTTCCGCATCCGAATATGCCATTGCTTCATCCAGCACCACAATGGGGGAATCCTTTAAAATCGCCCGCGCAATGGATATGCGCTGGGTTTCACCGCCGGATAAATCGGCACCGCCTGTTCCGATGCGGGTATTGTAGTTTTCCGGCAAGGCCATGATAAAATCATGGCAGCGGGCGGCTTTTGCAGCTGCTTCTACCTGCTCTCGGGGATAACTTCGATTCATTGTGATATTCCCCCAGATCGTGTCTGCGAAGAGATAGGTATCCTGAAAGACGGCGGCAACGCTTTCCATCAGACTGCCGGAATCCATTTCCCGGATATCCGCTTGGCCGATCGTAATTTTGCCGGAAGATACATCCCAGAAGCGGAGCAGCAGTTGTCCGACCGTGGATTTTCCGCCGCCGCTTTCACCGACCAGAGCGGTCATTTTCCCTTGCGGTGCCAAAAAGCTGACATTGGAAAGTGCCATTTTTTTGTCTTTCGCGTCTCCTTCATAGGAGAAGGAGACGTCCTGAAAATGTACATTCCAGGATGCCGGTGTCTTGGGAGTCCGGGGCTGCGGAATTGTTGACTCATCGAGTATCGCATCTATGGAATTCAGCCCCACCGCAAGCATCCCCATTTGCGAGCCGTAATTGACACAGGTCATAAAGGGATCGTAAATGGCCGGTGTAATAATCAGCGCCATAAGCACCGCGAGAAACATTTCCGGAGAAGGATTTTTTGTAAGGAGCACAATTGCTGCCGGAAGTACAAAGGTAAGAATAGAAAGCACGATTGCCTTATAGGCGCTCATGGCGGCCGCGCTTCTTTTGTAGCTTTTCAGCTCCCATGTGCGGTAGCTGTTGATCGTCTCCTCAAGCCCCCCGGTCATTGTTCCTGTAAGCCCGAACAGCTTGACCTCGGCCATTCCTTTTACATATTCTGAAAAGGCTCCGGTCATATTCTGAGAGGCGGCGGCAACATCTGCCCACAGCTTTTTTGCTTTTTCCCCTCCGAACACGGACATTTGAAGTATCAGTGCCGCCAATATGGTGACTATAACGGTCAATGCAAGCCAGCCATTCAGCATAAACAAGCTGCCGAACAGTACAAGGATAAGAGTCAGCGAGCCAAGAAGATCCGGCAGCATATGAGCCACAAAGCCCTCTATCTTTTCGATATTTTCGTCCATCGTTTTTTGAATGCTTCCGGTGGTGTTCCTGGAGAAAAATCCGACCGGCACCCGGCCCACATGCTCCATGACACGCATGCGGAACTGATACAGCAGCTGAAAGGCAGCCTTGTGGCAGCCATAGCTGCCCAAATAGGATAACAGCATATGGCATAGAATACTGATGCCTGCGACTATGATCCAGAATATAAGGACTCCTTGTGTACTGCTGTCTTTCTTTGCAAGCAGAAGCTGACGTGCAATAAAATATACGGAGAGGTACGGAACCACTCCGAGCAGCATGCCGGCTGCCGCCGACAGGCAGCTCACTATGTAAGGGCCCTTGCCCTGTGCGGATATCTGAAATATACGTTTCAGGACACCGTCCTTTTTTGTTTTTTCCATAAAAGTCCTCCTTTTTTTGAACGGAAAGGACAATGCAGCCGAATTGGTTAGCCCTTTCTAACCACCTCAGTGTATGTTATAATAAACATACTTTCAATACTTTGAATTTTGATTCTTCATATCGGAAGGTAAAAACTTAAAAACAGGAGGAGAGCAGGTGAGGACGGTTGAGCAGTATTGGCTGGAGTTTGAAAAATTGGGGTTTATAAAGGAAATACTGCAGCATGGTGTCCGCTACAGCCTTCCTCCGCATCTCGGGATAGGCGGATTTGAGCTTTGGGGTGATACCGATACTTGTATGGCATGTCTGTCGGATGTCGTTTTCTTTCAGCCCTGCATCATACTGGAGTCGGTTCATGAAAAGGTGTTTGAATTCGGACAGTTTTATCAGGGTGACGTCAGCTTCTATAAAAAGCAGAGCGAGGCTTTGCCGGTCGAACACGGACTGAATTATCTGGTCAATTATCCGCTCTTCTCTGCCTACAAGCGTATGGAACCGCATATCCGGCTGATCAACGTGGGAATTACTTATCGGGAAAAGTTTTTTGATACGCTGCCTCATATCCTTCCCGATGATTTCTGGGAGTCGGCTGCGGCTGTTTTAAATCCGGAAGCTCTTACCATACCGGCCATTACCCTGATTTGTGATCAGATCAGGAATTGCCGTCTCAGGGGAGAGGCATTAAAAATTTTTATCCGGGGCAAGGCACTGGAGTCTTTTGCTATTACGCTGGATTATATTTATGAAAATAGAAAAGAGCCGGCTGTCCGGCTTTTGCCGTTTGACAGGTCGGCTCTTGAATCCGTTAAGGAGCTGCTGTCCGAACGGCTGATCAATCCTCCGCAAATCAAGGAACTGACTCGTATCACGGGATTAAATCAGCAGAAGCTGATGGCCGGTTTTAAGCAACTAAACGGGATCACAATTTATGAATATGTGAAGCGGGCGCGGATGCAAAAAGCGATAGAGCTTCTGCTGGAGAGCGATCTGCCGATTTTGGAAATCGCAAAGAGAGTCGGTTATCGCGGTGACGGACATTTCCATGAGGCATTCCGTGAGGTATACGGCACTACGCCCGGCAGGCTGCGGCGGGCAGGACAGAAGCTATGAAATATACAAGATAGACATCCTGGGCAGCAGCTCGGCAAGTTTTTCCCGCAAAAAAGCTTCGGCCTCTGTACGCACCTCATTTCGATAACAATATTTACCGCGGCCGCGGCCGGTCATGGTATCTCTGTTTAAGAGCGTTATGGAATCAGGAAATGCATCTGTATTTATGGCATTTTGTACAAAGCTGTAAGTCATTAATATGATTTCAATAAAGCCGTTTTGCTTCACCCTTTGGCTCAGCTCATCAGCCAGCTGTTCGATTAATTGGCCGTACAGCTGCTTCCAATCCGGAAGCAGGATAACGGGTGCAAGGAGCATTCCCACCGGATAGCCTGCCTCTGCCATCGAATTGAGCGCGCGGATTCGCGCATGCAGAGGGGAGGTTCCCAGTTCTATCCGCCGGATGATTTCCTCAGGATTCATACTCATACGAAATATGATTTTTTCTTGATGATCAAGGGGAAGCAGGGAGTCTACCATATCAAACTTTGTCGGAAAGGTCAGATGTCCGCAGCCCTCCTTGGCAAAGCGTTTGATGGTATAGATTAGATTACCCGTAATCGTATTCTCCAGGAGCAAATCGCTGTTGCTGCCGATTTCAAAGGTCTGCGGTACGGGAGCCGCCGCAGCCTTTTTCAGAAGTCTGTTAAGCATTTGCTCCCGATTGACAAACAGGCGGAGATAGGAGCACTTGTTGTAGTTGCATACCAGATAACAATACAGGCACATCGCCCGGCAGCCCGAGGAGGTATAAGGTACCAGCCAGTCGGAAACCTTATGGTTCGGTACATACTTGTGTGTTTTTCGGATTCCGATAATCAGATGGCTTTTTAATTTTGCAAATTCATGATTTTCAGATGAAGCCAGAGCCGGGATATAATTATGATTTTCTATTTCTATCCAGGGCAGGGCTTCATATTGAAGCCGGAGCAGCTGCCCCAGCTCATAGTCAAGTGTTGCCGGTTCATAATAAATCGCATCAAAATGCAGCTTCATTTGTCGATCCTCCTGACAGATAGCATTTCCCAAAACGGTGGAATCTATGCGTCATTCCGAACTCGTTGATATTGTTCCGATAAAGGGGTATAATATTAAGGACTGGGGGGATATTTTATGTTTATGAGTGTAAAACAGGCCACAGAAAAATGGGGAATTTCGGATAGGAGAATCCGGGTACTTTGTTCCGAAGGAAAAATTTCAGGTGCATATCAGGAAGGGCGAGGATGGAAGATTCCAGCAGACGCAGTGAAACCGGCTGACGGAAGATATAAATCGACGGAAAGTCTATTGGACATGATTGACCGAAAAAAGAAAGAACTGGACACCAGACGTCCTTTTACAGAAGGTGAAGTTACCAGGCTAAATGAGGAATTTGTTGTGGAATACACGTACAATTCCAATGCCATTGAGGGAAATACACTAACATTGCGTGAGACGGATCTGGTTCTCAGAGGTCTTACCATCGACAAAAAACCATTGAAAGACCACATGGAGGCTGTCGGTCACAAAGAGGCATTTGAATTTATCAGTGAATTGGTAAAAGATCATGTTCCAATGAGTGAGAATATGATCAAGCAGGTGCATTATCTGGTGCTTGCGGATAAGAGGGAGGACCGTGGTGTATACCGCCGTGTTCCTGTTCGCATTATGGGTGCACAGCATGAACCGGTACAGCCGTATCTTATTCAACCTAAAATGGAACAGTTGATGATTGATTTTGCTGAAAGCACAGAGCATACCGCAACAAAGCTGGCACGTTTCCACATTGAATTTGAAGGAATACATCCCTTTATTGATGGAAACGGAAGAACAGGACGTTTGCTTGTAAATTTGGAACTGATGAAAGCAGGGTTTCCGCCTATTAACATCAAATTTACGGATCGTATGGCATATTACAATGCTTTTGATGAGTATCATGTAAAACACAATCTTTCTGTTATGGAAAAACTGTTTGCAGGATATATCAATGAACGTTTAGATATGTATTTGAAAATGCTATAGGAATAATAAGATAGTGTGTAATGGTAAGCAAGAATGATTGAGGTTACTATGCAAAACGGACAAAATCGAAGTGATATAAAAATCGGTACTCGGGTTAGTATTGTGTTAAAGGCTGACCAGCGTACCGGCAAGCGCACCGAGGGTGTTGTGGCAAGACTGCTGACCAAAAGCAGCACCCATCCACATGGCATTAAGGTTATGTTGGAGGACGGTCAGGTCGGGCGCGTGCAGGAAATATTGGGCACATAAAAGGAATCCATGCGTTTATCGGACGGGCAGACTGACCGTAAAGGTAGAACCGCCGCCGGGTGTATCAGAGGCTTTGATTGTTCCGCTGTGAGCCTGTACAATTTCGGAAGCGATACACAAGCCCAGCCCGAAGTGCCCTTTGGTACTTCGGGATTGTTCACTCCTGTAAAAGCGATAAAAAATTTTATCTTTTTCTTCATCGGAAATACCGATCCCCGTATCGCTGACCAGTATCAGAAGGTGATTCTTTTTTGCCTGAAGAGACAAGGTGACGACTCCGCCTGCCGGAGTATAACTGATTGCATTATGCAGCAAGATGGCGACCAGCTGTCTGATGCGGCTTTTATCACAAATACAAGATGGAAGGGCTGCATCCGGCAAACTGATTAACAGTTTCAGATTTTTTTCATTTGCCATCGGTTCAAATGCTTCATAGGTATTCAGTAAAAGCGTATCCAATTCAACCTTTTCCTTTTCTACAGAAAAACTTTGATTGTCTGAATGGGACAGAGTCAGCATATCTTCAATTAATGCGGACATCCGTTTTGCCTCAGATTCTATAATGGAAAGAAAATCCTCCCTTTTATGTTCAGATGCCTGCGGAAAGCTTTCGAGACAGGATAAAATGACAGCCAGCGGTGTACGCAGCTCATGGGAGGCGGAAGCGACAAATTGCACCTGACTGCGTCTGTTTTTTTCAATCGGCAGCAAAAGTATGTTTGTAAAAGTATAAGAAAAAATCCAGAGTAGGATGAGGACAATCAGAATGATTCCCAGAAAAAGAAAGCGCTGATGCAGGAGTTGTTCCCTCATTGCTGTCAGCGGAGAAAATACGAGCATTTGTAATACATTGTTTCCTTTTTCCAGAGTAATGACAGAAACATAATACTCCTCATCGGTTTCTGAGACAAAAGGAAATTCTAAATGAACGGTATGGTATAAAGAAGGCTTTTCGGCTTCTGAGGCAAACTGCTCTTGATAATACTGAAAACCCTCTGTAAGTAATTCTTCAGCCCGGCTGTAGGGAGAATGGCTGTTATATAAAAAAGGAACGCCATTATCCAAAAGAAAAATAAAGTAGTTTCCGCTGTTCTCTAATTTGGAAAGCCACTCATGAGTAATCACAGACTGCTGCTCCAGATTTGCGGTAATCGTATGGATATTATTTTGAAAGGAAAGAAATTGGGTATCCTTTAAGTTTTTCTCAGAGATTAATAAATAGCCGAGTGTCATAACCGCTAATATCAGTGTGGTGATTCCGCCACACATCAGCGTTAAGCGCAATTGGACCTTTTTAAACATGGGGATCTCCTTCTTTCAGACAGTATCCGATTCCCCGGAGCGTCTTGATACAAAGTGCACTTCCTACCGCGATCAGGCGTCTGCGCAGGAAATGAATATAGTTATCTAAATTTCCGGCTTCAACCTCGCTGTCAGGTCCCCAGACCTTTAACAGCAGTATACTCCTGGAAAGTGTCTGCCCGCGGCTTCTCAAAAAAGCTTCCAGCAAGGTTCCTTCCCTTTTGGAAAGGGAACAGCTTCCCGCCGGTCCTGTCAGAATCGTCTCTTCGGGTGAATAGGTGATGTCAAGCAGGTGGAACGTACTGTCGGGGACGAGCACGGGCGGACGTCTCGTTACACAATAGATTCTGGCAAGCAGCTCTTCGAAAGCAAAGGGCTTTACCAGATAATCATCGGCTCCCATATTCAATCCGCCGACCTTATCCGACAAAGTTCCGAGAGCGGTGATCATAATAACAGGAATAAAAATCTCTTTTTCTCTCAATGCCTGCAATACCTCGGTGCCCTCCATAACAGGCAGCATTCGGTCCAGTAAAATCACATCATGAATAGCCTGACAGGCAAGAAATAGTGCTTCCTCGCCGTCATAACAAGAATCTACTTCAAATCCCTTGGCAGTAAGCTGATAAGTAAGGACATGATTGAAGTGTTCATCATCCTCCGCAAGTAATACCCTCATGTTCGTTTGACCTCCATGTGCTTCTGTTCGGTCTTTAACCTCACAAAAATCTCCATATTATAATAACATAGAAATCTTTAAATATTCTCTAATTTTATTTTGATTTGTTTTTTAGAGAAAATTTAGAGGAAGCTCTGCTATGCTAAAAATGAAAGTTGAAAAACGAAGGGGAGAGGAAAAAAAGAATGAAGAAAAAAATGATAATGATCGGACTGGCTGTAATGGCACTGTGCCTGATGGCAGGGTGCGGCGCTAAGGCTCAGGAACAGCAGGTGGCTGCAGCAGAAAAAGAGGAAACGGAAGCAGCAGAAACGGACGGAGACAAAGAACCGGTAATTTCTGTAAACACAGAAGATAACGGAGTCGAGGCCAAGGAAGCAGCAAACACAGGCAAAGAGCAGACGGAAACGGAACAGACAGAAAAAGAACAGACGGATGCCGGGGCTTCGGCTAAAGAAGGAAATGAGGTATTAGACGGATATGTAATAAATATTGCTGAGGATAGCGTAACAATTAGCCGGATATTTACAGAAGATTTGGGAGAAGGTGGTCTTGTCGCGGTTTCTGGTTCCCCGGAGAGCGGTGAGGAAGTATTTCTGACTGTCTATTTTAGCGAGACGGCCGAGTACAAATTTCAAACGGTGAGAAACGGAGGCGAAGATGTGGAAAGCAGGGAAGGAGCCTTTGAAGACATGAAAAAGGATATGATCTTAAATATGACCGGCAGCTGGGACGGAGATGATTTTTATGCGAAGCAGGTTACGATCAGTGAATTTAAGTAAACAAAAATGAAATAGAACAATGAGGAGAGTGTAAATGAAAAAGAAATCTTTTGCAAAGAGACTGGGGAGCGTCATTCTGGCCGGCGCAATGGCGTTATCGGCAGCAGGATGTGCCGGTGCAGAGGCAGACAGAACTAACAAAGAAGAGGCGGGAATTGAAAATACAATGACGGAAGCCGGCGAAAACGGCACCGGCATGGGCAGGTACGTGGAAACCGTAACGGATTTGTCGGATTATAATGAGAGGGCAGATGGGATTGCCCGATTATCCGACGGAAGGCTTGTTATTTTGGACTATTATATGGGTCAGATTGAGTCGGAGGATAACGGTGTCACATGGAATCCTAAAGAAACAGACTGGTTCACATCATTGCAGAATCAGGACGCCTATATCATGGATCTGACAATGGGAGCAGACGGAACAGTCGGAGCAATTTATAACGTATCCTCAGCGGAAGAAGAAGCCTCGGAGAATTTTGAGCTGGATCCGAAATGTGTCATTATAAAGCCGGACGGAACGCAGGTTGAAGCGCAGTTTTCCTTATCAGAGGATGAGAAATACCCTTACGGAATCTGGATCACAGATGAAGGAAGAATTTTTGTGACGACGTTAAGTGAAGTGGTTTATGAAATAAAAGAGGATGGCAGCAGTGAAAAGTTCCTGACGGCAGAAGGAGGTCCACGCTTCATTCAATTTACAGGGGATCTGATGATTATGGATGGCTATTCTTTTGAAAGCGGATTGCTCATCTATGATATGGAAAAGAAAGAGTATGTGGAGGATCCTGTTTTAAATGAATTTATTATGGAAAATTATGAAGATCGGGAATTTAACAGCGGCAGCTGGTATGATTTTTATTTCTTTCCGGGAGAAGATGGTGTGGTTTATATGGCGGGTAAGGAAGGACTGCATCGCCATGTGCTTGGAGGAAGCGCTATCGAGCAGGTTGTGGACGGAGACTTATCGAGCTTCAGCAATCCGGCGAATGGACTGCTGGGAATGACCGCACTTGAAAATAACGAATTTCTTGCCTTGTTTTCGGGAGGCAGACTGGTGCGTTATACTTATAATCCCGATATTCCCACGACGCCCAGTGAAAGGCTGAAGGTATACAGCTTAAAGGAAAGCGATACGATGCGCCAGGCGATTTCCATCTATCAGACTGCGTATCCGGATATTTTTGTGGAATATGAAGTTGGAATGGAAGAGGATCATTCGGTTACCAGAGAGGACGCTTTGAAAAAATTAAATACACAGATGATGGCGGGAGAAGGACCTGATCTGCTCGTACTGGACGACATGCCGGCGGATTCTTATATCGAGAAAGGGATGCTTTTGGACTTAAGCACCTGTCTGGGCAGTCTGTCAGGTGAAGCGGAGTTGTTTCCCAGTATTGTGAATGCTTTTAAAGAGGATGAAAAAATCTATATGGTTCCCTGTGAAATTCAGCTTCCGATGGTACTTGGTAAGGAGAACGATGTCTCTGGGATGGATGGTCTTAAGGGGATCGCAGATACGATGGAGAGGATCCGTAAAGAAAATCCTGAAAAAGGACTGCTGGATATTTACTCGGCAGAGGGAATTCTCCGTTTGTTTTCAATGACTTCGGCTCCGGCCTGGAAAACAGAGAGCGGAGAAATGAATCAGGAGGCAATTACAGAATTTCTGAAGCAGACAAAGCGAATTTATGAGGCGCAGATGGAGGGGGCAACAGACAAGGAAATTGAGCGTTATAACAGTGTAAACGAATATTATGTGGAAGAGTATGGGGTTACGCGGGAAGAATCAGACTATTTCGGAGCGATGGATGATATGAGCTATATCGGCGGAGAAACGCATATCGTGATGGGTACGGCGTCTTATCCTTACGGCTATGCGGAGCTGAATTCCGTTCAAAGAGTAAAGGGATTTGAAGATAATAGGCCGCTTCCTCTGAATGGTCAGAGTCAAAATGTTTTTATTCCGAAAACACTGGCAGGAATCAATGCAATTTCTAAGAATATTGAAATGGCACAGGATCTGTTAAAGGTGCTGCTGGGAAAGGACAATCAAACTTCTTTATTTAAAGGCTTTGCGGTAAATAAAGCAGCTTTTGAGGAAAGCTTTGTACCGAATGAAAAGTATCTTGGCGAAGACGGACTTTATGGTGCACTTGCCATGTCCGATGAGGATGGGCTGATGATTTCCATGGATATTTACTGGGTAGATGACGGACAACTGGAATCTCTAAGAAACTGGATAGCAAAAGCAGATACTCCTTATATCAAAGACAGTATATTGGAGGATGCGGTATGCGAAGAAGGGACGGGCTATATACAGGGAAACAAGGGGCTGGAGGAATCGGTTGGCGCCATCATGGAAAAAGCAGCTCTTTATATGGCGGAATAATGGCAGCCATGGCAGACAGAAGGCATAAGGGCTATAAGCAGACAGTCAGGGAGCAAAGGGCATTCCTTCGCTTCCTGGTTGTCAGTATGGGAGGCGTGCTGCTGCTGGTTATCCTCCCTTTTCTGGATGTGTTCAGAAGATCTTTTACAACAGCGATTACCGGCAGGCCTAATGGATTCCAAAATTACAGAACCATATTTGAAAATCAGGCATTTTTGCTTGCGGTAAAAAATACACTGAAATTTACAGCTGCAGGCATTCCGCTTCTGGTAGTAACGGGACTTTTGATCGCGCTGTCCTTAAGCCGGCTGAAAACAGCCGGAACCATAAAGTCGCTGTATCTGTTTCCGCTTGCCATGCCTACGGCGACGGTCGTGATTGTATGGAAGCTGTTTTTTTACAAGCAGGGGTTTCTCAACTTGTATTTAAGCCGGCTGGGGGAATGGACGGGTTTGTGGGGAGAAATACATACCGACTATATGGGAAGCAAAGCGGCCTTCTGGGTATTGGTACTCAGCTATGTTTGGAAGAATACAGGTTATACGGTGGTTTTGTGGCTTGCCGGAATTACAGGTATCCCAAATGAATTTTTAGAGGCGGCCAGAGTAGACGGAGCCACACAAGTACAGTGCTTTTTTCGTATTGTTCTTCCGAATTTAAAAGGAAGCCTTTATACAATCGTCATACTTTCTTTTTTAAATTCTTTTAAGATTTACAGAGAGGCTTATCTGGTTGCCGGTTCCTATCCGCAGCAGGATAGTTATCTGCTTCAGCATCTGTTCAATAATTGGTTTGTAAACATGGAATTTGATAAGATGGCAGCGGCAGCGGTATGTGTAGGTGTTTTTTTGTTTTTGATTATTATGCTGCTGCAATATTTATGGGATCGAAGCTTATAGTGAGGAAAGGAGTGGAATCGTGAGGAAGAGAATATTGACAATCCTGCTCCTGCTGCCCGGATTATTTGTGCTGCTTCCTGTCCTTTTGATTATAACAGGGTCGGTTATGGGAAGCAGTGAATTAAAGGAATGTCTTTCCCCCATTTTTTCTGAAGGGACAGGGTTTGTTTCCTGGAAGCTCATACCCGATTATCCGACACTTTCGAATTATGGGAAGCTATTGTTTTTTACACCGCAGTTTTTTGTTTTGTTTTGGAACTCCATGAAGATTACAGTGTCGATTTTATTTGGGCAATTGCTGGTAGGAATCCCGGCAGCGTGGGCATTTGCGGTATATCGGGTAAGAGGAAGCAAGGTTCTTTTTAGCGTTTATATTGTGCTGATGCTGTTACCCTTTCAGGTCACAATGCTGTCCAGCTATCTGGTGCTGAGCAGGTTTTCTCTTATCAATACCCATATGGCGGTCATATTGCCCGCGGTTTTCAGTACCTTTCCTGTGTTCCTTGCCTATGGCGGTTTTCGCGCAATTCCCACAGAACTTCT
Source organism: Bacillota bacterium (assembly GCA_023402845.1). Classification (GTDB taxonomy): domain Bacteria; phylum Bacillota; class Clostridia; order Lachnospirales; family Lachnospiraceae; genus JAEYFP01. The sequence continues at coordinate 11,871 of JAEYFP010000065.1, forward strand.
GGAGGCAGCCAGAATGGATGGAGCAGGAGAGAGCTATCTGTTTTGGAAGGTTGGCATGCCGCTTGGAAGGAGCGGAATCCTTTCAGCCATGGTGCTGGGGTTTCTGGAGTACTGGAATATGATGGAGCAGCCAATGGCTTTTTTGGAGGAGAAGGCTCTTTGGCCGTTGTCTCTTTATTTGCCGGAGATCACATGGGCGCAGGCAGGATATGCCTTTTGCGTTTCCTTCATCACACTGATACCGGCCGTATTTGTCTTTATGATAGGTCAGGATTATCTGGAACAGGGAATTATTTACTCGGGAATGAAAGGATAGGAAGATAAAATTGACAGATAAACATTTACAAAACAGGAATTATAAAAGGTGGATATCCGCATTTGCCCTGTTTCTGGCATTTATGTGGATCTGTACCATTGTGTCCAAAAGTATTTATGTGTCAAGGCTTCCAATGGTACAGGCACAGACTCCCGAAAAGAAATTCATAGAGCATCTGGTAGAGGCGGAAGGACTTGTAATAGAGGGCAAAAAGCAGGCAGTAACAGTGCTGGATGGCCTGAGGGTCAAAAATATTCTTGTCAGGGAGGGTGACCGGATTGAAGAGGGAATGCCTTTATTTGAAATAGATACAGAGGATTTAACGGAGATCATTAAAGAAAAGGAAACGGCCATAGCAAAATTGAACTATCAGATTTCCGATTTGCAGGCAAACCGTGTCTTGCAGGAGCAAAAAGATCAGTTACTTCAGCAGCGGGCAATGGAGGACTATGCGGCTGCCGACAGCAAAACGGGTACGCAGGCAAGCCGGGCGGAAGGAGAAAAGAATACGGCAGAAAGTACGCTGCAGGATCATCTGAATCATCCGGCACAGGTTACCTCGGAAGAGGACAGGCAAAAAGCATGGGATGCGTATCACAGTTGGCTGAACAGAAAGTATGAACTGACTGATAAAATTACGGAACGCGAAAGAGTGATCGCAAATATTGAAGCTGTAGAAGGAACAAAAACAGAGGAAGAAAAAACAATATTAGAGGAAGCCAAGAAGGAACTAAATCAGTTAAAGGATGCGCTTACCGATCACGAAAGAAACAGTATAACGGAACCGGATTTCAGCAGTGAGGACAGTGCACTGAGTAGTTGGAAGCAGCAGAAAGACAACCTTCAGAATGCAGTTCAGAGTGCGGAGATAAAGAAGGAAGATGCCGATACAGACAGAAGCAGTGCTTTAAAGCAGGAACAACGGGATATTCAGGATACGCTTCTGCCGGGGGAGGCAGACTCCACGCTTTCTGTTTGTCAGCTGGAGCTTGCGGCGGCACAGGAAGATCTGGCCAGATATCAGAAAATCATGGATGAGAAAGGAATCATGATTGCCGGCGCAGGAGGAGCTGTCACAGATATTTTGATTGCGGCGGGAGAAAGAACCACCGATACGGCCGCGATGCTGCTGACCGATGACACGGTTCCGTGTCAATTTAAGGTGATTTTGACAAAAGATCAGAAAAAATATGTAAATATAGGTGATACGGCAGAAATAAAGTTGGGCGGCAATCGTACAGGCATAGAGGCGAAGGTCGAGTATCTTACGGAAAGTACGGGAAGTACGGGGGGATATGAGATTCTTCTGGGACTTCCGGCAGAGGAGATGAGTCCCGGTATCAGCGGGACTATGACAGTAAGCGTACAGGGGGAAAGTCAAAATCTTTGTATTCCGTCGGAAGCCTTATATAAAGTGGATGAAAGGTATTACGTATTTCTGGTAAAGGAAAAGGAGGGAATTCTAGGGCAGGAATTATATGCGGAAAAGGTCAGTGTCAGAGTGAATGATCAGAATGACAGATTTGCGGCGGTGGAAGAGGGCTCCTTAGATAAAGACAGTCAGGTTATTGTTTCCTCTTCCGAAGAACTGAAAAGAGGGGATATTGTCAGGTATGAAGAATAAATGTAACACAAAATTTTTTGATAGTTGATAAACCGAGAACCGTCTTTCCGGAAAATCATATGATATATCATATAACTTCAGTTATCGGAAAGGCTGTAATAGATATGAACCCATCCCCCGAAAATATGCATCCCGATATGGCATACATCATCCGTGCAGGAGATACCTTATGGATGCTTGCACAACGGTTCCGTACGACCGTACAGGCGATTATGTCGGCAAATCCCACCCTTGACGAAAGAAATCTGCAAATTGGAAGGACTATTTATATTCCTCAGAAAAGCAATGACCGCACAACATTTCCAAGACCATTTTATGAAGGCATCAGCAAAGCGCAGCAGATACTGGGCAATCATATGCGAATGCTGTGGACACAGCATGTTTATTGGACGAGGATGGACATTATCAGCGCGGCTTTTGACTTGCCTGATGAACAGCTTGTTACTGCCCGGCTTCTGCGCAATCCCAAGGATTTCGAAGCGGCACTGAAGCCGTTTTACGGGGAAAGTATTGCCGCGGAATTTGAGGAGCTTCTCACAGAGCATCTCAAAATTGCCGGCGAGCTGATCGCTGCGGCGAAGGCCGGTAACAGCGAAACGGCAGCCGATGCGGAGCAGAGATGGTACGAAAACGCCGACCGGATTGCAGATTTTCTTGGCAGCATCAATCCATACTGGTCCGCACAGGAGTGGCGTGAAATGCTGTATGACCATCTTGCGATGACGAAGGAGGAAGCCTTCGACATCTTGTCTCAAAACTATGCGGATAGTATCGATACCTTTGAGAATATCGAGCGGGAGGCATTAATGATGGCAGATGAGATGACACAGGGCATTGTACGGCAATTTACTGAATATTTTCTATAAAAAGCGGAGCGTCGGTCTGGCGCTCTTTTTGTTATATAGGAAATTCGGAGGAATTTCCTATATAACAAAATTTTATGCGCAGCTGCGCGCGCGAAACAAAAGCTGTGCTGCCGGAGTATTTGGCTGTGAGAGTGGGCGAAGCACACGTTTGTTCCTTGACAAAAAACAGCATTTTACTTCATTTTCTGGCATGGCTGTAGTATAATGTCATCAAATGAAACTTCCTGCTTAACAGGAACAGATCGACTGCTTAGCTAAAAGCGGGATGTGCATGGGTGCTATGGGGGATCGGAGAATAAAATGCACAGGAGGAAAGGATTCATGAAGGATTCTATATGGAATGCCGGTAAGATTGTTGCGGCCGCTTTGTGCGCCGCTTTTTTAACAACGGCATGTACGGGGAAGAATACACAGGGAAAACTGGACCCCGGCGATCCGGTTTCGGTCGAAATATGGCATTATTATAACGGCCCGCAGAAACTGGCATTTGATGATCTTGTAGAGAGTTTCAACGAAACGGTGGGACAGGAGCAGGGCATTATCGTGGAAGCGTTCGGACAGGGCAATGTCAATGAACTGTTTCAAAAGGTGCATGATGCCATCGATAAAAAGGTAGGAGCGAGCGAAGTCCCGGATGTATTTTCCGCCTATACGGACACGCTTTATGATTTGGATCGGCGTGGAATGGTGGCAGATTTAAGCAAGTACTTTACCGAGGAGGAGCTGGCAGGATATGTGGAGGCTTATGTGGAGGAGGGCTATTTTGATGGGACGGACGGTCTGAAAATTTTCCCCACCGCTAAATCCACTGAAATTATGATGATCAACCAGACAGACTGGGATCAGTTCGCCGCCGATACCGGAGCGTCGATGGATGATTTGAATACGATTGAGGGTGTGGTGGCGGTCTCCGAAGCTTATTATCATTGGACAGATGAAAAAACACCGGAGTTTCCCGATGACGGCAAAGCGATGTTTGGAAGGGATGCCATGGCAAACTATATGATCCTTGGATATTATCAGCTGACCGGAGATTCTCTTTTTTCCAAAGAGGACGGCATCGTTTCCTTTAAACCGCAGGAAGCGGCCTTTCGTAAGCTTTGGGACAACTATTACGTGCCTTATATCAACGGCTGGTTCGGTGCTTACGGGCGATTCCGCTCGGACGATGCAAAAACCGGCGATCTCATTGCGTTTGTAGGATCCACAGCCGGGGCCTATTATTTTCCGGAGCAGGTTACGCTGGAGGATGATACGAGCTATCCGATTGAGGCCGCGGTATTTCCCGCGCCATGCTTTGACGGAGTCAAGCCGAGTGCGATCCAGCAGGGGGCGGGAATGGCGGTCGTCTCCTCTGATCCGAGAACTGAGCTGGCAGCGGCCACCTTCCTTAAGTGGTTTACCCAAGCAGAGCAAAACATAGATTTCGCGATATCCTCCGCATATCTGCCGGTAAAAAAGGCTGCGAACGATATGGTGCCTATTGAAAAATCGGAAGGCTTTCAGGCACTTTCTCCTTCCGTGCAGGACTCGCTTACGGTATCTGTCGGTGTCGTCAATGATTATGAGCTCTATTATGAAAAAGCATTTTCAGGTTCTTCTAATGTCCGGGAGGTGCTGGAATATTCCCTTTCCGACCGCGCAAAGGCTGACCGCGTGCAGGTGCTTGCACAGGTGAAGAGCGGAATGACCTTGGAAGAGGCAGTATCTCGATATACATCCGACCAAAATTTTCAGGATTGGTATCAGGGCTTTGTTGAAGAGGTTCGTGCCGAGATCAGCGCAAATCAATAGGAAGAGGATATGGATGAAACAGAGAAAAGCGAAAGAAAAGGCAAAGAAATCCGGCAATTCTATGATGAGCCGCATCCTGATTCCGGTCATCATCGCTTTGTTTGTACAGGCAGGGCTTTTTTCAGCCAATATTATTTGGGGCGGTACAATTGAAAAATTAAATCACAATGCGTTTGATATTTTAAACGGACAGGTTACAAACCGGCGCAATTATCTGCAAAACGAAATGCTGGGACGCTGGTCTAATCTAGAGCCGACAGCGGATGAAATCGGTGCAATCTTTGACCGAAAGACAAAATGGAAAGAAACAGATTCTGCCGACAGTATTTATCAAAACAGGATTTTGGCACAATGCTCCCAGAGTCTGATCAGTTTATTGCGCCGAAATCTGGTGACGGGTGTTTTTCTTATTCTGACAGACGGTGAGGTATATAACGAAGCCGGTTATTTGCAAAAACATGCGCTTTACATCCGGGATATGGATCCGGCGACAAGTTCGGTGAATAATTCCGATTTACTGCTGCTTCATGCGCCGGCAAGTATTTCCAAGAAATTGAGCATTCCTCTCGATTCAAACTGGCAGTCGTATATGAGCTTTGACCCGGATCAGCCGGATAACTGGAATTATTATAGAAAACCATATGAATCGGCAATTGCCCATCCGGAGATCGGAGAGAAGGATTTGGGCTATTGGTGTCCGGTTTTTCGTCCGGAGGGCGACAGTCTTGATATTATTACGTACTCGATACCGATCCGCGATCAGGCAGGTGAGGTTCATGCAATTCTTGGAGTGGAAATTTCCGCCGATTATCTGGGCAAACAGATCCCCTATCAGGAACTGAACACGGAAAAGCAGGGGATGTATCTCATCGGCACCGCTGACGGAGAGACGCTGACTTTTGATACACAAATTTCCACAGGACCATTTTATAAGCACCTATTTGGCGGGGCATCGCATTTACAATTCAAAAAGCAGGATGAATATGCCAATGCCTTCGCAGTAACCGGAAGGACACTCCGTCACAAGGAGGAGGTATACGGATGTATTCAGTATTTTAATCTGTATAATAAAAATACACCTTTTGAGTCGGAGCAGTGGGCACTGATCGGAATGCTGGACGGAGAACAGCTGCTTGGATTTTCTCACGGAATGATGACTTCCGTTTGGGTGACGTGGGGACTTTCTCTGTTTTTGGGACTTGCTGCTGCATGGGCGGCAAGTGTACTGCTTGCAAGACCGATTACACAATTGCTCGTGCAGCTTCGTGAGAGTGATCCGCGGCACAAGCTTGTGCTGGACAAGCTTAATATTTTGGAAATTGATGAGCTTTCCGGTGCGATTGAAACACTCAGCGCCCATGTTGCGCATGAAGCGAGCCGCCTCTCTCAGATTATCGATATGGCAGGCATTGAAATCGGCGCCTTTGAGTCGCTGCCGGATTCCGGAAAAATGTTTTGTACGAACCGTTTTTTTGAAATGCTTGATTTGGAGAACAAGCTGGAGAGTGACGGGACGATCAGAAGAGAGGAATTTGAAGCAATACAGGATCTGCTTTCCAATCAGGTGGAAGACCAGTCGGATGACGGCAGTATCAAACTATTGCACATCGTGAGGGAGTCAGGAGAAAACCGCTGGCTGAGACTGAAAGTTGTGAACACGGGTGAGCGGATCATGGGTGTTGTGAGTGATATCACGCAGGAGATTCTGAAACGCCGCCAGCTGGAGAGAGAACGTGATTACGATCCATTGACCGATTTGCTCAACAGACGCGCCTTCAGTACGGAACTTGCCAAACGTTTTCAAAACCAGGAAGAGCTTGGAATTGCTGCGATGGTGATGCTGGATCTGGATAATTTAAAATTTATCAATGACTCATACGGTCACGATTGCGGAGATGAGTATATTCGCTGTGCGGCAGATGCGCTGCGGCATTTTTCATCTGAGCGAGCCTTGATTGCCAGAATGTCGGGAGACGAATTTTATGTGCTGTTCTCCGGCTATTCATCACGGGAGGAAGTGCAGGAAATCATTCATAAGCTGGAGGAAGGCGTGCGCCATGCAGCATTTTTGCTGCCGGATCACTCACGGATCAACGTTCGTGCATCTGCGGGCGTAGCTTGGTATCCCGATCATGCGACTTCTTATGAAAAGCTGCTCAAATATGCCGATTTTGCGATGTATCAGGTTAAAAATACGACAAAGGGTGAATTCGGTGAATTCGATGTGGAACGATATAACAGGGACGCTTATTTATTCCATAATCAAGAAGAGATCAACCGCCTGATTGACCAGGAGCAGGTAGCATTCCACTTCCAGCCGATTGTGGATGCAAGAACCGGGGAGGTATTTGGATATGAGGCGCTGATGCGCCCGACAATACCAACCATCAAATCCCCGGGAGAGGTACTGATGTTAGCCAAAACGCAGTCCAAGCTTTATGGCATTGAACGCCTTACCTGGCGGCGCGGCCTTGCTGATTTTGAGCAGTTGACCGACTTGAGTCCAACCGTTCGCTTATTTGTCAATTCGATTTCAAACCAGTTGCTGAATGAGAAGGACAGCCGGCGGATCAGGGAGCGATTTTTCCATCTGCTGCCGCGTGTGGTCATTGAGATTACGGAGGAAGAACGGTCAACCGAGGCAGAGATAAACAATAAATTGAAATGGGCGGCAGACTGGGGCTGTCAGGTTGCGCTGGATGACTTCGGAACCGGATATAATTCCGAAACCGCACTGCTGCTGATCAATCCCGATTTTGTGAAGCTGGATATTTCCATCGTACATCATGTGGATTCCGATATCAATCGGCGCAAGCTTCTGCAAAATATGCTTTCCTATGCCGAAAGCCGCGGTACCGGCGTGATCGCGGAAGGAGTGGAAACCTCGGCAGAGCTTCAGACACTCATCGAAATGGGAGTGGACTATGTGCAGGGCTATTATATTGCAAAGCCCCAGGCACGGCCGGAACCGATTCCCGTGCAGATCGCAGAAGAAATCAGGAAGGCGCATGCCGCTGCTTCGGATGAAGGCAACGGCATGTGAAGTCGGTGGATTACACCTCATAATAGCGGTTCAGTGCCCATGCGCGGATGCTTACTTCCGTGACGGCACAGCCGCAATAGCTGCATGTTTTTTGGCCTACACCGGGGACGGGGGCCCCGCAGCTTGGGCATGTGAGGGAAAGTGCATTTCCCTTCACTTTATCGGCGTCCTGTATGTAGAGCAGTTCGATGTTGAAGCGTGTCTGCTTAAGAGCGGTATCGGAGCCTAAGATGAGTATGCCGTTCTTTTTCTGATAATGAAGGAAGCCGACCGCGGACTGCAATGTAATGATGCATGTGCCGGCAGTCTTGCGGTAGTCGGTGATTTCGGTTTGATGAATCGTAATTGTCTGATAGGTTTCTTTCTTATGCTGCTCGCGGTTATCAGAGATGACAAGCGAGATTTGCGTGCGCAGATCATCTGAGGCATCGGTGACAAGGGCCGCATTTTCCTTTGTGATGGCAAGAAGGGCAGATTTCAGCATATTTTCTGACTTCTGTTTAAATTCGTGCCAGTTGAATTCTGGAAAATCCTTTGTAATGCGCGCAAGGCAGAGCGAGGTCATACCGTTTACGGATTTTGGCGTCGTTTCGATTTCATTTTCCTGCTGCTCAAGTCCGATATTCAGCAGGTCAATTCCTGTAATAAGCGTTGCGGCCGCATTTTTGATGCGGCGGATCACATAACAGATAATGCTGCCGCCGATGATAATCAAGAGCAGGATGATCAGTACTGCATTCATGGAAGGTCCTCCCCCGTGTGTTAAGATAATTGCTGTATTTCAGTATACACAACTCTTTTCGGACTGTCCAGCGTGCAGGAGACGCCACGCAAGCCTGGATGAATTTAAAATTGCAAAACGATATGCAGTCTGCTATAATGAGACCGGTATGCTGTTTGCGCCTCAATGGCGGAAAGTAACCGGTAATATTCACATTATTAAAGAAGAATAAGGAGATGCTAAGATGAAAGGCAATATTGTTGTTGGACAGTCAGGCGGCCCTACAGCCGTCATCAATTCTTCCGTTGCAGGCGTTTATGCGGCAGCGAAAAAAATCGGTGTAAAGAAAATTTACGGTATGGTACATGGAATCCAGGGATTTTTACAGGATAACCTCTGTGATCTGGATGATTACCTTGATTTGGAAACAGGTGTGGAGCTGTTGAAGAGAACACCTTCCGCATTTTTAGGCTCCTGTCGTTTTAAAATGCCCAAAATTGAAGGACATGAGGAAGTTTATGAGAAAATCTTTGAAATCATGGAAAAGCATGATATCGAGTGTCTGTTTTATGCAGGCGGCAATGACTCTATGGATACGGTAAAGATGCTTTCCGATTATGCGGCGGCACATAACAAGCCTCAGAGATTTATGGGTGTGCCTAAGACAATCGATAACGATCTTCCGATCACGGATCACTGCCCGGGCTACGGATCCGCAGCGAAGTATATCGCTACTTCAATGAAAGAGATCATCCGTGACAACGAGTCCTTCGGTGTAGAGAAGCCGACCGTATGTATCGTTGAAATTATGGGACGCAACGCAGGCTGGCTGACGGCTGCGGCAGCTCTGGCCAAGGGAATCGACTGCTCAGGACCGGATGCGATTTATCTTCCGGAGCGCATATTCGATATGGACAAGTTTATCGCGGATGTAAAGGAACTCGCCGCAAAGAAATCTTCCGTTGTCATTGCAGTATCGGAGGGTGTTCATATTGCAGACGGCCGTTATGTTTGCGAGCTTGGCGGAGATGTTGCCGTAGATGCGTTTGGACATAAGCAAATGTCGGGCACCGCAGTAATTCTTGCCAATAAGATTGCAGAAGTAACAGGACTCAAGACACGTGCGATTGAATTTTCCACCTTGCAGAGAGCGGCAACACACCTTGCATCCCTGACAGATATTAATGAGGCATTCCAGGTAGGTGCCGATGCCGTGAAAGCTGCAGAAGAGGGCAAGACCGGTATGATGATTACCCTTGACAGAAACGGTGACGACCCGTACCAGTGCGGTACCTCGGCGTATGACATCCATGCGATTGCAAATGTAGAAAGAAAGGTTCCGGATGAGTGGATCACTGCTGACAGCAAGGGATTAAACGACGGCTACGAAAAGTATGCGCGTCCGCTTATCATGGGCGAGCTGATGCCATTGTTTGTAGACGGACTTCCGAGACATCTGGTAAGAAAATAATATCGTCTCGGGCGGATAGATATACTCTCGCAGAGGAAATTGAGGGAGGAGCGGCATGGTATCCATTAAGGATGTGGCGGTGCATGCGGGTGTTGCGATTTCAACTGTTTCCAAGGTTTTGAATAATTACTCCTATGTGAGCGAGGAAACAAAGAAAAAGGTACGTACTGCCATCCACGAATTGAATTATGTGCCGAATACGATCGCAGCGGCGCTGTCCTCCAAGCAGGCGGGCCGGGCTGCGGTTTTGATCAATTTGAATACACAGACACAGGCGATCGACGAAATTACGATGCAGTATTTATCCGGTGCGCTGAATCGTGCGCTTGAGCTGAATATCGAAATTATTACGATCTTTCTGTCTATGATTTCCCATATGACGCCTGAGGAAATTACACGGTATTTGCAGTCTCAGGGAATCTCTGGCCTGATTATCTGCGGCATGTCCAAGGATGACGACTATTTATGCCAATTAATCGAATCACAGGTATTTAAGTGCGTTGTCGTGGACGCGCCGGTCACAAATGAGAATACCTCTTATGTCTGGATCGATAACAGACAGGCGCAATATGAAGTTGCAAAAAAAACAATTGTTGAAAACAACTGCCGCCGGGTACTATATATTGCCGGAAAGCGGAACGGCTATGTCACCGACGAACGGTTGGCGGGGATGAAAACGCTGACGGCCGACTTGGGGCTGACGATGCTCGTGCGGGACGGGAATTTTTCGGAGCTGAAGGCCCGTGAGATTGCTTTTCGCTATGCGAAAAATAAGGATGTGATTGTGTGCGCCTCCGACCTGATGGCGATCGGTGCAATGAACGCGCTGACCGAGATGGATATTTTCCGTCCGGTGTGCGGATTTGACGGGATCACATTGATGGGTTATGTCGGCAAGCAGATGAACACGGTACGGCAGGACTTCTATCAAATTGCCGCGCGTGCCGTCTCGGAGTTGAAACGTCTTTTTGAGGGTGAGCAGGGGAGGGGAGCCATACTTCCTCATGAAATTGTGAAGCTATATTATCAAGACATTATTTGTTGAGATGTGCGGGAATCAGAACAACAGGATGGGGGTCGGGAGAAGCCCCTTCCTTGTCTAAAATGTATAAAATATGCTGTTCTTACATAAGATAAGAACAGCTATTTTTATGCAATCCTCACAAAAATGAGGAAAATGAAAAAAGAGGTTGCGGAAAACGTTTTCCTAAATTATGATAAAGCTATCAACGTTGTTTATGTAAAAACGAGACTGGAACGGAGGAGGAAGCATGTCATTACAAAAGGTTAGAACAGAGGTACTGCAAATGCAGTTGGAGCAAAAATTAATAGAGATAGCGGATCGCTTTTATGGAAAGGCCATTGCGGATTGTTCAGATGCGGAAGCCTATTATTGTGTGCTGCAGCTTTCAAAAGAACTGATGGCAGCGATACCGGGGCTTTCGGGGGATAAGAAGGTTTACTATATTTCTGCGGAATTTCTGGTTGGTAAGCTCTTGGCCAACAATCTGATTAATTTGGGAATTTATGAAAAACTGAAGGAACTTCTTGAGAAGAATGGAAAGAGTCTTGCAGCAATCGAAGATGCGGAGCCGGAGCCGTCTCTTGGAAACGGCGGTCTTGGCAGGCTGGCAGCCTGTTTTCTTGATTCGATCGCAACACTCGGCTTACAGGGAGCCGGAATCGGTTTGAACTATCATTTTGGTTTGTTTAAACAGGTGTTTCAAGATCGGCTGCAGCAGGCGGAAAAGAACGACTGGATTGAGGAACAATCCTGGCTGACAAAGACGGATACCTCATTTGAAGTATGCTTTGGCGATAAAAAGGTAAAATCTGTGCTGTATGACATCGATGTGGTCGGTTATCAAAACGGTTTAAATAAGCTGCACTTGTTTGACATTGAATCGATCGATGAACAGATTGTAAAAAAGGGAATCAACTTTAACAAAAAAGAGATAGAAAAGAACCTGACGCTGTTTCTTTATCCGGATGATTCGGATGAAGCCGGGAACCTTCTTAGGATTTATCAGCAGTATTTTATGGTAAGCAACGCCGCGCAGCTCATTTTAAAGGAAATGAGGGAAAAACGTTATGATCTCCATGAGTTGCATAAGCATGCGGTGATCCAGATCAACGATACGCATCCGACTTTGATCATTCCGGAATTGATCAGGCTGCTCGTCAAGGAGGAGGCATTTACGACAGAGGAGGCAATTTCAATCGTAAGCCAGACCTGCGCATACACAAATCATACGATCCTTGCAGAAGCACTGGAAAAATGGCCGCTTGCTTATCTGAAAAAAGTAGTGCCGCAGCTCGTGCCGATTATCAAGGAACTTGATAAGCGCGTTGCCGCAAAATACCGGAATGCGAAAGTGCAGATCATTGATAAAGATTCCCGTGTGCATATGGCACATATTGATATTCATTATGGCTTTTCGATTAACGGAGTAGCCTCGCTGCATACGGAGATTTTAAAGGAGTCGGAACTTAAGGATTTTTATGATATTTATCCTGAAAAGTTTAATAATAAGACAAACGGCATTACCTTCAGACGCTGGCTGATGTCCTGTAACAGGGAGCTTTCCGATTACATTACAGAACTGATCGGGGAGAACTGGAAGAAGGATGCGTCTTCTTTGGAAAAGCTGCTTGAATTTTCGGAAGATCAGGCTGTTCTTGACAGAATCTATGAAATTAAACGGAAAAAAAAGAAAGAGCTCGTGCTCTATGTACAAAAAAAAGAGGGTGTGACGCTTGACGTGGATTCTATTTTTGATATTCAGGTCAAACGCCTGCATGAATATAAGCGCCAGCAAATGAATGCACTTTACATCATTCATAAATATCTGGAAATCAAGGCGGGTAAAAAGCCCGTGCGTCCAATGACGTTTATTTTCGGGGCAAAGGCGGCGCCTGCTTATGTCATCGCGCAGGATATTATTCACCTGCTTCTTGTTCTGCAGGAAATTGTCAATCATGATCCGCAGGCCAGCCCCTATATGAAAGTGCTGATGGTGGAAAATTATAATGTAAGCTATGCGGAAAAGCTGATTCCGGCCTGCGATATTTCCGAGCAGATTTCGCTGGCTTCCAAAGAAGCCTCCGGGACCGGAAATATGAAGTTTATGTTAAACGGTGCGGTGACGCTCGGCACAAGCGACGGCGCTAACGTGGAAATTCACCAGCTCGTCGGAAATGAAAATATTTATATTTTTGGGAAGGACAGTGAGACAGTCATCCGGCATTACGAGAAGGCCGATTATATTTCCAGGGACTATTATAAGAAAAGTCCCGTTATTAAGGAAGCGGTTGACTTTATTGTGAGCAGGAAAGCACTGAAGATCGGACATAAGGAAAATTTGGAGCGGCTTTACAAGGAACTGTTAAACAAAGACTGGTTTATGACGCTGCTTGATTTGGAGGAATATATCAAAGTCAAGGATCAGGCGTTTGCAGACTATGAGGATCAGGGAGAATGGAAGCAGAAGATGCTCGTAAATATTGCAGAAGCAGGCTTCTTCTCCTCTGACAGGACAATTGGGGAATACAATTCTGATATCTGGAAGCTGAACCTGAACGAGACGGAAAATGTACAATCATAAAAAATGAAAAGCAATATAAAACAATAGATTTTATCATAAAGAAATAAGGGCAGTCGGCTGGGATTATTTTCAGCAGCTGTCCTTGTTCCTTTAATGGGAAAGAGCTTGTTACACCGCACTGGTAAAGTGCCGGGTTTGCCGACTGCGCGCGGAGCGAGAGGTTGCTTTGGTGAATTTTTGGGTTGCAATCTATGAAAAAACACGATACAATTTAAATACTTATAGTAGAGTCTGTAAACGTCTGGTAGTTTCTGTGATTAGAATCTCATTAAAAAAGCAATGAAAGCACAAAGCATGATTTAAAAAAAAGGGAGGCGAAGATGGAAAATTACAAAATGTCAATTGTCGTTCCGGTGTATAATGAGGAAAACAACATCAATCCTTTTTTAGAGCGCACCGAAAGGGTAGTGAAGGGTCTCGGCTGTGAGTATGAGATCATTTTCAGTCTGGATCCGTCCAAGGACAGAACCTATGAGGTAATCAAAGAAAATATGGAGAGGAACAGGCATATCCAGTTGATTACTCTAAGCCGCCGTTTTCGTCAGGCTGCTGCCACGATGGCCGGGATTTTGAACTGTACCGGAGATATCTGTGTTGTCATCGATGTGGATTTACAGGATCCCCCGGAGGTCATCCCGGAGCTCGTAAAAAAATGGAAAGAAGGCTACGATGTCGTTTATGCACAGCGTCTCAGCAGACAGGGCGAGACGAAGATTCGCAAGGTGATCGATTTGACTGCTTACCGCGTCATCAATTTTCTTTCATCTGTTGAAATTCCTGTGGATACGGCTGATTTCCGGCTGATCAACCGCAAAGTGATCGAAGAGATCCGTCAAATGCCGGAATCCAGCATGTTTTTCAGAGGAATGGTTTCCTATGTCGGCTTCAGGCAGACGGCCGTCCGATATCATCGCGATGCCAGGGGGAATGATAAAAGCAAATATAACAAGCTGTGGGGTGAGTTTCGGATGGGTTTTCACGGGATTTTCTGCTTCTCCTCCAAGCCATTGGAATATGTTACATTTTTGGGTGCTTTTATGATGGGGATCGGAGTTCTGATTTCAGGTGCCTATTTTATTCAGAGAGTGGTCCAAAAGAAGGAGCGTATATTTATTTCGGGACCGGGTGCGCTGATTTGGCTGCTGGGGGGACTGCAGATACTCATATCGGGCATCCTCGGAGAATATGTGACAAGGATCTATGACGATGTCAAGGAAAGACCCAGATACATTATAGATGAATTTGATCAAAATGAGAGAATATAATTAACGGTGATTTTTCTCCTTCACCAGATCAAGAACGGAAATTAGTGTAACTGCGAAAATTATGCAGGCAAATCCCAGATAATCCGCGGCAGCGAAGCTTTGACCGAGCCAGACAACGGAAACGATGACAGAGGAAAACGGCTCCATACAGGAAAGAATGCCGGCTTTTGCCGCACCGATCAGCTGAATCGACTTAATAAAAAGAGTAAACGGGATCAGCGTTCCAAATACGATCAGAAAAAGATAGAGCAGCAAGGCTCTTAGATCCCACCGGATGCCGCTGTTAGGAAAGCGGGTAAGGAGCAGCATTACAAGACCTGCGAGGAGCATCCCCCAGCCGACGACAACAGATGTGCCGTATTTTGCGACGATGCCGACAGGAAGCAGCATGTAAAAGGCCAGACCGAACACAGAGATAATGCCGAAAATAAGCGCTGTGCCGGAAATTGTGAGCGAGTGGAAGTTACCGCCGGTTGCGAATAGGTAAATGCCGAAAAAGGCGAGCAGAACACCGATACTCTCAAACGGATGCGGCAGCTTCTTAGAACGAAAGGCCGTCCAGATGACGATAAAAATAGGCGCGATATATTGGATGACCGTAGCGGTCGCAGCGTTGGAATGCCGGATTGTCAAGAAGAAAAAATATTGAACGCCGATCATCCCTAGGATGGCGAAGCCCGCAAGGACCGCGCTGTCCTTTTTATTGCACCAGATTAAAAAGAGAGGCCGTTTTCTGACCAATAAAACAGAAAGCATCAGAACTCCCGTAATGATCAGGCGCCATGTAACGAGATATTCCACCGAAATCCCATATTGCTTAAAGAGAATATCCCCGCAGTTTCCGCTGATTCCCCATAAAAGCCCCGCAATAATTGCAAATAAAAATCCTGCAATTGTTTTATCTGTAGTTTTATTCATATGTAACGCTCCGTTTCCCGTTTGATAGAAGATTCTTTAGCCGGTGCCGGTCATATAAGACACACCGTGACGATTATATAAGAAATGCTGTGAAAGTGCAAGACTTACTTTGGTAAATTTACATAAAAATCCCAGGTGATTTTAATTCAAACTATACAAACTTATAAATGAGGGATTGCATTATTGAAAGCGTTGTGCTACCATTTAAATAAAGGTTCCGGAAACGTTACCGATACCGATACCGAAAACGGTACCGAGAACGATTTCAAAGAATGCTTTTGCAACCAAACATGAGCCGGGAAAGTGCAGATCAAGGCATTTTACGGCAAGCAAATCTAAAAGGAGAGGTAGTCATTATGAAAAAGAAAGTAATCAGCACATTACTTGCAGTAACGATGGTAGCTTCCTTATTGGCCGGATGCGGTTCTGCGGCACCTGCAGCCGGAGAAGCACCTGCAGCCGAAGAAGCTGCAGCACCTGCGGAGGAACCGGAAGAAGAGGCGGCAGCTGAGGAACCGGCAGAGGAAGCGAGCTTAGATGGCGGAAAAGTTTATTATTTGAACTTTAAGCCGGAGCAGGCAGAGCAATGGGTAGCGTTAGGAGAGGTTTATTCGGAGCAGACAGGCGTTCCCGTGACAATTGAAACCGCAGCATCCGGGACCTATGAGTCCACCTTGAAGTCTGAGATGGCAAAATCAGAAGCACCTACCTTGTTCCAGGTAAACGGCCCGGTAGGACTTGCAAATTGGAAAGATTACACGTATGATTTAAAGGACAGCGATATCTACGCGCAGTTAAAGAGCGATGACTTCGCACTGAAGGGTGATAACGGAGAAGTTTACGGCATCGCTTATGTAATCGAGACTTATGGTATCATCTACAATAAGGCGCTTCTCGCAGACTATTGTGCACTGGACGGCGCAGTAATCGCAGATGTATCCGAAATCAACAGTTTTGATACATTAAAGGCAGTGGCAGAGGATATGCAGGCAAAGAAGGCAGATCTCGGTATCGAAGGTGCCTTTGCGTCGGCGGGTATGGATGCCAGCTCCGACTGGAGATTCAAGACGCACCTTGCAAATCTTCCGATCTATTACGAATATGAAAATGATGGTATGACAACAGGCTCAATCAAAGGCTCTTATCTTGATAACTATAAGGCAATCTGGGATCTGTACATCAATAATGCAACATGTGCGCCGAGTCTGCTTTCCAGCAAGACCGGTGAGGACGCAGCTTCCGAATTCGCACTTGGCGAAGCAGTATTCTATCAGAATGGTACATGGGCATACGGAGATATTCAAGGCAATGAAGTTGCCGATGAAGATTTGGGAATGCTTCCGATCTATATCGGTGCGGAAGGTGAAGAAAATCAGGGCTTATGTACAGGCAGTGAGAACTACTGGTGCGTAAATTCCAAGGCTTCCGAGGCTGACATTCAGGCAACGCTTGATTTCTTAAGCTGGGTAATTTCCAGTGATGAAGGCAGAACGGCACTTGCTTCGGATATGGGCTTCGTCACACCGTTTAAGACCTTTACGGATGATTATCTTCCGGCAAATCCGTTACTTGCAGCAGCAAACGAGTCAATTGACGCAGGTAAGACATCAGTTGCATGGTGCTTTACGACAATGCCCTCCGAAGAGTGGAAGAACGGCGTCGGCAGCGCACTTCTTGAGTATGCGCAGGGAACAGGAGACTGGGATAAAGTGGTAACGGCATTTGTTGACGGATGGGCAACTGAGTATGCGGCATCAAATGCAGCGGCAGAATAAATAAAAAAGGTACGGCAGGCTATGGTTTTAGTCTAATCCAAAAGGGTGAGCGAGCGATTTGCTCACCCTTTATTTGAAAAACCGGACGCAGGAAACTGCACCCGGACAGGCGGAAAGGGAATGTTATGGAGAAATCAATCAAGAAATATTTTCCCATATTTGTATTACCGACATTAATAGCTTTTACGATCGGCTTTTTAGCTCCTTTTGTTATGGGTGTTTACTTATCGTTTTGTGAATTTACAACTGTTGTCGATGCTGAATTTGTAGGTTTAAAAAATTATACGCGCATTTTTTCGGATTCGTCTTTTGAACATGCGTTGTGGTTTACGGCCGCTTTTACAGTCGTATCGGTTATCATTATTAATCTGCTTGCGTTTGTAGTAGCTCTGCTGCTGACAAAGGGATTTCGCGGAACCAACATTTTCAGAACGGTATTTTTTATGCCCAATTTGATTGGCGGCATCATCTTAGGTTATATTTGGCAGTTGATTTTAAACGGTATTTTACTGCATTGGGAACGGACATTGACGTACAGCTCTACATATGGCTTCTGGGGATTGCTGATCCTGATGTGCTGGCAGCAGGTCGGCTACATGATGATCATCTACATCGCCGGCATTCAGAACGTGCCGGGGGACCTCGTGGAAGCGGCTAAGATTGACGGAGCGACGAAGTGGCAGACATTAAAGAGCGTTATCATTCCCATGGTAATGCCGTCCATAACGATTTGTACTTTTTTGACACTGACAAACTCTTTTAAGCTGTTTGACCAAAATCTTGCTCTGACTGCAGGGGAGCCGTCCAATATGTCGGAAATGTTGGCACTTAACATTTATAATACCTTTTATGGAAGAGTGGGCTGGGAAGGCGTCGGTCAGGCAAAGGCCGTTGTATTCTTTATTCTTGTGGCGCTGATTGCAGTCATGCAGATGCGTTTGACCAGAACGAAGGAGGTGCAGCAATAATGAAAAAGAAAAATAATCCGATTCTGACATGGATTTTCAGTATTTTTTCTATTATTTATGTAGCCCCCATTTTTATCGTGCTGCTTAATTCCTTTAAGAAAAAAGCATATATTACGAAGATGCCGTTCAAAATCCCGTCGGGAAAATCGTTTGTCGGCATTGAAAACTATGTAAGGGGAATGGAAAAAATTAATTTTTGGGGTTCCTTTTTGAACACACTTATTATTACGGTGGGCTCTGTGCTCGTCATTATCCTCTGCACCTCGATGTGCGCATGGTATATTACAAGGGTGAAGAACAAGCTGACCGAGGGGCTTTATTACCTCTGCCTGTTTTCCATGATTGTACCGTTTCAGATGGTCATGTTCACACTTTCTAAAATTGCGAATATGCTGCATTTAAATACTCCGTTTTCGATCATTATCGTCTATCTTGGTTTTGGCGCAGGACTTGCGGTGTTCATGTTCTGCGGTTTTGTCAAATCGATTCCTCTGGAAATTGAAGAAGCGGCAATGATTGACGGATGTAATCCGCTGCAGACTTATTTTCAAGTCGTCTTTCCGATTTTAAAGCCGACAAGCATCACCGTAGCCATTTTACAGGCGATGTGGATCTGGAATGATTATTTGCTTCCTTACCTTGTACTGGACATTAAAAAATATAAGACGATTTCAATTGCAATCCAGTACTTAAGGGGAGGTTACGGCTCAATCGATATGGGAGCGATGATGGCAATGCTCGTGCTGGCGATCATTCCGATCATTGCATTTTATCTCGCATGTCAAAAATATATTATCGAGGGTGTCGTTGCCGGTGCCGTGAAGGGCTGACGGACATGAGGAGAGTTGGAGGTAATTTATGAGAAAAAGTGGTGTGTTAATGCCGGTTTCCAGTTTGCCGGGCAAGTATGGGATAGGGACATTTTCGAAAAATGCTTATCATTTTTTAGACAGATTAAAGGCGGCAGGCCAGAGCTACTGGCAGATACTTCCTTTAGGGCCGACCGGTTACGGGGATTCACCCTATCAGTCCTTTTCCACCTATGCAGGAAATCCTTATTTCATTGATTTGGAAGCGCTGATCGAAGAAGGCTATTTGACCAGGGCGGAATGCAGGAAATATGATTTCGGCAAAGACAGTTGTTACATTGATTATGAAAAAATTTATCTGTCGCGTTTTGCGGTGCTGCGCACTGCCTATGAGAGAAGCGCCATCGCCGGAAATAAGGAGTTTCAAAAGTTTATTTCTGAAAATGCGTTCTGGCTGGATGATTATGCGCTTTATATGACGGTAAAAAAATCCTTCGGCGGTATCAGCTTTATTGACTGGGATGAGGATATCCGGCTCAGAAAGCCGGAAATGATGGCCGCTTACCGCAGCAAATACCGGACAGAAATAGAATTTTACCAGTTTCAGCAGTATTTATTTGCAAAACAATGGTCTGCGCTGAAGGCTTATGCCAACAGTCTCGATATAAAGATTATCGGTGATATTCCCATTTATGTTGCATTTGACAGTGCGGATACGTGGGCAAACCCAAAGCTGTTCCAGGTTGATAAGGACGGGAAACCGTTTGCCGTAGCAGGTTGTCCGCCTGACGCCTTCTCGGCGACGGGGCAGCTTTGGGGCAACCCGCTTTATGCATGGGATTATCACAAAAAGACGGGCTATGATTGGTGGATTAAGCGAATCGCACATTGTTTCCGGCTGTATGATGTGGTGCGGGTAGATCATTTCAGAGGCTTTGATGAGTATTATGCAATTCCCTACGGGGATCAGACAGCAGAGTACGGCGAATGGAAAAAAGGACCGGGGATCAATATTTTCAAGGCTCTGAACAAGGCGCTCGGAGAGTTGGATATTATCGCAGAGGATCTTGGCTTCTTGACCCCGAGTGTTTTAAAACTTGTAAAGGACACGGGATATCCGGGCATGAAGGTACTGCAGTTTGCGTTTGATTCGAGGGAGGAGAGTGATTACCTCCCGCATAATTATTCACAGAACGCGATCGTGTATACAGGTACGCATGATAATGATACGCTTCAAGGATGGTATAAGGTTCTTTCCAGACCGGATAAAAGACTTTCCAAACAATATATTAACAATGCGGATCATCCGGTCGAAGAGATTCATTGGGACTTTATCAGGCTGGCAATGAGCAGTGTCGCCAAGCTCTGTATTATTCCGATGCAGGATTATCTCGGACTTGGTGCGGAGGCGAGAATGAATGTGCCTTCTACGCTGGGCAACAATTGGAAGTGGCGGATGTCTGAGGATGATTTCAAGAAAAGTTTGTCTAAAAAAGTCTTTGACATAACGAAATTATATGGTAGGCTATAAATAGCGCAATTTGTGCAACCTGTAATCAGTCGATTCAGGTTGCACTCGTCATCTTTGAGGGAACTGCATGGTCAGGCGTATTTGATAAAAAAGCAGGTGTGAAGCATTGGAGACAATTACAATTAAGGATATTGCAAGAATATGCGGAGTCGGCATCAGCACGGTATCCCGCGCGATGAATAACCATCCGGACATCAATCCGGAGACTCGTGCAAAGATTATGGAAGTTGTGGAGGCGTACAATTTTGTTCCGAACAACAGCGCCAGAAATCTTAAGATCACGGATTCTAAAACGATTGCGATTCTTGTCAAGGGAATATCCAATCCATTTTTTATGAAAATGATCAAGGTCATGGAGGATGAGATTCAGAAAAAAAAGTATTCTCTCGTTCTGCATCATGTCGATGCAAATGAGGATGAGGTGGATGTTGCAATTGAGTTGGAAAAGGAAAAGAGACTGCGTGGTATTATTTTCCTCGGGGGTTATTTTACACATACCAAGGAAAAGCTGGAGCGCCTGCAGGTACCCTTTGTACTCAGTACGATCACAATGACAAATGGTTACAGAGGAAACTATTCCTCCGTGGCAGTTGACGATGTGAAGGAAAGTTTTAAAATGGTTGATTATCTCTGCAAGCTCGGGCATAAAAGAATCGCTACAATTACTGCAACAGAGAGAGATGAGAGTATCGGCAAGCTGCGTAACGAGGGCTATGAAAAGGCACTTGAGGCGAACGGGATTGCGCTCGATAAGCAGCTTGTTTATTATATGGATGATCAAATTGATTCCTATACGATGGAGAATGGATACGCAGTTATGAAGCAGCTGCTTGCTTCGGGAAAGGAATTTACAGCGGTCTATGCAATTTCGGATACGCTGGCAATTGGAGCCTGCAAGGCGCTTCTGGAGTCAGGAAAACGGATCCCGGAGGATGTCTCGGTGGCGGGTTTTGACGGAATTGACATGTCCTATTTTTACAGTCCTGCAATTACGACAATTCAGCAGCCGTTTGAGGATATGGCGGAAGAAACCGTGGCCGTGCTTTTTAATGTCATCCGCAAAAAGGCGGAGCATCAGCATAAAATTTTTGATGCAAAGCTCTGTGTCGGCGGATCTACGCGGGATTTAAAAATGAAACTTCATTAAAACTGCTTTCGGCTCATTGTGCTGTTGCTGTATTCGGGACAATATGTCACATCGTCTGCAAACCAGCTTGGCGGCACAAATGCGTCGGCCTCTTCTACGGAAGAAAATTCTACCTCTGCCAGAACGAGCGGCGCAAATGGCGGCTCAAATAGATCGAGTTCGATCGTATACGCTCCGTATGGGATCAGGACTCTTTTTTTTCCGATAAGGTTGCCGTCTGCTTTTGGTTTTAAGGTTTCATATGCTTCTTTATTTAAAGGCAGATTATATTCCTCCCGCACCAATGAGCCGCCCGATTTATAGGTCATATAATAGTTGTCGTCCTCCTTGCGGACCCGCACGACAGGGTCCGTGCATAAATAGGCCTGCTCGATCAAATGATAGGGATAGTGCTCCAAGTCCTCCGGCATCTTTTTAATTAAAAATTTCCGTTCAATTTCCATAATGATCTCCTTATTAAGTCTCTAACTGATTTAAGTATATCATCGCAAGAGGAAGCATGTAAATGATTACCTCTCAGATGATAGCTATTTTATCCATAAAGGCATATTTTTAAAACAAGCGCCTGATTTTTCATACTTGAATCGGCCGGAACCTGCACTTTACGGTTGCAAACGGCGGCGGCTAAAGCTTATAATAAAAGCCTGCAAATAAAAAGTCAAGGCTAAATCAATGAACATTGAAAATTTTATACAGGTTGAAAAGCAGGTATCAAAAGAAGACCATCACAAAGTGCTGGTCGAAAAATCAGAGTTTTAGATT
>JAEYFP010000009.1 GCA_023402845.1 Bacillota bacterium
GATCGACAGGTCCGACAGGCCCAACAGGCCCATACGGAACAGATGGGGAAGACGGAGCAACCGGTCCAACAGGCCCGACTGGCCCAACAGGCCCATCCGGAACAGACGGAGAAGATGGATCGACAGGTCCAACGGGCCCAACAGGCCCATCCGGAACAGACGGAGAAGATGGAACAACAGGCCCGACTGGCCCGACAGGCCCATCCGGAACAGACGGAGAAGATGGATCGACAGGTCCGACAGGCCCGACAGGCCCATCCGGAACAGACGGAGAAGATGGATCAACCGGCCCAACAGGCCCCACAGGTCCGACAGGCCCCAATTTTGCCGTGGAAGGATTTTCTGCTTTTAAAACTTCCCTTTCCACCTCCACAAGTGCTCAGTTAACTTCTTGGACTGTTTCATCTCCTTATTTTAATAATTCTAGTTTTAATGCGACTACAGGAAATTATACCATTCCGGTAACAGGAGTTTATTCTATTGAAGCAACCATAAATTATTCCACTACAGCAGCAGTATCTGTTCAACTTGGTGCAAGTGATAGCCCGGCGTTTGTCATAAGGCGAACTTCTCCAACGACCGATACTTTAATTACTGGATTATTCCCTATTCTGAATGTAGCTGTAGCGCTTGTTCTGACGTTAAGAGCAGTATTGGGAAAAGGCACAGTCACTTTAGCAGGTGAAGTAACGTTGAATCAAGGAGATGTAATAGGACTTTATTATGAGGCCAACGGCATGACAATTTCTCTTAATTTAGGGGGAAGTGCTTCTGAAGGGATGGTATGGTCTGTTCATCGACTCACATAAGATAAGAAAAATGACTATTTAGCTCTAAAAGGCCTTTGCGAGGATCTTATTTCGCAGGGCCTTTTGGCCTATTTAAGAGAAGAAATAAAGAAATCTCTTAAATGACTGTTCAGTCCTCCATGATTTATAATGTTTGATCGTATCGTCTTCCATATTTCAAAACGGCCTTGCGGGTATATTCACCTACAAAAGCACTTTTCGCCTCGGTGTATCCGTCCCGGTTATGTTCAAAGGGTTTCCAAAGGGAAAGCTTCAGCTCTTCATACTCCTTTGCCACTTTGGGATACTCATTTAAATAATCTCTGAAATACAGCTCATCATTATCGCCAAAGCCGCGCAGATGCAGGTGAAACACTTTCTCGGCAAAGCCGCCGGGTGTGTACCCTTTATTAAAATCAATGCGTGTTTGGCTTTCAGCCATACAGGTATAGCCATTATTCAGCAACAGCTTCTTAATAAGAGGAAATTCTTTTAATTCAGACTCCACCACTAGATCGATGATAGGTTTTGCCCATATTCCATTGATCGAGGTACTTCCTATGTGATGTATCCTGACCTCATCAGGCAGGAAGGCGCGAAGAAACTCTGCTTCTTGTCGATACCATCCCTTCCAAAAAGGTTTGTGATCGGTCAGCTTGATGGGAAAGAGCTGCCACAGCTCTTCCAATGACATATCTGATAAGGGTTTGCTCATCATATTCCTCCTGATTCTTGTACTATTTTTTATATTCCCTGCACCATTTCAAGCAATAGGATATCATAGCCAGAATCAGATTGATGGTAATCAAGGCAATTCCAACAGTGTAAATACTGATGTTTGCGTTTTCCAAAAATGTCAGGGAGAAAAAACGGGTCCCTGCCAATACGGCCATGGAAACGATCAGGCCAAAAACCAATACTTGGTACGCGGTTTTTGTCGATTCAGCTACAATGATTTTTTCCCGTTCATCTGCAAATGACAGTTCGGAGTCTTTATATAGAGATTTTTTCCCTTTTCTAAAAATGAAGAATCTGAATCCTGCAAACAGAATTAAATATACGATAAAAACAACAGGCAATACTCCGGTTACAGCATAAAACCCGTCTGCGCCCGTGCTGTATTCCGAAAAGGGTTGAGTGAGCATCAGGCCCATCAGAGCAAATAAAATGCTGTTTCCAACACATTCATAAACAACTTTTTTCATAATATGGTCTCCTTAAAAAACATCTCTTCAATGGGGCTATGCAGGACTTCTGACAATTTCATGGCTAACAGAAGCGATGGAACATAGCTTCCTTTTTCCAACGATATGATGGTCTGCCTTGTCACGCCTACCAATTCGGCAAGTTCACCCTGCGTCAGGCCCTTGCTGACACGCAGTTCCTTTACATGATTTTTGAGTGTTTCCAAGCAATCACCTCCAAAAAAAGTATAGTTGACTTTACAAGCAAAGTCAACTATACTTTTGCAAAAGGGGCTAAAAATTCTTGACAATTAATTTCATTTCATAAGACCATAGTAATCCGGCCTTAATTGTAATTGAGATTCCTCTCATCCATCCCTTCAAATTGCACTTGACTTTCGTCAATCTTAATTGTGATTAAATCGCTGCTGTACTCCTCAGCCAAAGAAACCATTTTCTCAATGACATCGCGTTCTGTCAGCTTCAGTAAATCGTCCAGCGGGGTTTCATCCCAAAAGGCTTGGATGGCGTTTATCATACCACCGACTGAGCGATCACGTTCACTTATGGTCAGCTTTTGTTTGTCTGCAATATGATAGGGAAACTGGTACCACAAATTGCACCAGGCAAGAGAATTCCCGTCACCCGTGTCTTTATAGAGATTAACACCACCATGCCACGGATCTTGCTCGGGTTTTCCTGTATTCAGACTTTGTATCATGCGGAAGTTTTCCTCGCCTGAGAGCGTACTCGTCAATGCCACAAAAGAGCGTTCCTCTGCGGATAATTCTACTTGATAATCGTTTAGGCTGGCATCCTCTGCAATACGTTCTGTGCGGTCAAAATCCTCATTGCCCCAATCTAAAAGAGCAGCATTAAAATCTGATACTTTCCTCTGCAAATAATTGGGTGTCATCAATACCAGCAGGGAGGCATAATCCTCCTTCGTGGCGTTGGGATATCTGCGTTTTTCTTCGGAGAGATCATCCCCTGACGAGAGGGATTGACTGTCGTCATGCAGAACTAACGGGGTAAAGAAATATTCAACGCTGATAGACAAATTCTCACTGCTCCATTTTTTTGCCAAACTCTCAGCCAGCGCGTCAAATGTATTCCTTATGCCCTGTTCGTCCTGCAATTCTTCCTTTGTCTGTTTCCCAAAGAATGCGGACAGTTCAGATAATACCCCTTGGCGGGTTTTTGAATATTCACGGACAGTTACCTGATCAGCGTTCAATACAGACAAGGAACAGTAATAACCGAATTCCGCATTGCGATCAGCATCTTCATAGGCGCTTGACGCATGGCCATCAAAGCTCCACACCTTCCAACCCTCGGCGATCAGAGGAAAAAGCTCATAATGCAGAAAAGCGGCAATATCATTCGTATCCTTTAGTTCCGCAAGCTGAATATCCTCATGAAACCGTTCCAGTAACGGCGGATATTCTGCCGTATCGGTAGCCCTCCAGACTTTTTCCTGAAACTCGGCGATACTCATATCTTTATAACCGTCAAATCGTAAAGCAAGAAGTTTGCCGTATGCTTCATCTGTAAAAGCCGTGTTTGGAATCGTTGCTGCCGTATTTTCAGCCGCAACCAGGACCGCACCTGTAAGTATAATTCCTGTAAGCACGATACAAAGAATAATTATACCGGCTTTTTTGCGTTTGCTGTCCAGTATAGATGCGATGCGATTTTTCATCCCTCTTTTTCCGCCATAAAAATTGGTCGACAAAGCAGTTTGATGCGTTTTGCCGCCACGGACAACTGCAATAATGGTTTCTCCGTATTGCCTGCGCATCTGCATAGTCTCATTTTCAAGAACGAGTGCATCACAGGCGATTTCGCATTGAACTGAAGTGGCTCTTGCCATGAAGTAGACGATGGGGTTAAACCAATGCAAAACAGTTGCCGCTAAAACAATTGTTTTATACCATAGGTCGTGCCGCTTAAAATGTGTCAGTTCATGCCGTAAAATAAAAATCAGCTCATGTTCCGATAGCTGGATAGATGGCATGAGAATGACCGGACGAAAAAAGCCAACCATCATAGGACTGGAAATACTGGGACAGGTTTTGTATTCAATTTGTGCCTTGATTTTCTGTTCCTGTTTCAACCTATCCAAAATTCGGAGAATTTCGGGCGTAGTCCCGGCTTCACTCCAACGATTTACCATTTTCATAAAACGATTGTGCCTCAAAATTTGATAGACTGATATAACAACAATACCAGCCAGCCAAAGGAAAAAGGCAATTTCCCACATTGATAATTGGGGTATATTCTCTTGTATTAAGGGAGCAGGAGTCAATGCTCCCGCAGTGGTAGTTGCTATAGGGAAATCGAGAGTAAGCTGTACAGGCATGAACGGTGTATTGGTGTTTTGCGCAGACAAAAAGGGAAGTTCTATCAAAGGCCGAAACGGAATCATCCAGGCAACCGCAATCACCAACCATACCATGTAACGCCATTTGGGAGCATACCGTTTGGAAACAATCGGAAGAACAATAGCATACAAAAGCGTTATGACTGACATGGACAGGGAGCACTTTAGCAGCGCCGTTAAACATGTTTCCATATCAATCCCTCCTGTCTTTCAGCCACTTGGTAAGGTCGTCAAGGTCGCTGTCTTTTATTTTCTTCCCCTCATATAGCGTTGTAATCAGGCTTGCAAAAGAATTGCCGTGAAAGCGCTTCATAAAATCTCCGGTTTCGAACTTTAAATAATCCTCCTTGTTTATAAGTGGAAAATAGGTCCGCTCCTTGCTATTTTTTTCAGTGCGTAAAAAGCCGCGCTCGACTAAGCGAGCCATCAGTGTAAGGATGGTTTGTGCTTTCCAGTCCTTTTCTTTGCCCAACTGTTCCATAATGATGCTGGTTGTAACAGGCGGCTCATTCGCCCACACCACTTTCATAATTTCAAACTCCGCATCAGGGAGTTTTTTAATTGAGTTCATATACAGCCCTCCATATTCTACAACTGTCTTTCGTATATTCTACAACTGTCTTTAATTGCTGTCAAGGAGATCGCTTAAAAAATTTTTCAAAAATGACTTTAATGCTTTTTGAGCGGAATATTGTAAAGGTTTATAAACTGTGCTAAAATTTATTATACGAAGGTGGCTTGATATGACGTTTGCTGAAGCCCTGAAAATATGCGCAAAGAGCTCAATCTTACACAGGAAGCACTTGAGGGGTCTTTGGGTAAAACCTACGAATCCCTGCTGGGGATCAGCCAGCTTTATTTTGAAGGGCGCAGCCTGCATTCTGCTCTTTTGTGGCAAATTATGATCTACCGTATAATGTTCTCGCGCTGGAGCAGCGGATCATGCGTTGTCACCGGCAGGGGCAGCAGAATCCTAAATGAACCCGTTTAATTTTGTTACAAAAATATAGATATGGATGTGATACAATGCTTCGATTTGCCCTTTGTGACGACCAACCGCAAGAACTGAAAATAATTCATAATCTATTGTCCGAATATTTCTCGGTGAATGCGACGGATGCGCAAGTTATTGAATTTACTCATCCGGACAAGTTGCTGGCCGCCATTGAAACAGAGAGCTACCATCTCTACATATTGGATATTGTGATGCCGATGGTGAGTGGACTAGAACTTGGAAAAGCAATCCGCGGTCTTGACCGTCAGGCGCAAATTATCTTTGTTACAACAGAACCGCAATATGCATTACAGGCATATGCCGCAAGTCCGGCGAATTATCTGGTTAAGCCGGTACAAAAACAATCGTTGTTTAACACGCTTGATCTTGCCGTTTCCAAAATCGACATGAATGAGGAAGAAACGTTCGCCGTGCGAACCGGGGCTGGTATGCGAATTTTAAAAATTTCGGATATTGCTTATTGTGAGTACTGTAACCACGTGGTGTTGTTTGGGCTGATAGACGGTGAGAAAGTGCAAAGTCGTACCGTTCGGGAGAATTTTTCGGAATATTGTGCGTCTATTTTAAAAAGCAAACACTTTTTGTCCTGCCATACGTCGTATATCATCAATATGCGGCGGGTAGAACGTTTTGATAAAGACAGCTTTAAGATGCGGGGTGATAAAACGGTTCCCATATCAACAAAGCGGTATAATTCGGTTCGGGATACCTATCTGGATTATTTGCTGGTAAAGGGGATGGTGTGATGTCGGAACTATTGCCCAATATTTTACGTGCGATGGTTTCAGCTATCGCCAACGCGCTGCTGCTGCTGACGCTTTTGCAGCCTAAATATTCCAAAAAAGTCACAAACCTAGTCATACTTGGTGTACTTTTTGCGAATTTCGGTACGGCACTGTATTGTTATCTCCTAGGGGATTTGACGCTGTTGACAAAAATCGATTTTGTCCTGTTCAGTGTGGTGTGTTTTGCAGTACGACCGGCTTTTAAAGACTCTTTGATGCAGTGGTTGTTTTCTTATTTTACCGTGCTGAATATCAGCGCGGCGGTCGTGGCCTTAAGTTTTATCGGCTCTCGTTTTCTGCCGTATCCCGCCTATGCCAATACGCTGATCCGCTTGATTCTGTTCGGTGCGTGTCTACTGGTTTTGCCCCGGCAAATTCGCCCGCTTTACAGGCAGGTGGTGGAGCATTGGACAGTGTACTTTGCCGTGGCGTTCAGTCTTATGGTTTCGTTTTTTTATTATTATTGGTTTACAGATGATATTGTTGTCACCCTGACCGAACAGGCGATTCCGCTTTTATTGGTAGTCTTTATGGGGCTTGCCGCCTATGTTTCTGTTTTTCTTTCGCTTAAAAATCTGCAAAAAGAGTTCGCTGTCAAGGAAGAAAACAGCAAAATGCAGGCGGAGCGGGAATATTTGCAGCTTGCTGCCGGAAACATGTCCCGACAGCTGGAGCTGATGGGTGAGGTTGCCGAGCAGAACAACCGCGCCACCCACAATCGCAGGCATTTTAACAATGTACTTTTAGAATTGCTGGAGCGCGGAGAAACAGGCGAAGCGTGCGAATTGCTGAATAGTCAAAATCAAACCCCTTTGCAGATTGACAAAGTGTATTGTGAAAATCCCGCCGTCAATGCCGCTGTGAGCCATTATGCCAACTTGGCGGAACAGAGCGGTATTCCAACAGAAATCAGACTGGATATTCCGGCAAACCTGAACATAGATTCTCTGGAGCTATGTATGGCGGTTTCTAACCTGATGGAGAATGCCATACAGGCGTGTGAACGGCTGCCTGAAAATATCCCTCGGTATCTTCGCTTTTCCTGCCTGTCTGTAGGGCGGTTGTTATTGGAACTGGAAAACCCTTGCCCAAAGGACACCCAATTAGATGAAAACGGCTGCCCCGCAGCTCACCGCGAAGGTCACGGAATCGGCAGTAAAAGCGTATTTGCTTTTTCGAAAAAATATGACGGAGAACTGCTTTATAAAATTGAAAACAGCATTTTTAGTGTGCGCCTTTTGGTTTGATCTTTTCCAAACGAACGTAAATCAAGTGTCGAAATAGGTTTTTAAGTGTAAAAATGAGTCGTTTAAGTGTAACGGCTCATTTTTTATTTGTTTTTTGCTATGGTAGGAATGTGATTTTAAGAATATTGCCAGATGTGGAGAAAAAGGATGAAGCGTAAAACTTTTTTATTTTTATTAACTGTAATTGTGCTATGTTTGGCTTCAGGGTGTCAAAGCACAATTGCACAAACCCAAGCAACCGGAAGGACACTGACCGAAGAGCAGGCAGCAGAGATTAACACAGCCCAAAATCTGCTGAAACAATATCAAACTGTTACATACGCGCAGTTGGACTATACAGGCGGCAACACGAAACATATGACATTTTATACGGATTCGTATGGGAATATTTGTGTCGTGGAGGAGGATAACGGCTACATTGGATACCGTACGGACAGCTTTTCTTTCTCTCGGGAAAACGGGGAATCCGCTTATTTCCTAAACCTCACGGAAAGCAATCCGGCAAGCGACTATCTGTTTCTGGTTGCGGACAGCACATTCACTACGCAGACTACCGACACAAGCGGGAATCTGGTGTGTGAAACGGTTTTGGACATTGATGCAGAATATGCGGAGCAGTTGTCCTCCACTTGGTCTGTCACAACCGACGATAAGATGGTAACAACCACTGTTTTTTCCGCGGATGACTATCGGGTTTTGTCTTTAGATTTCAGCATTCGCCATCCGGACAGTACGGAAATTCAAATTGCTGACGGGGTTATTGTTTATGACAGTGAGGTTTTATATCCCGACGCGATACAGGATTATTTTGATACACCGAAATATACCGTGACCGTTTGGATGCCGGACGGCAGTACAAAAACTGTGCAGATTCCGCAGGGTAAAGCGTTTGCGTGGGAATGTTACGAGGGTTTTGCATTATATTCAGACGCGAACGGCAGTAACCCGCTTGCGTCTGAAACGGTACTTGTTGAGCAGGATACAAGCTTATATGTGCTCAAGGGTAATCCATAAAACAGGATAGTAAAAATTTTATGACAACACGGCAGGCAATCGCTCTCGCAAAGGAAAAATCGGACAAAGACACCGCTTCAAGCAGGAAAAAACACCGAAACAAATAACAGTTAAACAGGAGGAAACATCATGACCACACAACAAGTAATCGCCCTTGCCAAGGAAAAGCTGGGCAAAGACCTCACCGAACAGGAAGCGCAGGATTATCTCAGCTGCCAAACCGCCATTCCGGATGAAGCGCTCTCCCTTGTCAGCGGCGGCGCGCATTGCGGGAGGGATTTTGTATGTCCTAACTGCGGCAGCAGCGGTCAAGAAAATATCTGGTATAACACAGGGCTATCGAAGACCACCTATTATTGCACATGCCAGCGCTGCGGAAACAAGTTCACAATTGTGCGTACCAGTTCACAGTAGAAAAGAAAGAATAACACAAGAAATAGCGCTTGCCAATGTCAACGGCGGGGTGGTCAATGAAATGACAGCGTTTAAGTTATCCCAATTGAATCAAAATAAAAATACCCGAACAAATAACAGTTAAACAGGAGGAAACACCATGACGACACAAGAAGTAATAGCCCTTGCGAAAGAAAAGTTGGGCAAAGAAATCACCGAGCAGGAAGCACAGGACTACCTCAGCGGCAAAACCGCCATCCCGGACGAGGTGCTGGCAATTGTCAGCGGCGGACGTTTTTCAGGCGAATATTATCGATTTTTCAATTGATTTTACACCGGAGAAAGGTCTTACCATGACAGCACAACAGGCAATGAACCTTGCAAAGGAAAAACTGGGCAAAGATATTACCGCGCAGGAAGCGAAGGACTATCTCAGCGGCAAAACCGCCCTCCCGGATGAAGCGCTTTCAATTGTCAGCGGCGGCATGGTAAATGATGTGACATAAAGGTATTTCATTGGGCCAGGCGAAAAATAGAATAGTTAAACAGGAGGAAACACCATGACGACACAAGAAGTAATAGCCCTTGCGAAAGAAAAGTTGGGCAAAGAAATCACCGAGCAGGAAGCACAGGACTACCTCAGCGGCAAAACCGCCCTGCCGGATGAAGCGCTGGCAATTGTCAGCGGCGGTGGGACCTGCGGTCTAGAGCATATCTGTCCGAAATGCCAGGGCAACAGATTTCACCTCATGCATACGTCAGATGGGGGCGTAATTGGATTCATTTGCTACGATTGCTATTACATGGCGAGGGACTTAAATGGCTAAACAGCAAATTATCGCCCTTGCAAAAAAAAGGTGGGCAAAGAAATCACCGAGCAGGAAGCACAGGACAGTTTCAGCGGCAAAACCGCCATCCCTGATGAGGAACTGGCCGGCGTCAGCGGCGGATGCCGTACAGGAGAGTATTATCGGCTGTTGGAATCTTTCGATGAGGCAAATTAATTATGAAGGCATGGAGGGAACGGCGGCGATTGTCACATGCAGAGAATGTGGCTGTGTCTGGACGGATGGTCGCTATCGTTGGAAATGATTATGAATGAAGCAGATTCACTTTTTCGAAAATCCTCCCTTGATCGGGTGAGAACCCCTGAACAGCTCAACGAAGCCGTCAAGGGAACGGGCACGGGCTTTACCGTGCTGTTAATCGCGTTGGCAGTTCTGGTGACAGGGTTGGTACTCTGGGGCGCTTTTGGTACGATTGAAGAAACTGCGGCGGCGAGCGGGATTGTCAGCGGAGACACCATTATTCTGACCGTCCCCGCCGATGCGGTGTCCGGAATCACCGCCGGGATTGACGCGCGGATTGAAAACAGGGACACGGTGATACGGGGCAGAGTGGAAAGTCTGGAGCAGTCGGCCGACGGATTCACCGCCACGGTTACATACGACGGCATTTTGACTGACGGCGCGTCGGTAACTGTAATACTTGTGAAAAGTGCTTATCCCCCGTACCGACTGATTTGGAGGTAAAAAATGTCAAAAATCTGCAAGGTGCCCGTTATCACCCAGATGGAAATGACCGAGTGCGGTGCCGCAAGCCTTGGCATGGTGCTGGCGTATTACGGCAAGTGGCTTCCGCTGGAAGTGCTGCGTGAGGACTGCGGCGTGTCCCGCGACGGCGCGAACGCACTAAACATCCTCAAAGCGGCGCGGAATTACGGGCTGACCGCAGGGGGCTACAAATTCGAGCCGGAAGACACCAAACAGCTGGAGCGCCCCGCCATTCTGCACTGGGGGTTTAATCACTTCGTCGTGCTGGACGGCTGGAAAAACGGCGGAAAAACCGCTGTCCTCAACGATCCCGCCAGGGGAACAACGTACATATCCGCCGAGGAGTTCGATAAAAAGTTCACCGGCGTATGTATTCAGCTGGAACCCGGCGACAGTTTTATCAAATCCGGCAAGCCGCAAAGCGTCATCACTTTCCTGCTGAAGCGGCTCAGGGGAACGCGCGGCGTATTTGCTTTTCTGACCGTGATTACCGCCCTGACCGCATTAATCGGGCTTGTCACCCCTGTGTTTGGGCAGGTGTTTACCGACCGGATTCTTACCGGGGACAACAGGAACTGGCTGGTGGGCTTTCTTTTGCTGTTTGCCGCCATTCTGCTGTTGCAGGCGTTTGCGGGGATTCTACAGGCGTTATATATGCTTCGAGTGAACGCGCGCTTCGCGGTGACATCCGGCTCTGAATTTTTATGGCACGTTCTGCGTTTGCCGCAAAAGTTTTTTGCCGCACGGTCGGCGGGGGATATTGCCGGTCGACAGGAACTGAACGAAACCATCGCCATGAATATAATAAGGCAGGTTGTGCCGCTGACCATTGACGCGGTTATGCTGGTGTTTTATATCGCGATGATGGTTTCGTACAATCCGCTTTTGTCGGTTATCGGTATTTGCGCGTCCCTGACCAACTTCTTTCTGAATCTTTACACACAAAAAAAGGTGATGAACTACACCCGCATGGCGGCAATGGGCAGCGGAAAGCTGAGCGGCGCGCTTTCGGCGGGAATTGAAATGGCGGAAACAATCAAGGCCTCCGGCGCGGAATTTCCTTTTTGTGAGCGGCTGTCCGGCTATTATGCGCTGCAGCACAACGCCGCCGTACAGTCCGGCGATTATGCTCGGAGAATGGGTTTTATTTCGCAAATGATTGGGCAAATCTCCACCCTTGCCATCTGGATGCTTGCGGTTGCGCTGATCATCAAGGGCGAGATGACCGTGGGTATGTTTGTGGCGTTTCAGGGCTTTATGACCGGCTTTATGGCACCGGTAACCCGATTCGGTACGCTTTCGAGTTCGATAATCACCACGCGGGTGAGCATGGAACGGGTTGAGGACATCATGAAGTATCAGCCGGATGTCCGGGATGACGAAACCACCGCGCATACCGCCGGCGGCAAGCTGACCGGCGCGCTGGAATTTCAAAATGTCACCTTCGGCTATTCCAAGCTGGCAAATCCGTTTATCAAAGACTTTTCGGTGTCGCTGACACCCGGACAGGTTGTGGCGTTTGTGGGGGAAAGCGGCTGCGGGAAATCCACCGTCGCCAAGCTGGCCACCGGGTTGTTTGAACCGTGGGAAGGAAAAATCCTCTTCGACGGAAGGCCGTTTGGGGAAATCGACAATTACACCTTCCGGGGCAGCGTTTCCATGGTGGATCAGGACATTACGCTGTTTGAGGACAGTATCAAAAACAATATCACCATGTGGGATGATTCCATCGAGGATTTTGCCGTGCGGCTTGCCGCCAAGGATGCGGACATGCACGAAACCATCATGACGCGGACAGGCGGGTATCAGCACAAGATTCTGGAGGGCGGCAAGAACTTTTCGGGCGGGCAGAAGCAGCGGCTGGAAATCGCCCGCGTGCTGGCATCCGAACCCACCATCATCATTCTGGACGAGGCCACCAGCGCGTTGGATGCAAAAACCGAAGAAAAGGTCATGAGCAATATCCGCAAGCTGGGCGTCACCTGTATCATCATCGCGCACCGGCTCTCCACCATCCGGAACGCGGACGAAATTCTGGTGATGGAGCAGGGCGAAATCAAAGAGCGCGGCACGCACGACTGGCTTTTGGAGCAAAACGGCTTGTACTGCAAGCTGATAAAAGACGCGTAAGGGGGAACTGAATGTCCAATATCTTTGAAGACCAGATACAAAACCGAAAGCAAAACGACGACACGATGTTTGAACAGGCGTTTGCCGACCTTTTATCCGTCATAAAAAGCCGGAACGACAGGGATACCGCCATGCAGGAGGTATCGGACGCGGTCGAAAAAGTATTTGCGTTTTATCACATCAAGAACACTCTTCCCCGGGATCCGGATATGCCGTCGTATGAATATTTCGAAATCGTTCTGCGACGCGTGGGCATGACAAAGCGTCGGGTGGAGCTGAAAGACAGCTGGTACAAAAACGGTCTTTGTCCCATGCTTGGCAACCACAAATCCGGCGCGGCGGTGGCATTGCTGCCCACTGTCTGGGGCGGGTATTCCTATGAACTGAACGGAAAGAAATGCAAAGTAACAAAGCAAAACGCCGGGGAGTTTGAAGAAGATGCCTTTTGCTTTTTCCACCCGTTGCCCCAGACAAAGCTGGGGTTCAAAGAACTGCTGTCGTACCTGCTTCGCTGTGTAACCTATGCGGATTTGGTGTTTGTGCTGCTGGTGTCACTGGCGGTGACGGGCGTTGGCATGCTCCTGCCGCTGACAAGCAAGCTGGTGTATAATTTTGTGATTCCCAGCGGAACAATTTCCGCCATCTTTCCGGTTTTGTGCTTTTTAATCGGCGTGTATCTCGCGCAGGGGCTGGCAAGCCTCGCCAAAACCATGGCAAATACGCGCTTTAACGAAAAAATCACCTACAGCGTCCAGAACGCCAACCTGTCCAGATTGTTCTCCATGCCCGCAAATTTCTTTAAGCAATACAGCGCGGGCGAACTGGCCCAACGCTCCGCGGCACTGCCAAGTCTTGCGGGAATGCTCAAAAGCGCGGTGCTGGACTGCGGTGTCGCCGGGCTGTTCAGCTTGATTTATATCGGGCAGATGCTGGCTTATGCGCCGGTGATGGTGGTTCCCGGAATGGTTGCGATTCTGCTGCAGGCGGTATTTTCTTTAATCAGCGTTTTTGCAGGGTTGAAAATCTCTCGCAAGGAGCAGACCCAGCGTGCAAAGCTGTCCGGATTGGTTTATGCGCTGCTTTCCGGTATTCGAAAAATCAAGCTGTCCGGTGCGGAAAAGCGCGTTTTTTCCAAATGGGCAAAGCAATACGCCGGGTATGGGAAAACCAAATACCGCCCGCCGTTTCTGCTTTCCGCCTCCGGCGCGCTGACCACACTTGTGGCGGGCGTGGGAACGCTGCTTTTGTACTGGTCGGCGGGTGCGGGCGGGGTTGCGCTCTCGGACTACATGGCGTTTTCGGTGGCGTATGCCAGCGTGACGACCGCGTTTATGAGCGTGACCGCCCTCGCTTCTACCGTAGCCATGATTAAGCCGGTGTGGGAAATGGCACAGCCGATTCTCACCACCCTGCCCGAAACGGCGGGCAACAAAAAAATCGTGTCCGGCATTTCCGGTGCAATTGAAGTCACCAACCTGACTTTCCGATATTCGCCCGAGCTCCCCCCGGTGATTGACGGGCTGAGCCTAAGAATCAAAGCTGGGGAATATGTCGCCATTGTCGGTACCACCGGCTGCGGAAAATCCACCCTGATGCGGCTGCTGCTGGGGTTTGAGGAACCGGAGTTGGGTGCTGTTTATTATGACGGGCACGACTTGACGCAGATTGATACCAACAGCCTACGGATGCGGGTGGGGGTGAATTTGCAGGACGGAAAGTTGTTTGCGGGCGATTTATTCAGCAACATTATCATCGCCGCCCCATGGAAAACGCTGGACGACGCGTGGGAGGCGGCGCGACTCGCCTGCTTTGACGAGGATATTCGCAAGCTGCCCATGGGAATGAACACCATTGTATCCGAGGGGGGCGGCGGATTTTCAGGCGGGCAGCGCCAGCGGATACTCATTGCCCGTGCGCTGGTCAGCGCTCCCAAGCTTTTGATTTTTGACGAAGCAACGTCCGCGTTGGACAATGTAACCCAAAAAAATGTATCCGACAACATCGACAAGCTGAAATGCACCCGCATTGTCATTGCACACAGGCTTTCCACCATCAGCCAGTGTGACCGTGTCATCATGCTGGACAAGGGGAAAATCGCGGAAGAGGGCAGCTTTGGCGCTTTGATGGAAAAGCACGGCGCATTTTACGAACTGGTACAAAAACAAACTTTATAATTTGAACCGACAAGGAGATACCCATGTTCTATCGATTGAATCCCTCCTACCGCCTGCGCGGATGGGACGGACTGCCATTTTGTCTGGTAAGCCCCTATGCGCTGGTCCCCAGATTGTTGAACCAAGAGGAATTCGCCCTGCTGTTGTGCTGTGACGGCGTGACGGAATTCGGCCTAGAAAGTGAAAACGCCGTGGGGGAAACACTGGCGAAATTCATAAAGGAGCATGTGATTACCACATCATTTTCCCC
Source organism: Bacillota bacterium (assembly GCA_023402845.1). Classification (GTDB taxonomy): domain Bacteria; phylum Bacillota; class Clostridia; order Lachnospirales; family Lachnospiraceae; genus JAEYFP01. The sequence continues at coordinate 14,917 of JAEYFP010000009.1, forward strand.
GTTACCCATTGCCGACTATCAAAAATTTCGCAGACACAATAACGGACATGTTCACAGCGTTATCTGGAGCATTACCGGCGACTGCAACCTGCGATGCAAACATTGCTACATGTCCGGCGGACGGAATGTATACAACAATTTAAGCAAAGCCCAGCTGTTTGATTTGATCGCGCAGTTTGACGAAGCGGGCATCACCGAAATCGAACTCTCAGGCGGTGAGCCCCAGATGTCGCCGTATCTTTGGGAGCTTGTGGACGAGATTTTGCGCCGCAATATGGTAATCTCACATTTTCATACCAACGCCATGCTGCTGGACGATGCTTTTTTTGCAGAAATGAAAAAGCGGAGATTGTATTGGACCTTTGATTCCAGTCTGGACGGAGTGGGAACACACGACTGGCTGCGTGGCACGCCGGGTTCTGAAAAAATTGCGATTGCGGCGTTTCGAAAGATACGTGTGTTGGGCTATCCCCTGCTGGTCAATTCTAAATTTCATGCGGACAGCGTTCATGCGGTTTTTGACACATACGAGCTTATGAAAGGGATAGGGGTCACCTCGTGGAAGGTGAGCTTTGTTTTTCCCATTGGCGAAGCGGTTTCCGGCGTGCCGTCCGCACCGGCTGTTACCTGTGGCGAATATTTGGAGCTCTTAAAACGCTATCGGGAGGACGGCAACCCGTTTGATTTGAATTTGTTGGAGGGAGCCGTCAAGGGACACCGCGGCGGCGGTTTTTCCTACTGGGAAAACGATAAAAATGATGTTGACAATCAGCGCCGGGTATCCTGCGGGCTTTGCCGCAACCGCCCGTATCTTCTGCCGGATGGTACGCTGGTTCCCTGTATCGGGTGGGTTTCAACCCCGGTACAAAAACACCTGCCAAAGCTGCCCCAAATACGGCTGTCTGAAATTTATGCACAGCCGGATTCTTATTTTCGCAAACTTGTAGGCATTCGCGTAGCGGATATTACGGAGCACAATCCGGAATGCAGCCAATGCGAGCATAAGCTGACCTGCGGCGGCGGCTGTCGTGCGGACGCACTAGCCACTAACCGCGGTGAAGAGGCCCTTTATAGGCGGGGCATGATGCTGTGCGGCATTTACAAGGGCACTTTTATGGAACAAGCAAAGTGTATCTGCAAAACGGGAATATGATTTTCACGTGATAAGGAGTGTGAGAGTATGAACATGAGAAGGCATGAAGATGCCCCGCTAAAAGCCCCCAATACCGACGGAAACGTTTGGCCAAAGCAACTCTGCCCTACTTTTGAACCAAGAAGTGATGCGCCGCTTGGCGTGCGGCAGTGCTGGTATTGCCGGTATGCTGATTTTCATCTGTATACCATGCGCTCTTTGGATGTTGGTGTATGCTATTGGCCCAAAAAGCCGGAGGCTTTGCGGAAGAAAATAGAAGCAGTGAAAGAAGCACAGCCTGTTTTCGTGGATTATAGCATCAGTCCAATCAAAAAGCTGTCGCCGGAGTGGGTTGTCCAAACGGTTGCCAAAATGACACAGGTTTTTGAAAACGATCCGGTTTTTCAATTTATCTTTCAGTCATCAAAAGAGCTTGCGCGTTTTCTGGAGATCTGTCTGCTCTATTATTTAAAACAGGGAACGGTTTTGGGTGCTTATGATGAGCAGGGGGAGTTGCGGGGAATTTCTCTCTGGAATACGCCCGGCGGGAGTCCCGTGTCCGTAAAAAGCGTATTGAAAAGCGGTATGCTCGGCAAATTTCTCGGTCTGCTGTTTCATGTCCGTACGGGCAGCTTTTACCGCATGTTAAAGCTCTCGGATCTTACCGGAAAAAAGCATCCCGAAAAGGAGCATGCGTATTTGTTTTTGCTTGCCGCTTTTCAGCCGGGCGCGGGCGGCGCGCTGCTGGAAGAAGCATTTTTGAATTTCGGGGATTGTGACAGCTATCTGGAAAATTCAAACCCTCGGGCAAACAATGCGTTTTATCAAAAGCACGGCTTCGAACTGCTGCCCAAAATCTTCTGGCGTGCCTGTATCATTCAGCCCATGGCACGAAAATCCGGTGAAACTGCCGCAAAGTATCTCCAAAACAACACAGCGGTTCAACCTCATACCGGCAGTCGTGCCTTTTTGACGGACGAATTGCTGGAACTCGCCAATGCTGCGGGTGCTGATTTGAACGCAAAAACCGCGCAATGCCCAGCGTGCGGTTTTAAAAACCCGCCCGCGTCATCGGGGCTTTCCGGCGGTATCTGTCAAAACTGCGGCTTGACACTCAAAACCTGACGCATGCACTTTGAAAAATAAACATCAGGGAGAATGAATTTGAAAGCGAAAAGCGCTTTATTGCGAATGATTTTGGTTTTATTAGTGTCATCCGTGCTGTTGTCGGTTTCGGGAGCAAGGGCAGGGGTCGCCTTGAAGGATGAACATTATGCATCACTTTTGCATATTGAGGTGCCGGCTTACCTATTTATGACTGCATGGAAAATATTTCAGTTTCACTTCTGTACAAGTAATTAATATCACATCTAATTCAGGCGCTGGATAATTAAAGAGGCACCGCACCCGACCGCCAGATCGGCAACTACCGCTACTCCTCCTGACCCAAGCCGAAGAGAGACTGTTGTATTGGGGGTTGTTAGATTTACAATGACTTCATTGCTAAGATTACTGATATCATCACCGGTGTCTACCAAGGACAGATTTAGGTCTGTTCCTCCAATTACCAGATTTGAATAAACCTCTGCAGGTGTTGTTATATTGATATAATAAGCAATTCGATATACACCTTCTTCTGCAATTGTATACTCTGTTCCTGCAAGATTACTTGTAATTCCACTCTGATGAAATTGGTCATCCAAAAGAGGGATTAACACACTGTCATTATTAAAGGTATACGTTGGTTCAGATGTGTTTACTCCATAAGCGACCGGGAAAAGTGGAGATATGCCGGATAGACCCGTCGGGCCTGTTTCTCCGTCTTCTCCATCTAAGTCCTATCGTGGGCGGCAGCTATGCTGTTTTTACATATTTTGATGGACAGATTGTTTTATGGCATGATGGGCCTGATTATGAATCTCCGCTCAATAACGGAGCAATCCTGTACGAACGCGATGGTGCAGCACCAACTCACATAAACTACTATTATTTGGTTTTTGAATCCAATGGAAATGAAGTCTCAAAAGTATATTTCTCAAAATACCATAGCGTCGATGAAAGTGATTCGATTGAAAGTGCCGATTATGAAGTATTTATGTTTGAAGATAAAGAAATTTCGGAAGAAGAATGGAATTCTCTGACCAATGAATATCTCTCGGCTTCATCTGACTTAATCATTTGGAACTCGCTTGAATGATATAAAAAAACAATTATATTGACAATTTGTTAACCGTCATTAGGAGGAAACACATGGCTATCTACTTGAAGGCAGCAAGCGATGTTTGCTCATCGACATTGCTCAGCGAGAATTCAAGGAGGACAGCAGTTGTGGAAAATATGCTGCCGTAGGCAAAAGGAGGTGTCAGATTTTGTTTTGGGAAAAAGCATCCTGCATAACGTCGGCTCTGCTTTAGGCTGATTATTTAAATGGTATAGAAGAATAGTTTTTATAGAGCCCCGTTCAGGCGGGGCTTATTAAAGTTCTGCTTATCCGTATAATTCCCCTATTACATCCTTCAAAAATTGGTAGCCATATGCTTTGGGCAGATTTATTCATCTTTCAATTACAGTTTGCGGAAACTCAAAATATTAACTAGAGTGAGATACAGCAAATGTGACTATTTTGTGCAGGAAATTAAGTTGTAAGATTAGTTGATAAAATATTATAAATTTAGCAATAAATTGACAAAAAACAACACAATGTGCAGATAAAGGACATATAGTAGTTATGAAGGGAGATTTTATAGATTAAATACCATCTCTTTGGAAAGGATATGCTAAATGCAAAATAGATCTAATAATTATGAAAATGATTTTCAGGACAATTCAAACAGATATGCTGATATAGAGGGATGCGCAATCCAAGCCGAAGGCAATGCAATATATCCGCCTGTAACATCGCAAGGCCCAAGGGGACCCAAAGGAGATCCCGGATGTCCCGGCCCCAGAGGTAATATAGGATATTCGGGTCCGCAGGGATTTCTTGGTCCAATGGGTCCGGAAGGGCTTAGAGGCCCAAGGGGGCCCCAGGGAATGCAAGGGGAAAAAGGAGATCCGGGATGTGCCGGTCCTGTAGGCCCAATGGGTCCGGTGGGGCCGATAGGCCCGCAAGGAGCGCAAGGTGTTCGGGGAGATGTAGGCCCACAGGGAGATCCGGGATGTCAGGGGGAGCGAGGCCCCAGAGGAAATGCCGGTCCGGCAGGAACGCAAGGAA
>JAEYFP010000020.1 GCA_023402845.1 Bacillota bacterium
CCCAAAGCAGTAGGGACAGAGTATGAAGTGTTGAGCAGTGCACAGCTTTTACAGTCAGAGAAGAATAGGCATGGTGTACTTGGAAAATATACAGAAACTATTAGCCATAGTGTGTCTTTACAAAATAAGAAAATAATATACTTTAATTCACATATATGGGGAGTATAAAGACAGAAAAAATATAGTAATCATTTATTAGTCCAGAAAAAAACTGGACTTGCTTAGAATGCCAAAAAGAGATATATTTAATCCACAAGTCAGTGCCTGATATTTTATCAGCGCATCGTGAGTGAACTCTAAATCATTAAATCCGAAGATAAATTTACGCAATCCATAACTTTCATTTTACTTGACAAAAACGGAAATGAGAGATAATATTTTGGTTGTCAAATAATTTGAAATTCAAACAAAAATCGACGAATTTCGTAAAATGAAAAAACCAAAAGGAGACAAAAAATGCTGGAAAAATTAGAAAAAATGTTAAAAGAGCAATTGAATGCGGAAGCGGAAATTACGGAAAAAACATCCTTTAAAGAGGATTTGGGAGCCGATTCCCTCGATCTTTTTGAACTCGTTATGGCGATGGAGGAGGAATTCGGAATAGAAATACCGCCGGAAGAGCTGGAGCAGATTTTAACTGTGGGAGATATGATCAGTTATTTAAAGGAACATGGCGTGGAGGCTTAGGCAGAGAGCGATGAAAACAAGAGTTACAAAGCTGTTGGGAATTGAAGAGCCGATTATACAGGGCGGCATGGCTTGGGTAGCCGAACACCGGCTTGCGGCGGCGGTATCCGAGGCAGGCGGACTTGGTCTGATCGGAGCAGCGAGTGCGCCTCCGGAAATCGTGCGGGAAGAAATCAGAAAAACGAAGGAACTCACTAAGAACCCTTTTGGTGTCAATGTCATGCTGATAAATCCCAATGCGGATGAGGTGGCAAAAATTATCATTGAGGAGAAGGTTCCGGTTGTGACGACAGGAGCCGGCAATCCGGCACGGTTTCTTCCGATGTGGAAGGCGGCGGGCATCCGGGTTATTCCGGTTGTCGCAAGCGTTGCCATGGCGAGATTGATGGAAAAGGCCGGAGCGGATGCTGTTGTCGCGGAGGGAACAGAGGCCGGCGGGCATATCGGCTCGGTGACGACGATGACGCTTGTGCCGCAGGTGGCGGATGCCGTGACGATCCCGGTCATTGCGGCGGGCGGTATTGCGGACGGCAGAGGCTTTGCGGCGGCGATCATACTCGGCGCAGAAGCTGTGCAGATGGGTACGAGGTTTGTGGCGGCCGGGGAATCCATTGCGCATCCGAATTTTAAAGAACGGATCTGCAGGGCAAAGGATATCGATTCAGAGGTGACCGGCAGGAGCACAGGACATCCGATCCGTGTCCTGCGTAACCAGATGACAAAGGAATATCTGCGCATGGAGCAGGAGGGAGTATCGTTTGAGGAAATGGAGCGGTTGACGCTCGGCTCCTTAAGAAAAGCGGTTATCGAAGGTGATATAAAAAGCGGAAGCCTGATGGCGGGACAGATTGCCGGACTTATCAAGGAAGAAAAAACATGCCGGGAGATTATCCGGGAAATCATGCAGGAAGCCGAAGTGCTGCTGAACGGTAGGGAGAAATCATGAAAAAAATCGCATATCTGTTTCCCGGACAGGGAACACAATACATCGGAATGGGAAAAGAATTTTATGACAGCGTCCCGGTATGCAGGGAGGTCTTTGCATTGGCATCCAAAGCAACAGGACTTTCTGTAGAAGAGCTTTGCTTTGCGGAGAATGAACGGCTGTCCATAACGGAATATACACAGATTGCCATTCTGACGGTGGAAGCGGCAATTTTAAAAGCAATGGAGGAAAAGGGACTGCAGCCGGACTATGCGGCGGGCTTGAGTCTCGGAGAATATGGTGCTCTGATTGCTTCGGGAGCGCTTACCTTGGAGGATGCGTTCCGGCTTGTAAGAAAACGCGGCATTTTTATGCAGGAGGCGGTTCCGGCAGGAGGTGCGATGTCGGCGGTGCTCGGTATGGAGACGGAAAAGATTGAAGCGGTCTGTGAGAAAACGCCGGGTCTTGTCTCGGTGGCAAATTACAACTGTCCGGGGCAAAGTGTCATCACGGGAGAGGCGGACTCTGTGAAAGCAGCCTCAAAGCAGCTTTTAAAGGAAGGCGCAAAGAGAGTGATTCCGTTAAATGTAAGCGGCCCGTTTCATTCCGAAATGCTTAAGGGTGCTGGGGAACGGCTTTCTAAGGAGCTTGAGGAAACACCAATCCATCAAATAAAAATCCCTTATGTGTCAAATGTGACGGCAGGGTTTGTAACGGATGCCTCTGCGGTGCCGGGGCTTTTGATGCGTCAGGTTTCTTCACCGGTGCGCTGGCAGCAGAGTGTGGAACTCCTGCTTGCCGAAGGAGTGACGGAATTTGCGGAAATAGGTCCGGGGAAAACACTGAGCGGTTTTATGAAAAAAATAGACAAAGAGGCATTGGTATTCCATATTGAAAAACCGGAGGATTTAGAGAACTATGTTAACAGGTAAAATTGCGCTTGTGACGGGTGCCGGCAGAGGCATCGGCAGACAAATAGCGAAGACGCTCGCGGGTGCGGGTGCATATGTCTATGTGAACTATTGCGGTTCAAGGGAGCAGGCCGAGGAAGCGGTAAGAGAAATTGAAGAGGCGGGCGGCAGTGCGCAGAGTATTTGTTGTGATGTCGCAGATTTTGAAGCGGTAGGACGGATGCTGAAGCAGGTTATGGAGGAACGGGGAAGACTGGATATTCTTGTAAACAACGCAGGAATTACAAAAGATAATCTTTTGATGAAGATGTCCGAGGAGGAATTCGACCGGGTGCTTGCAACGAACTTAAAAGGAGCGTTCCATACGATCCGTCATGCCTCCCGGTATTTGATCAAGCAGCGCAGCGGGAAAATCGTCAATATTTCTTCCGTGTCAGGTGTGCTCGGAAATGCCGGGCAGGCGAATTACAGCGCATCAAAAGCGGGAATCATCGGACTGACTAAGAGTGCGGCACGCGAGCTGGCCGTAAGAGGAATCAATGTCAATGCCGTGGCACCCGGATATATTAATACAGAGATGACGGCGTGTTTGTCCGATACGGTAAAGGAACGGACGCTGTCACAAATACCGCTGGGACGTATGGGAAGCACTCTGGATATTGCAAACGCCGTGTTATTTTTAGTTTCGGAGCAGGCGGCATATATGACCGGTCAGGTTCTGAACGTAGACGGCGGGATGGCAATTTAACTGTCATAATTTAATAATCATGAATCAGCATGCCGGCAGCCGGCACAAAAGGAGGTTTCTATGAAACGAAGGGTCGTAGTGACAGGGCTTGGTGCGATCACCCCGATCGGTTTGAGTGTGGAGGAATTCTGGGCTTCGGTCAAGGAAAAAAAGCTGGGCTTTGATGTAATCACACACTTTGATGCGACAGATTATAAATGCCGCCTGGCCGCAGAGGTAAAAGGCTTTGACGGGAAAGATTATATGGATTTTAAATCGGCGAAACGGATGGAGCTTTTCAGCCAATACGCCGTAGCGGCTGCAAAGGAAGCCGTTTTGGATGCGGCGATTGATATGGAAAAAGAGGACGCCTATCGTGTAGGCTGTGCAATCGGTTCGGGAATCGGCAGTCTGCAGGCGCTGGAGAGAGAACATGCAAAGCTGATTGAAAAAGGACCGAATAAGATCAATCCACTGCTTATTCCGATGATGATATCCAATATGGCAGCCGGAAATGTGTCGATTGTATATGGATTGAAGGGAAAGAGCATTAACGTTGTAACGGCGTGCGCGGCGGGTACAAATTGTATCGGAGAGGCTTTCCGTACCATTCAGTATGGGGATGCGGATATGATGCTTGCAGGCGGGACGGAGAGCAGTGTGACGCCGGTCGGTATCGCGGGCTTTACGGCACTGACGGCGCTTTCCTCAGAAACGGATCCCGCTCGCTGTTCTCTTCCGTTTGATAAAAACAGAAGCGGCTTTGTGATGGGCGAGGGCGCGGCCGTAGTCGTGCTGGAAGAGCTGGAGCATGCAAAAAAGCGCGGCGCAAGGATCTATGCAGAGTTAAAAGGCTATGGCTGTTCTTCCGATGCCTATCATATTACCTCTCCGGCCGAGGACGGACAGGGCGCGGCAAGGGCGATGCAGAACGCAATGGCAGATGCGGGTGTGAAACCGGAGGAAATTTACTATATCAATGCACACGGTACGGCAACGCATCATAACGATTTATTTGAAACGCGTGCAATCAAGCTGGCCTTCGGCAAACATGCCTATGAGATGCGGATTAATTCAACGAAGTCCATGATCGGACATCTGCTTGGCGCAGCGGGTGCCATTGAATTTGTGACCTGTGTCAAGGAGCTTGAGGAGGGTTATCTTCATGCAACGGCAGGCTATACGGTGCCTGATGAAGAAATGGACCTGAATTACTGCAGGGAGGCCTATGAAGGCAAAATCAAGTATGCCCTTTCCAATTCGCTCGGCTTCGGCGGGCACAATGCTTCACTGCTTGTGTCAGGCTATGAGGAGGGTAACTAATGGTACTGAATACCGAACAAATCATGGAAATTATCCCGCACAGGCAGCCGTTTTTACTGCTGGATACGGTGGAGGAGCTGGAAGCAGGAAAGCGAGTCGTCGCAAAAAAATGCGTGAGCTATAACGAGCCTTATTTTATGGGGCATTTTCCAAAAGAGCCGGTGATGCCGGGTGTACTGATTATAGAGGCGATGGCGCAGGCCGGCGCGGTGGCAATGCTTTCTTTGGAAGAAATGCAGGGAAAAACCGCATATTTTGCAGGAATTAAATCGGCAAAATTCAAGAAAAAGGTAGTTCCGGGAGATGTACTCCTGTTGGAAATGGAAATCATAAAGGTGAAGGGACCGATCGGAATCGGATACGGGACAGCGAAGGTAAACGGAGAGCTCGCCGCCAGCGCGGAGCTGATGTTTGCGATCGGCTCTGCCTAAAATAGAGGAGAGCAGTATGTGGGCTGTAAAGCGAAGCAGAAAGAAATATTATACATTGAGAAGCTTGGCAGAGATAGAAGGGAACCCCGCAGGGGAGCATATAGAACCGGCACCCCAAATGGATGCACAGGAGCTGTGGACAGAACCTGTGAGAGGGGCCGACGAGGATAAAATTGTCTGCAAATCCTGTAAAGCATTTTTATCTAAGCAGGAAACGGTCGCCAATCTATATGTCTGTAAAAAATGCGGCTATCATTTTCGGGTGCGAACGAATAACCGGATCAAAATGATTGCGGATGCGGATACGTTTCAGGAATGGTTTCCTGATACCGGGCAGAAAAATCCGCTGGAATTTCCGGGATATCTGGAAAAACTGTCTGAGGTACAGGAAAAGACCGGACAAACAGAGGGAGTAACGGTAGGCAGCGCGAGAATTCAGGGTGAACCGGTTGTGCTCGGTATCTGCGACGCCCGTTTTTTAATGGGCAGCATGGGAAGTGTCTACGGGGAAAGAATCACAAGGGCTGTGGAGCGGGCGACGGAACTTCGGCTTCCGGTCATTCTTTTTTGCTGCTCCGGCGGTGCCAGAATGCAGGAGGGCATTTTATCGCTGATGCAGATGGAAAAAACGGCGGCAGCCATCAAACGTCACAGTGATGCGGGACTATTGTACATACCGGTGCTCACCGACCCGACGACAGGCGGCGTGACTGCGAGCTTTGCGATGCTTGGCGACATCATACTTGCGGAGCCGGAAGCACTGATCGGATTTGCGGGGCCGCGTGTGATCGAAAAAACGATTGGGGAAAAGCTGCCGGATGGGTTCCAGAGTGCGGAATTCCAGCTTAGGCATGGCTTTGTCGATGCGGTTGTGGAGCGTAAGGAGTTGAAGGATACGCTGTACCGCCTCATCAGGTTTTATCATCAGATTACAAGCTTCCGTGCCTTTTTGCCGGGCCGGGCGGACTATGCCCAGCCGGATGAATGCGCACGGGAGAGGGCGGCGTCGGCCGCGAGCAAAAGCGTATGGGAACGGGTAAAGGCCGCCCGGCGGATAGATAGGCCCGCAGCTTCTGACTATATCGATCTGATCTTCACCGATTTTTTCGAGCTGCACGGGGATCGGTATTATAGGGATGATCCGGCAGTGATCGGAGGAGTCGCTTATCTGGACGGACAGCCTGTGACGGTGATCGGCATCCAGAAGGGAAAGGATATCGCGGAATGCAAACAGCGCAACTACGGGATGTGTTCGCCGGAAGGCTATCGGAAAGCACTGCGTCTGATGAAGCTCGCGGAAAAATTCCATCATCCGGTCTTCACCTTTGTGAATACATCCGGTGCTTTTTGCGGTAAGGAAGCGGAGGAAACGGGACAGGGAGAAGCGATCGCCCGTAATCTTTATGAGATGTCCGCTCTTAAAGTACCGGTTGTCTGTGTTATGATCGGAGAAGGCGGCAGCGGCGGTGCGCTGGCACTTGCTGTCGGCAACGAGGTGTGGATGATGGAGAATGCGACCTATTCGATCCTTTCGCCTGAGGGCTTTGCATCGATTTTGTGGAAGGATGCCGACCGTGCCGCCGAGGCGGCCGAGATGATGCGTCTGACGGCCGAGGATCTAAAGCGCCTGCAAATTATTGAAAAAATTATTCCGGAATACGGCGGTGCGGATGCGGTGACATTGCCTTCGATCGCAATGTATTTAAAAAGAAGCTTTAAGGAATATCTCAACCGGAGTGCCTGTGAGGAAAACAAGGACTATGCGGATGAACGCTATAATAGATTTCGGAAATTTTAACAGATGGAGGATGGGATGACAGGAAGAATATGCGGAACGGGGAGCTGCCTTCCGGAGCTTCGTGTGACAAATGAGGATTTGAGCAAACGGATGGATACGTCGGATGAATGGATCAAAAGCCGTACAGGGATTGAGGCGAGGCATCTTGCGGTGGAGGAAACAACGACCGGCATGGCTGTCTGTGCCGCAAAAGAAGCGATGTCCCAGGCAGGTATTGACGCACAGGAGATAGAGCTGATCATTGCGGCGACGGTTACCCCTGATTATTTATTTCCTTATCTTTCGGGTGAGGTACAGAGGGAAATCGGTGCATCAGGCGCTGTTGCTTTTGATATCGGGGCCGCCTGTTCGGGATTTTTGTTTGCGTTAGGAATGGCCTATGCCTATCTGAAATCAGGGCTTTACAAAAATGCGCTGATCATCGGGGCGGAGACACTTTCTAAAATTATGGACTGGAATGACCGCTCAACCTGTGTTCTGTTTGGGGACGGTGCGGGTGCCGCGGTATTAAAAGCAGATATGCAGGGAATCAGAAGTATTGTGCAGGGCTCCGACGGTGCGAAGGGAATGGTGCTTTCCTGCAGGGGAAGAATGCCGGACAATCCGTTTCTTAAGCAGGGACAACAGGAGCCAGGGCCCTTTTATGTGCAGATGAACGGACAGGAGGTCTATAAGTTTGCGGTTAAGACCGTGCCCGCTTGTATTGAGCAGGCGCTTGAAGAGGCGGGGCTTTGCGCGGGGGATGTGAAGCTGTTTGTGCTGCATCAGGCAAATTACCGGATTATCGAGGCCGTTGCAAAGCGGCTGGGGCAGCCGATGGAGAAATTTCCGACCTGTTTGCAGGAATGCGGAAATATTTCTGCGGCAAGTGTGCCGATTTTACTTGATAAAATCAATCAAGATGGTAAACTGAAAAAAGGAGATACGATCGTGCTTGCCGGATTCGGCGCGGGACTTACGTGGGGGGCCTGTGTCCTGACGTGGTAATAGAAATCAAAAGGGTGATGGGATGATTGCGGAAAAGACATTGAACAGCCTGCTCGTAGAGCTTTTTAAGGATATTATGGAAATTGAGGAAAAAAAGCTGATTACGGAGGAATTTAAGGATATCACGTATAATGATATGCATGTAATCGAAGCGATCGGGCTTGAAGATTCCAAAAAAATGTCGCAGATTGCAAGGCTGATGTCCGTCACGATGGGAACGCTGACAAAGGCGGTCGATTCCCTGTATGAAAAGGGCTATGTCGAGCGCGTAAGAAGCGAGAAGGATAAGCGTGTTGTGCTGGTCAGCCTGACGGAGAGAGGCAAAGGCGCATATCGTCACCATGAGAAGTTCCACAATGACATGATTTCCTGTATCTTAGAGGAGATAAACGAGGAAGAGAGCAAGGTTCTGATCCATGCCTTAAGCCGTCTTGTCGATTATTTTAAAGAAAAGTATTAACGTTAAAACATCATGCCCTCAAAATATAATTGTTGAAAATCCGGCTCATTGCCAAGTGTGATTTCTGATGAGAGTTTGATGATCCGGTCAAGCTCTGCCTTCGGGCAGCCGGCCTGTCCATATAAGATTGCACCCTTTAAAGAGCAGTTTCCGACGGAGACTGCTTTTTTTGTAAGCTCCTTTGGCAGCAGGCCGAGACTTGCCGCCGCTTCGACATCCAGACTGTGTCCCATGCCTCCGGCTAGATAGAGTGTACGAATATCTGTGACATTTATTTTATAATTTTGAAGGAGCAGAGTGATCCCGGCTCGGACAGCCGATTTTGCCATTTGAAAATTGCGGATATCCTTTTGTGTGATAATAATTTGCGTGTCGTTTATTTCATAAGGGTATCCATCATCAAAATAGGTGTCCTGTAAAAGGCCCGTTTCGTCCATAATACCGTCTGCAAGCAGTTCTGCCATTGCCTTTACGACGTCGGTAGCCATACTGAGCTTCGTTCCCTCAAAGGCAGGACCGGCAGCGGCGGAAGTGCATAAAATCCGGTCCCGGTTACCGACCGCCATTTCCCCGTTTGTTCCCAGATCTACAAACAGGCAGACGTCTTCGTTTTTATGAAATCCGCATGAAAACAGGCCGGAAATGATATCACCCCCGACATAGGTGGAGATTCCCGGAAAGACGGTAAACGGAATCCCGTCAATCTCGCCGATCTGCTCATTCAGAGAGACGGGTGTGAAAGGAAAGCTTGTAAGACCTTCGCAGGAATAACCCATAAAAAGGTGTACCATGGTCGTGTTTGCAGAAATAAAAATCTGTTCGATACGTTCGTCTGCCGCCGCAGAAAGCTCTGAGAGCAGCCCGCGGATATCGTCCCGGACGGCGATTTTTAACGCTTCCCCGTTTCCTCTTTGAGAAACCTCGCTTCTGGAAACAACATCGGCTCCATAGCTGCACTGGGAATTTAAGCAGGAGGCTGTCGTTAGAATCCGCTTTCCCCGGATGAACTGCGCCGCGATTGTCGTGGTTCCGAGGTCGATTGCCGCAAATAAAGGATGTGCAGATATAGAATTTTCTAAAGTCTTATCCTTTAGACAAACGCCTGAAGAATTTGTTTTGTCCGTATAGTCCGTGAGAATAGCAGCTGTGTTTTCATTTTGATCAGGAACAAGGACCGTGCAGAGATCTGCAGGCCGGGCAGTACAGGCCAGGCGCCACCCTGAAGCAAGCTCTGCTTCGGAGAAGAACTGCCGGTCCGATTTGCTGATGTCTGCTTGTCCTTTCAGGATTTGCACACGGCATTTTCCGCATGTGCCGCGTCCGTTGCAGGAGGCGGATAACAGAATCCCCTGCTCTCGCAGCGTCTCCAGAAGAGAATTCTTATTTTCACATAAAACCGTATAAGTTTGCATATTAGTCCCTTCTTTTTTGAACTATCAATGTGATCTATAATAGAAACGGTATTCCTTCGGAGTGCAGCCCATGAGTTCTTTAAAGGTCTTGCAAAAATAACTCGCATCCTGAAATCCGGTTTCATAACCGATCTGCGCAATGCTTTTTGAGGTCTCGGTCAAAAGCTTTAAGGCGATGCGAATCCGGTATTGAATTAGATAGCTGTTCGGGGTGATGCCAAGTTCGTTTTTAAAGCAGCGGAAGCACTCCCGTTTGCTGATATGACCATATGCCGCAAGTGTATTGACGGTAAGCGCTTTTTCATAGTGATCATGGATATAAGAGAGCAGCAGCTTCGTGCGGTCACTTTCCGGGGAACAGGGCCTCGTGTTATTTATAATCGCATCCTTGCAGTTCTCATAGAGCAGCGTCCATATTTTATTCAGGAGGCTGAAGATCTTTATTTCAAAACCTTCCGCCCGCCGTTCCTGCAGACAAGAGGCCTCATCGAACATGGAAAGGATCTGCCGCTGCCATGGGACATCCGGGCGAAAGACGATACAATCAAGCTCCGGGCAGGAAAGAAACGGTTCCACATATTTTGTTTTTAAAATGCTGTCCGGATAGCCGTAAATAATTTTCGGATGGAAAACGATGGCAGTTTCGGCACCGTTCAGACCGTCTGCGGCGGCGATTGAGTGCAGAATATTCCGATTGAACAGCGCGGCTTCCCCGGGATTCAGATCATACTGCTTTCCGCCTGCGGTACAAATCAGAGGAAATTCCTCTGCGCGTAAAAATTCCAGCTCCTCATGCCAATGCCATGGAACACGGCCGCCGAAAAAATCCGACATCTTATAAAAATAAAAGGCGATCGGGAATGCGGTCGTCCCGTGAGAAGTCAATTCCTGCAAATCATTGGACAGCGGAAGCTTACGGCTGTGCATAAATTCCTCCTTGGCACGATAGTACAATTAAATGGCAGAATAATCTCTTTTATATATTCAAAAATGACATTATAATCATATCACAAACTACTTGCGTGTTCAAGGCAAATACGGGTGTGATTTTCATGGAAAGGTGGGATATTGATGGCAAAATCGGTGAGCTTTGAGGAATTGGACGATGCCCTGCAATATTTTGAGGAGGAGCAGGCATCAAATGAAAGCTTCTTGAACGGTCTGGAGGAACGCTTCCAAAACGATGCGTTTGCCGTGCATATCAGAAGGCAGGCAAAGGCATATGATTACGCAATCCGGGCACTTAGGGATGCTATTTAAAAATACGCAGCGAATATAAGAGGCTTATAAAATAAATTTCATACTAAAAATTCGGAAACCTGCTATAATATTGATAGCAGGTTTTTGCAAATTCTTTATTTCAAAATTTCAAAATTACAGGAGAAGGAGGGCGGACAATGCTGGAGAAAGTAGATCTGTCAAAAAAGCTGGAAAAGGAAGAATACAGGCAGAGAAAAGAAGAACTGAAAGCCTCGCTTGCGAGACTGCAGCGGGAACTTAAGGAAAAAAAGGTGCCGGTTATGATTGCGATAGAAGGCTTGGGTGGTTCGGGAAAGGGGACGGTCATCAACCGACTCATTATGCCGCTGGATCCGCGTGGTTTTGAAGTATTTGCGACGGGAAAGGAAACTGAGGAAGAGCAGATGCACCCATTCTTGTGGCGGTTTTGGACGAAAACGCCGGAGAAGGGGCGGATTGCAATTTATGACAGGAGCTGGTATCGCAAGGTATTGATCGACCGCTATGACAAATTGACGAGAAAGAAGGATCTGGAGGAATCATATGAGGAGATCAATTCCTTTGAAAAGCAGTTGACTGACGACGGTGTGCTGCTTATCAAATTTTTTCTGTATATTTCTAAGGAGGAACAAAGTGAACGCTTTCGGACGCTGCTTGCAAATGAGGAAACAAATTGGCGTGTGTCAAAAGGTGATCTGGACCGGAACCGACATTATAAAAAATTTTTAGAGCTGCATGAAAAGATGCTGCAGAAGACAGATACGGATTATGCACCATGGACGATTGTGGAGGCCGAGCAGGAACGGTATGCGGTTATCAAAGTCATGTCCGCGGTGGAACAGTGTTTTCAGAATAAGCTCAAGGAGCTTGAAAATGCGCAGAAACCGGTTGTGGACGGAGCGTTTTCGGAAGGAAAATATCTGACAAGTACGCTGAAAAATGCAGATTTGACAAAATTCCTGACGCAGGAGGAATATAAAGAACAGCTGGAGGAGCGGCAGCAGAAGCTGTCAAAGCTGCACAATGAGCTGTATATCAGACGGGTTCCTGTCGTCCTTGCATTTGAGGGATGGGATGCGGGCGGCAAAGGCGGTGCGATCAAACGGCTGACTGAAGCCCTCGATCCGCGGGGCTATACGGTCAATCCGACCGCCGCACCGAATGACATTGAAAAGGTTCATCATTATTTGTGGCGATTCTGGAAGAAAATACCGAAAGACGGTCATATCGCAATTTTTGACAGGACCTGGTACGGCAGAGTGATGGTAGAACGGATTGAGGGTTTTTGTGCAAAACGGGATTGGGAGCGTGCCTATAAGGAAATAAACGACATGGAGCAGCAGCTTGCAAGCCATGGGGCAATTGTTCTGAAATTTTGGATGCAGATTGATAAGGAGGAGCAGGAAGGCCGCTTTATCGAGCGCCAAAACACGCCGGACAAGGTTTGGAAAATTACGGAGGAGGACTGGAGGAACCGGGAAAAATGGGCGTTGTATGAGCAGGCCGTAGATGAAATGCTGGTTCGTACCTCCACGTCCTATGCGCCTTGGATCATTGTAGAGGGAAATGACAAATATTATGCGAGAATCAAGGTGCTCGATACAGTGGTGGAGGCAATTGAAAAACATTTCAGTCAATAAGCAGCGGAGGGATATGTGATGGGTTTGCAAGTCTGTTTTCCGAACGGAAAGAAAAAAGTAGTTACATTGAGTTATGACGACGGACAGATATATGACCGCCGCCTTGTTGACCTGTTGGACAGATATGGGCTGAGAGCGACATTCCATCTGAATTCCGGAACACTCGGGACCTCAAACGAGACGGATGAATTTTTGCTTCCGGATGAAATCGAGGAGTTGTTTGAGGGTCATGAAATTGCGTGCCATGGAGTGACGCACCCATATTTTTCTCAGCTTCCCAAAGAGCGGATCATTTCAGAAATTCGGGAGGACAGGAGAAAACTGGAAAGCTGTGCAGGTTATCCGGTTCGCGGATTTTCCTATCCGTACGGAGAGGTTTCACGCGAGACGAGCGATATGGCTGCCCGGCTTGGGATCGAATATGCGAGGACGGTGGAGGATACGGGGGAATACCATATTCCGACGGATTTTATGCACTGGAATCCGACGTGTCATCATAACAAGGCACTTCTGTATCTGGATGATTTTCTTCATCCGCTGCCGTACCGGAATCTGCTGCTGTTTTACGTGTGGGGACACAGCTTTGAATTCGAGCGGGAACAGACGTGGGACATGATGGAGCAGTTCTGCAGAAAAATCAGCGGTCATGAGGATGTCTGGTATGCGACAAACATTGAGATCAAGGACTATATTACGGCATACCGATCCCTCGTCCTGACAGTAAACGGGGATGCCGTCTATAATCCGTCTGCAGTTGAGGTGTATTTACAAGCCGATGCAGGTTTACTTTCAGTCAAGCCGGGAGAGACAAAAAAATGCGGCTGTGAAGACACGGAGCACCTCCTATGATTTGTACATATTTCTGAATTCTGTCGGTGTGCAGTTCTTGATGATCCTGAACATGCGCATGAAGGCGGAAATACTGTTATAGCCGGAACGAACCGCTGCTTCCATCACGTTGATTTCGGGATCGAGCAGCAGTTTTTCGGCATAAGCGATTCTTCTGCCGTTCAAATATTTATAAAAAGATACATTTGTAAATTCTTTAAAGAGCCGGCTGAAATGATATTTGGAAAAACCGGCCATATCTGCAACCTCATCGAGCGTCAGCTCCTCCGTACAGTGCTGGTTGATGTAGTCACATACGGAAATGAATTTCTCTATATATTCCTGCTGTTTGTTTGGCCTGATATCGGTAAATTTGTCGGGAAGCGTCGTATACAGGCGGCTCACCATGACAAGGATCTGCAGAAGCTTGGAACAGACAGCCGCTTCACGCAGGGGCGCGTTGCTGAAATATTCGTTTTTGATTTCCATCATGAGCTGTACGGCCTCGTCATGGATCGTCGGAAAATCCTCCGGTGTGATGACTGCCGCAGGCTGCATAAAGGAGAAAAACGACTCAAATTCCTTAAAAGAATTCAATAGATTCATGTCGGCCTGGAAGATGATGCGCCTGCCGCGCTCGGCATATAAATGGTGAAGAACACCGGGGGCAATCAAAATAATGTCACCTACCCGCAGATGAAAATGGATGTCATTGCATTCGATATGATAACCATTTTCGAGCGGCATAACAATTTCCACAGGCGTGTGCCAGTGCGTCGGATATTCTTCATAATCCGTGTTATCATAGAGCATCAAGGCGGAATCGTCTTCAAAACTAACCGTTTCGTGAATACCATTCAAAATTTTGATCATAGGCTCCTCGTTTCTCGGCATAAGCCGTAAAATGATAATGGATGTTCAGAAATACACGTTTTATGTCAAATTTAAGTCCTAATCTTAATATATGCATAACAAATCATGCTATTTATAAAAGTATAAATAATAAAAATTATAAAAAAAATATACATTAAATATAAAATAATTGCAACGATCATATTTAAATATGTTTATTTTATATAAAAATACAAGCATAAAATTATTATAATTATACAATATGATAATTTTCTTTGTTAAAAAAATAAAAATCAATAGCAATAATTGATAGTCAGAAAGCAATTATTGTATAGAATTACAGGAAGCAATTGACTTATGATGAGTATATCAAAAACATATTTTCAAATTTTCGATTAGGAGGATGGGTTATGAAGTTGAAAAAGGTTTTATCAGTATGCCTGAGTATGGCAATGACACTGGGTCTCCTTGCAGGCTGCGGCAGCTCGGCAAGTGCACCGGCAAGCGGTGAAGGCGCAGCGGCAAGCGGCGACGTACAGAATATCACATGGATGTTCTGGGACGATATGAATGCGACGGAGGATCTGATTACACTCGGTTATAAGGATGTAATCGAAAGATTTAACAAGGATTACGAAGGTGTTTATCACTGCG
Source organism: Bacillota bacterium (assembly GCA_023402845.1). Taxonomy (GTDB): domain Bacteria; phylum Bacillota; class Clostridia; order Lachnospirales; family Lachnospiraceae; genus JAEYFP01. Next base: position 14,875 of record JAEYFP010000020.1, read on the forward strand.
ATGTCGTTACAACGAACCTGGAGGAATATTACACAAAGCTGAATGCGCTTGTTGCATCCAATCAGACACCCGACGTATTTATTGTAAGTCCCGGGCCGAATCTCACGACTTATGTGGAACCGGGAGTGGCGGCGGATCTGACCGATTACTTAAAAAAGGACAATCCTGATTGGTATGGCAGCTTTAACGGAGGTGTGTTTGACAAACAGACATACGACGAGAAGATTTATGCGGTGCCGACAAACCTTGCGGCAGCCTGCGTATTCTATAACACGGAGATGTTCGATGCGGCGGGCGCTGAGGTGCCGACTACCTATACGGAGCTCCTGGATGCCTGTGAAAAACTGCAGGGTGCGGGCTATACACCGATTACGATCAGCGCAGGTACGGCATGGTGCCTGTCCATGCTGGCAGGTTACCTTTGCGACAGAGAGAACGCAGATCTTGATTCCATTGCGGCAGGTACAGGAAGCTGGCTGGATGCACCGTTTGTAAATGCAGCCAATAAGGTTGTTGAATTGTCTCAATATTTCCAGCCTACGGCAGCAGGCGACACGAACGATGTTGCTACGGCAAATTTCTATAACGGGGAAGCTGCGATGCTGATTCAGGGCTCTTGGGCGATTGCACAGATCAACGGCTCCAATCCTGACTTTGAAGCGAAGTGCGGGGTGTTCCAGTTCCCGGGTATTGACGGCGGTAATGATCCCAACAGAATGATTGCCAAGACCGACAGTCTGGCTATGAGCTCTAAGACAAAGTATCCGGAAGCCTGTCTTGCTCTTATGCAGTATTTCACAGACGAAACAGCTCAGAAATATACGGCTGAAATCGGAGGAAAGATTCCTGTTACAGCGGTGGATGTAGATTATGAAAAGGCACCGAAGCAGCTGAGCTATGTAATGGATATTTTCTCAAAGACGACCGGTACGTTCGGTTTTTACAACGAGTCTCTTGATTCGGTAGAGGCGGGTTCGACATTTGATGATGCGATGGTTTCTATCTACCTTGGAAACAGTACCGTAGAGGAAGGACTGCAGATCGTTGAGGACTTCTACAAGGAAAACGTCTGGAATAAATAAAAGGAATTATGAGTAATCCATAAATACGTGTTGTGCGGGATTGGCACAGTGTGCCGATCCCGTATGATGTATAAAAAGCAGCGGAGATTTATGAAGTCCCATAACTTCTAAAATTAGTCGGAGGGGTAGCATGGATAAATTATTGCGTGACAAAAGGGCCATCTTTGTTTTTATAGCACCGGGGATGATATTATTTACTTTCATCTTGTTTATTCCGATTTGCCAGTCGGTTTATTATTCCCTTTGTGAATATGATGCGTTAAGCAAACCTGTGTTTGTCGGTTTTAAAAATTATAGTAAGCTGCTGACAACGGATGATACGATGAAAATTGCCTTGAAAAATTCTATATTTTTTATGATATTCTCCGCATTGTCACAGTTGGTAATTGGTTTGCTGCTGGCGGCCTTTTTAACGAATATTAATAAAGGAAGAAACTTTTTTAAAAATGTTTATTATTTACCATGTGTGCTTTCTTCGGCTGCACTTGGTCTTTTGTGGATGTTTATATTCAGCACCAAGCTTGGAGTTAATCAAGTATTGGCGATGTTTGGGATAGAGGGTCCTCTATGGCTGATGGATGTAAGCGGATATGTCAACCTTCCGATGAAGGTGATTGCTTTTGTAGCACTGTGGCAGTATGTGGGACAGTCCATGATGCTTTATATGGCACAGATTTCAGGAATCAATAAGACGTTATATGAAGCCTCTTATATTGACGGGGCCACGAGGACTCAGGCATTCTGGCATGTGACCGTTCCGCTGATCAGGCCGATGGTTGCGACGGCGATGTCGTTAAATTGCATCGGCTCCTTAAAATTTTTTGATTTGATATTCAATATGACAGAGGCAGGGCCCAATCATCAAACAGAGGTCTTGGCAACCCACCTCTATACACAGGGCTTTAAATATTTTAAATATGGATATGCGAGTGCGATCGGCGTTGTATTGCTGATACTATGCCTGTTCGTCACATTCATCATAAATAAGTTTGTCAAGACCGACAATTATGAAATGTAAGGAGGTGCCTGAGAATGAGAAAAAACCTAAGCTCTAAGGCTGGAAGAACATTGATCTATGTATTTCTGATTCTGCTCGTATTTATATATGTGACTCCGCTTTTATGGATGCTGTCTGTTTCGGTAAAGACAAATGCGGAAATATTTACCTCTCCGTTTGGTCTGCCGGAGGCTGTTCAGTGGGGAAATTACACATTTGCATGGACGGCAGGCAACCTTGGCGTTGCGACACTGAATTCGATGATTGTCTGCGTGATGACCTTGCTTCTCAGCATGGTTTTGGGCTCCATGGCTTCATTTGCCATAGGAAGAATGAAATGGAAGCTGTCCAATATGGTCATGGTTTATTTTATGATCGGTATGATGGTGCCGGTTCATTGTGTGCTGATTCCGCTGTTCAAAACTTTTTCTAATTTTGGTATGTATAACAATCTGGTCGGATTAATTCTGCCGTATCTGACATTTTCCCTGCCGATTACAATTTTTATCATGACCGGCTTTTTCAGGAATATGCCGTCGGAATTGTTTGAGGCGGCCTGCATTGACGGCTGTTCCATTTATCAAGTATTTTTAAAAATTGCACTTCCGCTTTCCAAAACAGGACTGTTTGTAACGGGACTGATGACATTTGTGGCCAACTGGAACGAGCTGCTGCTTGCGATGGTTTTTATTTCGGATGACTTAAAAAAGACACTGCCCGTTTCTTTGTCTAAATTCGTAGGGCCGTATAACACAAACTATTCGCAGATGTTTGCGGCAATTATTATTGCAATTATTCCGACAATCATTGTGTATAGCATATTCAGCAATCAGATTGTTGACGGTTTGACGGCGGGCGCCGTAAAAGGCTGATTAAAGAGAGGAAATTTATGAGAAGAGAAGAAGCCAGAAAAAAAGCGGAGGCACTCGTGTTAAAGATGACACTGGAGGAAAAGGCTTCCCAATTAAAGTATGATGCGCCTGCAATTGAACGGCTCGGTGTTCCGGCATATAACTGGTGGAACGAGGGTCTGCACGGTGTGGCAAGAGCCGGTACGGCGACCATGTTTCCGCAGGCGATCGGGATGGCGGCTGCCTTTGACGATTCGCTGCTTGAGGAAGTGGCAGATGTTGTTGCGACAGAGGCGAGGGCGATGTACAACGCCTATTCCGCCGAGGGCGACCGGGATATTTATAAAGGGCTCACGATGTGGTCTCCGAATGTAAATATTTTCCGCGACCCGCGCTGGGGAAGGGGACATGAGACCTATGGAGAGGATCCGTATCTGACAGGCAGACTCGGTGTGGCATTTGTAAAAGGCCTGCAGGGCGATGGAGAATTTAAAAAGACAGTGGCCTGTGCCAAGCACTATGCGGTGCATTCCGGGCCGGAGGCGGTACGCCACGAATTTGATGCCAAGGTCTGTTTAAAGGATCTGTACGAAACGTATCTGCCTACATTTGAAGCGTGTGTGAAGGAAGCACAGGTGGAGGGCGTCATGGGCGCCTATAACCGTACGAACGGACAGCCGTGCTGTGCGCATGATCTGCTGATCGGTGAGATTTTGCGGGGAGACTGGGGATTTGAGGGCTATTATGTATCGGACTGTTGGGCACTCAAGGACTTTCATGAGCATCACATGGTGACAAAGACGCCTGTAGAGTCCGCGGCACTTGCACTGAATAAAGGCTGTGATATTAATTGCGGAAATATTTATCTGCTTGTTATAAAGGCATGCAGGGAGGGACTTGTCAAGGAAGAGACAATTACGCAGGCAGCCGTCAGGCTGTTCACGACGCGGTACCTGCTGGGCCTGTTTGACGGCAGCGAATATGACAATATTTCCTACGAGGAAGTGGAAAGCAAGGAACACCGGCAGCTGGCCGTCGAGGTAGCTGAAAAGTGTATGGTGCTTTTGAAAAATGACGATCTGCTGCCGCTTAATAAAAACAAGCTTAGGACGCTTGGGGTGATTGGGCCGAATGCCAACAGCCGCAAGGCACTGATTGGAAATTACCACGGTACGTCATCACGGTATCAGACAATTTTGGAAGGAATTCAGGAGGAAGTCGGAGATTCCGCACGAATTTATTATTCCGAGGGCTGTCACTTGTTTCGGGATCGTGTAGAGCATCTTGCATGGCCCGATGACCGCATTTCCGAGGCAGTCATTGTGGCGAAGAAATCGGATGCCGTTGTACTCTGCCTTGGTTTGGATGAATCATTAGAGGGTGAGGAAGGAGATACCGGCAACAGCTATGCTTCGGGTGACAAGGATGATTTGAACCTGCCGGAATCCCAGAGACGGCTGCTTGAAGCCGTTGCCGGGACAGGTACGCCGGTTATTTTGATTGTTATGACCGGAAGTGCGATGGACTTGTCATTTGCGAAACAGCATCCGAATGTGAGAGCTATTTTACAGGCATGGTATCCGGGTGCCGAGGGAGGAAAGGCGGCTGCAAACCTTCTGTTCGGAAAGAAATCTCCGTCAGGCAAGCTTCCGGTCACATTTTATAACTCACTTGATGAGCTTCCGGCTTTTGAGGACTACAGCATGGGGGGAAGGACCTACCGCTATATGACCAAAGAAGCGCAGTATCCGTTTGGTTACGGATTGACCTACACAGAGGTTGCGTTGTCGGATGCAAGACTGATAGATCCTGCGCAGCTTGCGGCACTTGTAAACGATACGCCTGAAAAGCTGTATGAGTCTCATTTTCAAGCTTCCGTTAAAATAAAGAATGTCGGCGGCCATGATACGGAAGAGGTTATCGAGGCATATATCAAAAACTTAAAATCTCCGTATGCCGTAAAAAATTACAGTCTGTGCGGATTTAAGCGGATGCTGCTCAAGTCAGGGGAGGAGAAGGAGATTATGCTGACAATTCCTGCAAGGGCGCTTTTGACTGTGAATGAAGAGGGAAAGTACCTTTTGGAAAGCAACGCATTCACGCTTTATCTCGGTGTCAGCCAGCCGGACGAGGTGAGCGTCGGACTTTGCGGCGTGAAGCCCTTGGAAATTTCAATTATGTTATAAGATATGGAACAAACAGTCCGGACATTGATGTCCGGGCTGTTTGTTAGTGCATACAAGTTTTTATTGACAATAAGTGAATGATCATTTATTATATAAACAGATGGAGGTAGCTGCATGAGAAAAAAAGATGATGAAAAGGTAAGAAGCATTAAAGAAGCCGTTATCAAGCTGATTCTCCAGGAAGGATTTCATGGCGCTTCTATCTCTAAGATTGCCAAGATGGCGGGAGTTTCTCCGGCAACCGTTTATATATACTATGAAAACAAAGAAAATATGCTGCAGGACATTTATACCGAATACTCGGAAGAGATCTATGATTATTTACTGGATAGGGTCAATAGAAGCATGGGAGGGCCGCAGCTGATTGAGATGCTTGCCAGAAGCTATTATAACTATATATGGGAACACCAGGAAATTTATAGCTTTGTTGAACAGTTTTCAAATTGCCCCTCTCTGGCCAACCATTGTTCGGGAAAAAAGAACATCTGCAATATATACAGCTTGATTGCGGAGATGAAGCGGAATAAAATTATTAAAGAATATAACGAGGAAAATTTGCTGGCTATCATTTTTTATCCGGTAAAAGCGATAGCTGTTGATATTCATAAAAGTGAGGCAGAGAAAGAGGTGCTGCTGAAGGAGATGATCAATATCATACAATATGCAATATTGGTATAATACCAGTTACAGGCGGGATAATTTTCTGAATTAATTTTCAGAACGATCCCGCAAATATATAACAGATCTATAAATGAATATTCACTTATCACGTGTATGAAAGGAGAACAATATGAAAGAGAACAGCAATATGCGAGGGATCGTATTACCGATATCCAATACGGTTTTATTGCCGGATGTAGAAACAAAGATTTTTATGAAAACATCGGATGATACACAGCTGAGTTATCTGGAGCATGATGCAGCAGCGAAAATAGCGTTGCCGCTGAAACAGAATCTTGGGCAGGAGGCACTAAAGGAAGAAGATTTTTATAAGATAGGAATCACCTTTTTTGTAAAAGAAATCGAGAAAACAGCAAAAGGAATTCAATTGTCGGTAAAAACGGCGGACAGGATTATGCTCAAAGAGCTTCAATTTGAAGAGGGCGTGATACATGCGGAATATGAGCTTTTCCCGGAGGAGAAGGATCTGAACGAAGCAGGCCAGGAGGAGTTACTTGATTATTTCAAGAAAATCGTCCGTGAAATCAGCGAAAAGTTTGAGGGCGGAGAACAGTACGTCAAAATGATCGATGAGTTCAAAGATCTGAATTCCCTGATTGTGTATTTGAGTCAGTTTATACAGATATCAAATGAAGAAAAATATGAGCTTCTGAAAACCGATTCCCGCAGGGAACGGGCGCTTCTCTTTATGGATCGCCTGCTTAAGCAAAAGGAAGCCATTGAATTGCAGATGCAGATATCTGAGAAATTTTCGGAGAAGGCCAACAAATATTACAGGGAATCCGTGCTCAGGGAGCAGCTGAAAGTTATTCAGGAGGAATTGAACGAGGGCAAGGAAGCAAAGAAAGACAAAGATTATACGGCCAGAATAGAGGATGCCCAGATGCCTGCGGATATCAGGGAGGCAGCCCTCGAAGAGCTGGATAAGCTGGAAGCCCAGGGACCGCACGGTTCCGAATATAATGTTCTGCGTAATTACCTTGATCTTTTGATTCAGCTGCCGTGGAAAAAGTCAGAACAAGGGCCGGTCAATCTCGGAGCGGCACGACAGATTTTGGATGAGCAGCATTACGGATTGAAAAAGGTCAAAGACAGGATCATTCAGCACCTGGCGGTCATGCAGCTCAAAAACGGGAAAAAGGGTTCCATTCTTCTGCTTGTCGGGCCTCCCGGCACAGGCAAAACAAGCCTTGGAAAGAGCATTGCCGAGGCGCTTGACAGGAAGTATATCCGTTTGAGCTTAGGTGGAATCCGGGATGAGGCTGAAATTCGGGGACACCGCAGAACGTATGTAGGGGCTATGCCGGGGAGAATTATGCAGAGCATCAAAAAGGCAGGCGTGAGCAATCCCGTCATGATTCTTGACGAGGTGGATAAGCTGATGAGCGGCGGTTTCGGAGGAGATCCCGCCAGTGCCTTGCTGGAGGTGCTCGACCCTGAACAAAACAGCACCTTTACGGATCATTATTTGGACGTGCCCTATGACCTGTCCGATGTTTTCTTTGTCGCGACGGCGAATACGACGGAAAGCATTCCCGGGCCGCTGCTGGATCGCATGGAAGTGATTCAGATTTCCAGTTACACGGCAGATGAGAAATTTCATATCGGGAAAAATCATTTGATACCGGCTGTCCTGGAGGAACATGGACTGACAGCGGAGCAAATGATTGTGGAAGATGATATTCTGCAGAAGATAATTAATGACTATACATTGGAAGCAGGAGTCAGGGGCCTGAAAAAACAGCTGTCCGCCCTTGCCAGGGTAACCTCCGAAAAGATCGTGTCAAACAAGGTTGAACTGCCTTATAAGATTAAGGCCCAAGAATTGGAGGAGTTTCTGGGAAGGAAGGTGTCACGGCATGATATGGCGCAACAGGATAATCCTCCCGGTGTGGTTACGGGACTCGCATGGACACCTGTGGGCGGAGAAATTCTTTTTATTGAGGTTACCGATATGCCCGGAAGCGGAGAGGTCATGCTTACCGGCAAGCTGGGAGAAGTCATGAAAGAATCAGCCAGGATTTCTTTGAGTCTCTTGAAATCGAGGCTGCCGCTTGATTCCGTTAATTTTAAAGAAAAGGATCTGCATATTCATGTTCCGTCGGGAGCCGTTCCCAAAGACGGTCCGTCAGCGGGCATCGCGCTGTTTACCGCCCTTGCCTCCCTGGTAACGGGGAAAAAGGTGGATTCAAAAATTGCAATGACAGGAGAAATTACATTAAGGGGCGCTGTTCTGCCGATAGGCGGATTGAAGGAAAAACTGCTGGGCGCCCAAAGGGCCGGTATTAGAAAAGTGCTGATACCAAAGGACAATGCCGCCGATCTGAAGGATGTACCCGAAGAAGTCAGAAACCAGCTTACGGTAATCCCCGTAGAAACCGTGGAAGATGTAATGAAAGAAACCTTGGGGATTTCTCTGCCGAGAATAGAGCATATGTTTCATCAAATACAAGAAACAAGGAAATTATTAGGAAGCAGTTAATTCTTTGTTCTTCTCATTGAAGCGTTTAGTACCTGCATACGGTACGCCTGTAATAATCGTCCGATGCTGCCGACGATGAAATTATAAGCCGGATGATTGTTGAAATAGATAGAAAGTGATAAAATGAATTTAGAAATAAGATGATGAACGTCATCATAAAATTCAAATAAAACGCAAGGAGGCGGAGTATGTACTATAAGGAATACGGCAATACGGGGATGCGTGTGTCGGCGGTTGGACTCGGTACGATGCGCTATGATGAGGAGGACATCAAGGCGGGAAGATTTCAAAAGTGTGCGGAAATCCCGTTGTATGCCTTTGAAAAGGGAATTAACTATTGGGATACGGCGCCGTTTTATTGTGATGATAAGAGTGAAATTGTGACGGGAATTGCGCTTTCTCAGGTGGAGAGGAGCAAGGTCTATGTGACCTCAAAGGCGAATCTCGGTACCTATGGCGGTGAGAAGGCCGGAGACTTAAAGGATGCGTTTCAAAAGAGACTGGAACTTTCTCTGCAAAGACTGAAGACCGACTATATCGACTTTTATCATATGTGGTGTATGCTGAGTCTTCCGTCGTGGGAGAAGCATATGGAACTGCTTTACGGCTTTTATGAGGATGCCAGGGCGCAGGGACTGATCAGGAATATTGTGTTTTCTTCACATATGCAGGGCAATGACATCGAGACGGTCGTTGCGACGGGAAAATTTAAGGGGATGCTGATTGGCTACAACGCATTAAACTATCGTTTCAGACAGAGCGGCATCGAAGCAGCGTACAATAAGGGAATGGGAGTTGTTGTTATGAATCCGCTTGGCGGCGGCATGATTCCGTTAAATGCGCAGGCATTTTCCTATCTGACAGAGGGCACCGATTTGACGGTGCCGCAGGCGGCACTTCGCTTTGTGGCCTCTCATAAGGAAATTACAGTCACACTTGCAGGCTGTACGACGAAAGAACACGTCGATGATGCGGTAAAGGCGGTAGAAAACCTTGAAGAAAGTCCTGCGAGAGAAATCGGGGCCCGTTATGCGGATAAAGGCATTGCATTGAATAATCTCTGCACCGGATGCGGATACTGCAAAGGCTGCCCAAAGGATATTCCGATTCCGAAATATATGGACAGTTATAACCAAATGCTGTTAAGCGGCAGTGAAAAGGATATTCAGTCGCGTCTGGATGCGCATTGGGGAATTAAACGCGATGCGGCAAAAACCTGTATTGCCTGCGGCAAATGTGAACGTCAGTGCACCCAGCACCTGCCGATTATTGAACGGCTGGTAAAAATTGCACAAGGATAACTGCGAAAAATTTATTGTTTATGAAAAAGGAAGGTACTTGACAGCTATTCTTTTCTTATGCTATATTTAGACCATCGGTTTAGACCGGTGGTCTAAATATTTGGAGGTGAACAGGTGGCAAAGATGATCGAGGGCGTGACGGAAAAGCTTTTAGAGTACGCTAAGGAGGAGTTCCTTTCCAACGGATATGAGAATGCATCCCTGCGGACAATAGCCGAAAAAGCAGGTTCCAGCAAAAGCTCTATTTTATATCGGTATCAGGACAAGGAGGGCCTGTACTGTGCCGTTGTACAGCCGGTAGCGGATGGTTTTTGCAAAATGATGAAGGAGGCGCTCGGCGCATTTTCAGATTTACCACCAAACCAGCAGACAGAGCAGTTGCACTTTGATACTAAGAGCAGGGTTTCTTCTATTCTGGATTACATTTATGACCATTTCGATGAATTTAAGATTCTGCTTACAAGCGGTGAAACAAGTGTGGAGCAAAGCTTTATGCATGCTCTTGTGGATATAGATACCGATACGACACTGCGTTATATCGAAGAAAGCGGGAATGATGCGATCAAATCAGGCCGTCTGACGCAGGAGTTGGCACATATCCTTTCCTATGCATTTTATTCCGGAGTCTTTGAAGTGGTTATTCATGATATGCCGAAAGAAGAAGCGATGAAACACCTCTGGAGATTGAGCTGGTTTTATAATGCCGGCTGGAAAACCATACTGAACGGGGGTGATGATGGAACTTGACAGGATGGATAGATGAGGATGGCTGGATTCACTGCCCCTGCTGCGGAAATAAAACGCGGACAAAGGTCAACCCGGATACGGTGCTGGATCGGTTTCCGTTATTTTGTCCTAAATGCGGGAAGGAGCATGTCATAACAGTCCGGAATGATAACGTTATATCAGCAGAGCAATCAGAGCCAGACGCTAAGACGCAGAGCCGGTAATTTGCAGAGGGAACACCCTTGCAGATTACCGGCTTTATTTGATTGAAATTTAAATTTGAAGGAGAACTCATGACGATGGAAAAGAAAAAAATTGGTGTACGTGATCTTGTTAATACAGGTATTTTTACCGTGTTGAACTTTGTGCTGTTCTTTGTGACGGCATTTACGGGCTTTGTTCCGGCAATGGCTGTTTTTTTTACAGTGCTGTTGGCATTTGCTGCCGGCATTCCGAATATTTTGTTTTTTACTAAAATAGATAAATTTGGATTGGTGACCATTATGGGAACTCTTCTGGGGCTGATTAATTTTCTGTCGGGCTATGGGCCCTATCCGCTGATTGCAGGCATTGGCTGCGGCCTCATTTCAGATCTGATCATGAAAGCAGGCAAATATAAAGGCTGGAGAACCATGCTACTTGGTTATGTCGTATTTTCCGAATGGGCAATCGGAACGCAGCTGCCTATGTTTATCATGGGAAAATCCTATGCTGAGATGTATCGCGAGTCACAGGGAGATGAGTTTGCCAATACACTTGCAGTGCTTGTTCAAGGTTATATGGTGCCCGTTGTGATCGCATCGATAGCAATTGCGGCAGTTTTCGGCGCTTATCTGGGACGCGCCGTTCTTAACAAGCATTTCAGACGAGCGGGGATTGTATAAATGACGGGCGTTTTATCGGTCGGAGAAGGGCGTGCCATAATCAGACCGGATCCTCGTACAAAGCTTTACATACTGCTTATTTTTAGTTTAATCACATGTTCTTCCGGCTTTGAAGGAATTGACGGTATCATAAAAATGATCTTTGCATGCGTTTCGTTTTTGATGCTGCTGAATGTAAAAAAACCGCGTACTGCCATTGTTTATGCCGTACTTTATGTACTGGCTTATCATGGAGAACTGCTGCTGCAAAGTGTTCCCGGTTCAAGTGTTCCCGGTATTCTGATTCGTAGTGTTATCCCGGTGATACTTCGTATGATGCCGGGGATGATAGCGGCCTGGTCTTTTCTGCTTACCACAAAGGTCAGTGAATTCATAGCGGCGATGGAACGGCTTCATGTTACACAAAAAATCACAATACCGTTCGCTGTAATGTTTCGCTTTTTTCCTACGGTTGCAGAAGAATACCGCAGCATACAATACGCGATGAAAATGCGTGGAGTAGGTATCCGAAGAGGCCCGATAGCCATGCTGGAATACCGGCTGGTCCCGCTGATTGTATCGGTTGTGAAAATCGGCGATGATTTGTCTGCTGCTGCCATGACCCGGGGACTGGGCGGCGGCGGAAAAAGAACAAACTGCTGCCGCATCGGATTTCATCTTTGGGATGCGGGTTTGTTTCTATTTATGACAGCCGGTTTTCTTATCTTCCTTATTTTTTAAAGAAGCTGCCTTGATTCTCCAAAAATCTTTTTTAAATTTCAACAGGAGACAATATGAATACAAGGAATAAAAAACAGGATCATCCAATTAAAATGCTGTTTCGGTTTTCAGGTGAAGTCAAGGGAAAGATGACACTTTCTGTTGTTTTGGCAATTCCGGCAGAGCTTTTTGGCATGCTTCCGTATTTAACAGCGGCTATGCTGGCAAATGAAGTGTTTTCCGGTACGGCGAGCAGAGAGAGAGCCTTGATGTGGTCGGGAATTGCGGTATTAGGCATTGTGATAAAGACTATATTGACCATAATTGCTTCCGGCCGAAGTCATCGGGTAGCCTTTACCATTTTAAGAAATATTCGCTGCGCCATTGCCGATAAAATGCGCAGAGTGCCAATGGGTGTCATGCTGGAAACGCCGACCGGTTTTTATAAAAACCTGATTGTGGACAATGTCGCAAAACTGGAAGATGTCATTGCCCATTTTATACCTGAAATTCCATCCAATATCGCCGCCCCTGCGGCGTGTATGACACTTGTTTTTATTTTGGACTGGCGGATGGGCCTGGCTTCGCTTATTACCATCCCGCTCTGTGTTCCGTTTTTCATCGGAATGCTTCAAGGCTATGGGAAGAAAATGAACAGCTATGTACGGGCAGGCAATGAAATGAATGCTGCACTCGTGGAGTATGTGGGCGGTATTCAGGTCATAAAGGCTTTCAGCCGGACAAATACCTCATTTGGGAAATTCTCCGAGGCTGTAAATTTTTTTCACGACAGCACATTGAATTGGTGGAAACAATGCTGGTTCTGGATGTCTGCCGTCAAAGCGCTGCTGCCTTCAACAATGCTCGGCAGCCTGCCTGTCGGCGCTTATCTGTATAGGACAGGAAGACTTACGCTCCCTGTATTTATCGCCTGTATCATCATTCCGGCAGGCGCACTCGGACCGCTGATGAGATTGGCAGGGGTTGCCGAGATGCTGGCTACGATTACCGCCAACCTCAATGCAATCATTGCTTTTTTAAATATTCCGGAGCAGGTGCGCCCGAAAGAGGAAGCAACGCTTGACGGAAATACATTTTCCTTTGAGCAGGTCTCTTTTTCCTATGATTCTTCAAAAGAAGTACTGCATGGAGTGACATTTAAAATTACACCCGGAACCATGACGGCTATTGTAGGGCCGTCCGGATCCGGAAAATCTACCATTGCCAAATTGATGGCGGGTTTTTGGGATGCTTCGGCCGGAGTGGTGCGTTATGGCGGTAAAAATATAAAAGAGATTCCATTTGATCAGATGATGAACGAAATCAGTTATGTGGCGCAGGATAATTTTCTGTTCAACAAATCTCTGAGAGAAAACATCCGCATGGGAAATCCGGGAGCCTCTGATGAGGAGGTAGAAGAGGCGGCAAAGGCGGCAAACTGTCATGACTTTATGATGCGGTTGGAAAAAGGCTATGATACGCCGGCCGGAGATGCGGGGGAGAAACTGTCCGGCGGTGAACGGCAGCGAATCACCATTGCACGGGCCATGTTGAAAAAAGCCTCCGTTGTTATTTTGGATGAGGCAACGGCTTATGCCGATCCGGAGAGTGAGGCGGAAATTCAGGAGGCCGTAGGCCGGCTGGTAAAAGGAAAAACTCTGGTCGTGGTAGCGCACCGATTATCCACTATTCAGTATGCACAGCAAATTCTCGTAGTGGACAAGGGAAGCGTAATTGCAAGAGGAACACAAGGTGAGCTTTTGGAAAGCTGCCCGCTGTACCGCAGTATGTGGGAGCAATTTATCAGCACGGCAGATTGTATCGACGGGAGGGAATGATTCAGATGTTCTGTATGATAAAGCGTATACTTCATATTTCAGGAAAATATAAAAGAAAGATTTTATGGGGAATTTTCTTTCATCTTCTTATGTGCGTCTTTATGGCGCTGATGATGATGGCAGTCTATGTAGTTGCAGAAAATTTGAACAATATGACGATGCAGGTTATCCTGTCTGTTCTGGGAATTCTCGTCGTAAGCATATTCGGCAGGTTTCTGTTTCAGTGGCTGATGGAAATCTCGATGAGCGCAAAAGGGTTTGACATGTTTCGGGATTATCGTCTGAATGTGGGAGAGCGTATGCGCAAAGCGCCGATGGGCTATTTTTCAGAACAGCGGCTTGGAAGCATACAGACAGTCCTCACCTCCACCGTATCCGATCTGGAGCAGTATTCCATGATGGCGATCACCAACCTTACCGGCGGGGTAATTATGACGCTTGTCATGATGGTTTTTTTCCTTTTTTTTAACCCGGTATTTGCAATCGTAACGCTGGCGGGACTCTGCATCGGAATGGGGATGCTACATCTGATTCAAAAAGCTGCCGCCGAGCAGTCGCCAAAGGTACTCACGGCAGGGGAGGTCATGACGACACAGGCGCTGGAGTATATCCGAGGAGTATCTGTACTCCGTGCGTTTTCGCAGACGGAGGGCAGTGAGGATTCCGTATACGAAGCGTTTGATCAAAAACGGCAGGCGGATTTCAATCAGGAACACGCTTCGCTTCATTTGCTGAAAATTTATTCGGCCGTTTTTAAGCTGACCGGCTGTGCTCTGATGTTTGCGGCGGTGCTGTTGTATTTGGCCGGCAGCATTACACTGTCCTACTGCCTGCTGTTTATTATCGGAGCTTTTATAATTTATTCGGAAATGGAGCAGATGGGAAACGGCGTTTATCTGGCGGGAATGGTGACAAGCGGCCTCGACCGTTTGGAAGCGGTGACGGACATTCCGAAAATGGATACAAGCTTAGAGGAATTGACGCTGCAAAATTTTGATATTGAGCTGAAGGATGTTTCGTTTGCCTATGAGAGCCGTCAGGTAATCAATCATGTATCTGTAAAGGTACCGCAGGGCAGTGCATGCGCCATTGTCGGTCCTTCTGGCTCCGGCAAGACGACCCTGTGCAATTTAATTGCCCGGTTTTGGGATGTACAGGAAGGACAGGTTTTAGTCGGCGGCAGGGATATCAGGCAATATACGGCTGACAGCCTGATGAAATACATCAGCATGGTTTTTCAGAATGTATATCTGTTTCATGATACCATTGAGAATAATATCCGCTTCGGTAACCCGGAGGCCACTCATGAACAGGTGGAGGAGGCGGCGAAGCGGGCGCAGTGTCATGCATTTATTTCCGCTTTGCCGGAAGGCTATGAGACGATTGTCGGAGAAGGGGGTTCTACTCTTTCGGGAGGGGAAAGACAGCGGATTTCCGTTGCCAGAGCAATGCTCAAGGACGCCCCTATTATTATTTTGGACGAGGCAACCTCCAGCATGGATCCCGAAAACGAGCATGAGCTTGTGATGGCCGTACAGGAATTAACAAAGGGAAAAACGCTGATCTCCATAGCACATCGATTGACAACCGTAAGAGATGCGGATCAGATTCTGGTGATCGCCGAGGGAACGGTTGCCCAAAGGGGCACCCACACGCAGCTGAAAGAGCAAGATGGAATTTATCGTCAGTTTTGGAAGCAGCGTGAGGCAGCCGGGGGCTGGCGGCTCGGATCTTAGCTTGTGTTCAAATCTCATGTGCGTTCGCACACCGATCTTCAAAATTAATTAAAAAAATTACAATTTTCTTTTTTCATTTCCCAAAACTTAAAAATAATGCACAATCCAAAAAAAATAGAATATGGAGATCAGCCGTCCGCAATTATAAAATAACTTCAACAAGGAAATGAGTGATCAGTTGTTGAAGGAGGAAGGGAAATGAAAAAAGCAAAATGTTTCAGCGATAAACACTTTTCGATCGGGAAAATCGATGAAAAAATGTATTCATCCTTTACCGAGCATTTAGGCAGGAGCATTTATTCGGGAATTTATGAGCCGGGACATCCCGATGCGGATGAGGACGGCTTTCGCAAAGATGTGCTGGCGCTTGTAAAGGAGCTGCACGTTCCGGTGATCCGGTATCCGGGCGGCAATTTTGTTTCCTGTTATGATTGGCATGACGGGATCGGTCCGAAGGAAAACAGGCCGAAACGAATGGATTATGCATGGTCCAGCATCGAAACGAATGAGTTTGGCATCGACGAATTCTGCAGATGGGCCAAGAAGGCCGGCGTCGAGCCGATGATTGCCGTAAATCTCGGGACGGGAGGCATCAAGGATGCCGGCGATCTCGTAGAATACTGCAACCATCCGGGCGGCACCTATTTCAGTGATCTGCGTATTCAAAACGGCAGCCCGGAGCCTTACAATATTAAATACTGGTGCCTCGGAAATGAAATGGAGGGAAGCTGGCAGGCGGGTCATCTGTCCGCTGCGGACTATACGAAAAAAGCACTCGAAGCCGCAAAAATCATGAAATGGGTGGATCCGTCGATCAAGCTGGTTGCATGCGGAAGCAGCTACGAGATGCTTCCGACCTATCTGGAATGGGACCGCACAATGCTGTCGGAGCTGTATGATCAGGTCGATTATGTTTCTACACACAATTATACGATGAATGCGGGACAGGGAACAAAAAATTATGTGGCGGCCTATAAGCAGCTCGATACGCATATCAAAAACAGCGCGCGGGTAATTGAATATTGTAAAGCTAAGGATCATCGCAGCAAGGACCTGAAAATTTGTCTGGATGAATGGAATGTATGGAATTTTCAGGATA
This sequence comes from Bacillota bacterium, assembly GCA_023402845.1. Classification (GTDB taxonomy): domain Bacteria; phylum Bacillota; class Clostridia; order Lachnospirales; family Lachnospiraceae; genus JAEYFP01. The sequence goes on from JAEYFP010000020.1 coordinate 31,437, forward strand.
TTAAACTGGATTCCCTCGATGATTTACAGGGACTGACTACGTTTGAAATGACTTCTGCCGGAAAGTGGGAAACGGCACCGCCTATTCTGCAGGAAAAATACAGCCTGCTGGATGCAGTTGTTGTCGGCGGCCTGGGGATTACACTTTTGAACAATGCGGATACGGTGGAGATTGCCTGTTTGGCACAGCTCATCAATGTAATTGCACCGATCACGACGATTCCGGGAGGCGGCGTTTACAAGCAGGCGATTTATCATCCGTTCCATATGATGAGCAAATACGGACATGGGACATGTATGAAGGCGGTTGTGGATGCACCGGAGTATGACTGTGATTTCGGACGCTTAACGGTTGTGGAGCCTGCGGTTGTCTACAATGAAGAAACTGACGAGGTATGCGTATTCGTCTTAAATTGCGATGAAGAGGATTCCGTAGAATTGGAATTAGAGCTGCAGGGCTATGGAAATAAACAGGTTAAAAAGCACTTTACGCTCGGCGGAGGAGACTATGAACGCATTAACACGATCGAGCAACCGGAGAATGTCGTCATGCAGGAGCTTAAAGTGACAGGGCAAACAAAGGTGATTCTGCCCAGTTTATCCTGGAACGTCATTATTCTCGGATGAGACGGAGGTTTAGGTGATGACAGAGGTCATATTGGAAATCAATCAAATATCGAAGGATTTTGGCCTGACCCATGCACTGAAGGATGTGTCGGTTGCGGTGGAGCAGGGGGAGATCATCGGCCTGATCGGTGAAAACGGATCGGGAAAATCGACCCTCTCCTCCATCATTTCGGGGGTTTATCCGCCGGAAAAGGGTTCGCTTATACTGAAAGGAAAGCCCTATAAGCCTGTGAATACGATGGATGCCAGAAGGCATGGAATTGCCATGATTGCGCAGGAGATGGGAACTCTCCCCGGTATTCGGGTAGCCGACAACATTTTTTTGGGCAGAGAGGAACTGTTTACAAAAGGAACGATTGTGGACAGGCGGGAAATGTACCGTGCCGCGAAAGAAGCGATGAGGGATATCGGGATTGAGGACATTGATCCCGAGGCCCCGATTACAAACTACAGTCTGGAGGAAAGAAAACTGATTGAGGTCGTTCGGGCGCTGTATTTAAAGCCGGATATCTTCATTGTCGATGAAACAACAACGGCACTTTCCCAGCGCGGCAGAAATATTATTTATAAAATTATCCGTCAATATCAGGAGGAGAACAAGACTGTGCTGTTTATCTCCCATGATCTTGAGGAACTGATGGAAGTTTGCAGCCAGATGATCGTCCTGCGGGATGGTGTTTTTATCGCAAAGCTTCAGAAAGAGGAATTCAGCGAGGACCGCATCAAGGAGCTGATGGTGGGAAGAAAGCTGACCGGAGATTATTACCGCAGCGATTACGACGGCAGCTCCGGAAAAGAGGTTGTACTGAAATCGAAAAAAGTCTATGCGGGAAATCTGCTGAAAGGTGTTTCGCTGGAGCTGCACAAGGGTGAAATACTTGGAATCGGCGGTCTGACGGACTGCGGGATGCACGAGCTTGGCAAGGTGCTTTTTGGCAATCTGAAGCCGCTGTACGGAGAGGTTCTGCTGGAAAACGGAGAGAAAATTATATCGGAGAAGCAGGCGATCAAAAATAAGATTGGCTACGTATCAAAAAACAGGGATCAGGAGGCACTTATTTTATCCGCGAGCATTTTGGATAATATGGTTCTTCCCTCACTGTCCAAGCTTAAAAAAGCAGGATTTGTTTTCAAACGGGAGGAGTCCCGCTTTACCGATGCGCAGGTGAAGGCAATGAGTATCAAGTGCCGTGAAATCGGACAGGATGTTCGGGACTTGAGCGGCGGCAACAAGCAGAAGGTGGTATTCGGAAAATGGATCGGAAACGAGTCGGAGATATTTATTCTGGACTGTCCGACTCGAGGAATTGATATCGGTGTAAAGGCGTTTATGTATCAGCTGATGTATCGGTTAAAGAAAGCGGGAAAGTCCATTATTATGATTTCGGAGGAGCTGCCGGAGCTGATCGGGATGAGCGACCGAATTTTGATTATGAAGGACGGAACGGTCAAAAAATCCTTTGACAGATCTGCACAGCTGAATGAATCCGTCCTGATCAAAGAAATGGTTTAGAGGGGAGGAAGACATGTTGAACGGAATAAAAACAGAAAAACAGGATTCCCTTCTGCGAATTAAAGAATGGATACAGAGACTGATCCCGTTTCTCGGAATCATCCTGATGCTGATTCTGTTTCAGGTGTTCTCAGACGGAAAGCTGTTGACAAAGGGAAACTTAAACAGCATTCTGAATCAGACAGTTTATGTGGCCATCATGGCCTTCGGAGCAGTTTTTGTATATTCTCACGGCGGAATGGATCTTTCCTACGGAGGAGTGATCGGCTTCAGTGTCCTGATCTCAATTTTAGTTGCCAATACGGGTGCGCCGGTCGCGGTTGTACTGATCGCCAATATACTCGCAGCGCTTGTCTGGTTTCTTTTAAACGGGATGGTCTCCGTATACTTAAAGGTGTCTCCATTTATTACTTCGTTATGCATTATGTATATGTGCCGAGGTATTTTGAATACGGTTTGCGCAACACAGAAATACAGCATTCCGGTCTATCTCTATGATTACGACAACCAACTGTTCAAGCTGTGTATGCTCATTTTGGTCTATGCGGTCTGCTATTTCCTGTTTGAAAAAAGCAGCATCGGCAAGTCCAACAAAGCAATTGGTGGAAATGCGGCGGCAGCACAGCAGGCAGGAGTCAATGTGAAAAAAATGAGAATGATTGCATATCTCATCAGCGGTGTGACTGTCGGCATCGCAGGCTTTATCCTGATGGCGAGGGCGGGAAGTGTCAGTACCTCCACCGGTCAGGGACTTGAGATGAACGTCATTACAGCATTGGTTCTCGGAGGCGTTCCCCTCTCCGGCGGTTCGCGCGTAAAAATGATCGGTGCGCTGATCGGCAGTTTTTCGGTTATACTATTGCGTAACGGGTTGATTATTCTTGGAGTAAATGAACGTGTGATTGAAGGGATTCAGGGGCTCGTTCTGCTGTTACTGGTGTTCTTGACTTATGTGAAGAACAAAGACGGAATTTTAAAATAGGAGGATTAAGTATGAAGAAAGTAATTGCATTATTATTGACACTTTCCATTGCAGCCGGAATTGTGGGCTGCTCAAATACGGCACAGGCACCGGCTGCCGATGCATCGGCTGCGGAGCAGGCGGCGGTGGATACGGCGGCCGGAGAGGCAGCACCTGCTGAAGAAGAATCAGCAGTTTGGGCAGACCAGGCGGGTGCAGGGGAAACCTGCGGCGACCCGGACGGAAAATACACAATCGGCGTCGTCATTCACACGACAACAGATTTCTTATGCGCAAAATATAAAGCGTATACTGATTATCTGGGAAAGAATTACGGTGTAAAGTTTAACTATTATATTATAGAAAATTTTGCGGATGAAACATACCTTTCGGCAATCGAAAATCTTTGTGCACAGGGTGTAAATGCGATCATCACAACAAACTTTTCGGGAACCTCCGTATTGCAGGGATTAAAAATCTGTGAAGAAAACGGGGTCTACCTGGGAGTCGGCTGGTCGCAGATTGATGAGGCAATCAAGGAGCAGGTATTTGCAAATGAATATTTTGTGGGAAGCTCCTATGAGGCGGATTTTGATGCCGGCTACGAGATTATTACGAGTTTGATTGATTCGGGCTGTACCAATATCGCGGCAATCGGCTATGAGCCCGGGATAACTTGCCATGACAGAAGATGGGAAGGTATGATGCAGGCATTTGAGGATCATCCGGAGATCAAGAAAGCCGGAGAATACAGAGGTCTTGAATTTACAAAGGCAGTTGAGGACTTCCTTGCGGCCGATGATACGATTGACGGCATAGCAATCACGCTGCTTGGCATTGAATACTGTTCGGAGCCGATCAAATCTGCGGGAAGAGAAGGACAGGTTAAGATTGCATTCTGTGATCTTTCGGAAAATTGCCAGCAGAGTCTGGACAGCGGAGAAACAGTCTGTGCGATCGGCGGACAATACAGTGATGTGGTATTCCCGTTTGTATTGATCTACAATGCACTCGAAGGAAATCCGATGGAAAAGGTAGAGGTACCTGTTAACTTCATCGTATGCAAGTCCGGTACCGAATTTGCGGATTATATGACCTATCTTCACAACGACGGAGTTTATGCATGGACAACGGAAGAAATTGATCAGTTGATTTTATCCAAGAACAGCGAGGCTACTTCGGCAGACCTGCTTGAAATGGGCGCGAGCTATAGTGTAGAGGATACAATTGCAAGACACGCAGAATAATGCGGATTGCTTGAGAAAAGGGGACAATATGAATAGCAAATCCACCAGGTTTCGTAATATAATAAAGGTAATTCTGCTGCCGGTATTTGTTTATGTATTATTCTTTGTCTGTTCAGGCGGCAGCTTCGGAAAACCGGCAAGCATTATTATGAATTTTAAACAAACGTTAGCCCCCACATTGATTTCCTATGCGATGTGCTGCAATATGTTAAATGACAGGATGGACCTGAGCGCGGGAGCAGTTGTTATGCTCTCCGCGATGCTCGGGGCAAAGATGGTCTACCTTTACGGTATCGGACTTGTCCCGTTTGTGTTGGTCGTAGTTGTTTCGGCGGTTGTGCTCGGAACCATATCGGGAGCAGTCTATATGCTTTTAAAAGTTCCGGCTATTGTAACGGCTCTGGGGGTGTGTATGGTTTATGAAACACTCTCAAACCTTGCCAGTATTTCATGGGTAACCGCAATCAGCGGAGAGATCACAATGCTTGGAAGATTTCCGTACTGCATCATCCTCTTCCTTGTGATGTTCGTGCTTTTTTATCTGCTGTTCAATTATACGAAATTCGGTTATCATGTAAGAGCGTGTGCAAGCTCTCAGCAGATTGCCAAGAATGCAGGGGTGGATACGAAGAAAACAGCATTTTTGTGCTATGTTGTGTCATCACTGTTTCTAGGAGTGGCGGCCCTGCTCAAAATATCGATTCAGGGTTCGATTGATACACCGATGTATATGTCAAGCACAAACATTATATTCAACTGCATGCTTGGGATTTATGTAGGACTGGCTCTGGAGCAGTACTGCAATCTGCTGGTCGGCATTCTTATCGGTAATTTTATTTTAAACATGCTGACAACGGGGCTTTTGAGTCTTGGCTTATCTGCCTCCCTGCAGGATACGGCTTCGGGAATTTTTCTGCTGGTAATTATGATCTTTACGTATAATAATCAAAGAGTAATTGATTTTTTGAATGACAGAAAACTGAAAAAAGAGCTGATTGAAGCAAATCAGTGACAGTGGATAACGGCGGTATTTGAGGCATGTACAATGATGATTAAAGTGTTACTTGTTGATGATGAAAATATGGCGCTGGAGTATCTGGAAACAATCATTCAATGGGAATATTACGGATTTCAATTGATTGGTGTGACGACAGATCCCGACCAGGCTCTGCGCCTGTATAAAAAATACAGGCCCAAGCTTGTTATAACGGATGTGAAAATGCCCGGCATGAGCGGATTAGAATTAGTAAATGCGATCCGTGAATATGGCGGGCAGTCGCACATCCTGTTTTTGTCTGCTTATAAAAATTTTGATTATATCAAGCAGGCGATCCGTCTGAACATCGATGACTATTTACTGAAGAGCGATTTGGAGGAAGAGAGCTTTTTAAAAAAGATATTGAAGCTGAAAGAGGAAATTGATAAAGAAGAGGCTAAAAACAAATATACGCTCGGTGTGATTCTGGAAACGCTGTTCAAGAAAAATATTCCGGAAGAGCATTATAAGCGGATGCTGGACGAGACAGATTATATCCGGCTGCATAAAAAATATTATTATATGATTCTGGCCGAGAAAAATCCGCCGAAGTTTTTGGAAAAATATTTTACACAAAGTGAGCATGAAAATTATGAATATGAGTTTTTAGATGCGTGTACGGAGGCCGGAAGAGATAAAGAGCTTTGGCCCGTCACTGTCTTTGCGGTAAATGAGAACGAATATCTGGCGGTGCTCGAGTCTGATGGGGGCGTAGTGGCGCAGAAGGAAATATTGGAGCAGCTCTATTATTACGCGCGCCGGGTTTTTCAGGCAATGAATACGGGAAAGCAGTTGTTTCATCTGTATTATTCTGCGAACAGAATGTCAGTCCGTGAATTTGGCCGCTTTTATCCGGAAAATAAAAGCCAGATGTCACAGCGGTATTTAAAGAAAAAGGCAGAAATTACGGAGTTTGTCTCACAACTGCCGCAAAGCGGAGAGGGCAGGGAGCCTAAGTCGATTACCTCGGATGAGATTTATCAGAAGATTAAGCAGCAGGATCAGGGAGCAATTTTTAACTATTTACAGACAATTAAAATTGCGATTGCCAAAGAGGATTGTTTTTCTTATTTATGGTATGTAAAAAACGGGTTTGAAGCGCTGAATCTGTATGTAGGCTTCCTTGCCGGAGAAAAAAGCGGCAGGCGGTTTTCTATTGTCGAAAACAGCACTTCGTATGACTTCAGCGACCCCGTGCAGATGACCGGCTTTATTGAGCAGAAGATCAATGAGATCTGGATGATGTTTCATGAAAGTGAAAAGGAGATTTATTCTAAAAGTATTTTAAAGGCCATTACCTTTATCAAAGAATTATATGATGATCCGCAGCTTTCTTCAAATATGGTGGCCGGGCATGTAAACATTTCCGCTTCCTGGCTGTCTACACGGTTTAAAGAGGAGGTCGGCATCGGCGTCAGTGATTATATCAACAGCGTACGGATCGAACAGGCAAAGAAGCGGCTCAAAAAATATGATGAGATGGTTTATGAAGTATCAGAAAAGGTCGGCTTTACCTCAAGTCAGTATTTCAGCAGAATTTTCAAGGAATACGAAGGCTGTACGCCAAACCAGTATAAGAGAAACTGCAGTGATAAAAGGGAGCCGGTATGAAACTGAAAAATAAATTGCTGATTTCCCAGATTCTTGTATTTTTTATTATATTTGCTATTTTCACGACGGTTTTGTCCAATATTATCTATACATCTGTGAGCAAAACCGATCTTGAAAACGTGATGAATTTGAATGAGCAGATCATGACACATATCGATCAGTATTTTGAAGAACTGCAGCGGTTTTCTCTTGTGGTGCGGGATGACGAAGGACTGAAGGAGCTGATCGGAAGCTATCATAAAAATCCGACAAGAGCAAATCAGGCGAAAATCAGCCTGTATTTATCGGGAATCGGGCTCAGGGATCATGTCCGTTCCTATGAAATGCTCGGAATTTATATTGAAAGTAAGGATCCGAAGGGGGAGAGGAGCTTTACGACAGTCGGACTTTCCCAGGAGCTTAAACGGCATATCCGGGAGGTTCTGCCGGAGGCGGCGGCAAAGGAAAATAAAGACGGATTTCTTGATCCGTTCACTTACGAAGGAGAATCGGCCACGGTATTCGGAAATAAATTTAATATGGCGTACGGATATGTGAGCGAGTATGAACTGGAAGGAATCTCGGGCACTGTAACAGTGATTGCTTCTTTTGATCCAATTATCTATATTGCGGAGAGCATGAGCGATTATAGCAAGGACTATCTATTGCTGAACGGGGAAAACGACATCATTGCACCCAGCGTTAAGCATTCCAAAATCAATGTTGAGCAGATATTGGAATCGGTTACGTACGGACGAAGCTACAGAGAGGGATTTGTTCGGGAGAAAAATGCGGTTTCCGCCCTGCATTTTTCTAATTACGGAAACTGGAAGATTATTTGCAGACTGACCAGAGAGGATATTTTGGAAAATAACAGATCCCTGATTCTGCTTGACGAGCTGCTGGTGGCGATCTTTGGTATCTGCGTAATATTGATCATGATTCCGCTTGTGCAGAAATTTACGAAGCCTCTGTCAAAGCTGCTGGACCAGATGAATCAGATTTCAGCCGGAAATCTGAACGCCCGGGTGGAAATCACATCAAAGGATGAAATTGCCGAGGTAGGAAAAGCCTTTAACAGTATGGCGGAGCAGCTGCAGGTCAATATCGGACAGATGCTTGAGCAGGAAAAGCGGGAGCAGAAAATGAAATACAGCCTGCTCGTCTCACAGGTCGATCCGCATTTTATCTACAATACGATGAATACGATCACATATCTGGCCCAAAAGGGCCGAAACAAAGATGTCATAGAAGTGAATAAGGCGATGATATCCATTTTAAGAGACCGGCTGCGGATTAAAATTGAAGATGCCTATGACACGCTGGAGCAGGAGCTTGAGGTGGTAAAGGACTATCTGACCATTCAGTCGTACCGGTATGCGGATACGTTTAAGGCACAGTTTTTTATAGCGGAAGAAACGAAATATCTGTTTCTTGCAAAGAATATTCTGCAGCCGCTCGTTGAAAATGCACTGTTTCACGGAATTTTATGCAATAAGGATGAGGAGGGAGAGATTATCGGAGGCTGTATTAAAATCAGCACCGAGAAGGAAGGAGACTATCTGCTGATCCGTATCAGCGATAACGGAACCGGTATTTCCGAGGATATTCTGGAAAAGCTTGAGACCGATGTGCCGTCTGTCATCAGGGGCGAGCATATCGGAATCAGGAATATCAAAGGCCGGATTCGGTATCTGTACGGGGAGGATTATACGTTTGATATCCGTTCAAGGGAACTGGAAGGCACAACAATCCTCATCAGACTGCCGCTTATTCGGGAAAATCTCACAGTTGCAATTGACAAATGCCCCGTGATGTAGTACGCTGAAAGAAATATAGTTCAGTCACTAAACTAAATAATTTTACAGCGAACATGAAGGAGGCAATAAGATGTTGTATATAGGGATTGATTTGGGAACCTCTGCGGTCAAAATGCTTTTGATGGACGGCTGCGGCGGGATCAGGAAAATCGTTTCAAAAGAGTATCCGATCAGCTTCCCGCATCCGGGCTGGTCTGAGCAGAAACCGGAGGACTGGTGGGAGCAGACGCTTATCGGATTAAAGGAGCTGACAAGCGAATGCGATAAAAATGAGATTGCCGGTATCAGCTTTGGCGGTCAGATGCATGGCCTCGTCGTGCTCGACAAGGAGGATCAGGTCATTCGGCCGGCAATTCTCTGGAACGACGGCAGAACAGGCAGGGAAACGGATTATTTAAATACGGTAATCGGAAAAGAGAAGCTTTCGGAATATACCGCTAATATTGCATTTGCGGGCTTTACCGCACCGAAGCTGCTTTGGATGAAGGAAAACGAGCCGGAGCTTTTTGCAAAGACTGATAAGATTATGCTGCCGAAGGATTATATTGCCTACAAGCTCTCGGGTGTGCACTGTACGGATCTGTCGGACGCTTCGGGCATGCTGCTGCTGGATGTAAAAAATAAATGCTGGTCCAAGGAAATGATGGAGATCTGTTCGGTCAGAGAAGAGCAGCTTGCAGCCCTTTTTGAAAGCTATGATGTAGTCGGCAGTATCAAACCGGAGCTGGCAAGAGAGCTGGGTCTTCCCGCAGAGGTGAAAATCGTAGCGGGGGCAGGAGACAATGCGGCTGCGGCTGTCGGGACGGGTACGGTCGGTGACGGCAGGTGCAATATTTCTCTCGGTACGAGCGGTACGATCTTTATTTCCAGCAGGAACTTCTGTGTGGATGACCACAATGCACTGCATGCCTTTGCGCATTCCGACGGACATTATCATTTGATGGGCTGTATGCTGAGCGCGGCTTCCTGTAACAAGTGGTGGATGGAGGATATCGTCGGCACGAAGGAGTATGGAAGGGAGCAGGAGGAAATCACGAGGCTCGGTGAGAACAATGTATTTTTCCTGCCGTATCTGATGGGAGAACGTTCCCCGCACAACAATCCGGATGCGCGTGCGATGTTCATCGGCATGTCAATGGATACAACGAGAGCGGATATGACACAGGCAGTATTGGAGGGTGTGGCATTCGGCATCAGGGACTCCTTTGAAGTGGCAAAAGCGCTCGGAATTAAAATAGAAAAGACAAAAATCTGCGGCGGCGGAGCCAAAAGCGCACTGTGGAAAAAGATCATGGCAAATGTACTGGGTATTACGGTAGAAGTCATCGAATCCGAGGAGGGTCCCGGCTATGGAGGCGCGATTCTTGCCGCTGTCGGCTGCGGTGAATACGCATCTGTTGAGGAAGCGGCAGAAAAGCTTGTCAAGGTGGTCGGTACCGTAGAGCCGGAGACAGAGCTTGTCGCCAAATATGAAGAAAAGTATCAGCAGTTCAGAAAGCTCTATCCGACGGTGAAGGTGCTGTTCGGTTCCAGATAATCAACACCAAGAAAGCGGTTAATGCACACACAGACACCGCCGAGCAAAATAGAAATATCCTGAAGACCGGATGGAACGAGTGTACAATACTTGTTCATCCGGTTTTTCAGTTGGGCTTCGATTTTCGTAATGAGATCCGGAATGTACATCGTAAAGGAGCAGTTGATGACGATAACATCCGGATTGAAAATATTCAGCAGGTTATTCATGCCGACTGAAAGATACTTGACGAATTGCTCGGCCATGGCGGCGGCATCCGGATCTCCTGCCGCATGAGCTGCGATAAAGTCGTCGATATAGGTGGAGGGTATTTTTTTAAGCCGCGCATAATCGTGCAGGATTGCGCGCTCGGAAGCATACTGTTCCAGGCATCCCTGATTGCCGCACGGACAGTCGCGTCCGTTTGCCTCTACAATGGAATGGCCGAATTCGCCTGCGTTTCCGTTAAAGCCGGTATACAGCTTGTTATTGATGATGATGCCGATTCCGATGCCGGAATGAACACTGATGCCGATCATGTTGGGCACGTTGTAGCAAAATGATTTTTCTCCGAGAACCGAAAGATTCGCTTCATTTTCCAGTGCAACGGGAATATGGAAAAAGTCCTCGAGCTTTTCCGCAAACGGGAGCTGCTCGTAATTGTAATAAGGAGTAAAGGTAATTTGATTTTCATGGATCACGCCGTGAATGCCGAGGCAGATGCCGACAACTCCGAACAAAGTGGAGGGCAGATCGCGGATTGTCCGTGCAATCAGCTCAATGACGCCGTCGATGACGTTGTAGCGGGAATAGCTGTTTGCATATTGCTTGAGACCGCAATTATTTCCCTTCAAATCGGAAGTGAAAATCGTAATGAGGCTGACACCCAGATCGATAGAAATAATATGCCCGTGTTCCTTGCAGAATTCGAGCAGGATCGGCTTGCGCCCGAGTGATGTGTCATCGCTTCCGATTTCGCGGACAAGCTGCTTCTCAAGCAGGTCGGCAACGATCGTTGAAATTGTCGCTTTTGTCAGACCTAATTTATTGGAAATTGCCGCGCGAGAAATAGGTCCTTCATTGAGGATCGTTTCAAGCACGAGATGAGAATTGATGTCTCTGATTAATTCTTTGCTTCCGGTTATCATAATAAAACACCTCTTTGTTTGGTTAGTGGTTGTTAACCAGTATACTCTATTTAGTTTAATAAGTAAACAAAGTTATAGAATAGATTTCCTCTGAAAACAAGAATAAACAACTTGACTGCATTCGAAACAAGTGGTAGCATAAGAATAGTTAGTTTAGTCATTAAACAAATTGAGAAAGGAGTTCTTATCATGAAGGTTTTAAGTGTGAATGACCCATCCTTTAGAAAGTATGGCAAAGTGATTAAAGGAATCGATTTCAGCAATATCATCGAAAAGATGGGTGATACTCCGCTGCCGGAGGATGTCGTCTATGTTCCTTCCGTCGCAGAGCTGGAGGCTTGCCCGGAGGCTGAGGCAGTAGCGGAAAGCTTATATGGCGGTATGCCCGTTCAGATCGGGTATTGCAACGGTAATAATGAATTGCTGAATGCGGTGGAATACCATAGAGATTCTGAGATTAACGTTGCCGTAACGGACGCGGTCATGCTTTGGGGCAGTCAGCAGGACATCACGGATGATTTTACCTATGATACATCCAGGATGGAGGCGTTTTTGATTCCTGCGGGAACGGCGGTAGAATGCTATGCCACGACCCTGCACTATGCACCCTGCAATGCGGGCGGCAATCGTTTTAAGGTTGTTGTGATTCTGCCGAAGGGTACGAATACGGATATCGAAAAGAGTACGGAATATACGCCGGAGGATAAGCTGCTGTTTGCAAGGAACAAGTGGCTGATCGGGCATCGGGATGCGGCGATCGCAGGTGCATTTAACGGACTTATCGGAGAGAACCTGCACGTATGAGCAGGGCCAGGCTATGATTGATTATGATATATTTTGATTAGTAAGAGAAAGAAATTATAAGATTAAAACGCAGTAACTATTTCACATAAATTCAGGAGGATCAAAAAATGAATAACATTCCTAAAGTAAAAATCGGTATTGTGGCAGTTTCCCGTGACTGTTTTCCGGAAGAGCTGTCAGTCAACAGACGCAAGGCACTCGTTGCGGCTTACACAAAAAAATATGATGAGGCGGATATTTATGAATGTCCGGTATGTATTGTAGAGAGCGAGATTCATATGGTACAGGCACTTGAGGACATCAAGCAGGCAGGCTGTAATGCGCTCTGCGTTTATCTTGGAAACTTCGGACCGGAAATCTCCGAGACACTGCTTGCAAAGCATTTTGACGGCCCCGCTATGTATATTGCCGCAGCAGAAGAATCCCAGAATGACCTTGTCGGCGGACGCGGTGATGCTTACTGCGGTATGCTGAATGCCAGCTACAATTTGAAGCTTCGCAACGTAAGAGCGTATATTCCCGAATATCCGGTAGGGACAGCAGAGGAATGTGCGGATATGATTCATGAATTTGTACCGATTTCAAGAGGAATTATCGGACTTTCCGATTTAAAGATTATCAGTTTTGGCCCGAGGCCGCTGAATTTCCTTGCATGTAATGCACCGATCAAACAGTTATACAACCTTGGTGTTGAGATTGAAGAAAATTCAGAGCTGGACTTGTTTGAAGCTTTTAAGAAACATGACGGCGATCCTCGTATTGCAGACATTGTAAAGGATATGGAGTCGGAGCTTGGCACCGGTAATCAGAAGCCGGAGGTGCTTCCGAAGCTTGCGCAGTATGAGCTTACGCTGCTTGACTGGATTGAGGCGCATAAAGGCTACAGAAAGCATGTTGCGATTGCGGGCAAATGCTGGCCGGCATTCCAGACCCAGTTTGGATTTGTTCCGTGTTATGTAAATAGTCGTCTGACAGGCCGGGGAATTCCTGTTTCCTGTGAAGTGGATATTTATGGTGCGCTGAGTGAGTACATCGGCACCTGTGTCAGCGATGATATCGTTACATTGCTTGACATCAACAACTCCGTTCCTGCAGATATGTACAATGAGTCGATTAAGGGAACCTACAGCTATACGCATCAGGATACTTTTATGGGCTTCCACTGCGGCAATACGAGCTCCAAAAAGCTCGCGGCCTGCTCGATGAAATACCAGATGATCATGGCAAGAAACCTTCCCGAGGAAGTGACACAGGGTACGCTCGAGGGAGATATCGCTCCGGGAGATATTACGTTTTACAGACTGCAGAGCACGGCTGACAATCAGCTTCGCGCTTACATTGCCCAAGGTGAGGTACTTCCTGTTGCAACAAAATCCTTCGGCGGCATCGGTGTATTTGCGATTCCCGAGATGGGACGCTTCTACCGTCATGTGCTGATCGAAGGCAATTATCCTCATCATGGTGCCGTAGCTTTCGGACACTTCGGAAAGGCTCTTTACGAGGTATTCAAATATATCGGTGTGAATGTTGATGAGATCGGCTTCAATCAGCCGAAGGGAATGCTCTATAAGACGGAAAATCCGTTCTGCTGAGAAATTTCGCTCAAAGCATTGAATTTGAATAATAAGTAATGAAAAATCCCATTTTTCAGTATCAAACGGCTTTGGGCAGCAGCGCCCTCCCGATACTGATCAAATGGGATTTTTTATTATATAGAAAATTCCTTCGAATTTCCTATATAACAAAATATTATGCGCAGCTACGCGCGCGGAACAAAAGCTGTGCTGCCGGAGTTGATGACTGCGAGATTGGGCGAAGCACACTTTTGTTTTTAAAAAAATTGATTGGTAATATTCGCCTGACATTCTTCAAGCGCTTCGGGGATCGTTAATTCCCCATAGCGAACTCTATGAAAGGCAGTACGTACATTTGATTCAAAATCAGCGGGGGCAATCAGCCGTCCTTTTCCCTGTACCGGATAAATACGGTTCCGGCAGTGAGCTAATCCTTCTTCCGTCAGCTCCAGCCAGGGATATAAAAGCAGCAGCTCGTGGTGTGTATGCGGATAGATTAATGTGGATTGTCCGCACAAGATTGTCTGGTAATAACTATTCTGCCTTTGGCACAGCCACAGGACCAATTGATTTAAGGCGGAAAGCTTTTTCATTTTTTTTGTAACGCAGAAATGCCATCCCACATTGGCGGGCGTATTTCCGGGCAGCATGCTGTAACCGATTTTAGACAAAAATTCCGGATGCAGACTATTTTGGATTTTTGAAGCATATTCGGTAAAAGAAATTGCCATTGCTATCTCTCCGCTGCCGATTTGTTCGAATGTCGTTTCGCTGGAATTAATTAACGGAGGGGTATAGTCTACCGTTTCCAGCATGCTTTTAAATGCGCGCACATTTTGAGGGGTATTTAATTCCATTTGGTTTTTGGCATTAAATAAACCGCCGTTATAGCTCCAAAGACGGGTTAATAACTCCAGAATGAAATCTTCCGGTAAGCTGGATGAAATAGAAGTACCATATTTGGTTGGTGATTCCGGATTGTATTTTTGTGTAAAAAAGCGGGCGATGCGGTTAAACTCCGTCCAGGTTTTAGGAGGCCTTAAGGAGATGCTGTGCTCTTCCTTATATTGCCGCTGCAGCTGGGCATTCCCAAACAAATCCTTTCGATAAAAAAGAAATTGAGTACCTCCGATTACAGGAAATCCATAATACCGCCCTTTAATCTTGGCATTATTTAAATTTTTGGGTAATACGGCCGACGACACTTCAGGAATGCTGTTCAGGATATCTGAAATATCCATAAATACATCCTTATGTGTAAAATAGGACATCCAAGATACGTCGGATAAATAGAGATCATACTTCGGTTCTTCCATCTGGGTATCTTCTTCAATTAATAGAAAGAGTTCGCGGAGAGAATAGAAGTCAATTTGGAGTTTGATACCGCAGGTTGCCGTAAACTTATAGCTGACAGCCTGTATGGCGCGGATTGTCGGCAAATCTGTGCTGGCAATACGAAGTATCTGTTCCGGAGTTTTGGTGCTCGCGGCGGGTTGAAACTCGGGCTTTGGAATCGTGAGCTCCGTATCTAAGATGTTATCCTTATATAACTTGAATTTTCTGCTGTATAGTTGCTGGGATGCAGCTTCCTCTATAAGAATGCGAAAGCTGTCCTCACCTAAGGTGTAGGCAGTTGCAGCCGTATGAATTACATTCGGATGGTAACAGGATTCGTTCCAGCTTTCCTCGGAAAGCGTAATCAGACAGATGTCGGTTCCCGCTTTAATGCTGTGAATATTGCAGGCCGCAATGACCCCTTCCATAATTGTCTGAGAAGAAGTAATAATGGCCTGGGGCAGGAAAATGGATAAATACAGCATCGTTACTTTAAATGCGCCTTCCTTAGAGATATCTGTATAGAGAATATTTTCCTTGCGGCAGCTTTTGCCGTATTTTTCATGTGCCTCCCGATACCCGTTCACACACTCGCTTTCAGAAAAGAAATCCTCGGGGCCCGTTACGATTGCAATATCCGTATATCCTTTTTGAATCAAATTTTTTGTCAGGTAGTAGATGGTATTATAGTTATCAAATCCCAGAAAATTTGCTGAGATTTTGGCGGGCTGACGCATAATGAACACATTACTGACCTGATACTTATCCAGTGTATTTAAAAAAAAGGCATCATTCTGTGGCTGGCACGTCATCAGTATAATGCCCGCATAGTTTTTGCTGATAAATTTATAAATAATTTCCTGTTCATTGCGGGGATTATTATAACTGCAGGCGATGTTGACAGAATATCCTTCCTTGTCCGCCTGTGCGTTGATTCCCTTTAATATTTCTGAGTTAGTGGAGTCATCCAGATTCGGGAGAATGACGCCGATTTCATCTGAAGTTTTCATTTTCAGATTGCGCGCAGAAAAATTTGGAATATAGTTTAATTCCGCAATTGCTTCCTTTATCTTCAACTGTGTTTCGGGCTTGATATTTTTTTTTCCATTGATGCAATAGGATACAGTCGCAATCGAAACGCCTGCTTTTTCCGCAACTTCTTTTAATGTGACCATCATTTTATCCCCCTTTCCCACTAGTTTGTCATAGAACATAAAAAAAGTCAATCGTAATAGTTAAACGATTAAATTTAATAATATTCTTTGGTTGAATTGCAATATGGGATTTCTTATAATGATTATAGAAGAAGTAATTTATGAATAATGACAATTGGGATAGATCAAACAAATAAGGAGAAAGGAGCAGTTATGGAAGTAAAGGAAATTTATTTTGAGGATTTTGAGGTCGGCAATCTTAGAAAAGGAGGATCGCGGACGATAACAGAAACTGATTTTGTGATTCATGCCGGGCATACAGGTGATTTTTATCCGCATCATGTGGATGCTGAATTTTGTAAAACGACGGAGTTTGGTCAGAGAATTGCTCACGGCACAATGATTTTCAGTATTGGGATGGGACTGCAATGCGGTGAAATTAATCCCCGGGCGTTTTCTTACGGCTATGACAGGATGCGTTTTATCAGGCCGGTGTTTATCGGCGATACCATCCGCGTTGATGTGACAATCAGTGAAAAGCGGGATAATCCTAAAAAGCCGGAGCGGGGATTTGTTGTTGAAAAAATAGAAATCTTTAACCAGAATGAGCAACTGGTATTAGTTTGTGAACATATTATTAGTGTGGAACGGAGGGAATATGCAAAAAATAATTGATACGCATATACACAAACTTGATTTAGACCGTTTTCGCCTGCCATGGCTCGATGAGGTACCGGAGCTGAATCATCCCATTCTTTTGGATCAGTATGCGGCGGCACAAACAAGTACAGATCAATACAAGGTGATTGGGGCGGTTCATATTGAGCTGGATACCGCTTCTTCAGAAAAACGTAAGGAAAATGATTATTTTGCTGATTTGGCCGCAGCAAATGAGACGGTGATCAAATGTGCAGCCATTTATGCCGATATGAAATCTCCTCAGCTGAGAGAGTGGATTGAGCCGTATGTGAACCGGAATGGTGTGAGCAGCGTCCGTTATGTACTTCATGTACCAAGCGAGGCACCGGGAACCTGTTTAACCGAGCAATTTGTAGCTAATGTCAAGATGCTGGGGGAATGCGGCCTGCAGTTCGAAGGGTGCTTTCGAACAAGCGAGATTATGGATTTCTATGAACTTGTCAGACGCTGTCCGAAAACAGCATTTATCCTGAATCATATGGGATTGCCGGATCTGACGGCATGGACCGATGAGAAACGGAGCAGTGAAGTAAGTCTGTGGCAGGAGGGAATCGAAAAGCTGGCGGAGCTTCCCAACATTACGTGCAAAATTTCAGGTCTTTCCAGCGGAGAAGTTACCGCTATCCGGCCGTTGGTCGAATGGTGTCTGAATAAATTTGGTCCGGATAGAATCATGTTTGCCAGCAACTTCCCGGTATGTAATCTGAATGTTTCGTTTGATGACTGGACATTGGCACTGCTGGATATTTTTAAAGACCAGCCTGAAGAGATAAGAGATCAATTCTTCTATAAAAACGCAATTAAAATATATCATTTAAGTGAGGAGCAGCTATGATAAAAAGTATTAGTGACCTGAATTTTGTACCGGCGATGCCCGAAGATGTAAAGGCAAAAAAAATATTTATTATTGGAGCCGGTGAAATAGTAAAGGATGCACATCTGCCTGCATATAAGCTGGCCGGTTATCCGGTTGGCGGAATTTATAACCGCAGCACTGCCAAAGCACAGACGCTGGCTGATGAGTATGGAATTTCAAATGTATATGGGGATTTGGATGAGTTAATAAAAGCCGGCACAGAGGCCGGCGGGGTGTTTGATGTTGCATTGCCGGCAGATATGATGGCGGATGTGATAAGGAAGCTGCCGGATAATGTTGGGGTATTGTTACAAAAACCCATGGGAGAAAGTATCGAACAGGCAAAAGAAATTCTTGACCTTTGCCGGCAAAAGAATCTTGTTTGCGGGATTAATTTTCAATTGAGACAGGCGCCTTATATGATACAGCTGAGAAAAATGCTGGCAGAGGGCCTTATCGGGGACGTGTACGATCTGGACTGGCGGGTTGTAACGCTGCAGCCATGGGGATTATGGACGTTTTTAAATGACAAGGAAAGATGTGAAATAAATTACCACAGCATCCATTACATAGATGCGGTAAGGTCAATTCTGGGTGACCCGAAAGGGGTGTGGTGTAAGACTATGAAAAGCCCGAAGGCACCCAATCTTACGCAGACAGCCAGTACCATTATTTTAGATTACGGAGAGACACTTCGTGTTAATATCAGTACCAATCATGGTCATGATTATGCGCCCGATTACCAGGAGAGCTGTGTAAAAATAGAAGGAACCAAAGGGGCTATTCGATTAACACTGGGATTGATTCTGGATTATCCCGAAGGCCGGCCGGATAAACTTGAGTATATCACGGATGAAACGAAAGAATGGAGAGAAGTACCGATCGTCGGAAGCTGGTTTCCGGAAGCATTTATTGGCACGATGGGCGGTCTTTTAAAGAAGCTGGAGGATCCTTCCTATGATTATATGAACAGTGTGGAGGATGCCTATAAAACCATGTGTGTGGTAGAAGCCTGTTATTTATCAGATGCAAAAGGTGAAACAATAGTCGGTTATTAAGAAGAAAGTGAAAAAGCTGCTTATCATGCAGCTTTTTTGCTTCTGAATTAATCAGTTGATCAGCCGCCTGAATCATATTTAGGGGTTGTAAAAGACGATAAAATCGAATACAGTATAGTATAGATTGATAGATCATTATACTGTTGATAAAGATAGAGTATTGGGAGGGTTTTATGTTACAAGTAGAGGCGGTAAAAAAGGTGACGCTGACAGAACAAATTATGGAGCAGATTGCGGCGAAGATTATGTCGGGTGAATTAAAAGCCGGAGAAAAACTGCCGAATGAGAGAGGGCTGGCAGAGATGTTTCATGTGACAAGAAGCCGGATCAGAGAGGCCCTGCGGGCACTTTCCCTAATTGGCATGATTACAATAAAGCCCAGCGGCGGCAGTTTTGTGGCGGATATGGATTGTACAATACCGGAAGAAACCGTAATTTGGATGTATCATCGGGAGCTGGATAATGTGGATGATATTTATGCAGCCAGACAGCTGATCGAAACGGCAGCATATGTAGAGTGCTATAAACATCGGACGCCTGAAATTGTAGAGAAAATTAAAGAATATCGGGAGAAAATGAAAAATCTTTACAAAGACAAAGCATCGGCGGAAGCGTTTCTGGAATGTCTTGATGAGCTGGAGTTGTATGTGGGCAAGATGAGTGGCAATAGCATCTATTTTAAACTGATCCAGACGATGAACCTGTTAAGGCGTGATTATGCGCTGAAAATTCTTGAGATAAGCGAATATAAAAAATCGGCAATGGAGCTGCGTTCCAAAGTACTGGATGCCTTCGAGCAGGATGATATCAAGGAATTGGAATATAATATTGACAGATTCTATAGAAAATCGGTAAGAGAACTGCATAAGGGTGAGTAAAATAAATCACAAGACCCCTGGAATGGATATTGACTATATTGTTAATATCCATTTCAGGGGTTTTGTTTTTAACGGTATATCAGCTTTTCTTCCAGGGCCTTATCCAGTTTCCTCTTGGCCTCGTCATTCAAAGGCAGCAACGGCTTTCTGACAGGGCCTGTATAGAGGCCTTGCTGTGATAAAATGTGCTTGATTGATGCAGGAAGCCCCAAATCCAGCAAAAGCTGAAGAATATCAACAGAATCGGAAACAATTTTAAACAGCGGTGCTTTATCGGGTGAATCGTACATTTCAACAATTTTATTATATTGGGGAAGCATGAAATTAAAAGTACTTCCAATGAACCCGTCACAGTGGTAATTCAGCATAGGGATTACACGACTTTCAAAGCCTCCCATAATTTTGATGCCGGGATTTAACTCTCTGATCTTTTTGGCGCGGTAAGAGAGCAGATTGGTGTGTTTGATTGCATTAATTGCACCTGATTGCAGAAGAGCTTTGATCTCACTATTATCAGTGTCAAGATCCTTATGTGTGCTGGATGGAATATCATAATATAAAACCGGTCCATCAATTGCTTCTGCCAAATCATAATAGTACTGCGCTACCTCTTTCGGCGTAAAGCCAAAATAAAATGGCGGAGTTGCACCGATGTTTTTAATACCCATTGATTTGGCAGCCTTTGCCATATGAACTGCATGTTCGGTTCCGATTGTACCGACATGAGCATAGATGGTACCGCGATTAATATAGCGGCTGGCCAGTTCAAATAAATGGATCCGTTCTTCATCAGAAAGAAGAAAACATTCTCCTACGCTTCCGCCGACAAAAAAACCGTCAGCTCCGTCTTTGAAAATTCGCTCGAAGAGCTTAGCCATAGCAATATCGTCAATACGATTATTTTCGTCGTAGATGGTGATAGAAGCGGTGATCATTTCCTTTCGTCCAATTAAGTAATTCATATTAATCATTTGAGTTGTTCCTCTCTCTCTTAAAATGACTGTCTATTTGTTGATACGTCCTCATCGAAATTGGTGGTACCAAAACCATTTATTCTTAGTATACTTGTTGTAAATAGGAAATTCAATAGTAAAAAAAAACAGATATAGGTCATTAAAATTGTGAAATTGTACATATTGACAACAAATTATATTCTGTTCATAATGAAAAAAGGTAGGCGGTACTACCAATTTTGATTTGAAAATGAATGGTATGAGGTGAAGGTATGGCTAAAAAGATATTAAGAGGAATTACTTGGGATCACAGCAGAGGTTACACATCCATAGTGGCCGCGTCACAGCGTTTTGAAGAGATAAGTAAAGAGGTCACCATAACATGGGAAAAAAGATCGTTGCAGGAATTTGCGGATGCGCCTATTGAAAAGTTATCCGAGCAATATGATTTGCTGATAATTGACCATCCATGGGCAGGCTTTGCGGCCAAGCACGGAATTCTGCTGCCGCTTCAGGAATACATCGAGGATGACTATCTGCGTGATCAGAAAAATAATTCGGTGGGGCCTTCTTACGAAAGTTATCGCTTTGATACTTTTTTAAGTGCGCTGCCGATTGATGCGGCGACTCCCATCGCCATATATCGTCCGGACTATTTTGAAAATACCGGTGAAAAAGTACCGGAAACATTTGAAGAAGTGATTGACATGGCCAAAAAGGGGCGTGTTATTTATGCGGGCATTCCAATTAATTTGTTGATGGATTTCTATATGTTTGGCATCACTGCCGGCAAAACGATGTTTACAGAAGAAGAGGCAATCAGCAAGACCGACGGTTCGGAGCTGTTAGAGGAGATGAGAAGACTGGCATCTTTGTGCCCGAAGGAAATATTTGACTGGGATCCGATTGCGGTGCATGAGGCGATGGCTGCGGGGGATGCCTATTCCTATTGTCCGTTTGTATATGGCTATACAAATTATTCGCGGCGGGGTTATGCGGCCAATATACTAAAGGCCTGCGATGTTGTCAGCTATCAAGGCGTTCATTTCAAAACTGTTCTGGGCGGCACAGGACTTGCGGTATCCAGTGCCTGCAAAGAAAAAGAACTGGCGGTGGAATTTACGAAATATGCGGCTTCTCCGTTGATTCAGAGCACTCTGTTTTTTGATAATGGCGGACAACCCGGTCACCGGGCAGCATGGCTGGATGAGGAATGTAACAGAAGAAGCCTGAATTTCTTTAAGGATACTTTGCGGACGCTCGACGAATCTTATTTGCGGCCGCGTCATAGCGGATATTTACACTTCCAGGATCATGCGGGTGCCTATGTGCGGGAATATATTATGAATGGCGGTAATCCGGAGACAACGATTGAGCACCTAAATAGACTTTATCGGGAATCCAGGGAGGGTATGTAATGAAACCTTTGGAAGGAATCCTGGTATTAGATTTCAGCCAGTATCTGGCGGGCCCTTCCTGTGCGCTTAGATTGGCTGATTTGGGGGCCAGAGTTATTAAAATTGAGCGTCCGGGAACAGGCGATAACTGCCGAAGAGTTATTCTTAAGAATTTAACGGCAGGGGATGATAGTATGCTATTCCATACAATCAACCGGAATAAGGAAAGCTTTGCGGCGAATATGAAAGACGAAGCAGATCTGAAAATGCTTAAAAAACTGATTGCCGAGGCGGATGTAATGATTGAGAATTTCCGCCCGGGTATTATGAAGAAGAATGGCCTCGATTACGAAGCGGTCAAAAAAATAAATCCCGGAATCGTATACGGAACAGTAACCGGCTATGGAGAAGAAGGAGAGTGGGCGAAAAAGCCCGGTCAGGACTTGATGATTCAATCAATGTCCGGAATGACCTGGCTGAATGGGAACGGGGATAATCTGCCCACACCGTTTGCGTTGTCTGTGGTAGACTCTTATACAGGCGTTCATCTTGCCGAAGGTATTTTGGCGGCAGTTTTCAATAGCTTGCGTACGGGTGAAGGTGCGTTGGTTCAGGTAAGCCTTATGGAATCGGCGATTGATATGCAGTTTCAGGGAATGACAGCCTACCTGAACGACGGAAGCAAGCTGCCGGTGCGGTCAAAGTATTATAATGCCGGTCCTTATATAGGCGCGCCATATGGAATATACCCGACAAAAGACGGGTATATCGCCTTAGCCGATGAACGGCTGGAAGTGCTGTCGGAGGTTCTTCGTTTACCGGAACTTCTTCGCTATGACAGGGAGCATGATTTATTTGAAAAACGCGATGAAATTAAGTGTATCATAGCGGAGCGGATGACAGAAAAAACAACGACGGTCTGGCTTGAACTGCTGGAAGCTGCTGATTACGGATGTTCAGATGTTTATACATGGCAAAGCATGATGGAATCGGAAGGGTTTCAGGAATTAGAAATTCTGCAGTCAATGATTCTGCAAAACGGAAAAGAGTTTCAAACGACCCGCTGCCCGATAACGGTGGACAGTGAACGATATTATTGTACAAAGTGCGGGCCTTTATTAGGGGAAGATACAGAAAAAATAATAAAAGAATTCAGTTTAAATGAGGAGGACGTGACAGTATGAAACCACTGGCGGGAATTAAGGTGTTGGATTTTAGTGATTATCTTGCCGGTCCGTCGTCGGCTCTTAAATTAGCAGATCTTGGTGCCAGGGTGTTAAAGATAGAATCACCGGCCGGTGAAGGCGGCCGGATGCTGACCGTACCGGGAAGTGAGATAGAGGGGATCAGCCCGTTGTTTTGTGCGGTAAACCGCAGTAAGGAGGGAAAGCGGTTGGATCTGAATACCGAGGCTGGACAAGCCGAGGCAAGAGCGCTCATCAAAGACGCTGATGCAGTGATATTCAGCCGAGACACAGAAATCCCTTTGCTTACCTATGAGACGGTCAGGAAGTGGAATCCGCTGATCATATACGGCGAAGTCAGCGGCTATGGCCTGAAAGGAGCTTGGTCAAAAAAACCGGCGCATGATTTGCTGGCGCAATGTCTGACCGGCTTGCCTTATTTAAACGGCAATGCAGATGAAGCCCCCATTCCGTTGGGGCTGCCGGTGGCAGAATTATTTGCAGGCCAGCATTTGGCGCAGGGAGTAATGGCAGCTTTGATCCGGCGGCAGAAAAAGCAGACAGGTGCCTGCATACAGGTAAGTCTGGCGGAATCGGTATTGGATATTCAATTTGAAGTATTCAGCACCTTTTTAAATGATGGACATCAATCACCGCAGCGCTGCGAGGTTAACAATGCCAATGCCTATATTAATGCGCCCTATGGTGTGTATGAAACAAAGGAGGGATATATCGCTTTGGCGCTGTGTTCCATACCTGTACTGGGTGAGGTGCTCGGATGCAAAGAGCTGCTTGCTTATACTGATGAAGTAGAATGGGCAACAAAAAGAGATCAAATAAAAGCCATTTTGAAGGAATATTTAAAGCGTGAAACAGCGGCCTTTTGGATGGAGAAACTGGAAGCGGCTGATATATGGGGGGCTAAAGTACTTAACTGGAGCGATTTGGAAAAAACCGGCGGGTTTCAAGTACTTGAGATGGTGCAGAGCATTAAACGTAACGGAAAAGAAATGTTTAAAACTACCCGTTGTCCGATTTCGATTAATAAGGAACGTTTTTATTGTGACAAGGAGTTTACTGTTTGATGAAAAAAGGAGAAGTCCGTCATGATTATTGATTATGTTGAGCGTTTTCAGTCTTATCAGCGCAGCGTGCCGGAATTGTGGGATGCCGTAAAGTTTGTGGAACGAGTAAAAAAAGAAAATCTGAAGGAAGGAAGATATTCTTTGGGGAAGAATTTTGCACTTGTTCAGACAGGGAATACAAAATCTTTTGCGGAAGGCAGATTTGAAACCCATAAAGAATATTTAGATATCCAGTTTCTTCTGGAAGGTAATGAGATTCTGGAATATGTGGATGCTGCGGAGCTTATTGAAGCAGAGCCTTATGATCGTGACAAGGATATTACCTGGTTATCGGGGCATGGTGCGCGTATTCCGGTCAAGCCGGGAATGTTTTATATCTTGTATCCAACTGATGGGCATAAACCCGGATGCTGTGATGGTGAGAGCATCTATTATAAGAAAGTTGTAGTAAAAATTAAAATTGATCAACTAATACATCGTGTGACGATCGGCAGGTAGAGTGATGGAGAAAGAATATGCTAAAAAAGCGGCCGGATACTTTGAAGTTGATGGTGTCTGTGCCGCCTTTGTGGGACTTGATGCTGCGGCTAAAGCTGCAGAGGTGTCTATAGAAGCAGTTGAAAGAACAAGACGGAATTGCTTTGTGTGCGTAAAATTACGCGGTTCGATTTCAGATGTTGAAGCGGCAATGCAGGCAGCTCTTTCTGCGGCGGGAAAAATAGCGGCTTTGGGTAACCACGGCATCATCGCGTCGCCGGAAGAAGGAACCGAGGAAGTGCTAAAACTAACAAACATATAGGGTGTGATTATGAAAAAAAGTTTGGGAATTGTGGAAGTGACCGGATGTACAAATGCAATTGCGGCACTGGATGTTATGGCGAAAGCCGCAGAAGTTACCATTTCTACCTGGGAAACTATTTTTGGGGACGGAAGAGTGACAATATTTGTGGAAGGTGATGCGGCTTCGGTTATGGCGGCCGTTGAAGCAGTAAAAACTGAAAAGCGTCTTAACATTTTTAATACTTATACAATTGCGGGGCCGCATGAGGAAACCTGGCGGATGATTGAGAAGAGCCGCAAAAAACAGATAAAAAAATAGCCAAAGAAATCATTCTAAAATTGTAGATGTTTACAGATTGTTTCGACAGGAGTTATCTGATAAAATGGTACTACCACGAGACCAATATCTATCGTTGAGAAATGATTTGAAAATGAAAAATAGATTCTGAGATTGAGGTGGAAGGTAAGAGCATGAAGCCATTGGAAGGTATGTTAATATTAGATTTTTCCCAATACCTCGCGGGTCCGTCGGCTGCGCTCAGACTGGCCGATTTCGGAGCACGGGTTATTAAAATAGAAAGTTCAGGGGGCGGTGATAACGGCCGCCGGCTCAAATTTAAAAATAAGGTATCAGATGGAGACAGTTTATTTTTTCATACGGTTAACCGAAATAAGGAAAGCTTTGCTGCCGATTTAGAAAATAAGGAAGATCTTGAGCTGATAAAAAAGCTGCTTGTAAAAGCTGACGTTATCATAGAAAATTTCCGACCGGGAATGATGGAAAAATTAGGACTTGAATATGAGGAAGTTCGGGCAATGAATGACCGTATTATATATGGATCGGTAACCGGTTACGGCAGGAGCGGCCTTTTTAGAGAGATGCCGGATCAGGATTTAAATATTCAGGCTCTTTCCGGTTTCGTATGGCTGAACGGAGATGGAGGCAGGGAGCCTATGCCGGCGGCTTTGGCAATAGCCGAAATCTATGCGGGAATGCATTTGACCCAAGGAATACTGGCTTGCCTGCTGCGGAGGAATAAAAGCAATATTGGCGGAAAAGTGGAAGTGAGCCTGTTGGAGTCCATGATGGATCTGCAATTTGAAGCCTTCGGAACCTACTTAAATGATGGACATTTATTACCAAAACGCAGCAGAATTCATAATGCGCATGCGTATCTGGGAGCTCCGTATGGAATCTATCCTACAGGGGATCACTATATAGCCATTTCGATGGGATCTGTGGCTGAGCTGGGAAAATTACTGGAGGAACCGCGGCTTTTAGATTATAAGGAAGCGGAAGCTTGTTTTGAAAATCGTGATGAGATTAAAGAGATTATTGAAGCAAAATTAAAACAGAACAGTACCGAGTATTGGTTAAACAAGTTGGAGAATGCCGGATATTGGTGCTCGGAAGTGTTGAATTGGAGCCAGTTAGTCAATCACCCGGGGTTTGAAGTGCTTAATCTGCTGATTGATGCAGGCCGTCCTGATTGTGAGAGCATTCTTACTACCAGATGTCCGATCCGTTTTAATGGGAGTCCTCAAAAAACCTCGAAATGGGCCCCAAGGCTCGGAGAAGATACGGAAGCAATTATGAATGCTTATCATTTGCAAGAGGGGGCGATTTAGGTGAAACCGATGGAAGGCGTTTTGGTACTTGATTTCACCCAGTTCCTATCGGGCCCTTCGGCTTCTTTGCGAATGGCGGATCTCGGTGCCGAAGTAGTAAAAGTTGAGCAGCCGACAGGCGATATTTGCCGCAGAATGTATACATCGAATTTACTGATTGATGAGGACAGTTCCCTATTTCATATTATCAACAGGAATAAGTCGGGCATCAGTGTTGATTTAAAGACGGAAGCGGGCAGGAACGCGATTCATAAACTGATCAAGCGGGCAGATGTACTTTTAATCAATTTTCGCCCCGAAGTCGGAAAGAGGCTTGCACTTGACTATGAGACCGTACGTGAAATTAATCCCAGAATTGTTTACGGGGAAGTGACAGGGTATGGGCATGAAGGTGTCTGGTCCGGACGTCCCGGTCAGGATTTATTGGTACAGGCAGTCTCCGGAATCTGTATGGGTAACGGAAATTCGAATGATATTCCGACCCCGATTGGGCTGTCCGTGGTGGATTTGGTGGCCGGCCAGCAGCTGGTTCAGGGAGTCATGGCAGGTCTTATACAAGCGGGGATCAAAGGCGAGGGATGCCTTGTCCAGGTGAGTATGCTGGAGGCGGCAATGGATCTGCAATTTGAAGAATTTACTACCTTTTTAAACGATGATCGGACCCTTCCCGAACGAAGTGCGGTTACTCATGCCGGCTTGTATAGAGATGCGCCTTATGGTATTTATGCAACAAAAGACGGATATATTGCGATAGCGGCAGTGCCAATCCCGCAGTTAGGGGAATTATTGGGCTGTAAGCAGTTAACAGTCTATACAGAGGAAACAGAGTGGTCAGCGAAAAGAGATGAGATAAAAGCAATTTTAGCAGAGCATTTACGTTTGGAAACTACTCATGATTGGCTGGAGATTTTAAAGAACCATGACATATGGAGTACGGAAGTTCTGAATTGGGATCAATTAAGGAAGAGCGAGGGATTTTTGCATCTTAATATGATTCAGAAGGTCAAGCTGCAGGATGGGAAGGTTTTGGAGCTGTTAAGATGCCCGATTACGATAGACGGGGAGCATTTTTGCTCGGAAAAGCCGGCACCGAAATTGGGGCAGGACAATGAACGATTTGCAGATGCTTAAAATAAACGAAAGAAGGGAGAGAAAAACAATGGTTCAAAGATTTGGAGAAAGGATCAAGGCTAAAGATCTGGAGGCATATAAAAAATGGCATGCAGCTCCTATGCCGGGGGTTAATGAAATGATTAAAGAATGTCATCTGAACAATTATACAATCTTCAGCAGGGGCGATGATTTGTTTGCCTATTATGAGTATGACGGAGATGATTTTGAAGCGGATATGGCGAAGATGGCGGCAGATCCGGCTACGCAGGCATGGTGGGATGTTGTGAAACCGCTGATGCGACCGCTCGATGATCGAAGTGAGGGCGAATTCTGGTCGGGCATGGAGGAAATATATCATTTAGACTAATTGCCTTTTACCTAATGTAATTTGAGCAGTGCAGAGAATCATCAGAGATAAATAATGGAAAATTGCTGGGAGAGATATTTTATTGCGCAAAAATGATTTAAACGTTTAAATTATTAATTAATTTTTTGTTGGAATTGCTATTGCAATAGAGTATTATGAGTATATAAATCGGAAGTATTCAACATATTACCGAAAATATTTTGTCACACAAAAGATACTAACAATAATTGGAGGGTAACCATGAAGAAAAAATTATTATCAGTAGTATTATGCGTAAGTATGGTGAGTGCGATGCTGTTAACAGGTTGCGGAAGCAGCAGTACGGCAGCGCCGGAGGCGAGTGCCTCCACAGAAGCAGCAGCACCCGCAGCCGAAGGAAAAGTTCCGACGATTGCGTTTGTTCCAAAGGTTGTAGGTCAGGCTTGGTGGGATCATGTACAGGCTAATGTAGAGGAATGGTCCAGCGCAAATGGAATTGAAGTTATTTATAAGGGACCGACAGAGACCGATGCGGCTGCTCAGGTACAGATTATGACGGATCTTGTAAATCAGGGTGTTGACGTCCTTTGTTTCTCTCCGAACGATCCGGATGCATGTGAGGCTATTTGTAAAGAGGCGATCGATAAGGGTATTATTGTAATCGCTACGGAGGCTTCCGGCATGGAAAATGTGACGTATGATGTGGAAGCGTTTGATGAAGAAGGTCTCGGCGGATTTTTGATGGATCAGCTGGCTGTTCAGATGGAAGAGAAAGGGCAGTATATCACAATGGTGGGTTCGATGACAATGGAGTCGCAGAACAACTGGGCGGATGCGGCTGTTGCACGCCAGAAGGATGCCTATCCGAATATGGAGCTTGTTCCGGATGCCAGAGTTGCGGACGATTCCGATGCTGAAAAAGCATATGAGTTAACGAAGGAATTAATCCAAAAGTATCCTGATTTAAAGGGTATTTTGGGAACCGGTTCTTTTGACGCTCCGGGTGCGGCCCGCGCGATTCAGGAGCTTGGTTTGACGGGAAAAGTATTTGCGATTTCTGTTGCAATGCCTCTTGAGGTTAAGGATTATTTACTGGATGGGACATTAGGCTCCGTAGCGTTATGGGATGCCGGAGTTACCGCAAAGTCCATGCTGAATCTGGGTGTAAAGCTTTACAATGGAGAAGAGATTGCAGCAGGTGCTGACCTCGGAGAAACAGGTTATGATGCGGTGGAGATTCAAGGTAAAATTATTGTGGGACAGGGCCAGATCGCTATTACTACAGAAAATGTAGACGATTTCGGATTCTAAGCAAAACAGTCGGCAGGATATTTTTACTGTAATAAAGTATGAGGCAGAGAAGCTGAGTTTCTCTGCCTCACAAAATGAAGAGAAAAGGAGACAGCACCTCTATGTCAGAATATTTACTTGAAATGACAGGAATTTGTAAATCGTTTGCGGGTGTTCATGCTTTGGATCATGTAAATTTCAAGGTCAGGCCCGGAAAGGTTATGTGTCTGGCCGGCGAGAACGGATGCGGAAAGTCTACGCTTGTAAAAATCATCTCGGGTGTGTATGCCAAAGATGAAGGAAATGTATTTTTTGGAGAAAAACAGATTCATAAAATTACTCCCGCGGAAGCAACGAAATTGGGGATACAGGTAATCTACCAGGACTTGTCCATATTCCCTAATTTAACTGTAATGGAAAATTTGGCCATCAACTCTGAAATCACTGCCGGAAAAAAGCTTGTTAACAGATGCCGTTGGGAAGCAACTGCAAAGGAAGCTTTGTCAAAAATCGGTTACGATATAGATTTGCATGCAAAAATGGGCGAGTTAAGCGTTGCCGATAAACAGCTTGTTGCAATTTGCCGGGCGCTGCTCTTTGACGCAAAATTAATTATTATGGATGAGCCTACTACGGCACTTACCAAGAAGGAAGTAGACGCATTATTCAAAACGGTTTGCCAGCTGCGGGACAGCGGCATCGCCATTATGTTTATCAGCCATAAGACAGAAGAAATTTTTGAAATTTCTGATGACGTGTGTATTATGCGAAACGGCAAAAATGTGTATGCGGGACCTGTTTCTGAATTGACACCGCGGGACTTTACTTATCATATGACCGGACGCGAATTGACAGCAGACCATTTTATACCGAAGAATATAAGCAAAGAACCGGTATTGAAGGTGGATCAGCTTTCGCTGAAGAATAAGTTTGAAAATGTGTCCTTTGAGCTTCGCAAGGGAGAAATTCTCGGCATTACCGGCCTTCTTGGTTCGGGGCGTACGGAGCTTGCCTTAAGCCTGTTCGGTCTGGAGCATCCGAAGACCGGAACGATTACACTCAACGGAAAGCAGGTTAAAATCTCTTCACCGATCATGGCACAGAAATTGAAGATCGGTTATGTGCCGGAGGATCGTTTGACAGAGGGGCTGTGCCTGAATCAATCGATTGCGGATAATATTACATTGGCATCCTTAAAGCGTCTTTCCAATGCGATCGGATTGTTGAAGCAGCAGGATCTGATTGAAGATGCCGACATATGGAAGGATAAATTCTCCATCGCAACAAATGATGTGAATCGATTTGCCGCCACATTATCCGGAGGAAATCAGCAGAAGATTGTTTTGTCCAAGTGGCTGAGCAATGATCTGGATGTATTGATTTTGAACGGACCGACAGTCGGCGTAGATGTCGGGGCAAAACAGGATATTCATGCACTGGTGCATGAGCTTGCTAATGAAGGTCTGGGAGTAATTATTATTTCCGATGACTTATCTGAAGTAGTTGTAAACTGCAGTCGGGTTATTGTTATGAAGGAAGGTAAAATTGTCGGTGAGTTATCTGGCGATGAGATACCCGAAGACAGCATTCTTGATATTATTCGTTAAGGGGGATCACAGATGAATAACGCTATGTTAAAACGCGCGACAAAACGTACAGAATTTTGGATTTTTCTTGTTTTGATAATCATGTGCGCCGCGATCCAGATTGTTTCCGGCGGACAGCTGTTTGAATCCAGTACAGTGGTTACAATTCTCCGTTCTATGGTTGTAGACGGAATGTTTGCAATGGTATGTCTGATTGTTATGGTATCGGGCGGATTTGATCTTTCGTTTCCTGCAATTGCCGCTTTAGCCTATTCGCTTTCTACAACCATTTGTATGAATTTAGGCTGGTGCCAGACAAACCCATGGGCCGGATTTATTATTGCAATTTTAATCGGTGCCGTGCTTGGTATGCTGAACGGCTGGATTATTTCTAATTATAAACTGAATACAATGATCGTTACGCTGGGAACACAGACCTTCTTTACCGGTATTTCCATGGGCTTGCTGGAGCTTAAGGAAATCACCTCGAAGCTTCCGGTCGGATTCCGTACATTCGGTGAATCCTACTTGTTTGAGGTTACAAACTCGGCGGGACTGCGTTCTACGATGACGACAATGTTCATTCCGTTTGTTATTTTATGTATCATTACCTCCTTTGTGTTAAACAAAACAATGTTTGGACGTGCCTTGTATGCAATCGGCGGTAACGAGGTTTCTGCGGAACGCGCCGGATATAATGTAAAGCAGGTAAAGTTTTTGCTTTACATGGCGGTGGGTGCGGCATCCGGCTTTATCGGAATGATCCGTGTGTGTATGGCCCGTCAGTCAATCCCCAAGGCACTTACCGGGAAGGAAATGACAATCATACCTGCGGTTATTCTCGGCGGCGCAAGTATTTTTGGAGGAGAAGGCTCTGTATTTGGAACGTTATGCGCGGTTGCGATTATCACCGTTGTTTCAAACAGTATGCTGCTGATTGGAATTGATACCTACTGGCAGGATTTCTTTAACGGACTGGTAATTCTGATCGGTATTACAGTATCTGCGATTCAGGCGAAACGCCGTAATAAATAAGAAGGAGGAGCATACAATGTCAGCAAAATTAAAAGAGTATACAAGTAAAAACCGATATACAACGATGCTTCTGGGATTGATGTCAATCCTTCTGATGTTTTTTACAGTGACAAAGGGCGCAACCCTCTGGTCCGTAGGAACATGGAAAGGAATTGCCATGCAGTTTCCGGAGTATGGCTTGATGGCCCTCGGCGTGATGTTCTGCTTTATTATCGGAAATATTGACATGTCATTTGTGGCATTAGGTGATTTTGCATGTATTATGGCAGTCAGGTATATGGCAAGCCATGTGACGGAGGGGATGTCAAACGGACAGATCGGTGGAGTTATAGCAACGGCTTTTTTGATCGTCATATTAATCGGAGCTGTCGGAGGAGTCATAAATGGTGCATTAATTGCGTATCTGAATATTCCCCCGGTAATGGCCACCATCGCAATGCAGCTTGTCTGGCTTGGATTATCTACGGCTTTGACACAGGGCTATGCAGTGACCGGAGTTCCTGCGATCTATACGGAGATCGGACATAAGATGCTTTTTGGATTTTTCCCGGTTCCGCTGTTGGTTTTTCTGATTGTGTTTGCAATTTCCGCGTTCCTGCTCAAATGTACGACGTATGGCAAAAAGCTGTATATGGTCGGAACAAATGTGAAGGCGGCAAAATTTTCTGCTATTAATACAAAAGCAATGATTATCGGAACTTTTGTTCTCTGCGATGTGATCAGCTGTCTGGGCTGTATGCTGATGGTATCCACGATGAATTCCGCGAAGGCCGACTACGGCTCCTCCTACGTGATGCGGGTCATCTTAATTCTGGTGCTGGCGGGTGTATTGCCGGACGGCGGAATGGGTAAGATTTTTAATGTGCTGCTTTCCGTCGTTGCAGTCCAGATCATCGCATCGGGTGTCAATATGTTCTCACAGTTAAACTCCTATTACGCAAGTCTGATTTGGGGCGGCTTACTGCTGATCGTATTGATTCTGAGCACAAAAATGAACGGAGGCACCTTTAAGCTGAAGCTGCCGAAGCGGCAGAAAGAATAGATCATACGGAAGCATATAAAAAGTGTCTTTTCCCTCGTTCATGAGAGAAAAGACACTTTTTTTATTTTGTTCTATACTTTTTCCATACCAGCGGTATTCCGATTCCGCATAAGGCGGTAAGCCCAAGCAGTGCATACCAAGGGACCTTGCTGTCACTGTCTGTCTGAAAAAGTACAGAATCTCCGGCAGTGTTCTGCGCCGTAGGTTCCGTGCTCTCCGTACTGTCTGCCGTATGCTTCTTAGGAGGTTCACTCATTTTTGGGGCCGTTATGACCTTGTCTCCAGCTTTTTCAGACGTAATGTAGGTGTAAAAATATAGCTGCCGGCAGTATCCGGATTGTATTCCGGACTTGCCGTCCACGAAGCAACTCCGGCATTCACCTGTGTGCTTTGTATTGCCACCTCGTCCGGCAGCGGTGCAAAGGCCTCTATCATTTGTACCAATGATTTTTCATAAAAATCATCTATTTTTATGCTTCGCCGGACTGTAACTGCCGAAGCAGATCGGCAACATTGCCCACTCCCGCCTTGCGGTAGATATTGGAACAGTGTGTGTTTACGGTTCCCATGCTGATGCAGAGCAAAGCGGCAATTTCATCCCGGCTTTTTCCGTCCAGCAGTAATAAAGTAACTTCTGTTTCGCGCCTGGTCAGTCCGAAATCAGAAAGCCTGGCGGGAGGATTTTGGTCATCGACACGCTTCTTTTCCAACTCATAGTAGCGCTTCTCGGCGGCAGCTAGTGCCGTGCGGGATTCTTCCAGTCTTGTATTGATTTCCGACTGTTCGATAGACAGCACGACCGCATAGCAGAAGATAAACAGTACCATTCCGCCTGCGGCATTAAAGGTTTTTCCGGCAAAAAAGCTGACAGCCTGAACATCGTACCGCAGCAGAATATCCGCAACGATAAACAGGGAGAATAATAAAATACCGAGGAATGCCAAAATATTCTTGATTTTCTTTTCTTTAAGCGTAAAGGCAAGGCAGGCAACGCCATATAGGATCATTGCAATGGAAATCGCTTGAAACCAGATGCGCTGTCCGGTAAAAAACACCGAATCGGTAAGCAAAATCAGAATGATATCCCCGCCGCATAAAATAAGATAAATTCGAACGCCCCACGGATGCAGTGCCTTTGGAAAAATAATGCGTACCAGCAGGGTCAGCATGGCGGCGGCAAGTACATAAAGCAGATATTCCAAGCGAATGGAAAACTGCCAGCTGTATACAGGGAACAGCCGGGCAAGAAAATCTCCGGAGGAAAGCGCCAGCAACAGGCAGAGAGCGGAGAACACCAGCGAAGAGACTTGCTTCCGGTTCAGCAGAAAAATAACCAGATAATGGAGGCAGGCTGTCATCAGGCATCCGAAGACAAGGCCGACCTTCAAATCGGCATTGCGCTCGTACCGGGCGATGCTGTCCGCACTTCCGATCGTGAGCGTTGGAGCCCGGCTGCCTTCCCCGTGTACAAAATTGGCTGCCTGTACTACTAATTCCACCGTTTCGCTTTGCGGAGAAAAATAGGTGACGAGCTTGTGTACGAGCGGCTGCGTTTCCTCGCGCGAAGTGCCGGGGGAGCCTGCACTTGCCGCCTCAATGCCGTCAATATACAGACGCATGGAGTAGTCTGAAGAATAATAGGACAAGCCATAGATCACGCCCGGCGAAAGACTTATGCGCAGACGGTGGGTTGCATATTCTGTCTGTTTATAATCCAGACTTTCGTGCGGCACAGGCGCTTCTGCGCCGACCAAGTCCCCGGGTGCATACAGCTTATCCGGCCAGCTGTCCCAAACAGGGGCGATGGTATAGACGGTATTTTTGAAATCGCTGCCGATAAGATCATAGCCGCCCTGTATATTCTCCGGCAGCTGTACCTGTCCGGGGACCGGTAGCAAAGAAAGCCCCGACCACAGCAGCAGTATGAGGATTAGGAATAGAGTAATAGATATCAGATCACGCAGCTTTGGCATAAGAAATAACCTTTCCGTTCTATTTAGCTTTTTTAATTATACTCGAAAACACGTCCTGTTGCAAACAAACCCGGAGCGCACACCGGAGCGCATATGCGGATTGACAACAGTTACAAAACAAAATAAAATAAAAGTTGAAACTCTGTAAAAGTGCAAAGGGAGGAATTTTCATGAACAAAAAGGCACCGAAGGGAAAATATGCCTGGACAGTTAAAATCGGAGAAAAAGGACAGTTTGTCATTCCGAAGGAGGCGAGGGATCTTTTTGATATTCATCCCGGCGACACGATTATCGTACTTGGTGATGAAAAACGCGGAATCGCCATTCCTCCGAAAAGTATATTTGCAAAATTTGCCGAAGTTGCATTTGATTCTTCTGCTGAGGAACCGGAAGAATGACTGCAATTCTTTTCAATAATCAGATCTGTTTTTCACGTTCCTGTCATAATTAATCTGACAGAATTCCATACTTTAATAGATTGTGATGCTTGAAGGCCTTAGCAGTAAGGTCTTTTTAAAGTACCCTGGAAAAAGGAGGATATGGGCATTTTACAAAAAGTTTATTTTACACTGGTAATAGATTTTACCTGCTGTTGATACAATGAAGGCATAAAAGATGTCAGACAACTTTTGACGCAGCAAGTGTCGGGCCATAATGCATGATGGCCAAAGGAGTAAACATGATTCAGTGCCGATATGAGCAGATTGCGGAGCTCCTGGAAAATAAAATACGAAATGAGGAGTGGCCGATCGGTCAAAAAATACCGGGGGAATTGGAACTTGCAAAAGTGTATTGCGCAGGGCGCTCTACGATAAGGGAGACATTAAATATTTTACAGCAAAAGGGTATGGTAGAGAAACGGCATGGTTCCGGAACTTATGTTACAGAAAATAAAAGAGCCATGGAAAATCCGCTGGTATATCTTGATTCGGTCGGTAAGATGATTCAGGAAGCCGGATATGCGACAGGAAGTAATTTTTACGGTGCCGGGCATGTGCTGCCGGATGAAAATTTAAGGCGGCGTATGCAGCTTAAACGGGGAGAAAAGGTTGTTATTGTAAACAGGGAGCGGACAGCCGATAAAGAGCCGGTAGTATTTTCCTATAATATTTTCTCTCAAAAGCTGGTGGGGGCGATATTTGATTCCGGGCTGCAGGGCAGCATCTTTGAAATATTGGAACGGGAGTGCGGGATCTATGCCGAATATTCCCAGGCGGTGATTAAAGGAATCGATCGGACAAATAAATGGGACCGTGAGGCGGAGCTTTATCTGTCAGGACCGCTTGTTCTTTTGGAACAGATGCATTTTGAAAAACAAGACAGGCCGGTGCTGTTATCCTATGATTATATCAGGACTGATATGGTTGCTCTTAAGATGAGGAGGGAGCGCAGATGAGCCTTCCCGCAAAAAAGGAAACGCATTATAAAATAAAAATCATAAATGCTGATCAGGAAAGGAATATAACAATGAAAGCAAAAAAAATATTTGCGGTATTGACGGTAATGACAATGGCTATCGGTATGCTGACCGGCTGCGGACAGACGGCGATGAATGAGGCCGACACAACAGTCAGCGAGATTACAGAAGAATCACAGCAGCAAACTGATTTTTCGGGTATTACGTTAAATGTGATGACCGCAGGAGATACCAATATGGAAGAACTCCAAAATAATTATGTGGCTCCGATCGTAGATGAAACGTATCCGGGAATGAAGCTGAATGTAACAGGTGCCGGTCCCGGAGATGACGGATCAAAGAAAATATATGACAAGCTGAAGGCCCAGAAGGATGCCGGAAAAGAGAACGGAGACATTGACGTTGCGATCGTACATCAGGGGATTATGGCACAGATGATAGAGGAAGGACTTTTAGATCAATATGTCGGATTGACAAATGTAGGTGAATATTTAACTTCTGACGGTGCAAAAAACGCACTTGGAACGAATGTGGAAGGCTATGTAATTCCTTTGTTTTCCAGCCAGACTGCGATTGCATATAATTCCGTGGAGGTTCAGTCTGTTCCGGCGAGTATGGAAGAATTAAAAGCATGGATCAGTGAGCATCCGGATAAATTCGGCTATAACGGAGTGACAGGCGGTATGGCGGGCGTATCCTTTGTAGCCGCATATCTTTGCAATGAATCGGGAAATGCCGAACAGATTTTGAACGGACCGTATGACAATAGCATAGAAACGGATTGGCCGGCTATCATGTCCGATTTAAAAAGTCTGCCCTGCACCATTACAAACGGAAATCAGGGAACACTTGATATGCTGAACCGCGGAGAGATCTCCATGGGTCCGGTCTGGGTAGATATGTTTTATACAATGCAGGCAGAAGGGCGGATGAGTCCGGATGTAAAGCTGACAATTCCTGCTCCGGGAATGCCCGGTCAGCCGATGTACATTGTGGTTCCCGCAAATGCCGCAAATAAAGAAGCCGCTGTTAAGTTTGCAGAGCTGCTCGGTTCTCCCTCGGTACAGGCAAAGGTTGTTGTGGATCAGTTTAACTGGTATCCGGGAATTGATGCAAACGCAGTCTTTCCATTATGCTCCGAGGAAGCAAAAAACAGCCTGTTTAAAGATATCACAGCCGATATTTTAAGTCAGTACGGGACTCCTCTGCCGTTAAATGAATATAAAAATGATATGATGGAAGCATATGAAAATGCCAGATAGCAAAAAGGTATTTTCTCGTTTATTACCGTTGGTGCTGATAGCACCATCGGTAATTCTTTTATCGGTCGTCTTCATTTTCCCTTTTTTTCGCGTGATTGCCGCGGGATTGATTCAGGAAGGCAGGCTGTCCTTCAAGGGATTTGAGAAGGCGTTGGATTTTTATCTGGGCGATATTGTTTATACGGTAGTTATCTCGGCCGCGGCATTGTTTTTTACGCTGTTACTGGCGATTCTGCTGGGTTCCTTTCTGCGGCTTTATAAGTCCCGCTGGATTGAATTTCTTTTTAAAATCCCGCTTTTTATACCGTATGTCGTCGTAGGTCATGCAATGCGTACTTTTCTGGCTCCGCATGGGACGCTGAATTCTTTTTTAAGTATTTTGGGCTTGATCGATATGGAGAATCCGCCGTCTCTGGCGTACAGCTCCGCGGGCATCATTATTGCGCTGACATGGAAAAACATTGCTTTTGCACTATTGCTCATTATGGCCCCGTTTCAAATAGTGGGGGATTCTTATTTGCAGGCCGCTCAAAATGCCGGAGCCGGATTTTTTCGCCTGATAAAGGATGTGCTTGTTCCTATGAGTAAATCTTCCATTCTTGTCAGCGGAATTATTATCTTTACCTCCATGCTGGGTTCCTTCTCGATACCGATGATGATGGGAAACGGAGATGGACCCAAAATGCTGATGGTGGATTTATATTATCGCATTACTTACCAAAATGATATGCCAACCGCAAATGCGCTGGGAATCATTTCATTTGTGTTATCATTTGGGGCAGCCTGGTATTATGTCAGAAAGGTAGTGGACAGTGAATAAAATAAAAGCCGGAAAATTAATTTTGGGTGTTCTCGGAATTTTTGTAATTTTTGGACCGATCTCTTCTCTTATCATATGGTCCTTTGCAGAAAAATGGTATTGGCCGGCAATGCTTCCGCAGGATTGGGGGCTCCTTTACTGGAAAAAGATAGGGGACTTATCCATATTAAAATCATTGAAAAGCTCGTTTATAGTAGCAGGAGCCACTACAGTAATCTGTATGCTTATTACAATTCCGTTCGCTTATTATATGGCGCGCAGAAAATTTCCTGCGAAGTCTTTGATTATGCTGTTATTTATGCTGCCGCAGGCATTTCCCCAGCTTCCGGTTTTTGTAAGCCTGATGACTGATTTTTACCGTTGGGATTTGATCGGGACCTATCAGGGGGTGATTCTTGTACATGTGACAATCGGATTATTGTATGCGCTATGGATCATGGTATCTGTGTTTCAAAGCATTCCGGTGAATCTCGAGCTGGCAGCCTGTAATCTTGGGTGCAGTCCTCTCAGAGCGTTTTTTGAGATTACGATACCGCAGGCATTGCCCGGGATTGCGGCCTCTGCGATTCTTGTATTTCTCAATTCTCTGGATGAATTTACAGGCTCTTTACTGATCGGAGCGCCGTTTATCAAGACATTATCCGTTTTTATGTACAATACGGCAAACGGATATGAAATGCAAATATCATCGGTGGCTTCTATCTTGTTGGCGGCTCCGGGAATCTTGATGCTGCTTGTATTGGATCAATTTTTAAAGGCGGAGCATCTTGCCGGTGTCGGCAAGGCATAATGAGAACAGCGAGGAAATGGAGAATATAAAAATGATAGACATTAAGGATATATCGGTATCATATGAAAAGGGAAAAAAGGCGCTGGACAAGGTAAGCTTCACGCTGCAGCCGGGAACCTTCACTTCTCTTGTCGGGCCAAGCGGATGCGGGAAGACTACCATGTTAAATATTCTGGCCGGCTTTCTGGCACCGGATGAGGGACAGATCTTTGTAGACGGAAGGGATATTACAAGACTGGAAATCCAAAAACGCAAAACGGCAATGGTATTTCAGAATTATGCACTCTGGCCGCATATGACAATTTTTGAAAACATAGCCTATGGACTGAAGCTGAAAAAAATGTCAAAGCAGGAAATTGAAGAACGTGTCGGCAGCATACTGGATGTTATAGAAATTGATAAGTCCTGCGTAAAAAAAAGGAAGCCGGCCGAGCTTTCGGGAGGACAGCAGCAGAGAATTGCACTTGCCAGGGCACTTGTTGTGGAACCGACAATTTTATTAATGGACGAGCCGCTTTCGAATTTGGATGCAAAGGTCAGGCAAAGGCTGCGTATTGAAATACGAGATATTCAGAAGAAACTGGGCGTTACCGCGGTTTATGTAACCCATGACCA
Organism: Bacillota bacterium; assembly: GCA_023402845.1. GTDB lineage: Bacteria > Bacillota > Clostridia > Lachnospirales > Lachnospiraceae > JAEYFP01. Next base: position 71,569 of record JAEYFP010000020.1, read on the forward strand.
AGAGGAGGCAATGAGCATGTCAGATCAAGTGGTCGTGATGAATCAGGGAATTATCGCTCAAAAAGGAACTCCAAAGGAAGTATACAGGCGGCCTCAAAGTAGTTTTGTTGCTGAATTTCTGGGTCATTCCAACGCGCTTTGGGCCAAAGTGGAAGACGGGAAAATCCTGCTGGGGGAGCAGATTATTGTTGATAGGACCGCTATTACGGGAAAAAAAGCTAAAATTATTATTCGTGCAAATGAATTGACGTTTGACCCGCAGCCAAACAGCAAAATACGGATTTGTGGGAAACTGAAGGGCTGTATGTATTCCGGCAGTTATTACCGGTATTTGATTGATATAGAGGGGCAGGAAATCTTTGCGGATTCGGAAAAAGAATTGACAGATGAAAGGGAAATTACATTATATTTACCGGAATGGGGAGTCTACGCATATGCAGACGTCTGATACGATTTTATTTTTAACTGATATTCATATAAATGAGAAGGAAAAACAAAAGCTCCGAAATTATTTTTCGGAAATGGAACAGTTTCTGCTTGCGGAGCAAATTGCAGAAAGAATCAGCTTTTTAGTAATTACGGGGGACATTACCTGCACGGGTTCCGTAGAAGAATATCAGGAGGCGGGAGCATTACTCGGACATTTAGCTGAGGAGGTATTAAAGCTTTCGCCCGGTCACGTGCATATCTGCCCAGGGAATCATGATGGCGACAGCGAAAAAGTTCCTGGCCGGTTTGCGCATTATCATAGGTTTCTTAATAGTCTTTTGGGAAGAAATCAGATCAATCAGGATGAGGAATTGCTGTTTACACTGATTAATTCATGTACCCGATGTACGCTTAAGGAGCCGGATAGAGCTGTTCTTTTAGAAAAAGACAGGATCTGCCGCAAGGAACAGTCTGAGATGAGAAAAATCAAAATTCTTGGTATGCATCATCAGCCGGAGGTTTTTCAGGACAGGGAAAGGATAGATTCTATCATAAGGTCTTATGAGGTTGTATTATATGGTCATACGCATGTAAGGGAAATTGGAATCAATACAGTAAACGGCACGGTCTTAATAAATGGGTGTGCTTTTCATACACCGGAGCAGGAAGACGCCTCTTCCTTTCAAATAATAGAAACAGGCAATGAACTTATTATTACTTCTTATTATAATAAAGACGAAAAAATTCGTATTCAAAAGCATATACAGGCTTTTCGCAAATAAATCGGCACGCTTCATAAGTAATAATCGTAAGGAATGATAGAGCAGATACTGAGAGTATGCTTTATCATTTTTTAGTTTGTTTTTTAATTATTCAAAAAACAAACAATGAGTGCAACAAAAGAAATGCTTTTTTTATCTAATAAGTGTAAATAAATCGGCCGATGAAACAAAAGAAAGGAACTGAACGATGGAATTGTTGGTTAAGCGTGCAAAACGCGGAGATAAGGAGAGCTTCATTCAGCTTATGGAGATAAATAAGAGTTCCATGCTGAAAATAGCATACCCCTTTTTTTCTAATAATGAAGACGTTGCGGATGTGATGCAGCAGACAATTTTAGATGCATACGAGCATTTGCAGGAACTGAGAAAAAACAAATACTTTAAAACCTGGTTGTTAAGAATCTTAATTAATAACTGTACGGAAATCTACAATACGAGGAAAAAATATGTATCGGAAACAGCGGCTGCAGAAAAGGGATATGATGAGGATTATCTTTCGGAAAATAATTTTAGGACCATTTTGTCATTTTTGAATCCGAAGGATCAAATTATCTTTCAATTGTACTACGGTGAAGAATATACAACGAAGGATATTGCGGGCATCCTGTCAATGAAAGAAGCAACAGTCCGCAGCCGTATTCATCGTGGAAAAGAGTCGCTGAGAAAACAATTAAGAGAGGAGGAAATGTAATGGTGAATCATAATCACACAAATTTAGAGGATCTCTTAAAGGCTGCATGTGAGAAGGAAGTAAGTCAATCCGGATGTGTTGAGGAGCGAATCGGGGAGACCTATGATATCATTCGGAATTCAAAATCAAAACGGCACGGTTTCTCTCATTTATCAAAGGCAGGTATTGCGGCGGCAATCCTGTTGGCTGTCACAGCATTGATTGGAGTAAGTAATCCGGTGCTTGCAGCGAAAATTCCGGTGATAGGAAAAATTTTCAGCCTTATTGAATCACAGGTATCTTATCCGGGTGAATATAGTGAACATGCGGTCGATTTAAAGGAAGACAGCGAGGGTGCCGAACTCCGGGAAAAACCGGAAGGAATATCCGATAACGGCGGAGAAAAACCGTATTCTGTAAAAGACGGAGAATTAGAAATTACATTATCTGAAGTATCGTATGACAGCAATGCAATTTATTTATCGGTACAAATAACAAATGACCATGACTTTCCGGATGATTTACTTTCAACTGATTTATTATATCTGAGGTGTCTTGCAGCTATGAAAAGAAGCGACGGCACGCTTGCTGAATTCTCGGAGAGCACCGGTAATATGCCTGCATATCGAATGGATGGGAAATATGTTGATAAACATACATTTGTCGGTGCCTTAAAGCTTGAGCTGGAAGATGTTTCCTCCTACACATCAGGGGACCTCACCATCCTTGAGGTATCACAGGATTTGACGACCGGGGATTTTAAGACCGGTGAGCTTGGGGATTCCGGGGAAACAGTCACCTATCTTGAGAATGATAAGGTGATCTATGCAGGGGAGTGGAAATTTACAATACCGATCAATCAGAATGAAGCTGGTGATGCAGAAATAGATATTCCTGTTCAGGATACAAACCAGGATGGATACGGAATCGAAAAAATTGTTAAAACAAGATATGAAATCTATGCAGTTCCAATTTTGCCGGAACAGACCGAAGGATCAGATTATATCGTTACAATGTGGGATGCAAATGGAGAACCGCTGGATTTTCATGGAGACAATGCGGAAATATTTTCGACATACGGAAGAGATGTATCCGAAATCACCGTTTATCTTCTGAAATGGGATGATTTTGTAGAATGCAAAGGAACAAATTATAAAATGCAGCCGGAAAGAGCCGTTTATCAGAAAACCATGAACTTAGAGCAGCAGTGATGGATAATCAGTCTCAAAATAATTTATGAAAAATAATTTAGAGGGATTTTATAAATTATTTATACAGAATTAGCACTCGACGGTTGACAGTGCTAACAATGTGTGATATATATTATATAACAAAACAAACAAGAGAGTTTGGTTTTGCAGCAGCAAAGCATTCATAAACCAATGCGGAGCTGGGAACGATAGTATCATGGATTACGTTGTAATTCATGGCGAATTATTTAATTAGGTCGAAGGAGGAATGACTGATGTTAGCACCAAGTATTTTCAGGGACAATTTTGTGGATGATTTTTTCAATGACATGGTCTTCGCACCATTCGGATATGGGCAAAGGGGAAAGAAGGCCATCGGCATGAGCGCGGATGTACAGGAGTTTGAGGATCGCTTTCAAGTGGATCTGGAGCTGCCGGGCTTCCGGAAAGAAGACATCCAGGCGGAGCTCAAGGACGGATACTTAACGATTACTGCATCCCGCAGCGAGAGTAACGAGGAGAAGAACAAGAAGGGTGAATTTATCCGCAGGGAGCGTTATACGGGCGAATGCTCGAGGAGCTTTTATGTCGGCGAGAATGTTACGCAGGAGGATATCAGCGCCGGCTTCGAAAATGGTATTTTGAAGCTGAGTATTCCGAAAAAGGAAGCAGTTCCCAAAGTTGAGGAGCGCAAGCTGATTGAAATCAGATAATTTGAAATGATTTAACAATGGAATAACACTGTGAAGTATGGTAGAATAATATTCGGTATGGGAATGGGCAGTTCCCATACCGAATATTTTTTATCATTATATAGGGAAAGATATCCTATAAAATTCTCTACTTTTATGAACGGGCGGAAGATAAGATGAAGACAGGATTTGATAACGAGAAGTATTTAAGGACACAGTCGGAGCATATCAGGGAAAGGATCGGAAAGTTTGACAATAAGCTGTATCTGGAATTCGGCGGCAAGCTGTTTGACGACTATCATGCATCGAGGGTGCTGCCGGGCTTTGCACCGGACAGTAAGCTGAAAATGCTGATGCAGCTTGCGGATCAGGCGGAAATTGTGATTGTGATCAGTGCGGCGGATATTGAAAAGAATAAAGTGCGCGATGATCTGGGTATCACTTATGATGAGGATGTGCAGCGCCTGATGCAGGAATTTGAAAATAAAGGGCTGTATGTGGGCAGTGTTGTCCTGACCCATTATGCGGGTCAGCGGTCGGCGGCCGCATTTAAGAGCAAGCTGCAAAAAAGAAACGTCAGAATATATCTGCACTATGCGATCGATGGTTATCCTTCCAACATTCCTTTGATTGTCAGTGATGACGGATTCGGAAGAAATGAATATATTGAAACTACGAGGCCTCTCGTCGTTGTTACGGCGCCGGGTCCGGGAAGCGGCAAGATGGCAACCTGTCTTTCTCAGCTCTATCACGATAATAAGCGCGGCATAAAGGCCGGCTATGCGAAGTTTGAGACATTTCCTATCTGGAACATTCCGTTAAAGCATCCGATTAATTTGGCATATGAGGCGGCGACCGCGGATTTGAACGACGTGAACATGATCGATCCGTTTCATTTGGAGGCATATGGGGAGACGACGGTCAATTATAACCGCGATATAGAGATCTTTCCTGTGCTGAACGCGATCTTTGAGGGTATTTACGGAGAGAATCCTTACAAATCGCCGACGGATATGGGAGTAAATATGGTCGGTGCCTGTATTGTCGATGATGAAGTATGCTGTGATGCCTCTAAAATGGAAATTATACGCCGCTATTATACAACGCTGAACCGGGTTGTCGATGAGGAAGCGGAAGAAAATGAGGTATATAAAATTGAAGTTCTGATGAAGCAGGCGAAGATCACCACAGATGACCGTAAGGTGACGGTTGCGGCGAAAAAGCGGGCGGAGGTGCTTAACATGCCGACAGCGGCTGTGGAGCTTTCGGACGGTATGATTATCACCTCCAAGACGACGGATTTGCTTGGTGCATCGGCGGCTTTATTGCTGAATGCACTTAAATATCTCGGTGGTGTGGAGCATGACACACATTTGATTTCCCCCGAGGCAATCGAGCCGATTCAGGAACTGAAGGTCAAGTATCTCGGCGGAAAAAACCCAAGGCTGCATACGGACGAAATACTGATTGCCTTATCCATTTCCGCACTGACGGACAGGAATGCAAGAATTGCGCTGGAACAGCTTCCCAAGCTGAAGGGCTGCCAGGTACACACTTCCGTTATGCTTTCGGAGGTGGATATAAAAATATTCAAGAGGCTCGGCGTGGATTTGACGAGTGAGCCGATCAAAAAAGGAAAGAAGCTGTATTAAAAGATTAGCTGGAGGTAAGAACGATGAACAAGCCGGTACTTGTCATTATGGCAGCAGGCATGGGAAGCCGCTACGGGGGGTTAAAGCAAATCGATCCGGTAGATGGGCAGGGAAACAAGATTATCGACTTTTCCATTTATGACGCGGTCAGAGCAGGTTTTGAAAAGGTCATTTTTATTATAAAAAAAGAAAATGAGCAGGATTTCAGAAGCTGTATCGGCGACAATGTGAAACACCATATTCAGGTAGAATATGTTTATCAGGAGCTGACCAACATTCCTGCGGGCCTTTCAGTGCCAAAGGGACGGATCAAGCCATGGGGGACAGCCCATGCGATCCTGAGTTGCAAGGGTGTTGTGGACGGTCCGTTTGCGGTTATCAATGCGGATGATTTTTACGGAAGGGAAGCTTTTCAGGTCATTTATGATTATCTTTTGGCTGACGAGGATGAGGAAAAGCATCGCTATGCGATGGTGGGTTATGCACTTGGAAATACGCTGACGGAAAATGGTTCCGTTTCAAGAGGCATCTGCACAAAAAATGAAGAAGGCTACCTGACGGATATCATTGAGCGGACGAAAATTGTAAAAACGACCCAGGGTGCCGCCTATACGGTGGATGGAGTGCATTATACCGATATTTCCCCGTACAGCATCGTTTCCATGAATATGTGGGGCTTTACAAAGAGCTTTTTGCGGGAAGCCGAATTATCCTTCGCGCAGTTTTTTGAGCGTGAAGTTCCGGGGAATCCGCTGAAGGCGGAATGCTATCTGCCCTTTGTCGTGGATGAACTGCTGAAGGCCAAAAAGGCGACGGTTCGGGTGCTTAATTCCAAAGATCGCTGGTTTGGAGTGACCTATCAGGAGGATAAGCCTTTTGTGCAGGCATCCATCAGGAGTTTAAAGGAGTCAGGTATCTATCCGGATGTGCTGTGGTAACAGCAGCGTTACAGTTCAGCCAGATTTTTTTATACAACTACTGGATTTTTGTACGCCGATCTACTATAATAGGAAGGTCATAAGAAAAGGCTAACACGGTGCAAGGGCGTACCGAATAAATTTTTGCGCCCTCAGGCGCAGTTGTGGAGGTTTTAATGTCAGTAAAATATGTTTTTGTCACAGGCGGTGTCGTATCCGGATTGGGTAAGGGAATCACGGCCGCGTCGCTTGGAAGGCTCTTGAAAGCCCGTGGTTATAAGGTAACCATGCAAAAATTTGATCCTTATATCAACATTGATCCGGGAACGATGAATCCGATCCAGCACGGTGAGGTTTTTGTCACGGAGGACGGTACTGAAACGGATTTGGACCTTGGGCATTATGAGAGATTTATCGACGAGAATCTTGATAAAAATTCCAACGTAACGACCGGTAAAATATACTGGTCGGTTCTTCATAAGGAACGGCGGGGGGATTTCGGCGGCGGCACCGTTCAGGTGATTCCTCACATCACAAATGAAATTAAGAGCCGTTTTTATCGCAATACAACGGATGAGGACATGCATATTGCCATCATCGAGGTAGGAGGTACCGTCGGCGATATTGAAAGCCAGCCGTTTTTAGAGGCAATCCGCCAATTCCAGCACAATGTCGGAAGAGAGAATGCGATTTTAATTCATGTAACCTTAATCCCTTATCTCAGGGCTTCGCAGGAAATGAAAACGAAACCGACACAGGCGAGCGTCAAGGAGCTGCAGGGGATGGGTATTCAGCCGGACATCATTGTCTGCCGCAGCGAATATTCGCTCGATAAGCAGATCAAGGATAAAATTGCGCTGTTTTGCAATGTTCCTTCCAATCATGTGCTGCAAAATCTGGATGTGGAATATTTATATGAAGCACCGCTTGCGATGGAGCAGGAACGGCTTGCGCAGGTAGCCTGTGAGTGCTTAAGGCTTGCGTGTCCGGAACCGGATCTGACTGAATGGCAGGCGATGGTCAACAATTTGAAATCCCCCACGACTGAAGTGACGATTGCTCTGGTCGGAAAATATATTCAGCTTCACGACGCTTATATCAGTGTTGCGGAGGCGCTGAAACATGGCGGCATTAACCAGCATGCGGTCGTGCATATTAACTGGATTGATTCAGGCAGTATCACTCCCGAAAATGTGGATTCACAGCTTTTTGGAGCGGACGGTATTATTGTGCCGGGCGGCTTTGGCGATCGCGGGACGGATGGTATGATCCTTTCGATCACGTATGCCAGAGAACACAGGATTTCGTTTCTCGGGCTTTGTTTGGGGATGCAGCTTTCAATCGTGGAGTTTGCCAGAAATGTCATCGGTTATTCCGATGCGCACAGCATCGAGCTGAATCCGGCAACAACACATCCGGTCATCGCACTGATGCCGGATCAGAACGGGATTGAGGATATCGGAGGCACGCTGAGACTCGGCTCCTATCCTTGTGTTCTTGATAAAGATTCAAAGGCTTATGCGCTTTACGGACAGGAAACGATTCATGAACGTCATCGTCATCGGTATGAGGTAAACAACGAATATCGGGAGGATCTGACGTCTCACGGCATGCTTTTATCCGGAACTTCTCCGGACAAACGTATCGTCGAAATGTGTGAATTGCTTGAACACCCGTTTTTCCTTGCTACACAGGGGCATCCTGAACTGAAGTCCAGACCGAACAGGCCGCACCCTCTGTTCAAAGGATTTATTGAAGCCGCATTAAAAGCCAAAAAATAAAGGTGTGCAGGGTACGCTTATGGTTTTTAATTCTTATTTGTTTGTGCTTGTGTTTTTGCCGCTTGCAGTGGCGGGTTATCATATGATTAACAAAACGAACCACTTTGACATTGCAAAGGTTTTTTTACTGTGCATGTCATTGTGGTTTTATGGTTATCAGAACATAAAAATGCTGCCGGTGCTGCTTATGAGCATTCTGTTCAATTATGCGCTTGTTATGCTTTTATTTCGTGAGGACCGCACTCCTGCTGTCAAAAAGGGCGCGTTGATTACAGGTCTCCTTTTCAATTTGCTTTCCCTGTTTTATTTTAAATATCTTATATTTTTTGAGGTTGTTTCCAACAGATTATTCGGTACGGAATTTACATTTGTGAGCCTGCTTCTGCCGCTCGGAGTCAGTTTTTTTACATTCCAGCAGATCGCCTATCTCATCGACAGCTACCGGGATTCTTCGATCAGGTACCGCCTTCTCGATTATGCGCTCTTTGTCTCGTTTTTTCCTAAAATTACAGTCGGACCGATCACACTGTCGACGGAGCTGATTCCCCAGTTTAACGATTCGCTTCGAAAGAAAGCCGACTATGAGAAGATTTCTAAAGGCCTGCTCTCCTTTTCCTTTGGGCTTGCCAAAAAGGTGCTGCTTGCCGATACGCTTGCGAATTATGCGGATTGGGGCTTTTCCAATATCCCGTCGCTTGGAAGCCTTAACGCGTTTCTTGTCATGCTGGCTTATACAATGCAGATATATTTTGATTTTTCCGGTTACTGTGATATGGCCTCCGGAATCTGCCTTATGCTGAATCTTGATTTGCCGGTCAACTTTGATTCTCCCTACAAGGCAAAGTCGATTGCGGAGTTTTGGAAACGGTGGCATATGACGCTGACACGGTTTTTCCGTACCTACGTTTATTTCCCGCTCGGGGGGAACCGGAAAGGGAGGCTGCGCACTTATCTCAATATGTTTTTGATTTTCTTTCTGAGCGGACTCTGGCATGGCGCAGCGGATACCTTTTTGATTTGGGGGATGATCCACGGAGCCGGCATCTGTCTCAGTAAGCTTCTCGCAAAATGGACGCAGAGGCTGCCGGTATTTCTGCGATGGCTTGGCACGTTTTTGTTTGTAAATCTTGCCTGGATTTATTTCAGGGCCCCGGACCTTGCATCCGCAAATGCTTTTTTTAAACAGCTTTTTTCTTTCAAAATTTTTCCGGTTGACATCAAGCTGATTGCAGCCTCGACTCCTGCGGAAGCAAATTTGCTGCAATGGCTGATTCAGCAATCTTCCGGCGATGCACCGTATGCTTCCGGGCTGATTGTCGTACTTGCCGTACTCGCCTTTTCCGTATTCGCCGGCACAGTCATGAAAAACACGCAGGATCGGATACGCGTCTTCCGGCCTTCCAAAGGAACTTTGGCTGTCACCGTACTGCTGCTTGTCTGGTCGGTGCTGTCACTTTCCGAGGTATCTACGTTTATTTATGTGAATTTTTGAAATCATAGGGAATACGATGAACAACAAAACTTTTATGATCAAGACAATTGCATACACGTTTGGTATTCTGCTTCTTCTGGCATTGCTCGTTATTGTCGTGGACCCGTTCATTCATTACCATGCGCCGGTCGGAGGGCTCGCCCCTGTGGAGACGGATGAACGCTCGGCCCTGATCGGTGCTGCCCGTAACATGGACTATGATACGGCTCTAATCGGTTCTTCCATGAGCGAAAATTTCGAAGCGGGCTGGTTTGAGGACGGTGTTTTTGGAGAGCGCTGTGTCAAGCTTTCTCTGCAGGGAGCTCATTTTTCGGACTATGCACTGCTGTTTGAGGAAACACTGCAAAAGCAGGAAACGAAAAATATTGTGTTCAGTCTGGATACCTACCTGCTGACGAATCCGCCGCAGGATTATCCGGTTACGATCCCGTCCTATCTTTCCAACCATTTTTATCCGGACGATGCTTATTATCTGTGGAATAAGTCCGTACTGCTGGAATATTTGCCGAAATTTTTGATTAACAATGTGCGGGAGGGCTACAATGCGGATTCAGCCTATGTATGGGCGGATGACTATGATTTTTCCAAATATATCGCGCGCGGTTCTTATTTTGCACAGCGCTTGTTAAAAACGGAGCCGGAAAAGGCCTATGACACTTATTTTGCATACAGCGATGCCTTTTTGGAGAGCATTACACCCTATATCGAAAGCAGACCGGATGTGACGTTTTATTGTTATTCCTCGCCCTACAGTATTCTTTTTTGGGACGACAGCATGCGGCATGGCAATACGACCGCGGAAATCTGTGCCTTGTCCCGCGTGTTTGAAAAGCTTCTTTCCTATGAGAATGTCCGTATCTTCTATTTTCAAGACGATACCGATATTATCACGAACCTGGATAACTATCGGGATTATTCTCATTTTGACCAGCCAATCAATTATTATATGTATGAGTGCATGCGCGACGGCAAAAAAGAGCTTACAAGCGGAACGTATTACGATACGTTGTTGAATATGTATAGCTTTGCCGCCTCCTATGATTATGAATCGGCCTTCCATTAGACATGAATTATATAGAAAAAGTTTAGAAGGGATTTAGAAATGGGCTGTTTTTTTCATAAAGAGTATATTGATTTATCCAAAAACTATCTCTATAATTAAGAAAGAAAATAATCATTGAATCAGATGATGAGAATAATAGAAAACGGAGAACACTATGGAAAACAACAATAATTCTGACAAAAATCAGAATAATAAGGGAAATCATTCGCCTCAGAATAAACAGACACTGTTCATTCTTTTGATTGTCTCTTTGGTTATGCTGCTTCTGCTTTCCTATATGAGAAGCTTTTTGTCGAGCGCTTCCACCCAGAAGATTACTTATGATGAATTCATTGAAAAAGTGGATGCAGGTGAGATTGAGAGCGTAAAAATAGGTTCGGATCAGATTACAATTACACCGAAGGAACAGCCGAATTCTTATGTGACAATCACCTATTACACTGTTCGGGTCGATGATCTGGAGCTGCCGGACAGACTGTTAAATGCGGGCGTAACGTTTGAACAGGAGGAAACAGATTCCTCCGCTATGATCGTTTCCATTCTCGTTTCCTATGTCATTCCGATTGTGCTTGTATGGGTCGTTTTAAGCTTTGTCATGCGCCGGATGTCAAAAGGCGGCGGTATGATGGGCGTCGGTAAGAGCAATGCAAAGGTCTATGTGCAGAAGGAAACAGGTATCACATTTAAGGATGTTGCGGGACAGGACGAGGCAAAGGAATCGCTGCAGGAGGTTGTAGATTTCCTTCATAATCCCGGAAAGTATGTGAAAATCGGTGCGAAGCTGCCTAAGGGCGCTCTGCTTGTAGGCCCTCCCGGAACAGGAAAGACGCTGCTGGCGAAGGCAGTGGCAGGAGAGGCACATGTGCCGTTTTTCTCTCTGGCAGGTTCTGATTTTGTAGAAATGTACGTGGGCGTCGGTGCCTCCCGTGTAAGGGATCTCTTTAAGGAAGCACAGAAAAACGCACCGTGTATTATTTTTATCGATGAGATTGATGCGATTGGCAAGAGCCGTGATTCCAGGTTCGGAGGCGGAAATGATGAGCGTGAGCAGACGCTGAACCAGCTTTTGTCTGAAATGGACGGCTTTGATACGTCCAAGGGACTGCTGATTTTAGCGGCCACAAACAGACCGGAAATTCTTGACAAGGCACTGCTTCGCCCGGGGCGCTTCGACAGAAGGATCATCGTCGATAAGCCGGATTTAAAAGGAAGGAAGGAGACACTGCGTGTCCACTCCAAGGATGTTCTGCTGGATGATACGATTGATATGGAGGAAATCGCACTGGCAACAGCCGGAGCGGTCGGTTCCGATCTTGCGAATATGGTAAATGAGGCAGCGATTAACGCTGTTAAAAATGGCAGAGAGTCCGTTAATCAAAAGGATTTGCTCGAATCAATCGAGGTTGTCATGATGGGAAAGGAAAAGAAGGACCGTATCATGAGTCTGGAGGAGAGAAAAATTGTCTCCTATCACGAAATCGGACACGCGCTTGCAAGTGCTTTGCAGAAAAATACGGATCCGATCCAGAAAATTACGATTGTTCCGCGTACGATGGGTGCGCTTGGTTATGCCTGGTATGTGCCTGATGAGGAAAAGCATCTGCGTTCCCAGAAAGAGCTGGAGGAGCGTATCATTACCGCTTTGGCGGGGCGCGCTTCGGAGGAGCTTATATTTGACTCCGTGACGACAGGTGCTTCCAACGATATTGAGCAGGCTACGGGAATTGCCCGTTCGATGATTACACAGTACGGAATGTCCAGGCGTTTCGGCCTTGTGAAGCTGGAATCGGTTGAGGATAAATATCTGAGCGGCAGGACTGTCATGGAGTGCAGTGATATGACGGCGGCACAGGTGGACGAAGAAGTCATGAAGGTTCTTTCGGAAGCTTATGAGGAAGCAAAGAAGCTGCTGACAGAAAATCGCGCGCTGATGGACGAGTTGGCAGAGTATCTGCTGGAGCGCGAAAGCATCACAGGTAAGGAATTTATGAAGATCTTCCGCAAGGCAAAGGGTATTCCGGAGCCGGCTGCTCAGGAGGAGGAAGCGGAAGTGAACGCAGAATAGTTATTCTTTATTATTTAAAAGAATTGAGTTATAATAAAAGGGCTTGAACAGTACTGTTCAAGCCCTTTATGTTGACTTTATCAACCGCGCTCGGCACGAGAGTTTGCCAAAGCAAACCCATTGTTATTATATTGTGATCAGGAAAAGGTTTATATAAAATGAAAAAACCGGGGAATCAATTCTCAAGAAAAGAAAAAATACTGACGGTTGTTCTTGTTACGATGACAATCGTGATGCTGATTGCCACTTTGATCGGTCTGATTTATTTCAGACAGCAAATTACGGGAAACAGCCTGCCGGATGAGGAACAATACAATGAATATGAGCGGCAGTATGTGCTGATCACGAAGGATATTGATGATACATTTTGGGATTCCGTTTATAAAGAGATGAAGGATACCGGCGATGTGACCGGTGCTTACGTGGAACGTCTGGGCAGGAATCTTTCGATGGAATATTCCAAAAATGACTTGCTTAGGATCGCAATCGATTCTCATGTGGACGGAATTATTCTGGAGGCAGATGAAAGTGACGAGACGACATCCCTGATCAACAAAGCGGATGCCGAAGGAATACCGGTTGTAACGATTCTGCATGACTGCATGGGCACGACTCGTAAAAGCTATGTGGGAATCAGCAATTACAATTTGGGAAGCGAATACGGAAAACTGATTATCAGTGCTGTCGAGGATATGAAGGGACGCAGAAGGGATGAGGCTGCCGAAGCATACCAGGAAAACGGAGCAGTCACTGCAGAGGCGGAACCGGTACAGGTGCTCATCCTCATGGATAAAAATTCGACGGATACCTCTCAGAATATTATTTATACCGCGATCCAGGAGGCGCTTGAAAAAAGAGGCTTCGGCAAATCACAGGTCGAGGTGGATACGGCGGCAATCAGCAATGACGGTGCGTTTGGTTCGGAGGAATCTATCCGTGATATATTTCAGAACAGGGAATATCAGCCGGATGTGATTGTCTGTCTGAACGAATTGAACACGACGAGCGTTTATCAGACGGTGGTGGATCAGAATAAGGTCGGACAGATTATCATCATCGGCTATTATGACTCCGATACGATTTTGCGTGCCGTCGAAAGAAATGCCATCTATGCTACGATTACGGTCAATACAACACAGATGGGAAGCTATTGTGTCGAGGCTCTGAATGAATATCTCGATACGGGGCATGTCAGTGATTATTTTTCTGTGGACTTTACCCTGATCAACGCGGACAACGTGAAGGATTATCTGAAGAGCGGAGGCGAAGATGAAGAAGAGTAAAAAATTCCGAAACTTCACGATCCAGACGAAGCTCATTATTGTGTTTGTTTTGACGTCAATCTTTATATTTGTTGTCAATCTGTATGTTTATGTCAACTTAAATCAGATGATCGGCCGAATCGATGAAATTTATGCGAGCAACGTCAGTCTGAATGATATGGCGGAGACACTCAACAGTGTGCAGAACAGTATGACGGACTATTTAAAGACGAAGAGCACCGATGCACTGGAGCTTTATTATAAAAGCGGACAGACCTATTCCAAACAGCTTACGGAACTGAATGTCATCACGACAAACAACGATATGAAGCTGATGGAGAAGAGCATCCGCAATATGTCCGAGACGTATCTTAAAATCACAAACGAAACGGTGCAGGCAAAGCGCGGCCGCAATGTTGAAAAATATATCAGCGGGCATGAGGAGGCGACACAGCTTTTTTCTTATATTAATACCTATATTTACAGTCTGAATAATGAACAGTTTAAAAGCAATTCGAGCAATTACGAGACACTGCTTTCTTCCCTGAAATATTCGGAGATTTTATGTATGTCGATTCTTGTCGTCGTGGCATTTTGTAATACTCTGATCATTATTTTGGTGACACGGTCAATTACGAATCCGCTTAAGCAGCTTTCCAAGCGGGCGGATGAGGTTTCGGGAGGCCGCTTGGATGTGGATATGCTGGAAGTGAAATCGAGCGATGAAGTGGGTGTTGTGACAAAGGCATTTAACCAAATGCTGCTGAGCATCCGGGAATATATCGACCAGATCCGGGAGCGGATGGAAATGGAAAGCGCGATGAAGGAAAAGGAGCTGATGATGGCAGCTCATTTAAAGGATGCGCAGCTTAAATATCTGCAGGCCCAGATTAACCCGCACTTTTTGTTCAATACGCTGAATGCCGGCGCGCAGCTTGCGATGCTGGAGGGTGCCGACAAAACGAACAGATATGTACAGAATATGGCGGATTTTTTCCGCTACAACGTAAAGAAGAACAATGAAAACGTGACGATTGCGGAGGAAATCGAGCTGGTTGACAGCTATCTTTACATTTTAAATGTCCGCTTTTCCGGAGAGATTCATTTTGAAAAGCGAATTGATGAATCGCTGTTAACGATTCGTATTCCGAGCATGATCCTGCAGCCGATTGTCGAAAACAGCGTCAATTATGGCATCCGCAACATTGAATGGGAGGGCCTGATTGTCCTGTCTCTTTATCGGGAGGACGGTCTGGCATGCATCAGCGTCAAGGACAACGGGATCGGAATTTCCAAAGAGCGGCAGGAAAAAATACTGGCACAGGAAATCGTCCCCTCTGATTTGTCAAAGGATTCAAACGGTATCGGGCTTGCAAACGTGATTTCCCGTCTGAGGCTGTTTTGCGGCAGGGAGGATATTTTTTTAATCAGAAGTGACGGAGAAAACAAAGGGACAGAAGTGATTGTCAGAATTCCGGTAGAATAGAAGGAGAACCCATGTATAAGGTCATGCTTGCGGATGATGAAGGTATTGTGATTGATTCGTTGAAATTTATTATTGAGAAGCATTTTGGAGGTATCTGCCAGGTCGAATATGCAAAGACAGGCAGGAATGTCATTGAACTGGCGGAAAGCTTCCGCCCTGACATTGCGATTATGGATATCCAGATGCCGGGCATCAACGGAATAGATGCGATGAAGGAGATCCGCAAAGCGAATGCTTCCACGATCTTTATTGTGCTGTCGGCGTATGATAAGTTTGATTATGCGAAGGAAGCGATCAATCTTGGCGTGCTGGAATATCTGAATAAGCCGGTCGAGCAGGGCCGCATCGCCGAGGTGCTTAAGCATGCGATGAACATTATCGACAGTGAACGGGAAAAGCGCAGCAATGACCTGCGCATCAAGGAAAAGCTGGAAACGGTCGTGCCGCTGATTGAAAATAATATGATTTATACGATTCTGTTCCAGGATAATTATGAGGATGAAATCGATAACTTTGTAAATCTGCTCGGCATCCCGCAGCATTACGGTTTTATGATCGTGCTTGAATGCGGGGAGAATCAGGAGGGAAATCACCTGACCAATGTCGTCGGCGCAAGCGTGCGGACGCAATCATATTACAAGGAGCTGCGGGAAATTGTCAAGGAGTTTTTTGTCTGTGTTACCGGATCCCTGATGGCGAACCGGGTTATTATTTTCGTGCCTCATGAAAAAGCCCAGCTTGAATATAACGAGCGAATTGAGGTCATCGAAAAAACGCGCCGCATGATCAAAAAGCTGAACAGCCATATCGATGTGAAATTCCGGGCGGGTATCGGCTCTACGCGCAAGCTGCACGAATGCATGGAATCTTATAAGGAGGCACAGCGGTCCCTGCGCAATACGGACGGCACCGTTTCCCATGTGAAGGACCTTCCGATCACAGTCAGCTATGAGCAGGATTATCCGATCGAGGCGGAAAAGGAACTGTTTGAAATGACAGAGAAAGGAAATGAAAACGGAGCGGTCGTTGCCGCAAATCATTTCTTTGACTGGATGGTGGAAAAATACGCGGATCATATTACGGATATCAAGCTGAAGGTACTGGAATTTGTGCTGTGGTCAGAGCACCTCGCCTATGAAGAGGGCGGAATGATGTATCATTTCCTTTCCAGGCAGGATTATCTGCCTTCGATATTAGAGATGTCGGCGCTGGATGAGATTAAAACCTGGTTCGTTTCAAAGATACAGACTGCGTGCAGAAATGTTGCACAAAGTAAAGAAAAGCAGTACATTTCTTCTGTGGAAAAGGCGAAGGCCTATATCACGGAACGATATAATAAGGAGATTTCTCTGGATGATGTTTCCCGGGAGGTTGATATCAGTCCCTACTATTTCAGCAAGCTGTTTAAAGAGGAGACAGGAGAAAATTTCATTGAGTACTTAACGGGCATCCGCATCGAAAAGGCGAAACAGCTTCTTGCAGGCTCCGGTCTTTCGATGAAGGAAATCTGTGCGGAGATCGGTTATTCGGATCCGAATTATTTCAGCCGCATTTTCAAAAAGAATGCCGGCGTGACCCCTACCGAATTTAAGGAGGAGATGACAGGATGAAAAGTAAGACGTGGTTACTGCTGCTGCTTGCCGCCGCCTTTAGCCTGGGAGGCTGCCGGAATCCGGAGGAAAGCAAGGAGGAAAAGGTGGAGGAGGCTGAAGAAAAGCTGGAAATCGGCATGAGCTTCGATTCGTTTGTCATTGAACGCTGGCAGCGGGATCGGGATGTATTCGTTTCAACAGCGAAGGAGCTTGGCGCAGAGGTGAATGTCCAGACTGCGAGCGGAGAGGTTGCGGAGCAGATCGCACAGATCGAATATTTCATCGAAAAGGATGTGGATGTGATCGTTGTGGTGCCGATTGATGCCGACAAACTGGAGGATCCGATCGGTAAAGCAAGAAAGGCGGGCATCCCTGTTATGTGCTATGACCGCGTCGCACGAAATTCCAATGCAAATCTGTTTATTTCCTTTGACAATGCCGAGGTAGGCGCCCTGATGGCGGCTGCACTGTACACAGAGGCCGGGCGTGATGCCAATGTTGTGATGATCTGTGGGCCGGAAACCGATTATAACGTAGAGATGGTGCAGGAAGGCTTCGACCGGGTACGGGAGGGCTATCACGGTAATATTATCGCCAGCTATCACTGTGAGGCATGGCGTGCGGAGGATGCCTATGAATATGTGAATGAAAATATGAAGATTATTGAGAATGCCGATGCGATTATGTGCGGTAATGACAACCTTGCGGGTGAGGTGATTCGTGCACTTTCCGAACGGCGTCTGGCCGGAAAGCTCCCGGTCTGCGGACAGGATGCAGATTTGGAGGCATGTCAGCGGATTGTGGAGGGAACGCAGCTCATGACCGTTTACAAGCCGGTGGAGAAACTGGCAAAGACTGCGGCGGAATATGCGGTAAAGCTAGCGAAGAAGGAAGAGCTGACAGGCACAGATACATTTTTTGACGGGGCCTATGAGATTCCCTATGTGAAGCTGCAGCCCGTGCGCGTTACGAAGGAGAACATGGATGAGGCGGTGATCAACAGCGGTTTTCACCTGAAAGAAGATGTTTATATGAATATTTCAGAAAAATGAATAGGATAAAATGGAAAAGTGCCGTCATTTTTACAAAAAAATGCTAGCACTTTTTTATGATATCCAAAAAGTCATAAAAATTTCAAGAAGTTCACAAAATTGTACTACTCTATCCATGATATAGTTTCATTGTAACTGGCAAGATGTAATATAATTTTAAAAGGGAGGATTTAAGAATGAAGAAAAAATTACTTAGTGCGGTACTCAGTGCGGCAATGGTTGCATCCCTGCTCATAGGATGCGGAAGCGCAGCTGCCACAGAAGCACCCGCAGCGGCAGCCGAAGAAGCAGCACCTGCAGAGGAAGCGGCTCCTGCGGAAGAAGCAGCACCTGCAGAGGAAGCAGCACCTGCCGGCGGCGGACTTGTTGGTGTTGTAATGCCGACAAAGGATTTACAGCGTTGGAACCAGGATGGCTCAAACATGGAGGCACAACTGAAAGAAGCAGGCTATGAGGTAGACCTTCAGTATTCAAGTAATGATATCCAGACGCAGGTTTCCCAGATTGAGAATATGATCTCCAACGGATGCCAGCTGCTTGTTATCGCTTCTATCGACGGCGATTCACTCGGAACAGTTCTTGCACAGGCTAAGGAAGCAAGCATTCCTGTTATCGCTTATGACCGTTTGATTATGAACTCCGATGCGGTTTCCTACTATGCTACGTTTGATAACTACATGGTCGGTACAAAGCAGGGTCAGTATATCGAAGAAGCATTGGATCTGAAAAATGCTGACGGTCCGTTCAACATCGAGATCTTCACGGGTGATCCGGGAGACAACAATGCAAGATTCTTCTACGGCGGTGCGATGGATGTTCTTCAGCAGTATGTTGATTCCGGCAAGCTCGTAGTGCAGTCAGGTTCTGTTGAGTTTGAAAAGGTTGCTACGGCTAACTGGTCAACAGAGACGGCACAGTCCAGAATGGATGCGATCATTGCTTCCTACTATGCAGACGGCACAAAGCTTGACGCAGTTCTTTGCTCCAATGACTCTACGGCACTCGGCGTTGAGAACGCCCTGGAAGCAGCTTATACAGGCGAATGGCCGGTTATTACAGGTCAGGACTGTGATGTTGCAAACGTAAAGAACATGATTGCCGGAAAGCAGTCCATGTCCATCTTCAAGGATACACGTGATCTGGCAGCCAAGACGGTAGAAATGGTTGATGCGATCATGAAGGGCGGAGAGGCTCCGATCAATGATACAGAGTCTTATGACAATGGAACAGGCATCATCCCGACATACCTTTGCGAGCCGGTATTTGCCGATGTCAACAACTACAAAGAACTGTTAATTGACTCAGGCTATTACACAGAAGCAGACTTAAAGTAATCTGTAAAACAAAGTGTTTTTGATACAGGCGGGTGTGTTGCCCGCCTGTATCAGGTTGAAGAAAGCTTTCAGCCTGAAGCAATCATCTGATTAGATATTGGGAGGGATTCAATTGGCAAAAATATTATTGGAGATGAAAAACATTACCAAAACCTTTCCGGGTGTAAAAGCGCTTGACAATGTGAATCTGCAGGTCGAAGAAGGAGAAATCCATGCATTGGTCGGAGAAAACGGCGCCGGTAAGTCTACGCTGATGAATGTATTGAGCGGCACCCATCCCTTCGGCACATATGACGGAGATATCATTTACGACGGAGAAATCTGCAAGTTTACTAAAATCAGGAACAGTGAGGAAAAGGGAATTGTTATTATCCATCAGGAGCTGGCACTGATTCCATACATGACGATCGGCGAAAATATGTTCCTCGGAAACGAACGCGGAAAGTCAGCTGCAATTGACTGGACGGAAACATATGGAAAGGCCGATGAGCTGTTAAAGGTAGTGGGACTTTCAGAGTCCTCGAGGACATTGGTCAAGGATATCGGTGTCGGCAAACAGCAGCTTGTTGAGATAGCAAAAGCTCTTGCGAAAAATGCAAAGCTTTTGATTCTGGATGAGCCCACATCCTCTTTAAATGAAGAGGATTCCAAAGCACTTTTGAATTTGCTTCTCGCATTTAAGAAGCAGGGAATGACTTCGATTATTATTTCTCATAAACTAAATGAGATTTCTTATGTAGCAGATAAAATTACGGTACTTCGTGACGGCGCAACGATTGAAACGCTGGACAAGGCGACGGATGATGTTTCTGAGGCTCGTATCATTAAGGGAATGGTAGGCCGTGATCTGACCGACCGTTTTCCAAAAAGAGAAAGTAAAAATATCGGGGAAATCAGTATGGAAGTCTCTGATTGGACGGTTTATCACCCGATCTACTCGGAACGCAGGGTTGTCGATCATGTGTCAATCCATGTCCGCAGAGGAGAAGTCCTTGGAATTTCAGGCTTGATGGGCGCCGGCAGAACAGAGCTTGCAATGAGTATCTTCGGTAAGAGCTACGGCTCGGGCATCACCGGGACCTTGAAAATTAACGGAAGAGAAGTACATCTTCACAGTGTAAAGGATGCCATCGAGCAAAAGCTTGCTTATGTAACCGAGGATCGAAAAGGAAATGGTCTGATTCTGTCAAATCCGATTAAAATTAACACAACGCTCGCAAATCTCGGCAAGGTGAGCAAAAATATGATTATCGATAAGGATGAGGAATATGCAGTTGCGGTCGAGTATAAGGATAAGCTGAAGACAAAATGCCCGACGGTAGAGCAGAATGTAGGAAACTTAAGCGGCGGCAACCAGCAGAAGGTACTTCTGGCAAAATGGATGTTTGCGGATCCGGATATTCTGATTTTAGATGAGCCGACAAGAGGAATTGATGTCGGCGCAAAATATGAGATTTACTGTATTATCAATGATCTCGTCGCAGCAGGAAAGTCAGTTATCATGATTTCTTCCGAGCTGCCGGAGGTTCTTGGTATGTGTGACAGGATTTATGTCATGAACGAGGGAAAAATGGTCGGTGAGCTGACCGGTGAAGAGGCCTCCCAGGAAGTTATTATGTCGCATATTGTAAAATCAAGTAATAAAGGAGCGTAAACTATGGATAAGGCAAAATTATTGGAAGGTGTTAAAAAATATACGATGATTATCGTATTGGTATTGGTTACCGCATTCTTTGCATGGAGAACAGGTGGAAAGATCCTGCTTCCTCAAAATATCAGTAATTTGATCGCACAGAATGCCTATGTGTTCGTACTCGCGACCGGTATGCTGCTCTGCATTTTAACGGGCGGTAATATCGACCTCTCCGTCGGTTCTGTTGTATGCTTTGTCGGCGCAGTCGGCGCGACTTTAATGGAAAATAAGGGCGTCAACGTTGTCGCGGCAATTATCGCAATGATTATTACCGGTATTTTGATTGGTATCTGGCAGGGATTTTGGATTGCTTTTGTGAAAATTCCTCCCTTTATTACGACACTGTCCGGCATGCTCGTGTTCAGAGGACTGTCAAATGTCGTTCTGCAGGGAATGACAGTATCCTTAAAATCACAAACATTTATTAAGATTTTCGGGGGCGGTGCAGACTGCTATTTTCCTGATATCTTTAGGAATGAAGGGTTCAACATTACGTGCTTTGTCGCAGGAATTGTCATCTGCCTTGTTTATATCGCGGCTCAGCTAAAAGACAGGATTACAAAAGCTAAAAAAGGTTATCAGGTAGAAAGCCTTACCGCCATGGTAGTAAAAACAGTTGTGATCTGTGCAATCGTATGCTGGTTCTTTTTCCAGCTCGCAAGATACAGAGGAATCCCTACCGTGCTTGCATGGGTATTCATTGTTGTCCTCGTTTACGGCTATATTACTTCCAATACTACAATCGGCCGTTATTTCTATGCGGTAGGCGGCAATGAGAAGGCAACGGAGTTGTCCGGTATCAATACAAAAATGGTATATTTCCGTGCCTACGTAAACATGGGCTTCCTGGCAGCCATTGCCGGAATGCTTACAATCGCACGTATGACCTCGGCACAGCCTACTTATGGCCAGAACTATGAAATGGATGCGATCGGTTCCTGCTTCATCGGCGGTGCTTCCGCTTACGGCGGTATCGGAACGGTTCCGGGTGTTATCGTCGGAGCAGTTCTGATGGGTATTATCAACCTTGGCATGAGTATCATGAGCGTTGATGCGAACTATCAGAAGGTGGTAAAAGGCCTTGTCCTCTTGGCAGCAGTTATTTTTGATGTTGTGACAAAGAAGGGCAACAAATAAATTTGAGATATATTGATTTCTTTTATATATCTAATCAGAGGGGGAGGCTCACTGTAACGCAGCGGGCCTCCTTTTCAATAAAAGCAGGAGGCTTTTATTGAAAAGAATTAGATGCACACTCGCACATAAGGAATATGGCAGCGTGGCTGCCTGTGCGCTTTATCTCTCGATTTTTTATAAATAATCTGGTATACTGAATTCCTGAAAGGGAAGAAGGCTATGTTTGATATTGAAGAGGAACTGAAAAAGCTGCCGGGGAAACCGGGCGTTTATATCATGCATGATGAGAATGACACGATTATTTATGTCGGAAAGGCGATCATTCTCAAGAACCGTGTGCGCTCTTACTTCAGGGAGAGCACGACAAAAACGGTGAAAATTCAGCAGATGGTTAAAAAGATCCGCTGGTTTGAATATGTTGTGACCGATTCGGAGCTGGAAGCGCTTGTTCTGGAAAACAATCTGATTAAGGAGCATCAGCCCAAATATAACACGATGCTCAAAGATGACAAAACTTATCCGTATATTAAGGTCACGATGCAGGAGGATTTCCCCCGCATTTTCTTGACGCGGGAGGTCAGGAAGGACAGTGCAAAATATTACGGCCCCTATACCTCCGCCAATTCTGTGCGGGATACGATTGAGCTGCTCTGCAAGCTTTATAAACTTCGTACATGTGCGCGCAGGATCGATGCCGAGGCATCCTTAAAAGACAAAGGGGCCGGTGCGCCGTGCCTTTATTATCACATCGGACAATGTAATGCACCGTGCATAGGGAGGGTCAGCAGGGCTGATTATGCACAGTCCGTGCAAAAAGCGCTGGAGTTTTTGAATGGGAATTACAAGCCGCTGCTTTCGGAGCTGGAAACGCAGATGAAGGATGCTTCCGAGCGGTTGGATTTTGAGAAGGCGAAGGAATATAGGGATCTGCTTTTCAGTGTCCGTCAGGTGGCGCAGAAACAGAAAATCACGGACAGTGTCGGTGATGATAAAGATATTATTGCGATGGCAAAGGACGAAAATTCAGTGATTATACAGGTGTTCTTTGTACGTGACGGCAAGATTATCGGCAGGGAGCATTTCTACATGAAGAATACGGAGGAGACCGAGGATTCCGGTATCGTGCGGAGTTTTGTGATGCAGTTTTATGCGGGGACCCCCTTTATTCCCAGGGAGCTGATTGTTCCCTTTGAGCCTGAGGATAAGGGGCTGATCGAGCAGTGGCTGACAGAGAAGCGCGGCAGCAGGCTTCGCATTACCGTGCCTCAAAAAGGCAAAAAGGAAAAGCTTGTGGAGCTGGCAGAAAAAAATGCAAAAATCCTGCTTCAGCAGGATATTGAAAAGATTAAGAGAGAAGATGCACGCACAACCGGCGCAGTCCGGGAGATCGGAGAGCTGCTTGGACTTTCCGGCATCGTGCGCATGGAAGCGTATGACATTTCCAACATCAGCGGATTTGAATCCGTAGGCTCCATGGTCGTCTATGAAAAAGGCAGACCCAGGCGCAATGATTACCGAAAATTCCGTATCAGGTCTGTGGAAGGGCCAAACGATTATGCAAGCATGCAGGAGGTGCTGCAGAGGCGTTTCGAGCATGGATTACGGGAAAAATCGGAGCTGTCGCAAAATGGAAGAGACCATATTTACGGAAAATTTACAAAATTTCCGGATCTGATTATGATGGATGGAGGCAGGGGACAGGTCAATATTGCCCAAGAGGTTCTCTCTTCGCTGGGTCTTTCCATTCCGGTGTGCGGTATGGTAAAGGATGACAGCCACAGGACACGCGGATTATATTATCAAAACGAGGAAATTCCGATTTCTCACAGCTCGGAGGGCTTCCGTCTGATTACGAGGATCCAGGACGAAGCGCATCGGTTTGCGATCGAATACCACCGCTCGCTAAGAAGCGCAGGACAAGTGCATTCGATTCTTGACGATATTCCGCAGATCGGGCAGACACGCCGTAAAGCACTGATGAAGCACTTTTCCTCGATCGAGGAATTGAAAAGCGCAAGCGAGGAAACCTTGGCGGCAGTTCCTGCCATGAACGCCCTGTCTGCAAAGCGTGTTTACGAATTTTTTCATTCCAAAGAGCTAGAATCAAAAGAATAAGTATGCTATACTAATGCAGAATGAGCACTTGACAGTGCCCGGTGCAAATGAGATTTCGAATGACAGAAAAGCAGAGGAGACCCATATGGCGACAACGGTAGCAGTTAGTACATTAATTGAGAAAATGATGCTTGACAATTTGACACCTGAGATCGATATTACGGAAATTAAAATCAAACAGCCGGATATTAACCGGCCTGCACTTCAGCTGGCGGGCTATATCGAGCATTTTGAAGCGACGCGCGTTCAGATTATCGGATTTGTGGAATATACTTATATGGAATCATTAACCGAAGAGGTACGGCGCGAGCGGTATGAGCACCTGCTTTCCAACGAGACTCCGTGCTTTGTGTTCTGCCGGGAATTAAAGCCTGATAAGACCTTTTTGGAGGTGGCAATCAGGAATAAGGTTCCGGTGCTTTCCACAAAAAAGTCAACCTCTAACTTTATGGCAGAAATTATCCGCTGGCTGAATGTCAAGCTTGCGCCGTGTATTTCCGTTCACGGAGTGCTTGTTGACGTATACGGTGAAGGTGTGCTGATTACGGGTGAAAGCGGAATCGGTAAGAGTGAGGCTGCCCTGGAGCTTGTAAAAAGGGGACACCGGCTTGTAACGGATGATGTTGTCGAAATCAGAAAGGTCAGCGACGATACGCTGATCGGTTCTGCTCCGGACATTACGCGGCATTTGATCGAGCTGCGGGGGATCGGCATTGTGGATGTTAAAATGCTGTTCGGTGTATCGAGTGTCAGGGATACGCAGTCGATCGATCTTGTTATTCGTCTGGAAGAGTGGGACAAGGAAAAGGATTATGACAGGATCGGACTGGATGAGGAGTATACGGAATATCTCGGAAATAAAGTGGTCTGTCACAATATTCCGATCAGACCGGGCCGTAACCTCGCAATTATCTGTGAGTCGGCGGCAGTCAACTTCCGTCAGAAAAAAATGGGCTACAATGCGGCGAAGGAGTTATATACCCGCGTGCAGAATTCATTGAACAGACATTCCGATGAAGAATAAATAAAAACAGAAAAGAAACAGACGCAGAGGAGAACAGGAAATGGATGAGTATTGCTTTGGAGTAGACGTGGGAGGAACAACGGTAAAGATGGGACTCTTCACGCCGAAGGGCGAAATTTTGGAGAAGTGGGAAATTCCGACCAGAAAGGAAGAAAACGGAAAGCAAATTTTACCCGATATTGCTAAGGCAGTAAAAGCAAAAATGAACGAAAAATCAATTCTGCCGGAACAGGTTATCGGAATCGGACTTGGTACGCCTGGCCCGGTGGACCGGTATGGAGTTGTACACAGGGCGGTTAATCTCGGCTGGGATTTTATGAATCTGGAAAAGGAATTGGGCGGGCTCACCGGTCTTCCTGTCAAGGCCGGAAATGATGCAAATGTTGCGGCGCTCGGAGAAATGTGGAAGGGCGGCGGCGAAGGCTATGACGATATGGTGCTCGTGACCCTCGGCACAGGTGTCGGCGGCGGTATTATCATCAATGGAAAAATGCTGATCGGTTCCAACGGTGCCGGCGGAGAGATCGGACATATCCATTTGGAGGATGCCGAAACGGAGGAATGCAACTGCGGCAACAAAGGGTGTCTTGAACAGTATGCCTCCGCAACCGGTGTTGTCAGGCTTGCAAAGAGAAGGCTTTCCAAGAGCGATTCGCCTTCTGTTCTTCGCAGCGGAGAAGTCAGTGCCAAGACGATTTTTGACGCGGTAAAGGCGGGTGACGCACTTGCTGCGGAGATTGCCGAGGAATTCGGTGAATATCTGGGCAAAGGGCTGGCTATGATTGCGGGCGTCAGCAATCCCGAGATTTTTGTAATCGGCGGAGGTGTTTCCAAAGCAGGTGACGTATTGATTTCCTATATTCAGAAATACTATAGAAAATATGTATTCCATGCGAGCAAGGATGCAAGGTTCGTACTTGCAACGCTTGGAAATGATGCGGGCATCTATGGAGCTGCAAAGCTTATGCTGGATTGATCGGCAGTGAGGAGTTTTTATTGAAACAATCAGTTTTGGAAGCCTTGAACAGAATATTAAATCAAGATGATATTTTGCGGCAGGAGCCGATGGCGGCGCACACGACCTTTCGGGTCGGCGGTCCTGCCGATTGCTTTCTGACACCGCATACACTAGAGGAGGCGGCGGCGGTGCTCCGCCTTTTTTGCGAAGAGGGCGAGCCGTTTTTCGTGTTTGGAAACGGCAGTAATCTTTTGGTGAGCGATGAGGGCTACCGAGGTGCAATTATACAGTTCTGCGCCAATTACAGTACAATAACGGTAAACGGAACAGAAATTACGGCACAGTCCGGTGCACTGCTTTCCGATATTTCAAAGACAGCGTGTGCATATGGTCTGGCAGGGATGGAGTTTGCTTCGGGTATTCCGGGGACGCTCGGCGGGGCGGTCGTGATGAATGCAGGCGCTTACGACGGAGAAATGAAGCAGATCATTAAATCCGTAAAGCTGCTGAATTTTTATACGGGCGAGATCGTGGAGAAAAATGCGGAGGAAATGGAGTTTAGCTACCGCATGAGCTTTGTGCGCAGACAGCCTCATCTGGTGCTGGAAGCCGTGCTTTCTTTAAAGGCGGGAGACAGCACAGAAATTCAGGCACGTGTTGATGAATTTACGCGGCTGCGCAAGCTGAAGCAGCCGTTAGAGTATCCCAGCGCCGGCAGCACATTTAAGCGGCCGGAGGGGTATTTTGCGGGGAAGCTGATTCAGGATTCCGGACTGAGGGGTTATACTGTCGGCGGCGCAATGATTTCGGAAAAGCATAACGGTTTTGTAATCAATAAAGGAAATGCAACGGCGGCTGATATCCGCACGCTGATTCAGGACGTAAGAGAACAGGTACATGAGAAGTTCCAGGTATGGCTGGAGCCGGAGGTATGTATGCTCGGAGAGGATATGGTAATATGAGGTTTGTGATCGTTACCGGAATGTCGGGAGCAGGGAAGAGCACGGCGCTGAAAATGTTTGAGGACGCCGGCTATTACTGTGTGGATAATTTGCCGGTGCCTCTGATACAAAAATTTTCAGAGCTTGTTTCGATGCCGAACAGTGAAATCGAAAAGGTTGCTCTCGGCGTCGATGTCAGGACCGGGCAGGCGTTCGAGGAACTTGACCAGATTCTTGACAGAATGCAGCGGAGTGGTTTTCCTTATGAGGTGCTTTTTTTCGAAGCCAATGATGAAATCCTGATTAAGCGGTATAAAGAGACGCGGCGGATTCATCCGCTTGCCGGCTCGGATCGGGTCAATCAAGGGATCCAGCGTGAACGTCAGAGGCTGACGGCAATTAAAAAGCGCGCAAATTATATTCTGGATACGAGTCAGATGCTAACGCGGGAGCTGAAGGCGGAGCTGGATAAAATATTTGTCAATAATGAAACTTATAAAAATCTGTTTATCACAATCGTATCATTTGGATTTAAATATGGCATCCCAACCGATGCAGATCTCGTATTTGATGTACGTTTTCTTCCAAATCCGTTTTATTTCGAGGAACTGAAGCATAAGAATGGAAATGACAGGGAAGTGCAGGACTATGTTCTGGGCTTCCCTGAGGCAGGTATTTTTTTGGACAAATTGGAGGACATGCTGCATTTCCTTCTTCCGAATTACATTTTAGAGGGTAAGAGCCAGCTTGTTGTGACGATTGGATGTACGGGCGGGAAGCACAGAAGTGTAACGCTTGCCAACGCACTCTATAAGCGGATGTTGAAATATTCGGAATATGGTTTTAAAATAGAGCACAGAGATATTGAAA
The DNA here is from genome assembly GCA_023402845.1 of Bacillota bacterium. GTDB lineage: Bacteria > Bacillota > Clostridia > Lachnospirales > Lachnospiraceae > JAEYFP01. Next base: position 99,766 of record JAEYFP010000020.1, read on the forward strand.
AGGATTACCTGAGAAAAAAATAAAGGGGTGCTGTCATGTCTTTTTCGGGAAAAGTGAAGGAGGAGCTTGAAAAACACACAAACTCTTCACGACATTGTCAGATTGCAGAACTGGCTGCCATTTATTCCTTCTGCGGTTCGGGGATGAAAAAAAACGGGAAAACGGAAACACTTTTGTTTGAAACCGAAAATGAGCTTGCGGCCAGAAAGTGCTTTACATTACTAAAAAAAACATTTAATATATATACGAATGTGTGCGTGCAGGAGCAACATTTGCAGAAGCAAGGGAACGCATACCGGATACTGATTTCAGAGCCGGAGGCTGCCGAGAGGATTCTGCAGGCGGTAAACAGTCCGTCTGTGCTGCAAAAGGCGTGCTGCAGGCGTGCCTATATCAGAGGGGCATTTTTATCAGCCGGTTCCATCAGCAACCCGGAGAGATCGTATCATTTTGAAATTGTCTGCCAGTCGGAGAATCAGGCGGCATTGCTTCAGAAGGTCTTTCATACATTTGAAATAGAAGCGAAGCGGATCATTCGCAAAAAATATGAGGTCGTCTACATCAAGGAGGGTTCTCAGATTGTCGAAGCCCTGAATGTGATGGAAGCACATATCGCTTTGATGGAATTTGAAAATCTGCGGATTTTAAAGGAAATGCGGAATTCGGTCAACCGCAGGGTCAACTGCGAAACAGCAAATATCGGAAAGACTGTTTCTGCCGCAGTGAAGCAGATTGCAGATATTCAGGCAGTCATGGGAACAAAGGAGTATCAGGAGCTGCCTTCGGGTATTCAGGAGATGGCGGAGCTTCGGATCCAGTATCCAAATGCCACACTGAAAGAACTGGGAGAGCTTAGCAGTCCGCAGATCGGCAAATCAGGGGTAAATCACAGGTTAAGAAAACTGAGTGAATTAGCGGATAGAAAGCAGCGATAAAAGGAGGAGCAAAGCATTATGGCAAAAAAGGAAGTGCGGATTCAGTTGGAAAATGGCCTTGAGGCAAGGCCGGTAGCATTACTGGTGCAGGTGGCGAGTCAATATGAAAGTTCTATTTATATTGAAGCCGGTGAGAAAAAAGTAAATGCAAAAAGTATCATGGGGATGATGACTTTGATATTATCCGCAGGTGATACGGTTACGGTAGTGGCAGACGGAAAAGATGAGACAGCAGCGATTGACGGAATAGAAAGTTATTTGAGTGGTAAATAAAAATGTACGCGGGGTAACACTTGCGTCAATGAGGGTGTTATCAATTTAAGATTTGCCGTAGGATTTTATCATCCTACGGCAAATTTTTTGATGTAATAGGAGCCAGAGACTGCTGGGACAAACTCTTTTGTGAAACTATTTCAAAGAATTTATACATGGGGATTATAATATCTCCCTTTGTTTCCTGTTCCCGAAAAATAAAATATCATAATAGCAGATGCTCCTTTGTTTTTATAGTTGTTCGCATGACGGCAATTGCGAAAAGCAGAACGGCCAGGCCGATCGTGGCTCCTATGTAAGGAAATGCAGGAATCATGCTGTCTTGCCGCTGGATGATTTCAATGCTTTGTGTAATCCAGCGCTGGGGAAAAACACTACCGACACGCTGCATCCATGCAGGCATATTTTCATAAGGAAATAATGCACCTGAAAATAACGCCATAGGAAAGAAGAGGAATGTAGAGATACTCCATAAAGCACTTTCCTGTTTCAGCAGTGTCGATAAAAAGGTGAAGACTCCTAAAGAAAACAGATTTGTGATAAGAACCATAACAAAAAAGTAAATCGGATGCTGCATACCAAAGTCAAACCGGAAAATGACACAGAATAAATAATAGATCAGGGCTGTCCCAGCCATAATTCCAAAGTGGACAAGTGCGCGTCCCGCAAGGTAGGAGGATGCTTTGATACCGCTCATAAATATTCTGGCCTTCATGCCTTTATTGCGATCCAGAATCAGCAGTGCTGCGAGTGAGCTTCCCGCAGTTATGAATTTAAACAGCATCAGTCCGAGAGAGTAGGACATCGTTAATCCCTTTTTCCCAACCTCATTAACCTGTGCGTGAATGCCGCTGCTCTCTGTTGCCAGAGAAGCATGAATGATTGCTTTTACCGCATTTTCAACTTCTGATCCATCTGATAAGCGGATAATCTCTGCAGCTCCTTTATCATGGAGTACGATGCCCAATTCAATGTTGCCCGCCAGTATTTTCTGAGTGAGTTCGCTGTGCCGGACATTGATCAATTCCAACCCCTCTGTTGAAGCAAGATTACTTTGAATCGCTGTTCCCGAACCATCCGCCGAAAGATCAACAACGGCAATTTTATGGCTTTTAGAATAGGCCAGTGTAACAGTGAGTAGCAGAAGCATGATAATCGGCCATACGGTAATAGAAGAAACAAATCCTTTTGTATTTTTTAAAATCAGCCATGAATTTCTTATAATTACTTTCATACCTTCTTTTCCTTTCGATCAATTAATTGTTATATTATGAAATCGTTAATGTTACTTTTTTTATCTGCAGTTTATAGAGAAGCAAAAAAAGTAAAGTCAATCCCAGTGAGACCCCAATGCTCGCATAGGTATTGACGTCAATGATGTTCACATATAAATTTGTAAGTGAACGTCCGGTCCAATAGAGCGGGCTGATTTTTATAATTTGATTTAATATATTGGAATTTTCCAGCAGATAAATCGGAGATAGTGCGCCGCCTACATATCCGCACAGCATTACGGTCATAAGAATGGTGTTATCCGCAATTGCCTTATTTGCACTGATCATACCAATGACAACTCCAAAAACAGACATCATAACGGTTAAGCATAAAAGAACGAGAAACATGACCGGCAGATAGGGCCCCCAGTTTACGTTCAAGACAAAAGCAGAAAAAGTCCATACGGCAGCTATTTGTAATATTCCGATAAAAACGCCCAGTATTATTTTACTGAGCAGCAGTACAGGAAGTCCGGCTTTTGAAATTTTGATCCGCTCAATCGTTCCGTAAAGCCGTTCGTCATTAATGCTGTGCCCGGTCATTAAAGCAATGAACATAATGACAAAAGCGAGATAGGTAAAGGTGGCATAGGAAGTGGAATCTACAGGAGGAGTTTCCAGCTCCACGATATTGATGGAAGCTTTTTGTATATTCAGATTCTTTCCGATGGATTGCTCGAACAGACTGTGAACAATTTTTCCTCCCTCGGTTTCGTTATAGGGAGAGCGATAATAGTCCATGCTGTTATCGGAAGCTTTGATAATTCCAAAGGCTTCGCTGCGATTGACGCTTTTTACACCTGCTTCATAGTCGGGAACCTCCTGCATGGTCACACCTGTCGCTTCCCGCAATACGGTTTCAAACTCACTGAGCTGCAGGGTATTGCTGTCGGTTTGTTTTTCATAATAGTAGTATACTTTTCCATCTCGAAAGGTGTGGAAATCGGTACTCATATAGCCGTCAAGAGCTGAACTCATTAAAAGAATCAGCAGAATAGGCAATGCAAAAACGAAAATCCAGTTGCCGGCATTCCGAAAATAATTTTTTATTTCTTTTTTTAATATAATTCCAAACATGAGAGGTCTCCTTTTCAATCTCTTAATTCTTTGCCTGTCAGAGTAAGGAATATTTCTTCAAGGTCAGGTTCACTGTGTGCTATATTTTTTACAATTAATCCGGACTGTGTGGCTGCCGTAATAATGGCATCAATCACACCCGATTCCGAGCATCTGATCAGGCAGGAGCATTGATTGATACTAAATTCCTTATCCTCCTGCTCCTGTATCTGTACTTGCGATACTTGCTCAAGCGCTTCTACGGATTCTAAAAATCTGTTCCATGTTCCTCCTGCGGTATCAACGGTTACCAGGTATACCGTGCCCTGTCCCATCATCCCCATTATTTCTTCCTTGGTTCCGCTTGCAATGACACTGCCTTTATCGACAACCGTGATTGTATTGCAAATTGCTTCGGCCTCCGCCATGTAGTGCGTCGTATAAATGACCGTAACTCCCTGTTTGTTTAGTTGATGGACATTTTCAAGAATTCGGTTTCTTGACTGGGGGTCAATTCCGACAGTGGGTTCATCCATAATAATTAGTTTTGGCGAATGAGTAATCGCACAAGCCAGATTCAAACGCCGTTTCATACCACCGGAAAATTCTGAGGATTTTTTATCTTTTACCTCTGTCAGGCCGACAAAATCCAAGGACTGCCGTACTTTCTTTTCCAGCTCGCCGCCTTTCATCCCATAAAGTGATGCAAAAAACTTGATGTTTTCATAAGCACTTAATTCAGGATAAATGGCTAATTCCTGAGGGACATACCCAATATTTTGGCTCCATTTTCTGATGGAGGAGCCTCCTTCGTATAGAATCTCACCGCTGTCAGCCGCATGTAAGCCGGTAATACAGCTTATGAGGGTGCTTTTGCCGGCACCGTTCGGACCTAAGATACCATGGACATCCCCAGCATTAATTGTTAAACTCAGGGAATTTACGGCTACCAGATCACGGTAGCGTTTTGTCAGATGTTTGATTTGAATAATTTTCATCGCGTTTCTGCAGAACAATGTTAGTTCTGCATCCCTCCTTTTTGATTTAAAATAAAATACTTAAAATAATAAACCGGTATGTTTATATTTCATAAAATACACGCGACTGCAAGAAAAGTCAAGAAAAAGTTAGAAAAGACTAACTTGATTTATAAATTGATCTATGCTATTTTTATTACATAAAACAGTATGGAAAATGCTGTTTAGTATGTAATTATCAGCGATAGCAATATTCAAATAAAAAAGAAGGAGAAGTTATGCCGGCAATTTTTAATGAAAAAAATAGAGACCTTTATGAACGACATCTTTTAGAAACGGGATTGGAGCTGATTAAGCAAAATGGACTGGGAGGTTTGAAAATAGATATAATTGCCCGTAAAGCGGGTTTTGCGAAAAGTACCTTTTATACGTTTTTTTCGTCTAAGGAAGATTTTATGAATAAGATAGTAATTTATGAGCGGAAAAAGACGCAGGAAGCGTTACAACAGGCATTAAATGAAAACGGGAAAATGAATAGAAAGGCCGCAAAACAATTTTTTACACTGCAGTTTTTAAGCGATGCGAATATTTATCCTTATTTAAGCGCCGATGATTATGAATACCTGAAGGCCAGGTGTCCGGAACTGTTCCGGCTGAATCCGGAATCAGACGAAGAGAATACGAAATGGCTGTTGAAAAGAATGGATACGCCAAAGAAGTGTGACTGGAAATTATTTTCAAACTATGTGAAAGCGATTGTCACTGTTACGATCAATGCCAAAAATTTGTACAAAGACAAATATAAAGAGACCATTGAGCTGATGATTGACGGTCTGGTGAATTATTTGTTTTTGTAATAAAAAATGGCAAGCTGTGTGCGGTCACGCAATTGGAGCTTTTCGAGAATTGTGCTGATATAGTTGCGGACAGTACCTTCACTTAAAAAGCTGTTGCCGGCTATTTCTTTATTGCTCAGTCCTTCTGCGATCAGCGTGATCATTTCGATTTCCTTTTCGGTCAAATCATACTGTTCAAATGAGGCGGTGGAGGTGTTCCTCATCATGTGCGGAATTTTGCTGACAATCTCATCGCCGAAGACGCGCTGTCCGATATGGACGGCATGGATGGCAGGGACGATCGATTCAAAGTTCTGTTTCAGCAGATATCCCTTTGCGCCAAGCTTCAAGGCATCCACGATGTATTCGTTATCTTCAAACGTAGTCAGATAGAGGATCTTTGCGAGAGGATCCCTTGCGATGATCTGCCTGCCCGCTTCGATTCCGGTCATTGCGATCATACGGATATCCATTAAAAGAATATCCGGTTTTTGTTTGAAATACAAGTCAATTGCTTCCGTGCCGTCATTTCCGATATCGATGACATGGATGTCCTCCTGCGCTTCCAATATGGTTTTTAATGCCTGACAGACGAGCTTATCGTCATCTACGATTAATATATTCATCCTTCTCTCTCCTTCGGTAACGATATGAGAATACGGTATCCCATGTCCCTGTCGAGGTGCATTGTGCCGTTCAGGGAAGCAATGCGTTCCTGCATACTGTTGATGCCCATGGAGCCGGAGGAGCCGCTCTCTGATTTTTTAGTGCCGTTATCGGAAATCACAAGCTGATACAGGTTTTGATGCTCATTGATGGAAATGGATACTTTTGTCGCATTGGAATGCTTGATCACATTATTCAGTGCTTCTTTCACAATATATAGAATAGAATATTTTGCTTTTATTGTAAAGTCATTTGTTACCTGATAGCCGAAGCTGATGTCACAGAACGTGAATTCGTGTACGATGGCTTCAAGCTTCGTTTTTAAGTCAATCGAATCCTCATGAATGTTATGGATACTGCTGCGGATACTGTCCATGCCGGAAGTGAGCGCCTTCTTGACGTCTTCGAGCGCCGATCGGGTCATCTCGTCTTTTGTGATTGCCAGAAGCGCGCCGACCTGCAAAATGGAGCGGGAGAGCATGTGACCGATATTGTCATGGATTTCACGTGCGATCCGGTTACGCTCGTTCAGCGTGGCAAGGTTGACTTCATAATCCTGCTTTTCGAGCAGCTCCTTATTTTTTTTGCTGAGAGAATTGGCCATTTCAGCCGTTTCGTCGCGTAATTTGATATAATTATTTTGAAACTGCTTTAAATTATAATAATTATGCTTTAAAATATAAGATAATGTACAGAGTATGAGAATTGCTCCAAGATTCAGCCCGCGCAGGTAATGATACTGAACGAGGAACGGGATGAAGGATAAACCGAATACAAATTGCAGCTTTTCCAGAAAAATATCGTAGCAGATGACCGGAAGGAAAAACAGATACAGAGGGAAAAAGCAGCAGAGTACCAAGTACAACACAAACAGGACTGTGCTCAGAATGCTGTTTGAAAAATAGCCGGTCAGCGAACCGATTATGATAACAAGCAGCAGAGGAAATACGATGTCATAGCTGTCGTTAAGTGCAATCGAAAAGCAGGAGCAGCATAATATCAGGATGGTTTTATGAAAGAGATTGTTCATGGGTAACCTCGTGGGGTGGCTGAGTGTGGGCTGATTGACTCTGCCCTTTACGAATAGTGTATCATATTATGGAGGCCGGATGGGAGTTAAAGTTGTAAATCTTGTAAAAAGATATGGGAAGCTGATCGTACTTGATCACTTAAGCCTGGAAGCGCAGGAGGGGGAGGTGTTCGGCCTTTTCGGAACGAACGGTTCCGGCAAGACAACACTCTTAAGCTGTCTGCTCGGGATTCTAAAATATGATAAGGGTGAAATTACGATCGACGGCGAGCGGCTGCTTTCCGGCAGCGTGGATCTGAAGCGGAGGATCGGTTATGTTCCGCAGGAAATAGCCGTGTTGAACGAACTGACCGTATACGAAAATATCGAATATTTCTGCGGACTTTATATAAAGGACCGGAATCAGCGAAGGGTGCTTGCGCAGACAGCCGCCGGGCTTTGCGGTCTTGAAAACGCGGGCGAGGTTTATCCCGCAAAACTGAACCATTCGTTTTTACGCCGGCTGAATATGGCATGCGGGATTGTGCACAGACCGAGGCTGCTTGTTGTGGACGAGCCGGTGCTCGGAGTGGACAGTCTGACAAAGGAAATTCTGCTGAATGTGATGCGGACGCTGAACAGGCAGGGGACGATGGTGCTGTACGCCTCCAACGACATCGAAGAGCTTGCTCATTTTTGCAGCCGGATGGCGATCCTGTTCAAAGGGAAGGTGGTTTTGACGGCTTCTGAGGAGGAGTTGAAGGCGCTTGCAGGCGAGGAGGAAAAGGTTGTCATCCAGGTATTCAAAATCACGGCGGAAGTCATTGAAGAGATCGAAAAAATGCCCGGCGTCGGATATGTAAACTGTTTCAATAATGAAATTACGATTAAATCGGAAAAGGGCAGGAATAACCTTGCCCAAATCCTGCATTTTTTTGAAGAAAAGGAGCTGCCGTTCGGTAAGATTTATGCGGAGGTGCCAACGCTCAAGGATGCATATTTGAAAATCACAGGGGAGGAAATTTGAATGAAATTCCGGATGCTGTGGTATGAAATCAAATATGTCTGCCGCATGCGGGGGCTGCTGCTTTGGAGCCTTTTGCTGCCTGTTCTGCTGTCCACATTGTTTTCGCTGACTCTGCAGGCGGTATACGAGCGCCCTGAAACGGATAAGATAAAGGCAGGCATTGTTTACCGGAAGGGCTATGAGGCCCAATCGGATTTTACGGCAGATCACGATGCGGTCGAAACAGATATTCTGGGCGCGGAGCAGGCGGAGGAATATTTGCGCAACGGAACGATTGACGGATATTTTATTATCGGTGAGGAATGCAGGCTCGTCGTTCTGGATAACGGCTATGAACAGAGACTGTTAAAGAGCTGTCTTGATGAATATGTACGCCTGCAGAAAGCAGATGCAGCTCTGGGAAGCCGTTATCTTTATTTGGGACGTTCCTCGTCGGGAACACAGATCGAGGAGAAAAATAAAGCTGAAATTTTTTCGGTAGTCAGCCATTATGATGCAATTCTTGCGACGGCATGTATTTGTGCGGCGTTTTCGGGACTGCTGATCGTTTCGGACGTGCGCCATCCGGAACAGTCCGCCGTTGCCCTGCGTTATCTGACAGCACCGGTTCACCGCTTCAGTCCGCTGCTGCGGCATTTTTCGGCTGCATGGCTTTTACAGTCCCTGTTTGTTACGGCAGCTTACTTTTATATGCAATGGATTTTGGGTATCCCGTTTCATATGAAGCTGGGCTATGTGTTACTAATTCATCTGACGGGTGTTTTGGTAGGTATGCTGTTCGGTGTTTTTGCGGGGCTTGTCAGCAGGCTGCCGCTGTCGGCAAAGCTTGGAATTGCAGCCGCGGTCATAATTGTCTTTGCTTATTTTTCGGGACTGATGGATATTCATGTGCGTGCTTCCGTACAGGAAAATATCCCGTTTCTGCATTTTATCAATCCGTGTGCGCTGCTTACGGACGCCTATTATGCGGTCCATCAATGGAATCCGGCAGCTCTTGTAAGGAGCCTTTTAGCGCTGCTTTCGATCGGGCTGCTTTGTGTGTTGCTGATGATTCTTTACGAGGGAGAGAGGGAACATGAAACTGCTTAGCGCCTATGCAAAGGTGATCAAAAAACATATGCCCACGATCCTGCTTTATATGCTCGTTCTTTACAGCGTTATCATGGTGATGATTTTTCAGGTAAAGGACAATCATACCTATGAGGATGACAAAATCACGGCGGCTCTAATTAATGAGGACACGGACAATGCGTTTATCAGGGGTCTGAAGGAATATCTCAAAGAACGGGTTAAGCTTGTGGACGAAGAACTCCCGGAAGGACAGATCCGCAGTGTACTGTTTTACCGGACGGTGGATTATGTAGTGGAAATACCGGAGGGCTTTTATGAGAAGCTGAATTCGGAGGAACGTAACGCGGTGCTTAATAAATATACGGCATCCGATTCCTATGCGGAGGCAGTCGTAGATCTGACGCTTAAAGAGTATTGCAATTGGTGGCTTGCATATCGGGAATCCTATCCGGATATGACGGAGCAGGAAATTTATACAAAGGTTCTTGCTACGCTGAAAACGGAGAGCGGACTTACTTTTTATAACCAGCTTAAAATCAGCGAGAAGCAGCGGACAATGCATTATTTTTTTGATTATGCCTCTTATTCGATTATGGGGATTATCGGAATGGGTGTCGTGACCGCCCTCTTATCTGTGAGCCGATCCGGCGTTTATAACCGGATCCTTGTTTCTCCGGTTACAAAGGCACAGGCAGAAATAGAGCTGTTGATTTTGAATATCGGATATGCAGTGCTGATCTGGGCTCTGCATATTCTGGCGGCGATGAGCTTGTTTGAGGAAAGTTTTTATACATCGAACGGCATTTTTCTGTGCATCAATGCCTTTGCTCTGGCAATGGCCTCGGTCGGTCTTTCATATCTGCTGCGGTGCTTTGTGAACAGCCGGAATACGGCAGGCGTATTTATCAATTTAGTTGTGATCGGCATGTGCTTTATCAGCGGAACGTTTATTCCGCAGTATCTGCTGGCCCAGACGATCCGGTCTGCGGCGGTTTTTACGCCGGTTTACTGGTATATTCAGGCAAATGACATGATCAACGAGACGGGAATGCTTTCTGCCTCTTCGGTTTCCGGACTAATCCGGGCATTTGGAACACAGTTCGTTTTTGCGGTTATGTTCTTCTGCGCCGCCTTGTTTATTACAAAGCAGCGGGAGGAAGTAAGGATAGGAGGATGACAGAATGAATAAGAAAAAAATGCTGTTTATCTGCAATGCACACGCGGGAAAAGGATTAGTAAAAAATAAGCTACTTACAATTTTAAACACATTCACACAGGCAGGGTATGAAATTACGATCCATCTGACTCAGAAGCAGGGAGATGCGGTCTGTGCCGTAAAGGAAATGGCAGAAGGCTATTCACTTGTTGTATGCAGCGGCGGCGACGGAACGCTGGATGAGGTCGTGACCGGAATGATGCTGAGCCGGGAAAGGAAATCGATCGGTTATATTCCGGCAGGCAGCACGAACGACTTTGCGAAGAGTCTGAAGCTTCCGCGGAATATGGAAAAGGCGGCGAAAACGGCCGTGGACGGCGTTTATTATGCCTGCGATGTCGGCTCGTTCAACGATGACTTTTTTGTTTATATTGCGGCTTTCGGCATTTTTACCGAGGTTTCCTATGAAACGAGTCAGGAAGTGAAAAATGTCCTCGGACATATGGCATATCTGCTAAACGGAATGAGGAAGCTTTCTGTAATCAAGTCATATCACCTGAAGGTGACGGCCGGAGACTTGGTATATGAGGATGATTATATTTTCGGAATGATTACAAACTCCTTTTCGGTAGGCGGTTTTAAAAGCATTACAGGCAAGAAAGTGAAACTGGATGACGGCTTGTTTGAGGTGACGCTGATCAAGAGGCCGAGGAATGCTCTGGAGCTGCAGGCGATTTTAACTTCGTTTGTCATGGAGGAGGCCGATGAGCGGTATATGCATACGTTTAAGACTCCTATGCTGCAAATCTCTTCCGAGGAAAGGTTTCCTTGGACGCTCGACGGGGAATTCGGTGGAAACTGGCAGGAGGTTTCGATTGTGAACAACAGGCGGGCAATTAAAATTGCGGTGCCGGAATTGAAAAAAACACCCACAGAAGAATAAGATAGGAGCTCATTATGCTTGTTGTTTTGTTAAATTGGATCTATATTATCGTGACCATGTTTGTGGTCGGCTATTTTCTGCTGAAAAGAGGTGCGGTGCTCGTCGGTTTCCGGAAGCCGGTTTCTGAAATTTCCTGTATTATTTTTGGAATGAGTGTTTTAACAGCCTATGCGGGTTATTTCAGCATTTTTTATCGGGTCGGACTGCTTGCAAATGTTCTGCTGCTCCTTGCCTGCGCAGCATTTGTCTGGCTTGACAGGGCAGACTATGCACTTTTGTTCAGAAGGCTCAAGGGGAATTTCAGACTGTGGCAATGGATTATTTTTGTTCTGATTGTACTCATTAGTCTGCTGTTTACCGCCTATGGAAAATTTGCTTATGATACTGGGCTCTACCATGCTCAAAGCATTCGTTGGATTGAGGAATATGGTGTGGTGAAGGGGCTTGCCTACATGCAGACGCGGCTCGCCTTCAACAGTGCTTATTTCTGCCTTTGTGCGCTGTACAGCTTTCATGATCTCGGACAGTCGCTGCATACGCTGTCGGGTTTTATTGCGGCGTTTACGATGGTTTATGCGGCTGCGGGCTTTTTTTCGTGCCTTAACAATAAAAGAAAGCTTATTACGGCCGGTAATTTTGTGCGGCTGGCTCCGTTCATTTATTTTGTTGTGATCTGCCAAGAGCTGATTTCTCCGACGACGGATTTTATCACGATTTATTTGATTATCTGGCTTTCCATTCGATGGATAGAATTGCTTGAAGATCAGGAAAGGGAAATTGCACCGTACGCTTTTTTATGTGTGATTGCGGTTTTCCTCGTCTCCATCAAGCTGTCGGTCGGCGTGCTGGCACTGCTCGTTATAAAGCCGGCTTTTGAATTGATCAGGGAAAAGCGTGTCAAAGAGATTTTCTGCTATCTCATTTTGGGGATCGTATTAATTTTGCCTTACTTTATCAGAAATGTGCTGATTTCCGGCTGGCTTGTCTATCCTTTTGCAGGCATTGACCTGTTTTCCGCGGACTGGCGGGTACCGGCATCGGACGTTCGGTATGAGGCAGATGAGATCACAGTCTGGGCCAGATATACGAAGGATGCAAAGCTGATTAATCAAACTATTTTTGAATGGTTTCCCGTCTGGTGGCAGGAGCAGGGGCGGGAAAACCGCTATCTGTCGCTTGCGGCATTTTTTGCATGCGGGCTGGAAATGGTGCGGCTGTTAAAAGCGTTTATTTCATTTATCAGAAAAAAAACTGTGGAAGGGTCGGAGTATCTCTATTTTGAAGTCATTTTCCTGATCAGCTTCCTGTTCTGGCTGCTGTCGGCCCCATCCAACCGCTTCGGCTATTCTTACTTGATCGTGCTGCCGCTTCTCGTAATCGGCGGGATGCTTTCGCAGCAGAAGAAAGGTACGGTTCTGATTATTAAATATGCGGCCTCCGCCGTGGTGACCGGCACGATGGTTATGGGGCTTTTTCTGTTTTTGAGAGAGGATCTTTATTATTTAAAGGATCATGCAAGCACCGAATTTCTTGTGAAGCAAAAGGATTATCCGACGGTGGAAACGGGAAGCAATGATTTTGAGGGACTGACTGTTTATTACCCGCTTGAGGAGGGAGCACAGATCTGGTATCATGCGTTTCCGGCGATTCTTTATGAGGGAAACCTCGAAAGCATCGAACGGAGAGGAGACAGCGTGCGTGACGGCTTCCGGCTGAAGGAGTACCGCGACTGATCTGCGCCGGCTCGCTTTTACAGGGATTCCCCGTCAATCGTTTCCTCCCCGTTATTTACGCGGGTGAGGTAATCCTTCGTTATCTGCACGACCTGACCGGAGAGCAGCGTGACGGCAATCAAATTCGGGACGGCCATGAAGCCGTTTAATGTGTCAGCAATGCTCCACACGAGATTTAATTCTCCGGTGCAGCCAAACAGGATCATGAGGATATAGACGATTTTGTAAGGGAATACCGCGCCGAGTCCGAAGAGATATTCGACGGCCCGCTCTCCGTAGTAGGACCAGCCGATCAGCGTGGCGAAAGCAAACAGTAAAATGCAGACGGCGACAAATGCTCCGCCGGACGGAATAACAGATCGAAATGCGGCGCTCGTGAGTGCGACACCGCTGACGTTTGTAATTCCTTCTTCAATATTTTTCAGATAGGTTTGCATATCATAAACACCGGATGTCAGAATGGCAAGTGCGGTGACGGTACAAACGACGAGCGTATCCGCGAATACTTCAAAAATTCCCCACATTCCCTGTACGGCAGGCTCCTTTACATCAGAAGAGGAATGCACCATTACGGAGGAGCCGAGTCCGGCTTCGTTGGAAAAGACGCCTCTGGAAATTCCGGTTCGTGCGGCAAGTGCAATGCCGTATCCGAGAAACCCGCCGGCGGCCGCCCGGAAGCGAAACGCTTCCCGGAGGATCATACCAAATGCATCGGGAATGGCGGAAGCGTTGTTTAATATGACGATCAGTCCGCCTGCCATATAGAAGACGGCCATAAACGGCACGATTTTTTCCGCAACGCCGGCAATCCTTTTGATGCCGCCTATGATAACGAGAGCGACAAGGATCATCAATACGGATGCCGTCAGGATCGGAGGGATATGAAAGGAATTTTGCAGTCCATGAGCGATCGAATTCGCCTGCGTCATGTTTCCGATGCCGAACGAGGCAAGTGCGCAGAAAGCGGAAAAGAGGACGGCAAGCCATTTGCAGCCGAGGCCTTTTTCGATATAGACCATGGCACCGCCCATCCACGCCCCCTGTGCATTTCTGTAGCGGTATTTGATGCCGAGTGTTTTTTCGGCATAATTTGTCATCATGCCCAGGAAGGCGGAAAGCCACATCCAGAAGATAGAGCCGGGGCCGCCCGCCGCAATCGCCGTTGCAACGCCGGTAATGTTCCCCGTACCGATCGTGGCGGCCAGTGCCGTACAAAGCGATTGGAATTGGGAAATGGCATGTGAGTCTTCCGTATGCAGCGCTCTTTTTCCTTTAAAGAGCTGCAGAAAGGTGACATCAATCCAGTAACGGAACCGTGTGACCTGAAAAACTCCCGTACGCACAGTAATCAGAAGCCCGACCATCAAAAATGCCGCCAGCATGACCGGCCCCCAGATAAAGCTGTTTAACAGCTCGTTGATATGAGTGATTCGATGAAGCAAATTCTCAGACATATGATTTTCTCCTCTAATAAAATCTATTCGGGAGTAACCGGGTTATTCATAAAAAGGGATCGGGAAACAGATACAATTCAAACAGCCCTTTACGAAAAAGCAGATATCCGTTAAAATAGAGATTCAGCAGTACCATGATTATGGAAGGACAAGGTGAATAGAATGGCAAATCCAATCATTACGATTACGATGGAAAACGGGGATGTGATGAAGGCTCAGCTGTATCCCGAAGCTGCGCCCAATACGGTTAACAACTTTATCAGCCTCGTGAAAGGGAATTATTATGACGGTCTGATTTTCCACAGGGTTATCAAGGGCTTCATGATTCAGGGCGGATGCCCCGACGGGACGGGCATGGGAGGCCCGGGCTACAGTATTAAGGGTGAATTTTCACAGAATGGCGTGAAAAATGAGTTGATCCACACGGAGGGTGTCCTTTCCATGGCAAGAGCGATGGACCCGGACTCGGCCGGCTCTCAGTTTTTCATCATGCATAAAAATTCTCCGCATCTGGACGGTGCTTATGCGGCATTCGGAAAGGTGATTGAGGGAATGGAAATTGTGAACAAGATTGCGGAAACGGATACGGATTTTTCCGACAGGCCAAGAACGCAGCAGAAGATTCAGTCGATGACAGTCGAAACTTTTGGCGAAGAATATCCGGA
This sequence comes from Bacillota bacterium, assembly GCA_023402845.1. GTDB lineage: Bacteria > Bacillota > Clostridia > Lachnospirales > Lachnospiraceae > JAEYFP01. Next base: position 114,841 of record JAEYFP010000020.1, read on the forward strand.
ACCCGAAAAAACAGCAGATTGACAACAAAATAGGTATCTTTTTAAATTATTTTATAAAAGATGCCGAAACAAGGGAGAATATGGGGAAAAATAGGGTTTTGCGTTCATGGAATGTTCATATTTAATTTAAAAAAGTTTCATTTACATAACATTGTTTAGACATTTGTCTGGGCTATACTAAGACCATAAGATAAAGCAAAGCAAACAAAACTTAAAAACGCCAAACTCATAGTAACATTACTATTAAAATACTTTTTCATAATAAATGCCAAGTGACCCGGTCACTTGGCATCCTCCCTTTTTAGGGCTTTTTTTGATTAAGTAGGAAACATTCTTAATGAGGAGGCAGCAGATGTGCCTGCAAACAATTATAATAGAGATCGGACAATTACATACAGGGGATGAACGCGCACAGTGGGAAAGGCAGCTGTATAGGGAACGGCCGGACTGGAGGGTGACGGATGCCGCCGGCTTTATGCAGAATGGCGGCGCTTTCTTGATTACGGATGACAGAAAGGCAGCGGATTGGGCTTTGCAGCGGGGAATTGGTTTTGCGGTTTATTTAAGTGAAGCGGGCAGGGGACAGAACTTCCCGGAGGCACTCTATTGTATCGAGGAGCTGTCTGCGTTGGATGCGAGGCAGCTTGAGCGGATGTATCGGCGTTTTCACGGGCTTCCATGGACCATTCTTGAGACAAGGCGCTGCATCGTACGGGAAATTACGCCGGAGGATGTGGACGCACTGTATGAGATCTATGCCGATAAAGAGATTATCCGGTATACGGAAGATTTATTTGAATCCCGGGCAAGGGAACTTGCTTATACAAAGGATTATATAAAACAGCAGTATCGTTTTTATGAATACGGCATGTGGGTTGTTATCCGCAAGGGGGACGGGCGTCTGATCGGGCGCGCCGGGCTTTCCGTTCGTGCCGGCTATGAGGAAGCGGAGCTTGGCTATGTAATTGCCATGGATTGTCAGGGGCAGGGCTATGCGAGGGAGGTATGTACGGCCATTCTTTCTTATGCGGTGCAGGAGCTTGGAATGACAAGGCTCAATGCCTTTACAAGAAGAGAGAATAAAGCGTCGGTATCGCTGCTCAGAGGTCTCGGGTTTTTTAAGGCCGGAAAGGCCGATATTGACGGCATTCCGCATGAGCGATATTTGTTTTCAAAAAATGTGGATAAATGATGCATTTCTTTAAAATATTGTTTGACGTTCAGGGCAATCAATGATAAATTAATAGTAGCGGTTTTTTGCATAAAGATACATCATGATAATGGCAGTAATATAGCAAACTATCAGCATTCTGGCTCTTCTTGAAATGACAAGGCTTATATTTCTCGGTCCGGGGAGGCATGAGTCTATTTTTTTGCAGAGGGGCAGGGTTGCTGCAGCAGTATTGTCCGGTATGTATCTAAAGAATAAATGATTAACGCAAAACAGGAGGGAGAAATAATGGATTTTCTAGTTTCAGGACTGCTGTCGGTTACCTGGCAGCAATGCGTAATGTATGTGGTGGGCGCTGTATTGATTTATCTGGCGCTGGCGAAGGACTTTGAGCCGTCGCTGCTTATGCCGATGGGTTTTGGTGCGATCCTTGTGAACCTGCCGGCATCCGGTGCTATCAATCAGGTGATGGAAGGGATCGGAGAAACAACCGGTATTGTTGAATGGCTCTTTGATGTGGGAATCGAGGCTTCCGAGGCACTTCCGCTTCTTTTATTTATCGGTATCGGTGCGATGATGGATTTTGGCCCGCTGCTTTCACAGCCGGTATTGTTCTTATTCGGTGCAGCGGCACAGTTCGGTATTTTCTTTGCGCTTTGCGTAGCGACACTGATGGGCTTTGACTTGAGAGATGCTGCTTCTATCGGTATTATCGGTGCGGCGGACGGCCCGACCTCCATTCTTGTTTCGCAGATATTCGGCTCTAAGTATGTGGGGGCCATTGCGGTGGCGGCGTATTCCTATATGGCACTCGTTCCTGTCGTACAGCCTTTTGCAATCAAACTTGTTACGACAAAGAAGGAAAGATGCATCAAGATGAAGTACAATCCGAAGTCCGTATCCAAGACGACGAGGATTCTGTTCCCGATTATTGTAACAATTATTGCGGGACTTGTAGCGCCGATGTCCGTATCGCTTGTAGGATTCCTGATGTTTGGTAATCTGATCAGAGAATGCGGTGCACTTGAAAGCTTGTCGAATACGGCACAGACGGATCTTGCAAATCTGGTTACCCTGCTTCTTGGAATCACGATTTCCTTCAGTATGCGTGCGGAGCAGTTCGTAACTGTCAACACAATCATGATTATGGGAATTGGCTTAATTGCATTTGTATTTGATACGATCGGTGGGGTATTGTTTGCAAAGCTCATCAATTTGTTCAGAAAAGAAAAGCTCAATCCGATGATCGGTGCTGCGGGTATTTCCGCATTCCCGATGTCTTCCCGTGTTGTTCAGAAGATGGCACTGAAGGAAGATCCGACAAACGTAATTATCATGCATGCGGCAGGCGCAAACGTGTCCGGCCAGATCGCATCTGTTGTGGCGGGCGGTATGATTATGAGCTTGATTTCTAGCTACTTATAGGAGGTGACAGAACTGATGGAAAACAATTTTTTGATTTCTCTTGCAGTTATGGGAAAAGGCATGCTTGGTATCTTTACGGTAATCATTCTGATCATGCTCGTTGTGATGATCCTTTCTAAATTAACGAAGGATAAAGAGTAAGATATAAAGGAATAACTGGATTTTATGAATGACATATGGTATAATTTCACACAGAAGAGATTTTAACCTTTGTGTGGAAATTACATGACGGGTAATAGGATATTAATGCAGATTAATATCCTATTCTCTATTATAATCAGGTGGTGTGATGGCGAGACTGGCAGTAGTGGTGCCCTGCTATAATGAAGAGGCTGTTCTTAAGCAATCTGTTTTGGAATTGTCTCAGATACTGCAGGGACTGATTGCAAAAGAAAAGATTTCCGGGGACAGCTTTCTTTTATTTGTTGATGACGGAAGCAGAGACCGGACCTGGGAACTGATCGAAAACTTTCATAAAGAAAATAAACTTGTTTCAGGCTTAAAGCTTGCGGGAAATGTAGGTCATCAAAATGCACTTCTTGCAGGCTTATTGTCGATAAAGGATAAGGTGGATATCAGTATTTCAATTGATGCCGATTTGCAGGACGATATCGGCGTGATTGAGGAAATGGTGGCTCGTTATGCCGAAGGCTGTGATATTGTATACGGTGTGCGCAGCGCAAGAAAGACGGATACATTTTTCAAACGTGTAACTGCCGAGGGCTTTTATAAGATGATGAGGCTCCTGGGCGTCAAAAGTGTTTATAATCATGCCGATTTCCGGCTGATGAGCAGCCGTGCTCTTGCAGGGCTGTCCGAATATAAAGAACGCAATCTCTTTCTGCGCGGAATTGTGCCGATGATCGGTTTTCAGACGGCTTGTGTCTACTATGAGCGCAAGGAACGCATGGCTGGCGAATCCAAATATCCGTTGAAAAAGATGCTCAGTTTTGCTTTTGACGGTGTGACATCTTTCAGTATCAAGCCGATGAACTTTATTATGGGAACCGGCATTTTTATGATTATTCTCACGATAGCGGCGGGTGTTTATGCGCTTGTGTCTTACACGACCGGAAATGTTGTGAGCGGCTGGACCTCTCTGATTTTGTCACTGTGGCTGATCGGCGGAATGGTGCTGTTTTCTCTCGGCTTAGTCGGACAATATATCGGAAAGATTTATATAGAGGTAAAGGAACGGCCCCGCTACCTCATTGAAAAAGAACTGTCGCATGAGAAAAGTGGTCTGGAGGAAAGCAATTTATGAAAAAATGGGAAGTAGAAGGCAGAGCCATGCAGGACACAGGAATGTGCATGCTGCTCGGAGCACTGCTGGCCGGAGCGATCGTACTGGCAAACGGCGGAGAAGAGTTCTACGCCGAAAATCTCTTCATGCTGCTGGGAATTTTTATTTCCGTATTATTTGCGGGCTTCCGGCTTGTCAGTGTAGCGATCGTTTTAACTGGGATACAGACCGTTTCCTTTATTGCCTATAAAATATATCTGTTTCTGGTGGCGGACGGCCGGATTGTGCTGATTTCGTATTTCTGGATTATGCTTCCGGCACTTGCGGTATTTGGCACCGTGCTTTTTATTAACGGGCTCAAACGGCTGCAGCTTGAAAATGAGGTGCTGCAGCGGCAAGTGGAGGAACTCGTCATGATTGATCCGCTGACCGGTTTTTATAATCTGCGCAGCATGTTCATGGACATCCAGACACAAATTTCTTATGCGGAACGTAATAATAATGAGATTTCTTTAATGATTTTAAAGCTGCGTTATCCGAAGGAGCTCAAAAGCGTGCTTAAGAAGCAGCAGTATGAGCAGCTGCTTCTTAAGCTTGCAAAATATGTGTATGATACGGTAAGGCTTGAGGATCGGGTTTACAGCATCGACCCCGAGGGGTCTCTTGGCATTATTCTGACCTGTGATAAAAAAGGAACGCAGGTGGTAGAGGTCAGGCTTCGGAATAAGATTTCCGAACCTCTGGCATTTGCCGGCATCGCAACTTCTCCGATTCGTGTAGAAATCAAGATCGGCTGTCTGGAATATAAGAAAGAAGAATTCAAGAGGGATGCAAAGTTATTTAAAAAAAGAGTAGAAGAAGAAGTGGAATACGATATTTGAATTGAGAGAGAGGAACAAGTTTGAAACCAAAAAGTAGTGGCAGTTAATAAAAAAGCGCATAGCAAATAAGCCATTCATAATTAACAAATGACATAAATTACCATGATAGAATCAGGATTACTCAGTTACAACAGGATCATCGA
>JAEYFP010000024.1 GCA_023402845.1 Bacillota bacterium
ATGGAGAGGATTTGATATTTGAATCCACAACGCTTGATATAACAGTCACACAGGGATCTGCTATTGTGACAATAGAAAATCCGGATATTACCGGACCTACCGGACCACAGGGTGACATAGGCCCAACAGGGCCGACCGGTCCCGTGGGCGCAACCGGAGTGACAGGCCCTACGGGTCCCAATGGTGCAACCGGCCCAACTGGTCCTGGCGGCACAAATGGAGCAACCGGACCTACAGGTCCGACAGGCCCAGCCGGAACAGACGGAGAAGACGGAGCAACCGGCCCTACCGGCCCAACAGGCCCTGCCGGAACAGATGGGGATGACGGAGCAACCGGTCCAACCGGCCCAACAGGCCCTGCGGGAACAGACGGAGAAGACGGCCCAACCGGTCCAACAGGCCCTGCGGGAACAGACGGAGAAGACGGAGCAACTGGTCCGACAGGTCCTACAGGTCCTGCGGGAACAGACGGAGAAGACGGAGCAACCGGTCCGACAGGCCCCACCGGATCCGTTGGACCGGCAGGAGGCGGTACAATTATTCCAGTCGCAACGGATGGATCTATAACTCCATCAACCAATGCGTCGGGGGAATTAACTTTGACCAATTTGCTCGGGTTTGGAGGCAACTCCTCAGCTGTTGCGGTAACTGGGGGAACTACTTTTAATCTGGATGGAAACGGTGAATTTATGGTATTCAGTATGCCATATGACGGGTTAATCACAACCGTTGTGGGACAGTATTCTACCGTTGCTGCATGGACTGCGCCCTCAAATATGAGCTTGTATTTGGCTGTAGCCATTGCACCTCAGGACAGCAATACCTTTACAATTGACGTCGGTTCAAAGGCATTGGCCCCTCCCTATGTGCAAGGGCAGTCCTATCCAATTCGTGAGCCTAGATATGGAATTGCAGAAAACCTGACCATTGCGGTAGCAAAAGGTGATAGGGTTGCCATTCTGCCTGGTTACAACAATACGGGTGGAGTAGTGGCACAGTCGCTTCCATTCAACTATACAGGCAGTATTGAGATTGTAAAGGTGTAGGCAATCGGGTAATTTTATGTATTTCGGTTAACCCACCTGCTATTTATCTTGTAAAAACAGGGGCGATTTATCGCTCCTGTTTTTTACAAACTTTTCGTTTTTGGATCTGCCCTCTGTATTATTTGAGCAAGAACACCTGCTTGGGGATTCTGTGGAGAGCAAAGAAACGCGGCAAGGAGCTTCCACTTGTTCTGAAACGAGTACTTGAGAATCAAGCTCAAACTCCGGAGCCATCGGAGGACGGCTCGGAGAATGCCTTACACTGTGGGATGTGCAAAGCCGCCAAATTATGAAGGCGATGGTGTTTGGTTATCTCTGCATGGTGGCAAGGGTCGAGAAGATGAATATATAACAGAGGAAAAATGAACCTGTAACGATTCCAATCAAGGAAATTCAGAATGACCTCTTTGTTCAGGGTATCAAACCGTATTTTTGCTAAAGCATCTTTGGCTGGGCCGAGCATTCCGCCTGCACACTTCAATAACTTCAGCCGCCCTCATCGCAGTGCGGCAATTTCTTTTTTGCTGTAAATATGTAGGGTCTGCCGGCACAAGCGGTTTGTCCCCTGCGGTATATGATAATGCAGATGTCTCTCACATTGGGACATCAGTCATCATATTATGGAAAAAGAGAATCCTTTTATTTTTGATGTGGTTTGTTCCCGCTTGTAATTAAAGAACTAAAATTTAAATCTAAGTATAGAATTATAAAAAATATGATAAAAAGTAGTGGTGATAAATTGAAACAATATAAAATATGCGTTTACGCAATCAGCAAAAACGAAGAACAGTTTGTTGACCGATGGATGGACGCGGTATCGGAGGCCGATCTGGTTGTGGTAACAGATACCGGTTCATCAGATCAAACAATAGAAAAACTTCGCGGCAGAGGAGCCGTTGTATTTGAAGAAACAATTTCTCCGTGGCGGTTTGATGTCGCACGAAATATAGCAATGGATCATATTCCGCAAGACATAGACATTTGCGTATCCAATGATTTGGATGAGGTATTTGAACCTGGATGGCGCCAAAAGCTGGAAGCTGTATGGAAGTCGGAATATACCAGAGGAAAATATAGCTTTGCATGGAGCCATAACAGTGACGGTACGGTTTTGAAGCAATATTCAATGGAAAAAATTCACAGCAGGAAGGATTTTCGATGGATCCATCCTGTACATGAGGTTTTGCAGTATACAGGGGAGCAAGACGATAAGACGGTGTGGGTTGACGGGTTGATTCTTCATCATTATCCTGATCAGGCAAAGTCAAGAGGTCAGTATTTGCCGCTGCTGGAACTATCTGTACAGGAAAACCCTCAGGATGACAGAGCAATGTTCTGGCTTGGAAGAGAGTATGTATATTATGGAAAATATGACTTGGGAATTGAGACACTAACGAAGCATCTGTTTCTCCCTTCTGCAAGGTGGAATGAGGAAAGGAGCGCATCCATGCGCTTTATTGCCCGATGCTATGAGGCAAAAAAAGATATGCAGGAAGCAAGGGTGTGGCTGTGGAAGGCCCTTGCAGAATGTCCGGATGTAAGAGAACCCTATCTGGCTTTGGCAAAGGCAGGATATAAAGAAAAAAACTGGCCGCTTGTTTGTTCAATGGTGCATAAAGGACTTGCCATAACACATAGCAGCGGAAGTTATCTGACAGAATCGGAAAGCTGGGGATATGCGTTATATGATTATGGTGCAATCGGTGCTTACCGCATCGGTTCCTATGAACTTGCGAGGTCCTATGCAATAAAGGCCTGTGAGTTGAATCCGTCAGATGAAAGGCTGAAATTAAATTTAAAGCTGATTGAAGAAAAATGCTTGAAATAGAAATGGGGATCGCTGATGAGTACATTGAAGATATGTGTCTATGCAATCTGCAAAAATGAATCAAAGTTTGTGGATGCCTGGATGAAATCTATGAGCGAAGCAGACCTGATTATAGTAACGGATACAGGATCCTCAGATGATACGGTGATGCAGCTTGAAAAGAGAGGAGCTGTTGTATATACGGACATCATTGAGCCCTGGAGATTTGATGCGGCACGTAATGTTTCTCTTAGTCATGTGCCGGAGGAGATTGATATTTGCGTATGCACCGATCTGGATGAATTGTTTTTGCCCGGATGGCGGAATAAGCTTGAGAAAGCCTGGATGGAACATCAGCCGAAACATAAGGAACCTATTGCAAAGACCGGACGGTATTTATATAATTGGAGCCTGAAGGGGGACGGAACACCAGATATCCAGTTTTATTATTTTAAGGTTCACGAAAGGCACAACTTCCGCTGGAAATGTCCAATTCATGAATATATCTACTATTTCGGAAGTGATCCGCTTGAGACGGTTTTTGTGGAGGGGATGGTGCTAAACCACTATCCTGATCAAGTAAAATCACGGGGATCCTATTTGCCGCTTTTGGAGCTGGCCGTTAAAGAAGATCCTGAGAGCGACAGAATGTGCTATTATCTTGGAAGAGAATATATGTATAAGAAAAAGTGGGAAGAATGTATTGATACACTGGAGAGATATCTTTTAATGCCAACGGCTCGCTGGAATGAAGAACGCTGCGCTGCAATGCGATGGATCGCAAAGTCCTGCTATAAAACAGAACATACGAAAGAGGCTTATGGATGGTATTATAAAGCGATTGCAGAAGCACCGCATATGCGGGATGCATACGTAGAATTTGCAACCATGTGCTATGAACTGAAAGATTGGCCGATGGCATTATTAATGGCAGAAGAAGCTTTGAAAATAAAAGATAAATCTAAAACCTTTGTCAATATGGGCTACGCATGGGATTATACGCCGGATGATCTTTGTGCTATTGCGGCGTATCGGATGAATTTACTTGACAGATCCAATGACCATGCAAAAAACGCTTTAAAATATGATCCGAACAATACAAGATTAATAAATAATCTGAAGCTCATACAGGATAAGATGAACAGCATATCTTCTTCAAAGTAGGGTACTGAATTTTCCTCGGCAGTTGACTGCAAAAATAGATAATGGTAATATATAGACATTATTTGATTTTTATGCGGGATGCAGGAAGGGAATAGAACGATGTTGGAATATAGATACGATACACAATTATTAATAGAAGGAACTGACCTGGATGAGGATGTTATCAGTGATTATTTTGTGGAGCATTTTCAGGGGGATTGTCTGCTGGCAGTTGGTGATGAGGAACTGATCAAGATCCATTATCATACGAACGAACCATGGAAGGTACTGGAATACTGTGCTTCAATCGGGGAGATTTACGATATTGTCGTAGAAGACATGGAACGTCAGTCGAATGGTCTGCACGGTTAGGACTGTGCGATCGAAGCCGATTAATGATTAAAAAAGATAGAATGATAGATCATTTTTATCATTCTATCTTTTTTTTCTTGACATAGTGTGCAATGCACAGTATAATTATCGCATACAATATAGTGCCAGATAATAAAACAAAATAACAAACAATAGGAAGTAAAGGGTTGATAAGCAAAGTAAAGGGGGAATTTTCACGAATGAATTATAATGAAGTTGTGTCGGGGCTGATTTTGGAGCTGCGGCGCGGCACCTTGATTCTGTTAGTGCTAAGTCAGCTGAAGGAGCCGAAATACGGTTACCATCTCGTGAAGGCATTACAGGAAAACGGAATTCCGATTGAGGCAAATACCCTGTATCCTCTGATGCGCCGTCTGGAGGCACAGGGACTGCTGCAAAGTGAATGGGAGACAACAGAGGCGAAGCCGAGAAAGTATTACAGCCTGACAGAGGATGGAAAAGTTGTACTGGAAAAAACAGCAGCGCATTGGAAGCAATTTTCAGCGGATGTAAACCGCTTATTGGAGGTGTAAAATGAAAACAGATGATTTGATGGAGCGGTATATTTATGCGGTAACAAAACGAATGTCTTCAAAACAGAAGACAGATGTGGCAAAGGAGCTTCGGACGCTGATCGGTGATATGCTGGAGGAGCGCTGCAAAGAGTTTGGACCGACGGAAACGGATATGAAAGTGATACTGACGGAGCTCGGTACGCCGAATGAATTATATGAAAAATACGAAGGCGGAGGCGAGAGGTGTCTGATCGGAGCGCCTTATTATGAGCCGTATCTGCTTGTGCTGAAAATTGTGATGATCTGTGTGGCCTTTGGAATGACTGTGGCTTCCCTGGTACAGCTTATGACCGCCGCAGAACCGGTTGCCTGGTATGTGAGCGCGATGCAGTGGGTCTCTATGGTGATCGGAGGATTAGGCTCGGCCTTCGCCTATGTGACACTGCTGTTTGTCTATTTTTATAAAAAAAACATTCAAATTAATGAAACATTTGACCTAAACAATCTGCCGCCCGTCCCCGAAAAAAAAGAACTTATTCCGAGATGGGAGCCAATCAGCATGATTGTATTTTTGGTAATCTTTGTATGCATTTTCCTTTGGTCTCCGCAGATATTCAGCGTAATATTCAATGAAAGCGGAGAATCTGTTCCTATTTTTGACACAGCAGTTATTTGGGAAATGCGCTACTTTTTGTTGCTGTTTGCAGGATTTGGAGTTGTGAGGGAAATCGTATCACTGCTGGAGGGCAGATATACGAAAAGACTGCTGATTGTAACTGCGGTTGCGGATGTCTGCTCCGGTATAATTGCATTCCTATGGCTCGCAAACGGAAAAATTGTCAATCCGGAGCTGGCCAAAAGAGCAGCGGAACTGTTTTCAGGCGGGGATACATTCGTTGCCAGGGTGTTTGGAAACTTCCAATATTTTTTTCTCGGCATCATTATCTTTGCGCTGTTGTTAGATGGACTGAACACGGCATTTCGTTATATGCGGGAACGCAGTAATTAACTCTTGAAATCGTCAATATTTACCAAGAGAGAAAAGCGATTATGCGGCAATATAGAAAAAAAAAAGTTTTTGTCTGATTATTCTCTTACATTAAAAGAAAAAGTGTGTTATACTAATAATAGAATAAAAGGGAAAAGGATTGTTTCATTCTGCTTACCGAATGAGTCAATCCTTTTTAAGCGAGTTGGAAAGGAGGCAGTATGTTTCAGATTGGTGATAACATTGTATGCGGCAACAGCGGTGTATGTACGGTAGAGGATATCGGTACATTAAATATCGGTGCAGTGCAAAAAGATCGTTTGTATTATACGTTGAAGCCTGTTTATGAAACCGGAGGTAAAATTTTTGTTCCGGTGGATAATGATAAAGTTGTTCTGCGCTTTATCTTATCAAAGGATCAGGTGACGCAGCTGCTAGGAAGCATTCCTCAGATCGAACAGCTTTGGATTGCAGATGAAAAGAAGCGGGAGCAGGAGTATAGAAATGCGGTCAATAGCTGTGACTGCGGCCGACTTGTGCAGATTATCAAGACGCTCTATTCCAGAAAATGCGAGCGAATTCAGAACGGAAAAAAAGTGACTGCAGTCGATGACAAGTATTTCCGCATCGCGGAGGACCGGCTGTATGAAGAATTGGCACTGGCACTTGGTATCAGTAAAAGTGAGGTTGAGGACGATGTCCGTCAGTATATCGAAATGTGACGAGGAAATTAAGGCCCCAGACTGATGGGGCCTCAGCTATTATTGAACAAATTTTATCAAAAGTTCTTGACAACTAATGGGCGTTCGCATATACTAACATTGAAAAGAGGGATGAAACACAGGTTTGATTTTTGAATCTGTGCGTTCAATTCAAAGGAGGATGAGTATATGCCACTGACTATGGTAAAGGAAGGCGAACCGAATATTATCAGAAGGGTCGGCGGAAAAGAGGAAACACGCCGGTTTTTGGAAAATCTGGGTTTTGTGGCAGGCAGCATTGTGACCGTTGTTTCGGAAATCGGCGGCAATATGATTGTCAATGTCAAAGATTCCAGAGTTGCGATCGGAAAAGAGATGGCAAATAAGATCATGGTGTAAAAATTTTATCCGGAACAAAATTTAGTTATAAAATTATGAAAATAGAAGAGAACAGGAGTGTGTCTAAAATGAGAACATTGAAGGAAACGGCGTGCGGACAGACGGTTCAGGTAAAGCGGCTGAACGGAACGGGACCCGTGAAGAGACGTATCATGGATATGGGGATTACGAAGGGAGTCAGCGTCTTTGTCAGAAAGGTGGCACCACTCGGTGATCCTGTCGAGGTAACGGTCAGAGGTTATGAGCTGTCCCTCAGAAAAGCGGATGCGGAAATGATAGAAGTTGAGTAATTTTTTTTGCGGAATGGTTAGTTTGAACTAATTAAAGAATAAAAATCAAACAAAACAACAGAGAAACAAATTTAGAAAGGAAGTAAATAGAATGGCAATTAAAATTGCATTAGCAGGAAACCCGAACAGCGGCAAGACGACATTGTTCAATGCGCTGACCGGTTCCAACCAGTTTGTCGGAAACTGGCCGGGAGTAACGGTGGAGAAAAAGGAAGGAAGACTGAAGGGAAATAAGGATGTGGTCATCACGGATCTGCCGGGTATCTATTCTCTGTCTCCTTATACGCTGGAGGAAGTTGTGGCAAGGAATTACCTGATTGCGGAGCGTCCGGATGCAATTCTCAATATTGTGGACGGAACCAATATTGAACGTAATCTGTATCTTTCCACACAGCTTATGGAGTTGGGAATCCCGCTTGTTATGGCCGTTAACATGATGGATATCTTACAAAAGACGGGTGATAAGATACATATTGATCAGCTGAGTAAAAAGTTGGGCTGTGAGGTCGTGGAAATTTCCGCCCTGAAAGGAACCGGAATCCGTGAAGCGGCAGAAAAAGCAGTTGCGGCGGCTCAGAAAAAACTTGGATCCATGCCGGTACATAAATTTGCACCGGAGGTAGAAGCTGTTATTGAGGAAACGGAATATAAGTTTGGATCTGATATTGCGGAAGAGCAGAAGCGTTTCTTTGCGATTAAGCTATTGGAAAAGGACGATAAAATTGCAGGGCAGATGAAAAATATTCCCAATGTATCAGAAGAAATCAAGCGGCTTGAGGAAGCGTTTGATGATGATACCGAGAGTATTATTACCAATGAAAGATATCTTTATATTTCTTCCATTATCGATGCATGCAGCACGAAGAGCAGCAGAAAGAAGCTGACGACTTCCGATAAAATTGACCGCATCGTTACAAATCGCTGGCTTGCGCTGCCGATTTTTGCGGTTGTAATGTTCCTTGTTTACTATGTTTCGGTAACGACCGTAGGCACCTGGGCGACGGATTGGGCAAATGACGGTGTGTTTGGCGAAGGCTGGAGTTTATTTGGACTTGAGATACCGGGCATTCCGGTTCTTGTGGAAAGTTTCCTGACTGCAATTGGCTGTGCGGATTGGCTGCAGGGGCTGATTCTTGACGGTATTGTAGCCGGTGTTGGCGCGGTGCTCGGCTTTGTGCCGCAGATGCTTGTATTATTTATCTTTTTAGCATTTCTTGAATCATGCGGCTATATGGCACGAGTTGCATTTATCATGGATCGTATTTTCCGCAGGTTTGGACTTTCAGGAAAATCCTTTATACCTATGTTAATCGGCACAGGCTGCGGCGTTCCCGGAGTTATGGCATCTAGAACAATTGAAAGCGACAGAGACCGGAAGATGACAATTATGACAACGACGTTTATTCCATGCGGTGCCAAACTTCCGATTATCGCATTGATTGCGGGCGCATTGTTTGACGGTGCGTGGTGGGTTTCTCCAAGTGCTTATTTTGTCGGTATTGCGGCAATCATCTGCTCCGGTGTAATTTTAAAGAAAACAAAAATGTTTGCAGGCGATCCTGCACCGTTTGTCATGGAGCTTCCCGCTTATCATATGCCAACGGTAGGAAATGTGCTGAGAAGTATGTGGGAACGCGGTTGGTCCTTTATTAAAAAGGCCGGTACGATCATTCTGCTTTCAACAATTGTTGTTTGGTTCCTGATGAGCTTTGGCTGGACGGACGGCGTGTTTGGAATGCTTGAGGCAGAGCAGCTTGACAGCAGTATTCTGGCAATAATCGGCAGTGCTATCGCACCCATTTTTGCACCGCTCGGCTGGGGTGACTGGAAGATGTCCGTTGCGGCGGTAACAGGTCTTGTTGCAAAGGAAAATGTGGTTGGAACCTTCGGTGTTCTCTTTGGCTTCGCTGAAGTTGCGGAGGACGGAGCGGAAATCTGGGGCTCTCTGGCAAATAGCATGACAGCCATTTCAGCATATTCCTTCCTTGTATTCAACCTGCTTTGTGCACCGTGCTTTGCGGCGATGGGAGCAATCAAGAGAGAGATGAACAACCAGAAATGGTTCTGGTTTGCGATCGGTTACCAGACATTGCTTGCGTATGTTGTAGCTCTTTGTGTCTACCAGCTTGGTGCAATGATTACGACGGGGGCTTTCGGAATTGGAACCGTAGTGGCATTCTTACTCATCATAGGCTTTGTATACTTACTGTTCAGGCCGTATAAGGAGAGTGCGACGCTGCAGATGTCAATCAATAACAAAGCCGGCGCAAGATAGAACGATAGGATTTAAATAACAGACGGACAGAAGTGGAGGTGCTCGTATGGGAACAATAATAACTGGTATTGTAGTAGTGGGTATTGTGTGCCTGGTTGTCAGAAGCATGGTGCGCGATAAGAAAAGCGGCAAGTCATTGCAATGTGGCAGTGATTGTAAGCACTGCGGAGGCGGATGTCACTAAAGTAAATTTATAAAAAATTAAAATTAAAAGCTCCTCTTGCATACAGAACAAATGTTTGCTACACTGTAGGCAGGAGGGCTTTTTTTATGGAACAGCTGTCTTTATTTGAGGAAAACAGAGTGCAGAGCGCACCTCTTGCAAATAGGCTCCGGCCGGAAAAACTGGAGGAGTTTGTCGGACAGGAGCATCTGCTCGGGAAAGGGAAGATGCTGCGTCAGCTCATTGAGAAGGATCAAGTGTCCTCGATGATCTTCTGGGGTCCGCCCGGCGTCGGTAAGACGACACTTGCCAGCATCATTGCGGGCAGGACAAAGGCGGATTTTATTAATTTTTCTGCGGTAACAAGCGGTATTAAGGAAATTAAGGATGTGATGAGGCAGGCGGACGAAAGTCGACTTCTCGGGATCCGGACCGTCCTTTTTGTGGATGAGATCCATCGTTTTAATAAGGCACAGCAGGATGCGTTTCTGCCGTATGTGGAGAAAGGCAGCATTATCCTGATCGGAGCGACAACGGAGAATCCGTCCTTTGAAATCAATTCCGCACTGCTGTCCCGCTGCAAGGTGTTTGTGCTGAAGGCACTGACTGAGGAAAACCTATACAGGCTGCTGGACAATGCAATGCATAACCCGAAGGGTTACGGCGGCCAGACTATCTTTATCACACAGGACCAGCTGAAAGCTGTTGCGGCGTTTGCGAACGGTGATGCGAGAGCGGCTTTAAATACACTGGAAATGGCAGTCTTAAACGGAGAACTGTCCAAAGACGGCATTACGGTGACAAACGAGGGGTTGGAGCAGTGCATCAGCCGGAAATCCCTTTTATACGATAAAAATGGTGAGGAGCATTACAATCTGATCTCCGCTCTTCACAAATCAATGCGCAACAGCGATCCGGATGCGGCAATTTACTGGATGCTCAGGATGCTGCAAGGGGGTGAGTCCCCGCTTTATATAGCAAGGCGCCTCGTGCGTTTTGCGAGCGAGGATATCGGAATGGCAGACAGCCATGCTCTCCAGGTGGCGGTTGCTGCCTATCAGGCGTGTCATTTTCTTGGGGTGCCGGAATGCGATATTAATTTGACCCATGCGGTCACTTATTTGTCAATGGCGCCGAAATCCAACGCACTTTATACTGCCTGTGAGCAATGCAAGACCGATATCAGGAATATGAGACCGGAACCGGTGCCGCTGCAGCTTCGCAATGCGCCGACAAAGCTGATGGAAGAGCTTGACTACGGCAAGGGCTATGAGTATGCCCACAATGCGGTGGAAAAGCTGACAAAAATGGAATGTCTTCCCGAGTCGATGAAAGGCATACAATATTACGTGCCGACAGAGTCCGGAGAGGAAAAAGCAGTAAAGGAGCGGCTTTCTTCCATCAAGGAGTGGAAGAAGGACATCCATCTATGATGTGCGCAGATAAGCTGAAGTTTACATGCTCCAAGAGTTGATTCATCCTTGACTATTAAAAAAATGAATGGTACAATTCTCAGGAACTTAAGTTGCACCGCAGTTTAAGAGATTCATCGGAGGGCTTTGTAATCAGGCCGGATAAGATGTCGGGAGATTCCCGGTATTTTATCCGGCTTTTTATCTGTAAAATCAGCCCTGAAAAACACACAATAAATAATTTTGGAGGATTTACTACTATGACAGAACACAAAAGTAACTTTAAATCAATTAATCGCCGGTTTATTAAATATGTTATCCCGTCTGTGATTGGGATGACTGTACAGGCACTCTATACCATTCTTGATGGAATCATTGTCGGTCAAGGCATCGGGGAAATCGGACTCGCGGCTGTTAATATCGTATTTCCATACAGCATGGTTGTAATCGCTCTGGCAATGCTGATTGCAGTAGGAGGTGCAAATGTATATTCACTATATAAAGGACAGGGGGATTTGCAGCAGGCCAATAATATTTTTTGCCAGTGTATGACAATTTCTGCTTTGATAGGTCTTTTATTGGGATTGCCGGCTTTTCTATTTCGGGAACCGCTCGTATTAGCAGCAGGTGCGAACCAAGCACTGCTGCCGTCTGCCGCGGCTTACTTAAAATGGCTGTCTCCGTTTTTCTTCTTTCAGATGCTGATCTGCGGAGTATCTGTTTTTGTACGTAATGATGATGCGCCCAGGCTTGTAATGATTGCTACCGTTACCGGAGCGGTTATTAATGCGGTTCTTGATGTTGTATTTATTCTGATTCTGCATTATGGAATCGAGGTTTCTGCCATGACGAATGGGATCGGTATGCTGATTGAACTAATCTTTTATATCACTTACTTTATACGCAGGAAGGGTATGCTGCGTATCCGGAAGCCGGTTTTTCATTTTATTGATATTAAGAGAGTACTTCACAATGGGTTTGCGACGTTCCTGATGGAATTCAGTCTGCCTGTCGTCACCTTCTCTTTTAACCTTGCGATTATCCAAACGGCAGGGACACTGGGTGTAACCGCCTATTCTATTGTAGGATACGTATGTGCCATTATCAATATGGTTCTAATAGGCGTAACACAAGGTGCTCAGCCGCTTATGAGTTTGTACCACGGACAAAAGGATAAAGAAGCTTTTCTTCATATATATCGTCTTGGAATGAAGACAAATGTGATGCTTCCCGTCATATTGACGGGATTGAGTATCGTGTTCAGTAATGCCATTGTGATACTTTTTCGCGGAAATAATCAGGAATTGACGACACTGGCCGGTTACATGCTGAAGCAATATCCACTGGCGCATATTGCAATCGGCCCGACCCTGATGAATATTCTATATTTTCAGACAACGGAAAGAAATGGATATTCAGCCGTTATTTCTTTTTTGCGCTGTATCGGCTTTATACAGGTATTTGTACTGCTGTCTGTCTGGCTGTTAGATGGAAAAGGACTTTATCTGGCGTTTTTTGCAGGTGAATTATGTCACTTCATTCTTTCTCAAATATTAGTGATTCGCGCGAAAAAATAAAAGTTCAAAAATAAAAGTTCAGGTATTGACAACTGCATGTAATAGAGATACTATATATATGAACAGTTGCTCAAATGAACGAATGTTGAAATGAAAAACTTGAAAGCAGAGCAATTGTCAAAAAATCGTGTTAAATAAAGTACATGGCTTAGAACCATGATATTAAAATAGGAAAGGAGCATGAAATAATGTCAGGAAATGATGTGGAATGCTGTGAGACATTTTGTATTCACGAGGACTCGTTAAAGATAGTGAACGAAAAAATGCCGGCGGAAGAAGAACTGTACGATTTGGCAGAGCTGTTTAAGGTATTCGGGGATTCAACGAGAATCCGCATTTTATTTGTGCTGTTTGAGGCCGAGGTGTGTGTATGTGATATTGCGGAAGCACTGCATATGACACAGTCTGCGATTTCCCATCAGCTCAAAATATTAAAGCAATCGAAACTTGTGAGCAGCCGGCGGGAAGGGAAATCTGTGTTTTACTCGCTCGCTGACGGACATGTCCGTACAATCATCGATCAGGGACGAGAGCATATTGAGGAATAAATGCAGTGAAAGGGTCAAGACAAAGCGCATATAATAAAAGAGAAAAAAAGGGAGAAGATGTAGGATGAAGAAAAAATTTAAATTAGAGGATTTGGATTGTGCAAACTGTGCGGCAAAGATGGAGGATGCAATCAAAAAGCTGGATGGTGTCAAAGATGCAAGTGTGAGTTTTATGACACAAAAGCTTACGGTAGATGCGGAGGATGAACGATTTGATGAAATCATGCAGCAAATTATTCATGTCTGTGCAAAGGTAGAACCGGATTGTAAGATACTTGTATCATAAAGGAAGTCAAAATAACAGAGATGGACTGAAAAACGTAACATAAAAGAGGAGTTTTTGAGATGACAAAAAAACAGAGGCGGGTGTTGACCCGAATTATAGCAACATTTTTAATTTTTTGCGTCCTGCTTGTGGCAGAACATACGGGAAGCCTTGAGACTCTGGAGGGAACTTGGTATTTATTTTTCCTGTATCTGGTTCCTTATTTGCTGATCGGCTATGATATTATTTTTAAGGCAGTCAGAAATATCAGTCACGGACAGGTGTTTGACGAAAATTTTCTGATGACGGTGGCTACATTCGGCGCATTTGGCATTAGGGAATATTCAGAAGCGGTCGCGGTCATGCTGTTCTATCAGGTCGGAGAGCTATTTCAGGATTATGCGGTCGATAAGTCCCGCAAATCCATTGCCGATATGATGGATATCTGTCCTGAATACGCCAATATTGAGGAAGACGGCATACTGAAGCAGGTGGATCCGGAAGAAGTTTTAGTCGACAGTATCATCGTTATTAAGCCCGGCGAGCGGATCCCGCTGGACGGGATTGTGATTGAGGGCGAATCGCTGATCGACACAGCGGCATTGACAGGTGAATCCGTTCCGCAAAAGGCTGCGCCGGGAGATGAGGTAATCAGCGGCTGTGTGAATGGCAGCGGTACGATAAAGGTGAAGGTTACAAAGGAGTTTGAGGATTCCACTGTCGCTAAAATATTGGAACTTGTGGAAAATGCGAGCAGCAAGAAATCTAAAACAGAGAATTTTATTACACGTTTTGCAAAATATTACACGCCCGTTGTGACTGTGGGTGCGGTGCTCTTAGCATTGCTTCCTCCGCTGTTTTTCGGAGGCGCATGGGGCGAATGGATTCAAAGGGCTTGTATTTTTCTTGTCATCTCCTGTCCGTGTGCGCTTGTAATATCCGTTCCGCTTGGTTTTTTTGGGGGTATTGGTGCGGCATCTAAGCTGGGCGTACTTGTAAAGGGCAGTAATTACCTGGAAGCTGTCGCCGAAATGACGACGATTGTATTTGATAAAACAGGAACCCTGACAAAGGGTGAATTTAAAGTACAGGAAATTCTTCCGCAGGGGAGATCGAAGGAACAGCTGTTAGAGCTGGCAGCCTTGGGAGAAAGCTATTCCAATCACCCGATTGCCGCTTCCATTGTGGATGCTTACGGGGATAAGCCGGAAAGCAGCCGCGTTACGGACGCAAAGGAAATTGCAGGACACGGTGTTCGCGTGATGATTGACGGAAAAGAAGTGCTGCTCGGAAACGAGAAGCTGATGAAGGAAGAACGGATTGACTATATTCCATGTAAAAGCAGCGGTACGGTTGTCTATGCAGCAAGTGAGGGAACGTTTGCCGGCGCGATTGTCATTGCGGATACGGTAAAAGAGGGAGCCAAGGAAGCGCTTGGACGTATGAAGCAGCTGGGCGTCAGAAAGAGCGTTATGCTGACCGGAGACAGAAAGCAGGCCGCTGAAGCCGTGGCTGGAAATCTTGGTATTGATGAGGTACATGCAGAGCTTTTGCCGGGTGATAAAGTTGCGAAGGTAGAGGAACTTCTGCAGAAGCAGAACAGCAAGGAGAAGCTTGCATTTGTCGGGGACGGAATCAATGACGCACCGGTGCTGACAAGAGCAGATATCGGAATTGCCATGGGAAGTATGGGTTCTGATGCCGCCATTGAGGCGGCGGATGTCGTGCTGATGGATGACGACATCGGAAAAATTGCTTCTGTCGTACAAATATCGAGAAAGACATTGTATATTGTTAAGCAGAATATTATATTTGCGCTTGCTGTAAAAGCTCTCGTACTGCTGTTAGGTGCAGTTGGCTTTGCCAACATGTGGGAAGCCGTCTTTGCGGATGTCGGTGTTTCAGTTATTGCAATTCTGAATTCGATGCGTGCGCTGAAGACAAAATAGAGAACTCGCTTTGAGCATTATAATAAAGAGTCAATCCTTAGGGTTGGCTCTTTTCAATATAATTAGTAAATGATATAATTGACTATCCGGGGAGCAAAGCAAATCCGGAAAAAGCTAAAGGGGAATTTATATGAAAACAATATTTTTAATGAATACAAGTATTCTGCTGCTCACCGCAGCTCTTTTAAGCGGCTGCGGCAGAGCTGCCGATGCCGCTGATACAGCTGTGCAGGAGGAATCTGCGGCGTCTAAAAGCACAGAAACCGAATTAACCATTTCGCCGGAAGAAGCTTCTGCCGGAACCGATCAGATAACCGATGATAAATCCAATGAGTTGGTCAACGGAACGCTGTTCACCTGGCAGGAAATCACTGTCACCCTGCCCGCTGAATGGGATGGCCGCTATCTTGTTCTGGAAAACGAGAACGGATTTTCCTTCTTTCAAAAGTCATCTTATGAAACAGATGAGGGAATGGGCTTTCTCTGCGGTTTCTACCGGGAGAATGGCATGGTGCCTGAGAATGCAGGTCCGACACAGCTTGCCTATACCGAAGATACGATGTACTATATATCCGAGCCGACGGATGTGACCTTTGTGATGGAGAATCAGGAGATAGCAGATGAATACGGTAAAATGGCAGCCTATAACAGCCGGATTGAAAAATCACTGAAAATAGATAAACCAAATGTACGCTATGACGCACAGGAATTTGTACTGCCGATGAGTGCGACGCTGACGCTTACGAGTGATGATTTACTGAATTTAAACGAGGATAAGCTTTCACTTGCCCGCAATGAAATTTTTGCAAGAAATGGGAAGCTGTTTACCGATTATTATTTGCAGAGCTATTTTGATTCGTGCACATGGTATGCCGGATCAGTTAATGAAATTGAAGACGGCGTGCTCAGTAAAACGGAAGAGGACAATATTGCTTTAATCAAAACGGCGGAGGCAGATTATAAAACGGCGCATCCCTATCCAAAGGAATTTCCATGCCAAATTCCTGTGAATGAAACTCTTTCCGAAGCGGCAGGAAGCTGTACGATCAATTATGAAGTGATACCGGAGGATGAGGGCGTTCTTACGATCAACGGCAATTCCTTTCGTCTGTCTGATTTTAATATTGTTCTGGAAATTCCAGAAACAGAGGTGTTTTATATCACGGACATTTCTCCCTATTTTGACGGACTCGAAATAGCAATCGTGGATAGTGGAAACAATGACAACAGCGTTACTCATTTTTTCACCTATACAGATACGCTTCATTATCTTGGTGAGGTGACAGGCCACTTGTTTTCTAAGGACGGCAGGCGGGACGGTTTCGCGGATGAAAGCTGTGTATGGGGAACGGCACGTACGGATTTGCTGGAAACTGCACAGATTTATCGGAGTTGGTGGTATAACTATGATGGTCAGACATTAGAGGAGCAGGGAGTGGGTAATCTGGGCACGATGCTGCCGGAAGAAGCTCATGAGCTGTATGTGGACTTGCCGGTCTATTATGACATGGACGAAAGTGCCGAAACGGTCGTGATTCCGGCACAGAAGGAAGTATTCTTCATGGCGACAGACGGACAGGAGTGGATTTTAGTAAAGGGCAAGGACGGTACGGAAGGGTTTGTACATGTCAACGATGGGATTATCACAAACGTCGGAAAGGACGCATCGGAGATTTTTTCGGATTTACAGTTTGCAGGCTGATTTTACAAAGGAGTAGGCTATGGGAATTTATACGGTGTCACAATGGCTGCTGTTTTTTTACATCTATTGCTTTATTGGTTGGGTATGGGAGACCGGCTATGTGTCGGTAAAGGAACATAAGTGGGTAAACAGGGGCTTTATGCATGGTCCGTTTTTGCCGATCTATGGCTCAGGTGCGATCGTCATTTTATTTACGACGCTTCCGGTGAAGGAGCACCTTCTGCTTGTTTATGTGCTCGGTCTGCTGAGTGCTACTGTTTTGGAATACTGCACGGGAGCCTGTATGGAAAAGCTGTTTAAAGTAAGGTATTGGGATTACAGCGATCAGCCCCTTAATTTAAACGGGCATATATGCTTTTTTGTCTCGCTTGCTTGGGGCGTTTTTTCGGTTATTCTCGTGCGGTTTTGGCACGTGCCGATTGAAGGGCTTGTGTTCTCGATTCCCGAAACAGCGGCGGATATCGCAGCGTTTGCGCTGACAATCTATGTGGCGGTAGATTTTACCCAGTCGTTCAATGAAGCAATGGATCTGCGCGAAATGCTTACAAAGCTGAGTGAGAGCAATGCGCAGATCAGACGGCTGGAGAAACGCATTGAAGTGATTTCCGCAATTGTGGATGACGGATGGCAGAAATATGAAGAGAACAAGGCATTAAAGAAAAAGTCCCAGAAGGAGTGGATCGAGGAGACACTGATCAGGACCCGTGAAAAAAATAATCGCAGACTGCAAAAGCTGGAGGAGCAGGCAAAGTATTATTTCCAGAAAATCAAGCCGGACGGATCGGAGGAAGAACGTTATATGCAGGAACTTGGAAAAATCCGTCTTCGTCTGCATCTGCAGACCGATAAGGAATATAAAAGCCTGCGCAGAATTCTGGAAAGAAATCCCGATGCGGTTTCCAAATTGCAGAGTGATGCTTTAAAGGAAATTAAAGAAATGTTTCATATTAAAAAATAGAGAGAGAATAGTCTTTCCTGATTTTTGTTTTAAACTTGACAAAAGCACTGTGAAGTTGTATTTTTTAAATAAATCATACATTTCATACTTTTGAAATAAGGGAGGAAACAAAAATGCGGAAACACGATCTGGACAATATCAGATGGTCGGTTGTGATTTTGGTAGTCATTTATCATGTCTGTTATCACTTTAACAGCTCAGGTGTGATCAAGAACGTGGAGTCAAGGGGAATTCCACAGGCAGATGCGCTGATGCCTTTTGTATATCCATGGTTTATGGCACTCTTATTTTTAGTGGCGGGCATCAGCGCACGATATGCACTTTTGACACGGAGTAAAAAAGAATTTATGAAAGAGCGGGCTGTAAAATTGCTGCTTCCCTCTGTAAGTGTCTGCTTTTTACTCGGATGGTCATCCAGTTGGGTTACTTCTCAGTATGTCGATTTGTTTGGCGGATATGTCATGCCATTGGGGATCAGATACGTGATCTATGCGATGATCGGGATTGGGCCGCTTTGGTTTTTACATGAGCTGTTTCTGGCTTCGGCGGTTCTCGTGCTGCTTCTGTGGGCCGATAAAAAAGGACTTCTTGTAAGGATTGGTGAAAAGGCAAAGCTTTGGGCTGCTTTTTTTCTGTTTTTTACTGTCTGGGGTGCTTCCCAAATTTGCAATACACCTTTGATCACCGTATACAGAGGTGTTTATGTATGGGTGTTCCTGCTTGGATATTATGTATTTTCAAATGAAAAACTGAGGGAAGAATTGAGGAAGGTGCGTTGGCCGCTCCTGCTGATCACCGTTTTTACGGGTATCGTTTATACGATTATGAATTATGGGAAAAATTATGCGGAGCCTGAAAATTTGAAGACGTTTTTTACGAACCTATACGCATGGCTCGGTATTTTGACTGTGCTTTCCTGTTATAGGCAGTGGCTTGATTTTGAAACACCCGTTACCCGGTATTTAAGCAGAAAAAGCTTCTCGATCTATGTGCTGCATGGGCCGGTCATGGTATTGATTGTTTATAGTTTGACCGAATATGCCCATTTTCCATTAATTATTAACTATATGGTCACACTGTGTGGAACGTTCCTATTTGTTTATCTGTTGGATGCCGCTATACAAAAGGTGCCGCTCCTGCGTTTTCTCATGCTGGGTCAAAGCAAAAATAAGTAAATGGAAGCAGTCTGTTTTAGTTGACTTTCTTCCTGTAAAAAAATATAATGAACGCAGGCAATTGGATGTGCATTTGTCGGGAAGGATGGTAATAGGATGGCAATTGATTTATTTACGATAGGAAGCTTTACGGTGCACGGCTATGGCCTGATGATAGGCTTGGGATTTCTGCTTGCAGTGCTCGTAGGCTGTTACCGCGCCAAGCGGTACGGACTCAGTGACGATGAGCTGATCAACCTTGCGATCAGCGTTCTGATATTCGGTTTTTTAGGTGGAAAGCTGATGTTTGTCATCGTGGAGTTCAGAGCATTTTTGCAGGCTCCGCTTGCGGTGCTCGGCTCGGAAGGGTTTGTTGTTTATGGCGGTATTATTTCGGGAATTTTGACGATTTATATTTATTGCAAAATCAAAAAATTGCCGTTTTTGAGTTATTTTGATGTGATGGCGCCTTCGGTTGCACTGAATCAGGCACTCGGGAGGGTAGGCTGTTTTCTGGCAGGCTGCTGCTACGGGAGAGAGACGGATTGTGCTATTGGCGTTGTGTTCCCGAGAGGATCACTTGCACCGGCCGGCTTGCGTTTAATCCCGACACAGCTTTTCTCCGCAGGCGGTGATCTGCTGATTGCCATTGTGCTGATTATCTATGCAAGGCGCGCCAAATACCGCGGCAATGTCTCTGCTTTTTATCTGCTGTTCTACAGCATTGGCAGATTTATCATAGAAATCTTCAGAAATGACGAACGAGGGGCGGTGGGAGCACTGTCCACCTCACAGTTTATTTCCATCTTTACGCTGGCCTTTGCGATTGGTTTTTTGCTTTATAACCGGAAAAAAGGGATTCCTGCTGAGAAGTACAGAAATCCTTCATAAATGGATGTACAGAGGGCTTGAGGTATCAAGTCCTTTTTTTATCGTATAGGAGCGTGTCCTATACGATAAAAACCTCCGGGAGGATCGCACTGCGGCGTGGCTACACACTTTTGTTCTTGACAAATGCGACACAGGTGTCATAAAATAAAAGCGACATATATGTCGCAAATAAACATAAGGAAATAAGTTTGAAACCAAAAAGTAGTGGCAGTTAATAAAAAAGCGCATAGCAAATAAGCCATTCATAATTAACAAATGACATAAATTACCATGATAGAATCAGGATTACTCAGTTACAACAGGATCATCGA
>JAEYFP010000046.1 GCA_023402845.1 Bacillota bacterium
GGTTATTACCGTGTGGAATTGCCACACCACCCCCAACAGCAGTTGTTGTGGCCTTCTCCCTGTCCATTACATTTTTTAAATAATCCTCAGATACATCACCAGACTCCAGCAGTTGTTTCACCATAAGCCGAAGGAGTTCGTCCTTATTTTTAACTGCTGGATGCACCAGCATATAACCTGCACGAAACAGCTGATGGCAGATACCGGAAGCCCGGAAACGCATATTTCCCTTGCTGTTTCGAATTCGGGTCACCGCTTCTCTGATAGAAAATATGTCCTTATCCGTGGGAGCCTGCCCAATACTAATCATTCTGTCATGACTGTATTTTAAATTTATATTTGTAAAGACCACATCATACCGGTCACACATAAACGGCTTGAAATCATGTTCACTGATTGCTTTTAAGAAAATAATTTCAGGAATATTCTTTTTTATCAGATCAATCATAAGCTGGGAGGGTCCCATTCCTGAATTACTGACCAATAGCGCTTTCATGGGTATGGTTTTCCTGACAAGGGCTGACTGGATATACAGGGCAATGTTTGATATTTCATCCTCGGTAATCTGCACCCCGTAATACGATTCAAAAAGAGAGCTTGTAGACCATGTTGCCAGATACACCTGCTTGTACTCTATTTTCACAAATTTACTGATATTATCGGGATGCTCCTCACCATACTTCATTCTGAAAATGGCAGAACGCATATGCATCAGCAATCCATCATACAGCACCTTGTCTTCGGATAAGTCATCATTTAGAACACTGGCAATTGTGCTGATCACTTCTCCCACAAACTTCTGCAGCAGCTGATTGAAATAGCTTGGATTTGTGCGCATATTTTCTGTACCGTCATTTCCAATCTTTCTGGCAGACAGCAGCATGGAGGTAAGCAGCAGAGTATCTTCATCCGGTCCCTGAATGGAAAACTCTGATTTCACCTTATCATAGATTGACTTTGCAAACAGATATTCTGCAAAATCCCTTAAGCTGTCTTCCGTCTCACTCTCATCTTGTTTAAGCGGGTGGCCCGCTCTCTTGATGGAGAGACATACCATTATCCAGGCAGTCCGGAATGAATTCTCAGCAAACTGTATTCTCCATGCATTTTCCATATCCACAATAATACTCTTTACCCTTGCATAATTCACCCCTGCCGCATAAGTCTCAAAAAGGGCATCCGTGATTTCCGGCATAATATAAACCATATAATTTACCATGGCCTGCCTGTAGGTTTTTTCATCACCCTGAAGCATGATTCCTTTGCCCCGCACAGTCACAATCTTTATATTGTACTTTTGAAACCAGCCTTCCACAGACTTTACAAGAACAGACACTGTAGGCGCACTCATATACAGGCGTTCCGCCAGCTGCCAGAGAGTAACCGGCTTATCCATGGCATACTTTAAAAGCATTCCAATCATCTGATTGTTTCTCGACATATCCTCAGTCATTTCCGTACTCTCAGAATACCCCATTGCAAGCAGTTCCGTACGCCTTGTTGTATACAGACAAACACCAAGCCCAGGTTTCTTTTCTATATGTCCCAGTTCCTTTTGCTGCAGCCATTCATCCACCTGCTCCACCCTGGTTCTGGCGGTTTTTACCGAGACTCCAAGCAGACCAGCCAGTCTGGAAACCGGAATATTTTCATTGTCCAAAAGAGCTTTCAGTATCTTATTTAAGTATGCCTTCTCACCTGCGTTACTCATTTATTCTCCATTTTATTTATTCATTTCCCGTTGCAATGGCATCTAAGAACTTATATCGGTTTGCAGATCCAAGAATCTTCATATAATTCTTTACAAATTCTTTTATTCCTCTTTCCGCTTCCATACACATATGCATATAGTCCATATCAGGCTCCCGTTCAAGAGCCGCCATCATTGCCTTTTTGCCTGTGGAAAATGCGTCAGTAGCTACATTTACTTTATTAATGCCGCATTCAATGGCCTTTTTCAAATTTTCTTCTCCAGAACCAGATCCCCCATGAAGTACCAGCGGTACATCTACGGTTTCCTTTAATAATTTTAACCGGTCAAAGTCCAGTTTTGGAATTTTGCCTTTGGGGTAGTCCCCATGGGCCGTCCCCACCGCTACAGCCAGTGCGTCGACACCAGTTCTATTTACAAAATCCAGTGCCTGATGGGGATTCGTATAAAGGTCCAGATTGGTGTCGTCAGAATCCACCGCCATGCCAACATGTCCCAATTCTCCCTCTACGGAGCACCCCACTGCATGTGCCATTGCCACTACCACTGCGGTTCTTTCAATATTATCTTCATAAGATAAGGACGAACCATCAAACATGATATTGGTAAATCCCAGGTTGATACAATCTGCTATAATCTGATAATCTGTCGCATGATCAAGATTTAATGCAATGGGAACCGATACCCTCTCTGCAAGTTCCCTGATCATGGGAAGCATTTCCTCCGCATGTGCATGATTTTTCATCTGTCCGCACCCAAACTGGATAATCATGGGGGAATAGGCTTCCTGAGCTGCCGTAATCGCACCTCTCACCATCTCCATATTAATACTGTTCATGGCCATTACCGCATAATGATGCTTATGAGCATGATCCAGAATTGTTTTCATTGAAGTTAACATAATATTTATTCCTCCATTTTACTTTTACGTCTACTGTATTTCGATATTAAAATCGAAATCTTCATCTTCTTTTATACTTGTATCCTGTTCATTCAAAGGTTTCTTAATAAATGCGTAAATCACGCCGGTAAGTACAGAACCTATAATAAGAGCAATAATAAATACAAGAGGATTCTTCATCATAGGAACAACAAAGATACCGCCTGCTGCCGCAGGGCTTTCACACCCAAATCCTACGGCAATCGCTCCGGCAACAGCGGAACCAATTACGGATGCCGGTATAAACCGCAGCGGATCTGATGCAGCAAAGGGCAAAACACCTTCTGTAATAAAACATAATCCCATTGGAAATGCCGCTTTTCCTGCTTCCCGCTGGTCTGCACTAAACTTTTTCTTTGCAATAAGGGTAGAGATAAATGCCCCGATTGGCGGTGTCATACCACCAATAATTTTTGCTGCTGCCGGTCCCATAATCTTGTCTGCCAATAATGCATTTGCTGCCATTGAGGCTGTTTTATTCACAGGACCACCCAGGTCAAATCCCATACAGAATCCAATAACACCACCAATTATGCCCTTTGCTCCGCCATTTAATG
>JAEYFP010000041.1 GCA_023402845.1 Bacillota bacterium
TCCAAGCGGGGCTTATTAAAGTTCCGCTTATGCGTATGATACCCCTATTATATCTCTCAAAAATCGGCAGCCATATGCTTTGGGCAGATTGATTCATCCTTCAATTACAGTTTGCGGAAACTCAAGATATATTACATATTTGAGATCTGTAAGAAATAACAGATTAGTTACTATAAGGTAACACATCTGATAGTTCTCTCTATATTAAAAGTAGATACAGTTAAATAGATGTTCAGTTGAAAGGAGTTAAAAAATGGGTTGTCTGAATATATGTTTACGCGATAAGCTTTTAATAACAGGGATGATAGCTGTATTGGCATTGGTGCTTGCCTTGGCAGCAATCCTATTTAGTATCATTAATATAAATAATGCTGATAATAGAGGGATTCAAGCAGAATTAAATAATGCGGGAGGAGAAGTCATTGCAAATAACAGCAACGTAATTTTTAATCATGTGTTAAATGATCAAAGCGACAACATCAGTTATAATTCAGCGACAGGAGAATTCACAATAACAGAACCCGGAAATTATGAGGTTGCCTGGTGGACGGCTCCTGACGGTGCAGGCCCTGCGGGCAATATCAGTTTCGCAGTTGCGGTAAACGGGATCCCTTATGCAACCGTTTCGTCACCTATTGTGACTGTGCAAATGGCGGGCAGTGCCTTGGTGACCGTAGAAACTGTCCCTGCAACTATTTCGCTTGTTAATGTTACAGGGGAAGATGTTTTTATACCGGATACACCGGTTCAGGCAGGTATTGTAATTACGGAATAGTAATAGAGCCGATATCACTATTCCGTATTTTTACTGGATCAGAGTTATTTATTGTTTTAAAGCGGCCCGGTATTTTCCCGGTGTCATACCATAGCGTTCCTTAAAGACTCTAAAAAAATGGCTGGGGCTGCTGTAACCGCACCTTTCGGAGATATCATAGATAGATATAGTTGGATTTTCCAAAAGCTGTAAAGATTTTTCGAGCCGGCATTCTCTTTGAATCTCCCGATAGTTTTTTCCCGTATGCTTTTTCAGGTAGTCTGAGAGATAGTTGGCATGGTAGCCGAGTATCTCTGCCATTTCTGAAAGAGATTGTTCAAAACAGTGCCCTTCGATGTGCCGGAGGATCTCCTGTGCCTTGTGATTGATGCCGAGGTAGCTGTAA
This sequence comes from Bacillota bacterium, assembly GCA_023402845.1. GTDB lineage: Bacteria > Bacillota > Clostridia > Lachnospirales > Lachnospiraceae > JAEYFP01. The sequence goes on from JAEYFP010000041.1 coordinate 1,161, forward strand.
TATTTGCTTTTATCCAAGGTATCGATCAGAAGGGCTGTCCATAATTCAAGGACGTAAGTCTGTCTGAATTCTGCGTTTATATATTCCTGCAAAATACGATTTACAAATAAATGAATATCTGCGGCAAAGCTGTTTGGAAAATAAATATAATTTTGGATATCGGAATCTGATTTTTGTATAAATTTCATCAATGGACTATTGTGATTTCTCAAGTTATTTGTTAGAAAAATCATCATTTCTTTCTTTATACAAAAGTTGATGATATAGGTTGTTTTGTTAATGCATTTTATACTTTGCAGGGCCTCGCCATTAATCAGTGAAATATCACCGCGATGCATATAGAGTTCATTTCCGTCAACAACATTCACGATTTCCCCTCTGCTTACATATGTAAGCTCATAAAAATCATGGTTATGAAGAGGAAAATCATCGGTTACTTCATGACCCAGAATATAAATATTTTCACCTGGCTGAAACACCTTAGAAAGGTTTTGGAGGTCATGGATACAATAATGCTCCTTTAATGTATCGTAATTGTGTTCCAGTAACTGCTCCGGTAAAATTGAGCGTGAATCCTCTGCATTCAAGTGAGAAAGAGGATTTTTTACGGTAATCAGCCTGCCTTCTGCGGGAGCAGTCATTTTTGAACCTCCAATAATCTGAGAAAATAACACTTTTTTATAAGCTTTATATCTGTTCTATAGTTTTATAATACCATATAATATCAGTAATAGATAAGAAATCAGGTGATAAAAGTTGAAAAAATATATGGTAAAATTTCAGACAACTTTTGATATTGAAGCCTTTATAAAATTACAGAAGGAGTTTCCCTTTTGCGGCTATCTTTCAAATGGAGCGGAAATAATAGAAATCAATGACGTATTGAATATTGCTGATGTCTGCTCTTTAAGTCCGGTGCAATTGACAGTCACGAGCTCATCGGATTTGGCCGGTCTGAAAAAAAGCTTTAAAGAGGCAGGCTTGCTTGTGAAACCTTACGGAACCTGAAAAATCCCGAGATTCGGCGGATAGACAGAAAAGACAAAAAACAGTACGGCAGTCAAAAGCAGGATAAGTGTGAGGATGTCCGCACCTTCGTGAAAACGGCCATGCAGGATCAGGCGGCGGGCAAAGATGAAAGTAAACATAACACAGATATAAAAAATGGCGATATCGATCACAATTAGCTGGAAGCCAAGAATGCCGGAATAGGTATAAAATAATGTAGGAATCAATAACAGACCTGTCAGTAAGGCAAAGATCAATACAGCCCTGAGAGATTCATTTTTTTGATATAAAAATGACATATAGAGAATATAAAGCAGCATCGGAAAGAAGAGCATCTTCATGTGCTCCCATGTAGATTCGTTTACAGGTGTAAACAGCCCGACGATGAAGTTTTCACCGGACCATTGATAAAGAAAGTGCAGGATCGTTCCGAGTATCGAAACAAAAATGGCGCCGGCAGCCAGATTCCTTTTCAGAGCAGTATTCATGAATATCTCCGTTCCGCCGCGTTCAAGCGGCAATCCATCTGTAGTTACTGTTCACAGACATATGCGACGTGTTTTTTGTGAGTGAAGCGAAGCGAAAGTCACAGAAAACCGAAGAATTGCAGCGCCAAAACGCTATCTTTGCGTTTTGTGTGCATCGCATAGCGTGTTGCTGGTCGCGGAACTGCTGTATTTTGCAGTGGAGTGAACAGTATCCATCTGTAAATAGTATATGCAGAAAATGTTTGAAAGTGCTTGCAAAGAGTAATGGAATTATCATAAAATAATTACTGTGCATGATTTGCCATATCATTTGTGCAAAAATTGGGCAATCTAACTAAGCGGACGATGCCGCTTTAGTCGTGCACATGCAGGGAGAAGACGATGAAACTTCTGGAACTTGATCAATACAGGAAAATTGTAATTCAATGCCATGACAATCCGGATGCGGATGCGCTTGCCTCCGGTTGGGCGCTTTATTGCTATTTTATGGAGCGGGGAAAAAGTGTCCGTCTGATCTACTCGGGTAAGCTGAAAATACAAAAATCCAATCTGGTACTTATGGTGGAGAGACTTGCGATTCCGGTCGAATATGTGGACCCGGAATCTGCGCTCGGAATTGAGGAGGAAAACGGACTGCTGATTACGGTAGATTGTCAGTATGGTGCGGGAAATGTAACAAAGCTGCGGACGCCTCATGCCGCGATTATCGACCATCATCAAATTGAAATTACAGATGTTCCGCTCAGAGAAATCCGCTCCGGCTACGGAAGCTGTTCTACAGTCATATGGAGCATGATGAAGGAGGCGGGATTTTCGTTTGCGGGGAAAAAGCAGCTTGGAACGGCATTGTATTACGGACTTTTTGCGGATACGAACCAGTTCAGTGAGCTTCATAATCCGGTCGATATGGATATGCGGGATGATGTGGAGTGTTATCATAATTTGATCAACCTTTTTAAAAATTCTAATCTTTCATTGAAGGAGCTTGAAATTGCGGGCATCGCGCTGATCCGTTACATCCTGAATGAAGAGCATCATTATGCGATTATCAAGGCACAGCCGTGTGATCCGAATGTACTGGGGCTGATCAGCGATCTTGTCTTGCAGGTGGATGCCATTTTAACCTGCGTCGTATATAATGAAATGGAAAACGGCTTTAAGCTGTCGGTCAGGAGCTGCGATAGGGAAGCGCATGCAAATGAAGTTGCGGCATTTTTAACAAAAAATATCGGCTCAGGCGGCGGACATATTGAAAAGGCCGGTGGTTTTGTCAGCAAAAGGCGCTATATGGAGCATTATCCGACACTTCATTCCGAGGCATTTTTCAGCCAGCGCCTGAATGAATATTTTGAAGGAACGGAGATTATTTACGCGAAGGATTATGAGATTGATAGTAAGGGGATGAAACGGTATCAAGAGAAAAAACTTCCGCTTGGATTTGTGAAAATCAGTGAGGTAATGGCGGAGGGGGCCCCGATTACGATTCGTACGCTGGAGGGAGATATTGATATTTCAGTGGACAGAGACTTTTATCTTATGATCGGCGTTAAGGGTGAGGTTTACCCGATCAAAAAAGAAAAATTTGAAAGCAGCTATAAAGAATTGGAAGGAAAATTTGAACTGGAGGCAGAGTATCTGCCGACAGTACGGAACCGAATTACGGGACAGACCGAAAGTATTCTGGACTTTGCGCATTCCTGTATATCAACGGGTGAAACGCAGATCTATGGCAGAGAGCTTGACAAGATCACAAAGCTCTTCACCATAGAGGAGGAAGAAAAATACATGCTTGGAAATCCTGGGGATTTCATTGGGGCAAGATGCGGTGACCTTCGTGATGTTTTTATTGTGGAACGCGATATTTTTTTTAAAACTTATCAAATTATTTTGTCGAATTAATGAGAAAATTCATAGTTTCCCAAAACTATACTCGCATAAAACTAAATATTTTGCGGACAATAAGATTGAAACGGAGCATTTGACTTTGTTTCAATCTTTTTGCATGATAAGAAGGTTTTCTTTTGGTGTGAAAAATATATGGCATAAAGGAGTGATATTATGAAGAGGAAAATGGCAGTGTTAGTATGTGCGCTGTCTCTGGCGGCGTTTGGACTGGTCGGATGCGGCAAGGGAACTGATACAACGGGAAATGACGATGTAATTACAGACGATACCGCCGCGCAGGATGAAGCAGGACTCGGTGCAGACGAAACAGAGGTGACGGATGACGCGGTGGATAATACGACAGAAGAAGCAAATGACAATACGGCAGCAGGCACAGGAACAGAAGGCAAGGTTCTGGAAGGCTATAACACGATGCTGCAGAGTGCGGGAAGCCAGGAAGACATCTATAAATATATTGATGAAAATATTTCGAGTGCGACCCCAGAGGAAGCAGATCAGATGATAACAGGTCTGATTGGGCATACAGGAAAGGCAACGTCTTTAGACTATACGAAGCTGGAGGCGCATAAAGGCTATCTGTCCGAAGAAATGGGAAAATTTATTGATCTGATGAAGCAGGAACAGGAAAAGCCTTCCACCGCAACGGAAGAAGGGAAGAAGCTTTCCGTAACAGAGCTTTTGAACAGGGCATCTGAATTTGAAAAGCAGATGAACGATTATCCGGAGGGTGTAACAAACCAATATGCTTATGAAATGTATGAACAAATCATGAATTCGGCAATTACAGGTGGTTATGATGCGACAAATAAAACGGCAAACAGCTATCTGGATAACGGCAAGACGCTCGGTGAAAGCTATAAGAAGGAATATACCGATTTTGCAGGCGGAGAGTATAAAGGAACAAAGACGGCCGGCATTGTATCCGATTATGTAGGAATGTTTGATGAGGGCGGTACTGTGAATGATAAAATTACTGCCTATTATGAAAACTTCAAGACAAACTTAAAGGATGCGTTTACCGGCACGAATACCACTGCCGCACAGTAGGGGAAGCAGGGGCTTTTTGAACTTTGTATTTTGAGGAATCAAAAAATAGAAGAATACACGGGTCTGCCTGCATGAAAAATGAAATGGAACGGAAAAGAACATGCAGAAAATAAAAGAACGGCGCGTTTTTGTGCGCCGTTCTTTTATTCGATCAGCAAATACAAATTTCCTGTACTGTTTGAGGAAATGCACTCATATTTTTGATCGACCAGTGCAAACAGACTAGGAATATCATTCTCAAAAGAAGAACCGACCACAAGCCATTTGGGAGGCGTATTTTCTAAATAGTTGATGATATTTAATTCGATCTGCGGATCCAGTGCAATGAAAAACTGTAAATTCACCTGGTATTTGTAGCAAGGCATTATCTGATTGGCTTCAAACCACGTCATATCCGTACTGAAGCAGAACACACGATCCCGTTCCCATTCGGGGATCAGCGTGGCAAGATTGGCCGCTTCCGCATAATATTCCGAATAGTAAGGATTATCCCGATCATAAAGCAAAACACGGATGGTATCCATGCTGCAGGAGGCATAGTAAAACAGGTAAACGCCAAGCACAAAAAGACAAAGGCCCTGATAACAGTTTTTGAAAATAATGAGAGGATCATAAACGGATAATAATAAAATCAAAGCAAAAAGCAGGGAAGGATATGCGGTCGTAAAATAGTAGATAAAGGGGTTTCCTAAATGCAATAGCAAATAGGTTGCGGCCGACATGCCGATTAAAATCATGCGTACCGCATCGGAAAGGGAATTTCTGTGCAGACAGGCAAATAAAAATGCAAAAATACAGCCGGAAAGCTTGATTTCCCATACGATATTAAAGTTTTCAGAAAAATCGATAGAGCGTTTGAAGGCAAAGGAAAATATGCAGTAGAGCATCTCTCCGATTGCGCCGTGGTACCCAAAATAGAGAAAAACGGGCAGGATGGCAGCCAGAATCCCAAGCAGAAAAAATAGCAGAAATGAAAAAAGCTCCCGATATTTTTTTCTAAGAATCAAAAGAAAAATAATTGCACAGATCATTCCGAAAATCGGAGCAGCGACAGTAATTTTTGAAAAAACAAGGATGCCCAGGCATGCGCCGATAATTACCGCAGAGTATCTGGGGAGTTTCCAGATTGGAAGATTATCTTTTTTTAAATGCTTTGCCACAAGATACAGGCAGAGCAAATTGAGCGGCAGACAAAATTCCTCCAGTGTATTTCCGCCCCAGAGGGTGGAAATATGAACAAACAAAAAAATAAGAAGGACAGCCGTCGTTTTCTTTTTGTTAAGATAAAGTCCGGCGAGACGGCTGATTAATAGAAGCGAAAAAAATAAAAAGGGAATCTGTATGAAAAAGACACCGAGACGGTCCTTGTGGAGAGACTGTCCGAGTGCTTCAATAAAGAAAAAGTAAGGTCCCTTTAAATCAAAAAAATCCCGGTAAGGAACAAGACCCTGCGTAATCCCGCGGCCGACCATGGAAAAAAAGGAGGCGTCACAACCATACCAAAAATGATAAAAGGGACTTGTCCAAAGTGAAAAAGCGAGCAAAAATACGATGGAAACGAGAAAAAGAATGACATATTCCAGGCTTTTTTGCAAACGTACCGTATGATTAGGATCAGAGAAAAGCTTCATAGAAAACTCCTTATAGGCCAAATCGTTACATAAATCCCAACTTTACATTGAGACATGTATAGATTATAATAAAAAAAAATCAATATTGCAACATTACAACTGCAATTGGAAGGAGGATCTTTCAAATGTATGGTCAGCAACAGACAACCCGTGAGCTGATATTCAACGAATACCGCGGGGATGTGGAACGGCTTTTAAAGTATCTGCCGTGGCTGCTTAAAAAGGAAGCAAAGGATGTGGCTGGATATTATGAGGGCGAAAATGCTCCAAGGCAAATGCAGATACCGGTATATGATTCGACACTGCTGGCCTTTGTGAAGGAAGCGGAGAAGACGAAATTTATGGACAAGAACTATCCTTACGTCTATACGCACCACAAAATCAAGACGTTTGAGGATGAGCGCAGGCTGATGAAGCAGGCCAAAATACAGAATATCGACATTTTCATAGGTATTTTAAGCAAATATGTGCTGGAGGGAAAGCGGAAATCTGTTTGCTGGAAGGATGCCGTCGGGGAAAAGATATTTTATACGGCGCTGACCTGTTTGGAGGAGTTGTTTTTTCATTACGCAGCCTGAGGGAGAGAAAGCTTATCAATTATTAAGCGAGGGATTACAATGGGGGAAAGAAATCAGTTACTGATTGATCATACGATAGCAGACTTTTTGAAGGAAGTTTATAATGGGCGTCCGGATGATGCCAAGCCGCTGTCAAGGGCAATCGGCGTTCTTGCTGATGTCATGCAGATCAGTCAGATTTGTGTGACCTGCCGGGAACCATTGAACAGGTCGATTACTATTTTTAAGCGTTATGACACGCGTATGCTGAATGTGCCGGATTGGGAGTGTATAGAAACCTCCTATCATCCCGAGGATACGAAACTGGAATTTTGGAAGGAAGGCGGCGGGGAGTGGATTGAAAATGACATTCTGAATATGATCAACCTGTCGCGCTTTATTATTTTATATATCAGGAGAATGTGGTATATTCACGAGGCGATAGATGCAAGCATTCACGACTGCCTGACCGGATTGGTTAATCTTACAGGCCTTACGAATGCGATACAAAGCCTGATTGACCAAGATGTTGTCTATCGGTATTCAATCCTCTACATGAGTGCATACAAGCTGCAGATTATCAACCAGAAATACGGTTATGAAATCGGCAATCAAGTGATGCTTCAGGTCTCCAAAAAGGTACAGGCATTTACACTCGGACAATCTAAGGAACAGGTGATTGCGAGACTTGTAAACGATAATCTTGTCGTTATAGTACATAATTCCAATTTACAGAAGTATTTGGATTTTTTGTCCGGTCTGGAGGTCACGTTTACCTATAATCAGGAGCAGGTAAAACAGAAAATCTTATTTTGTGTCGGCATTTATAAAATGAAAAAAGAGGATACAAACGTTCAGCTTCCAATCGAATATGCGATGGCCGCGTATACGCTTTCTTGTCAGGGTGGCCGCTCGATGATTGTTTATTATAATGAGGAAATTCATAAGCAGTTTTTAAAGGAAAAGGACATTGAGGCGAGGATGGCGGATGCATTGCGGGATAGGGAGTTTTTGGTGTACTATCAGCCCAAAATCGAACTGAGCAGCAGCCGCATCGTCGGCGCGGAGGCACTGGTGCGCTGGCGTACAAACGGAAGGATCATGCCTCCCGCGGAGTTTATTCCGATTTTTGAGAAAAACGGCTTTGTTTGTCAGATTGACTTTTTCGTGCTGCGCACTGTATGCAGGAGCATGCGAAAATGGCTGGTCGACGGCTTGGATGTTGTAAAGATCTCCGTCAATTTTTCCAGAATGCATCTGCTGAACGAGCATTTTACGGACGAAATTGTAGCGACATTAAAAGAATATATGATTCCGGTAAAATATATTGAAATTGAGTTTACGGAGAGTTCTGACTGGGATGACAGCACGAAGCTTGCAACGGCACTGGAGGAGTTAAAAGATCATGGAATCGCTACCGCGATGGATGATTTTGGAACAGGCTATTCCTCGCTCGGCCTGTTGACAAACCTCTCTTTTGATATTTTGAAAATTGACAAATCACTTCTTGATGCGGAAAATGTTTCGGAGCGGGAGAGGATTGTCATGAACAATATCGTCCATATGGTGCAGGATTTGGATATTGATGTCATCATGGAAGGTGTGGAAACGGTTGAGCAGGTGGAATTTTTAAAAGAAATCCACTGTAATATGGCACAGGGCTTTTTATTTGACAGACCTCTTCCGATCGAAGAATTTGAAGATCGTCTGAACAGGGGCAGCTATGAGAGAATCTATCAACGAAAAACGGAGGAATAAAAATGGCATTTGATGAGTTTGGCAAGAATAAAGGGTTTCAAGCCTTTAAGAAAGGAAATGGGCCCAAAAAGGGAGGCGGTGCGCCCGTGACGGGAAAGGTGCTGCGGACTGTCGGCATTGTCTTGCTTGTTCTCCTTGCGGTCATATTGATTTCTGGATCCTTTTATTCGATTCAGGAAGAGGAGCAGGCTGTCGTTTGTACGTTCGGAAAGCCGAAGGCGGTGACAGAGCCGGGCCTGCATCTCAAGGTTCCGGTTGTGCAGACTGTGAGCAAGGTCAATACAACAATCCAGGGCTTTGCGATTGGTTATACGAGTGATTATGAGTATAATTATAACGGCTCGGAGGGTGAAGAAGAAGGGATGATGATTACCTCCGACTATAACTTCATTAAAATTGACTTCTATGCGGAATACCGCATTACCGATCCTGTGAAGGCACTCTATGCGTCCGAGGATCCGCAGAGGATTCTGACGAACATCGCACAAAACTGCATCAGAACGACGATCGGCTCCTATGGCGTCGATGCTATCCTGACAACAGGGAAAAATGAAATTCAGGCGAACATCAAGGAAATGATACTGAAAAAGCTGGAAGCATTGGATATAGGGATTCAGCTTGTCAATATTACGATTCAGGATGCGGAGCCGCCGACAGAAGAGGTCATTACCGCATTTAAATCTGTAGAGACGGCAAAGCAGGGTAAGGAAACGTCTCTGAATAATGCAAATAAATACAGAAACGAACAGATTCCGAGTGCCGAAGCACGGGCCGACAAGATTTTACAGGATGCCGAGGCTCAAAAGCAGGCGCGAATCAATGAAGCAGAAGGTCAGGTTGCCAGATTTAATTCCATGTATAATGAATACGTGAAATATCCGACGATAACAAAGCAGCGTATGTTTTATGAGACGATGGAGGATGTTCTGCCCGGTATCAAGGTGATCATCCAGGGTACGGACGGCGACAGCGTGCAGGAAATACTGCCGTTAGATTCATTTACACAGTAGGAGGAAAACAGATGGCGGAAGCAGAGCGGTTTGATTCGGAAGGAATGCCGAGAAAAAAAGAAAGACATCGTAAATCATGGATTGTGTGGGTCATCTTGCTGTTTTTGTTGATTACGGCGGGCTCATCAATTGTGATTTGTCATGAAAATGAATACAAGTTAATACGCCAGTTCGGGCGTGTGGAGCGGACAATTTCAAGTGCGGGACTCTATTTTAAAATTCCGTTTATTGAGTCGGTGGATACGATCCCCAAGGAAATTCTGCTGTATGATCTGCCGGCATCGGATGTAATTACCTCCGATAAAAAGTCGATGATCATCGACAGCTATGTGCTGTGGCGTGTGACTGATCCGCTGAAATTTGCCCAGACATTAAGTTATTCCATCACAAATGCGGAAAACCGCATTGACACGCTTGTATATAATGCAATGAAAAATACAATATCAAATATGAAGCAGGATGAAGTCATTAAGAGTCGTGACGGCAAAATGACGATCACCGATGTTGCGGCGGAAGACGAGGGTGTTAAGTCCAACGATCTTGTGATTGAGGAGGAGGCAGAGGAAATTGAGATTAAGTCTCTGACCGACGAGATCATGGAGCATATCGGCTCTGTCCATGATCAGTATGGCATTAAAATTATGACGGTGGAGGTAAAGAAGCTGGATCTGCCGGACGATAATAAGCAAGCAGTTTATACCCGTATGGTTTCGGAGCGGGAAAATATAGCGGCACAATATATGGCTGAGGGCGCTTCACAGGCACAGATGATCCAGAATACGACGGACAAAGAGGTTTCTATTATGCTTTCTGAGTCTGAGGCCAGAGCCGAGCAGCTGAAGGCGGAAGGCGAAGCGGAATATATGAGGATTTTATCCGATGCCTATTCGGATGAAGCCAAGAGTGATTTTTATACATTTGTACGATCTTTGGATGCGGCCAAGGCGAGTATGACCGGCTCTGCTGAAAAAATTTTGATTTTGCCGGCAGACTCCCCGATTGCGGAAGTATTTACTCAAAAATAAGAAAAAGAGGATAACAGGATGATTTCAGAAAAAATGGTCGAACTGGTAAAAGGAAGTTCAGTGATCCGGGCAATGTTTGAGGAAGGGCAGCGGCTTGCAAAAATTTACGGAGCCGAGAATGTTTATGATTTCAGTCTCGGAAATCCCAATGTCGCGCCGCCTCAGGCAGTAACAGATGCAATCATAGATCTTGCCAAGAACGACAGTCCTATGCATCTGCACGGATATATGAGCAATGCGGGCTTTGAGGATGTTCGCAATGCGGTGGCACAGTCTGTTAACAGGCGTTTTGGAACGAGCTACAGTCAGGAAAATATCATTATGACAGTAGGCGCTGCCAGTGGATTGAATGTTATATTCCGCGCGCTTCTCAATCCGGGAGATGAGGTTATTGCTTTTGCACCGTTTTTCGGTGAATATCGGAATTATGTGAGGAATTATGATGGAACGCTTGTCGTGATCTCTCCGAATACCGTGGATTTTCAGCCGAAGCTTGATGAGTTTGAGCAAAAAATTACGGCAAATACGAAATGTGTCATTGTGAATTCCCCTAATAACCCGACCGGCGTTGTTTATTCGGAGGAGACGATTGTAAAAATGGCAGAGATCCTCACAAAAAAGGGAAAGGAATTCGGTACCGAGATCTATCTTGTGACGGATGAACCATACAGGGAACTTGTATACGGGGATGCAGAAGTACCTTATATTCCGAAATACTATCGGAACACGATTGTCGGCTATTCGTTCAGCAAGTCGCTGTCTCTACCGGGCGAACGCATCGGGTATCTTGTTATTCCGGGTGAAGTTGCGGACTATGAAATGGTATATGGTGCGGCAGGCGTTGCAAACCGCATTCTGGGTTATGTCAATGCACCGTCGATGTTTCAGCTTGTGGTGGCCAGGTGTATTGATGAAAAGACGGATATTTCTTATTATGAACAGAACCGGAACACGCTGTATGACGGGCTGATGAAGCTCGGCTTTACGTGCCAGAAACCGGAGGGCGCGTTCTATCTGTTTATGAAATCTCCGATCGAGGACGAAAAAGTATTTTGCGAGATGGCAAAAAAATATAATATTCTGATCGTTCCGGGTTCAAGCTTTGCATGTCCGCATTATGTGCGCATCGCATACTGTGTGTCCTATGAGACGATTGTCAATGCACTTCCGAAATTTGAGGAGCTCGCAGCGGAAGTATTTTAGTTATTACAGGGAAAAAGGTTCCTGTTCACACAGGGAAAAGAGGTAAAACAAAATGAGCTGGGAAGAAAATGTACGGCGTGTTGAGCCGTATGTACCGGGCGAGCAGCCTAAAACAGCCGGTACGGTCATAAAATTAAATGCAAATGAGTTTCCTTACCCGCCTACACCGCTGGTCAGGGAGGCGATGGAAATGCTTGATACGGATTTGCTGCGGCTGTATCCGAGCAGTACGGCGGAGCCGCTGGTAGAAGCGATTGCTGCGCATTACGGCTTTGAGAAGGATGAGGTTTTTGTCGGGGTCGGTTCGGACGATGTGTTGGCAAACAGTTTTTTGACCTTTTTTCATTCCCAAAAGCCGATCTTGTTTCCTGATATCACGTATTCCTTTTATGATGTGTGGGCTCATGTATACGATATTCCGTATGAATTGCAGCCGCTCGGTGCAGACTTTCGAATTGTAAAAGAGGATTACTTTAAAGAAAACGGCGGCATCGTGATTGCGAACCCGAATGCGCCGACCGGAATCAGTGAACCCGTGGAAGCTATTGAGGAGATTATAAAGCGGAATCCCGGCTCGGTTGTGATCATTGATGAGGCATATGTGGATTTCGGCGGAGAATCCGCCCTTTTGCTCACAAGAAAATATAACAATGTACTCGTTGTACAGACTTTTTCCAAGTCGCGTGCGTTTGCGGGGATGCGGATTGGCTTTGCGGTTGGAAATAAAGAGCTGATCAGGTATTTGAATGACATTAAATTTTCTGTCAATTCCTACACAATGAATCGAACCGCAATTTATTATGGAATTAAGGCTGTTGAAGATGAGGTTTATTTCAGGGAAACGCTTTCAAAAGTAATCGCAACAAGAGAACGCTGTAAGGCAGAATTGACAAAGCTGGGCTTTGCCTGCACGGATACAAGGACGAATTTCATTTTTGCAACGCACAAAAGCATTCCGGCAAAAGAATTGTTTACTTATTTGAAAACGAAACAAATTTATGTCCGTTACTTTGAGAAACCGCGGATCGATAATTATCTGCGCATTACCATAGGAACGGATGAACAGATGGATGCACTGTTAATGGCATTGCGTGCAAAATGTTGAGGGCCTATACCGGCTTTGCCGGAGTCTATGACAGTTTTATGGATAATGTTCCGTATGAGGATTGGTGCGGCTATGTGACGGGACTGCTTAAGGAATATAAAATAACAGAGGGTTTATTGCTTGATCTTGGCTGCGGCACCGGTACGCTGACGGAGCTTTTGGCAGCAAAGGGATATGATATGATCGGCATCGACAGTTCAGAGGATATGCTTTCGATCGCGATGGAAAAACGGACTGTTTCCGGCAGTGATATTTTGTATCTGCTGCAGGATATGCGTGAATTTGAATTGTATGGAACTGTGCGGGGTGTTATCAGCATATGTGATAGTATGAACTATTTGACGGAGGCCGTGGATATGCTCACGGTCTTTCGGCTTGTGAAAAATTATCTGGACTGGGATGGTATTTTTATTTTTGATTTGAACACAATCTATAAATATGAGGAACTGCTTGGAGACCATGTATTTGCGGAGAATCGTGAGGAATGCAGTTTCATTTGGGAAAACGAATATGACGAGCAGGAAATGCTGAATGAATATGCCTTGACATTATTTGTTCGAGAGGGTGATCTTTACAGGAAGCATGAAGAGATTCATTATCAGCGGGCCTATGGGCTGGAAGAGGTAAAGAAGCTGGTGGATGAGTCAGGGCTTCAGCTCTTGGCGGTTTATGATGCATTTACTCATGAAGCACCTAAAGAAGACAGCGAGCGTGTGTATTTTATTGCAAAAAAGGACAGGGAAAGAAATGATCAATGATTATATTGTACGTGCGATAGCGGGTGACGGACAAATCCGTGCATTCGCGGCTACGACGCGACTGATTGCGGAGACTGCAAGAGCGTCTCATAATACAAGTCCGGTAGTGACGGCAGCACTTGGAAGGCTTTTGACGGCGGGCGCAATGATGGGTACGATGCTGAAGGGAGAAAAGGATCTGCTGACGCTGCAGATCAGAGGAAACGGACCGATGAAGGGTTTGACGGTGACGGCTGATTCTTCATCGAACGTAAAAGGCTATGCACTTGTCCCGGATGTGCGCATTCCGGCTAACGCCAAGGGAAAACTTGATGTGTCAGGCGCGATCGGGGACGGCATCCTGAGCGTCATCAAGGATATGGGAATGAAGGACCCGTATGTGGGTCAGACAGTGTTGCAGACCGGTGAAATTGCGGAGGATCTGACCTATTATTTTGCTACGTCGGAACAGGTGCCTTCCGCCGTCGGATTGGGCGTACTGATGAACAGAGATAATACGGTCCGCAGATCGGGCGGATTTATCATTCAGCTGATGCCTTTTGCGGAGGATTCACTGATTGCGAAGCTGGAGGAAAAGCTTTCCGGTACACCGTCAGTGACGACACTGCTCGATGAAGGCAGGACGCCCGAGGCACTTCTTGAATATCTGCTTGGAGATTTTGGCGTGGAAGTTCTGGATACGATCCCCACAAGGTTTTATTGCAGCTGTGACAAAACGCGTGTGGAGAAAGTGCTCTTGAGCATCGGAGAAAAAGATCTGAATGAGATGATTGAAGACGGAAAGCCAATTGAGGTGAAATGTCATTTTTGCGGCCGGGCATATGAATTCAGCACAGAGGAGTTAAGGACACTGCTGAAGCAGGCTGTAAAATAGAGAAAAGGAAGGGCGGCAGACTAACATGCAGGATGGATTTATAAAGGCAGCGGCGGTTACGCCGCATAGTAAAGTCGCGGATGTGGAGCATAACTGCGGCGAGATCGAGCGTTTGATGAGGGAGGCGGCGGAATATGGCGCGAAGGTCATCGTATTTCCGGAGCTTTGCCTGACAGGATACACGTGTCAGGATTTATTTTTGCAGCCGCTTTTGCTGCAAGCAGCCAGAGAGGGCTTGAAAAGGCTGGTAAAAGCGTCTTCCGGTATAGATGCACTTGTATTTGTCGGACTTCCGCTTGAGAAGGACGGGAAACTTTACAATGTGGCTGCGGCATTGAAGGAAGGGAGACTGCTTGCCTTTATTCCTAAGAAATTCATTCCTAACTACTCAGAATTTTATGAGGCGAGACATTTTGCGGCAGGCAGCGAAGCTGCCGAGCCATTTTTGTTTGACGGTAATCAGGTGTTGTTCGGACAGAATATTCTGTTCTGCTCGGAGGAACCAGAGGGCATCCAAATAGCTGCCGAAATTTGTGAAGATTTATGGGTGCCGAATTCGCCGAGTACTTCACATGCATTAAGCGGAGCCAATCTCATCGTTAATTTATCGGCGAGCAATGAAGTCATCGGGAAGGAAGAATATCGCAGACTGCTTGTAAAGTCCGCTTCGGCCAAGCTTGTCTGCGGCTATGTCTATGCAAGTGCGGGCGATGGGGAATCAACACAGGATCTCGTATTTTCAGGGCATAACCTGATTGCAGAGAACGGTGCGCTGCTTGGTGAAACGGAATGCTTTGAAAACAGGACACTTTACGGGGATATTGATATTGCCAGACTTAGGGCGGAACGGCGCCGGATGAATACGTTTGCCTCAAACACTGATTTTGCTTTGCATAAAATAGCAATTGGTTTCAAGAAAGAGCTGTGCAGACTGGAAAGAACATTCCCTTCCAGGCCATTTGTTCCGTTGGATGATACGGAGAAGGAGAGGCGCTGTGAAAGAATTCTTACAATGCAGGCCGCAGGCTTGCAGAAGAGGTTTGCCCATACCGGAAGCCGCTCGGCAGTAATCGGTATTTCGGGTGGCCTGGATTCTACGCTGGCGCTGCTTGTGACGGTAAGAGCGTTTGATCGCCTTCATAAAAAAAGAGAGGACATCATTGCAGTGACGATGCCCTGCTTTGGGACGACAGACCGCACTTACCAAAATGCATGCGAGCTGACAAGGCAGCTGGGCGTTTCTCTGCGCGAAATACCTATTGCAGATGCGGTCAGACAGCATTTTGCAGATATCGGACATGAAGAAAGCAATCACGATGTAGTTTATGAAAATAGTCAGGCACGTGAGCGGACACAGGTTTTAATGGATATTTCCAATCAGACCGACGGCCTTGTGATCGGCACGGGAGATATGTCGGAGCTGGCACTCGGCTGGGCAACCTATAACGGTGACCATATGTCGATGTATGGTGTGAATGCCGGTGTTCCGAAGACACTTGTGAAGCATCTTGTTGCTCATTATGCAAGAACGTGCAGGGAGGAGACACTTGCGTCTGTTCTCAGGGATGTGCTGGATACCCCCGTGAGCCCTGAACTGCTCCCGCCCAAAGACGGTGTCATCTCGCAGCGTACGGAGGATTTGGTAGGGCCTTATGAGCTGCATGACTTCTTTTTATACTACATGCTCCGGTTTGGCTATGAACCGAAAAAAATATACCGCATCGCAAAGCAGGCATTTGCCGGCGAATACGAGGCGGCTGTTATTATCAAGTGGGAAAAGGTATTTTACAGGCGCTTTTTTTCACAGCAGTTTAAGCGCTCCTGTCTGCCGGACGCTCCAAAGGTTGGTTCTGCCGCAGTTTCGCCGCGGGGCGATCTGCGCATGCCGTCCGATGCCGTCGGAAAACTCTGGCTGGAACAGCTTGCGCAGTTGGATTGACGGCCGCGTACTTGTTTATTCGAGAATCTGCGCTTCCCCGGTAATGCTGTCTATGCTTTCTTCAGAGATGATCGATTTGCTCAGTGCCTCATTGATGGCTTCGATCAGGACGAGAGAGGTGTATTTGTTATCGTCGGAGTAGGAGATTCCCTCCAGCGATTGATTTTTATAAATCTGGGCCGTAATTTCTTCAAAGGAAGGTTTGATTAACGGGTACATTACAGAAACCGCCTCATCCAGGTTGACGATTGCAATCGAATTGATGTTGTTGTCATCTACGGCAATTTCGATATCTATGACGGAATTGTTCAGTACGATCGAGGATGAATAGACGCCGGGTATGTAACGGGAGCCGGTTTCGGTCGTGACTCTTTCTTCAATGCTTTTTTTCTCAACTGTTTTCTTCGGGGAAAACATGAAAAACAGCAGTAAAACCAATAAAATGCCAAGGACGGCAAATATCGCCGTATAGATGACTTCCTTTGAATGCAGGACAACGATTTTTGTTTTGGAGCTCAAGGCGGGACCTCCGTCGGATTCGTTTTTTATATCTTATTAATCGGATTTTGAATATATACCTGCAAAATCCGAAAATATAAGAATTGTTGACAATGAATTCAAGAGTTGCTATGATAAACTATATGATGGGTGAGGCGGTTTGAGAAGTTGAAGTTTACTACTGTTTTCCTGTGGGTATGATTCATAAAGATCTGGAACAAGGGCGTTCTATAAAATAAGGCGGTATACTTTTGTAACGAAAGGGCTGGGCGGCCGCTGCTTTTTTATGGGATGTCCTTTTGTGGATTTTATGGAGCCAGGCAGAGCATTTAAAATGAGATTTCATTAAATAAAGAAGAGGAGAAGATGCATGAAAAAATTTTCGAAAGAAGAAGTAATAAAACTGGTAGAGGAAGAGGATGTGGAGTTTATCCGGCTGCAGTTTACGGATATATTCGGCAATTTGAAAAATGTTGCAATTACGTCAAGCCAGTTAAAAAAAGCGTTGGATAATCAAGTGATGTTTGACGGGTCTTCGATCGAGGGATTTGTGAGGATTGAGGAGTCGGATATGTATCTGCGCCCGGATCTTGATACGGTGGCGATTTTTCCGTGGCGTCCGCAGCAGGGCAAGGTTGCAAGGTTTATTTGTGATGTATACCGCCCGGAAGGGAAGGCTTTTGAGGGAGATCCGAGATTCATTTTAAAGAAAGAAATTGAGAAGGCGGCGGCACTCGGCTATACGTTTGACGTTGGGCCGGAATGTGAGTTTTTCCTGTTCCATACGGACGAAAACGGTCTTCCCACGACGCTCACACATGAAAAAGCGGGTTATTTTGATTTGGGACCGGTGGATCTTGGTGAAAACGCACGGCGTGATATGGTTATGACACTCGAGGATATGGGCTTTGAAGTGGAGGCATCTCACCATGAGGTCGCACCCGCGCAGCATGAAATCGATTTTAAATATGACGAGGCACTTGTGACTGCCGATAATATTATGACGTTTAAGCTCGCCGTAAAAACGATTGCAAAGCGCCACGGACTGCATGCGACGTTTATGCCGAAGCCGAAATTCGGTATCAACGGATCCGGAATGCATACTAATATGTCGTTAAAGCGGGACGGAAAAAATATATTCTTTGATCCGAATGATAAATTACAGCTCAGCAAAGAGGCTTATTATTTTATTGGCGGTATTATTAAGCATATGAAGGGCATGACAGCAATCACGAATCCTCTCGTAAACTCCTATAAACGCCTGATTGCAGGCTATGAGGCACCGGTTTACATTGCATGGAGTGCGACGAACAGGAGTCCTTTGATCCGTATTCCGGCATCAAGAGGAGAAGGGACGCGTGTGGAATTGCGATGCCCCGATCCATCCTGCAATCCTTATCTGACATTGGCACTTTGCCTTGCGGCCGGGCTTGACGGTATCCAGAATCAGATTGAACCGCCCAAGAGTGTGGATTTGAATATTTTTGAAATGACGGCTGAAGAGCGCTCCTTTTATAATATTGAGGCATTGCCTGCTACGCTGATCGAAGCGGTGGAGGAAATGGAAAAGGATCCGTTTATCAAGGAGGTGCTTGGAGACCATATATTCAGTAAATATGTCGAGGCGAAGAAAAAGGAATGGGATTCCTATCGGACACAGGTGACTCAGTGGGAGTTGGATGAATATTTATATAAGGTTTAAGTGCATGGCTTCCGAGAATAATAGTAAATAAAGGAGGGATGTGCTTGGTAAGTGTAATTATAGTATTTCCAAAGCAGGAGGATGCGATGAACATCCGCAGGCTGGTTGTGCAGAACGGCATTGATGTGGCTGGTGTCTGTACGACAGGAGCACAGGCCATTCATTACATGGATGAGTTGGACGGCGGAATCATTGTCTGTGGATACAAATTCTCCGATATGATGTATTCGGATTTACATGATTACTTACCCAAAAACTTCGAGATGCTGTTGGTTGCATCGCAGCGCCTCTGGAGTGAGTGTATCGACAATGACATCGTATGCGTAGCTATGCCAATTAAAATACGTGATTTGATCAACACATTGGGAATGATGCTGCAAACGCTTTCACGCCGTATGAGCAAACAGAAGAAGCTTTCCTCCCAGCGCAGTGATAAGGATAAGGAAGCAATTCTGGAAGCGAAGGCTCTTTTGATGGAGCGCAATAATATGACCGAGGAGGAGGCTCATCGGTATATACAGAAAAGCAGCATGGATACGGGGACAAATATGGTGGAAACGGCGTATATGATCTTGACGCTAATGAGGTAAGAATTATGAAATTTGTAAAAATGCATGGAATCGGAAATGATTACGTCTATGTGAACTGTTTTCAGGAAACAGTTGAAAATAAAAGCGAAGTGGCAAGGTATGTGAGCGACAGGCATTTCGGAGTCGGCTCGGACGGAGCGATCTTTATTAATCCGTCAAAGGAGGCGGACTGTGAGATGGAGATGTATAACGCGGATGGTTCCCGTTCGGAAATGTGCGGAAACGGCATCCGATGTGTAGCAAAATTTGCATATGATTACGGAATTGTGGATAAGACGGAGCTTTCTATCATTTCAATGGGAAAGGTAAAGTATCTGACGCTGTTTGTGAAAAAAGAAGAGCCCAATGCTTTGACGGGGAGACTTTACGGAAAACGCGCCGACGGGATGGTCGTAGATACGGTGACGGTGGATATGGGAGAGCCGGAACTGGTTCCTGCCGATATACCGGTAAAGCTGCCGGACCGAACCGCCGACCGCTGCATTTTGGAAAACATCGGAGTGGACGGAAAAAATTACCGGATGACGTGCGTATCGATGGGAAATCCGCATGCCGTTGTGTTTGTCGAGGATGTAGAGCATTTTCCGGTTGCACAGGTGGGGCCGGCCTTTGAGTATCATGAATGCTTTCCTAAGCGTGTGAATGTGGAGTTTGCAAAGGTGCTTGACAGAAACACCGTAAGGATGCGTGTATGGGAGCGCGGATCGGGTGAAACGCTCGCCTGCGGAACGGGGGCCTGTGCCACGGCGGTGGCCTGCATCTTAACCGGCCTGACGGAGGAGGAAGTAACGATTCGGCTTTTGGGCGGAGATCTCATCATTCGATGGGACAGAGAACAGAACCGGGTGTTTATGACCGGAAGTGCTGCGACTGTATTTGAGGGGGAGCTGTAAAAGACGCGAAGAGTGTTGCAGAAGCACACTTTTGTTATAGGAGGAAATGATGTTTCAAATCAATGAAAATTATTTAAAATTACCGGGCAGTTATCTGTTTTCGACGGTAGGAAAAAAAGAACGTGAATATACGGCGGCGAATCCGGATAAAAAGGTGATTAAGCTTAGTATCGGTGATGTGACACAGCCGTTGGCTCCGGTTATCCTTGATACCCTGCATGCTGCGGTGGACGAAATGGGAAGGGCCGAGACCTTTCGCGGCTATGCGCCGGATTTGGGCTACGAATTTTTAAGAACGGCGATTGCCCAAAACGATTACCGCGCACGCGGATGTGAAATTTCCGCCGATGAGATTTTTATTTCCGACGGGGCGAAAAGTGATTCCGGAAATATTCAGGAAATTTTTGGACCAAACAATAAGATTGCGGTCTGTGATCCGGTCTATCCGGTCTATGTAGATACAAATGTGATGGCCGGGCGTACCGGTGTTTATGATGTCCAAAAGGAAATGTGGAGCGATGTGATTTATATGCCCTGTACACAGGAAAACGGATTTGCTCCGCTGCTGCCAAAGCTTACGCCGGATATTATTTACCTCTGCTTTCCGAACAATCCGACCGGCTCTGCTGTGACAAAGGACCGCTTGCAGGAATGGGTGGATTATGCAAATAAGTCGGGTGCGGTCATCATCTATGACGCCGCTTATGAGGCATATATTTCGGAGCCGGATGTTCCCCATACCATTTATGAGTGTGAGGGTGCCAGGGAGTGTGCGATTGAGCTTCGTTCATTTTCCAAAAATGCCGGCTTTACAGGCACGCGCCTCGGCTTTACCGTCATACCGAAGGAGATTAAGTCGGGGGATATTACGCTGCATTCTCTTTGGGCAAGGCGTCACGGTACGAAATTCAACGGCGCGCCTTATATCATCCAACGGGCGGGTGAAGCCTGCTATACAGCCGAGGGCAAGGCACAGCTCAGAGAGCAGATTGCTTACTATATGCGTAACGCCAAATATATATCAGACGGACTGAAATCTGCGGGCTATGCTGTTTCCGGAGGCGTAAATGCCCCGTATATCTGGCTGAAAACCCCCAATCAAATGTCCTCGTGGGAATTTTTTGATTATCTGCTGCAGACTGCAAATGTGGTCGGTACTCCGGGCTCAGGCTTTGGTCCAAGCGGTGAAGGCTATTTCCGTCTCACTGCCTTTGGCAGCTATGAGAATACGGTGGAGGCAGTTGAGCGGATTAAAAGACTGTCATAACAGAATCATAAAACTGAATTCATATAAAGAGAGAAGCAAGCTTCGGTGATTAGCCGGGGCTTGCTTCTCTCTTTAAGCGGACAATGCCGCTTTTGCGGGGTGGGGGAGGTTATGGAGGATTACGCCTCCATAAAATGCTAGACGGGCAGCCTCCCCCGGATACCAAATAAGGATTAGTATATATCGTTAACGCTTTCGCGATAACTTCGAAAAGAAAAAAGTGTACGGCAATTACTTGCTGTACACTCCTTTGTGTATAAACTCTGCTTAAATCATGAACAATAGCTCGCCGTACTGCGGGAACGGCCATACCTCCTCAGAGGTGTTAATTTCCATCTCATCGCAGGACTTACGAAGCGAGTCCATAGTCGGTAAGACAGTATCCTTATAGTATGAAGCAAGCTCCAGCTCACCGGATACTTTGGAAGCATCCGCAAGAACAGCGGCAAGTGTACCAACCTGTTCGTAAGCGGCATCTTCCAGCGTGGAAAGCTTTTCGATCAGACTCAATTCCATTTTACAGGAAAGAGAAGGACTTAAGCTTTGTTTTGCAGCTGCCGTAGATACCAAATGAGCGATGTAGGTATTGACTGCGGGAAGAATTTGCTTCTTTGCCATATCGACCATTGTAAGTCCTTCAATATTCAGCACCTTGCAGTAAGTCTCAAGCAGTATTCCATATCTGGAATGTATTTCGGTTTCCGTAAAAATATGATGATCTGTAAATAGTTTAATATTTTTATCTGCAAGAAAAGTAGGCAATGCATCCACTGTTGTTTTTAAATTAAGAAGGCCTCTCTTTTCTGCTTCTGTTTTCCAAGTCTCTGAATAGCCGTCTCCGTTGAAGATAATGCGCTTATGTTCCTGGATCGTTCGTTTAATCAGCGCGTTCAGCGCATTTGTAAAGTCGGTTGCACCTTCCAACTCATCAGCAAACTGTTTCAGTTCTTCCGCTACAATTGTGTTAAGCACTGTGTTTGGTCCGGAAATGGACTGCGCGGAACCAAGGCTTCTGAACTCGAATTTGTTGCCGGTAAAAGCAAATGGAGAGGTTCTGTTCCTGTCGGTTGAATCCTTCGGGAAGGATGGAAGTACATGTACACCGATTTCCATTCTGGAAGCACCGCAGCCGTTATAGGACGTACCGTTCTCAATGCTATCCAAAACCGCATTCAAGTCGTCACCGATAAACATCGAGATGATTGCCGGAGGAGCTTCGTTTGCGCCGAGCCTGTGATCATTACCGGCGGATGCAATAGAGACTCTCATCAAATCCTGATATTCATCAATTGCCTTGATGACTGCCGATAAAAACAACAAAAATTGTGCATTCTCATGCGGTGATTTTCCCGGCTCTAACAGATTTGCGCCCCCATCGGTGCACAGAGACCAGTTATTATGCTTACCGCTTCCGTTTACACCGTCAAACGGTTTTTCATGAAGCAGGCAGACAAGACCATGGCGCCTTGCCACATTTTTCATGATTTCCATGGTTAATTGATTATGATCAGTCGAAATATTTGTTGTCGCAAAAATCGGAGCGAGCTCATGCTGGGCAGGAGAAACCTCATTGTGCTCTGTTTTGGCAAGAATGCCAAGTTTCCAAAGTTCTTCGTTAAGCTCCTTCATAAAAGCGGAGATCCTCGGCTTGATTGCACCGAAGTAATGATCCTCCATCTCCTGGCCTTTGGGAGCCATTGCGCCGAAGAGCGTACGTCCGCAATAAATCAGATCTTTTCTCTGCTCGTAAAGCTTCTGATCCACAAGGAAATACTCCTGTTCGGGGCCTACCGTAGTGAGGACTCTCTTTGTATCGGAGTTGCCGAATAGTCTCAGTACCCTGACAGCCTGTTCACTGATCGCCTCCATCGAACGTAAAAGAGGGGTCTTCTTATCAAGAGCTTCACCGCCGTACGAGCAGAAAGCCGTCGGAATGCAAAGAACACCATCCTTTACAAATGCGTAGGAAGTAGGATCCCAAGCCGTGTAGCCTCTGGCCTCAAAGGTAGCTCTCAGACCGCCGGAAGGGAAGCTGGAGGCGTCCGGCTCGCCCTTGATCAGTTCTTTGCCGGAAAACTCCATGATAATACGGCCGTCATTTTGCGGGGATATAAAGCTGTCATGCTTTTCCGCAGTAATACCGGTCATCGGCTGAAACCAGTGCGTATAATGCGTCGCGCCTTTTTCAATTGCCCAGTCCTTCATAGCAATTGCGACGACATTTGCCACTGTGATATCCAAATCCTTTCCGTCTGCGATTGTCTTGCGGAGAGACTTGTAAATATCCTTTGGCAATTTGTCTCTCATAATGGCATCGTTAAATACCATACTTCCAAAAATCTCCGGAATCATGCTTTTCATAATGTACATCTCCTCTTCTATTTTGTTTAAATCATAATGATTGTATGTAAAGTCCTGATGATAAAATTTTATGCGCAACTTCGCGCGCGGAATAAAAGCTGTGCTGCCAAGGTATTTGGCCGTGAGAATGTGCGAAGCACACATTTGTTCGCGGCTAAAAAATAAAAAGGACGCTGTGAGGTTCAACTCATAGCGTCTTTGCTTTCCATGAAGGCATTATAACCTTTAAAAAAAGCTGTTGTCAATACCTTTTTAAAAAAATATATTATTTTAACAAATATTCCCAAGATTCCGAGGCCATAAATTTGGAAAAACAAAATTTATTGCATTATTATTATAATAGGTAGGAAGATTTTCGTAAAGAAATATTTTTTCGTATGAGAGGCAAATTAAATTGTCTTTGACTAATTAATTTTTAGGGTCAAATCATATTGACAAGCGTCTCTATTCCTTATAAAATATGTAAAGTTGAAATTGTATAAGTTGATTGGACAAAGGGGTTCAAAAATATAGGGAAGGAGTTTCCTTACCTTTATTGCTGAACTCTATTTTTATTATATAGGAAATTCCCGAATTTCCTATATAATAAAAATTTAATGCGCAGCTACGCGCGCGGAACAAAAGCTGTGCTGCCGGACTATTTGGACGCGAGAGTAGGCGAAGCACACTTTTGTTCTAATAAAAAATTCTTTTAACGATTCTGTTATACTTTTAAGGAAAGGGGATGGTGCCGGATGAGCGGAGAGTTACATGAGGAATGCGGAGTTTTCGGTGTCAGCACCCATCTGGATGAGGCGGCGGGCATCGCGTATAACGGGCTGCTTGCGCTGCAGCACAGAGGGCAGGAAGGCGCTGGCATTGCCGTAGTAAAAGGAAATGCAATCCTATATCACAAAAGTATGGGGCTTGTCAATGAAGTATTTTCCAGAGAGGTTATGGAAAAAATACCAAAGAGCAATCTGGCGGTCGGTCATGTGCGTTACTCTACGACCGGTTCGAATACGGTTCGCAATGTTCAGCCTTTCGTTACGGAGTTTCTGACAGGCAGGATTGCGACGGCTCATAACGGGAATGTAATTAATGCGAAGGAAATCAAACAGCATCTGGAAACGTGCGGCCTCGATTTTTCCGCGACAAGTGACAGCGAGGTAATCTCCTCTCTGATTGCCTATAAGACCGTAAAAGAGGGCAGCTTGGAGGAGGGTGTCGTGGAGGCGGCCAAAAAGCTGAAAGGTGCGTTTTCCCTGATTGTACTTTCGGGCAGTCATAAAATAGCGGCGATCCGGGATGCGAACGGATTTCGTCCGCTTTGTATCGGAAGAAATGAATATGGCATGGCAATTGCGTCAGAAAGCTGTGCGCTTGACAGCTGCGGCTTTACGTTTATCAGGGATGTGCGCCCGGGTGAGCTGGTCGTACTTGAGGACGGCAAGCTTGTGGAGGAGCGCGTCTGTCTTCCGAAGACGAAAGAAGGCATCTGTATTTTTGAGTATGTCTATTTTGCGAGACCTGATTCGGTGATTGACGGTTTGAGTGTATATGAGGCCAGACACCGCATGGGCCGGATTTTGGCAAAGGAACACGCAGTGGATGCGGACATTGTGTGCGGTGTGCCGGACAGCGGTCTGGAAGCTGCCGAGGGCTATGCGGCCGAGAGCGGAATTAAACTTGTCACAGGCTTTGTCAAGAACCGCTATATCGGCAGAAGCTTTATCTTCCCGACTCAGGCGCAGCGCGAAAATGCGGTTAAGCTGAAGCTGAATCCGCTTGGATTCAATATAAAGGGAAAACGGGTTGTGGTCGTGGATGATTCCATTGTCCGGGGCACGACGAGTGCGAAGCTCATTCAGAATTTGCGGAATGCAGGTGCTTTGGAAGTACACATGAGGATTTCTTCGCCCCCCTTTAAGCATACGTGTCATTTTGGTACGGATATTGACAGCGAGGACAATTTGATCGCAAATCAGATGAGTCTTGAGGAGATCCGCAGCCGGATTGGTGCCGATACGCTTGGTTTTATCAGTATGGAAGGATTGAAGGAGGCTTGCGGAAAATGCAGTATGCAGTTCTGTACAGGCTGTTTCACCGGAAATTATAATATCGGTGTAGGAGATTATCTAAAATCAGATTTAGAATGAGAGAAAAGCAGAAGGGAGAATGAAAAAGATGAGCAAACCGGCGTATCTTGTACTGGAAAACGGGCAGATTTTTAAAGGGAAGGCATTTGGTGAAGAGAAAGAAGTACTGGCGGAGGTCGTTTTTACGACCGGTATGACGGGTTATTTGGAAACGCTGACTGATCAAAGCTATTTTGGGCAGGCGGTCGTGCAGACATTCCCGTTGATCGGGAATTACGGCATCATTTCTCCCGATTCCGAAAGTGCTTCCCTTTCAATCGGCCCCAAAGCTTATATCGTGAAACACTTATGTGTGCATCCATCAAATTTTCGCTGTGAAGAAAATATGGATGCATTTTTTAAAAGAAAAGGAATTGTCGGTGTTTACGGAATCGATACACGGGCACTGACAAGAGCAATCAGAAGTCAGGGTGTCATGAATGGACTGATTACCTATGACCTTGCGGACATTGACTATGAGCGGATCAGAAGCTATACCATTGAACAGGCGGTGGAATCTGTTACGACCGGAGAACGGAGGCTTGTAGAAGCGGGAAGTGAGCGCGAGACGGTTCCCTTTACTATTGAAAAGACGATAAGTCCGGTCAGACTAAGGGTGGCACTGCTGGACTTTGGAATCAAAGAAAATATAGTCAGGGAGCTTTCCGAAAGAAATTGTGAGGTCATCGTATTTCCATCATTTACGGGAGCGGAAGAAATCCTGTCCTATGAACCGAACGGCATCATGCTGAGCAACGGGCCCGGAGATCCCACTAAGAATACAACTGTTATAGAAATGGTGCGAAAGCTTTGCGGGAGCGGCGTCCCGATTTTTGGAATTTGTCTCGGGCATCAGATTATGGCGCTTGCCAACGGCTGTCAGATCAGGAAGATGAAATACGGGCACAGGGGAGCCAACCAGCCCGTAAAGAATTTGGAAACCGGAAAGGTATCTATCACAACCCAGAACCATGGCTATGTTGTAAAGACAGGTACCATCGATGAAAAAGCGGCAAAGGAATGGTATGTCAACGCAAATGACGGAAGCTGTGAGGGAATTCGATATTTGAATTTCCCGGCAGTCACGGTGCAGTTTCATCCGGAAGCATGTGCCGGGCCGCAGGATACGTCATACTTGTTTGATCATTTTATGGAAATGATGGAAAGTCGGTCACATTGCGAAAATAGCGAGAAAGGGGAAATAACAGATGCCATTTAATAAGGATATTAAAAAAGTGTTAGTCATTGGTTCCGGCCCCATCGTGATCGGGCAGGCGGCGGAATTCGATTATGCGGGCACGCAGGCATGCCGGGCGTTGAAAGAGGACGGGGTGGAAATTATTCTTGTCAACTCCAATCCTGCGACAATCATGACGGACAAGGTTATGGCGGATAAGATCTATATTGAACCGCTCAATCTTCCGACGATAGAAAAAATTATAGAGAAAGAAAAGCCGGACAGCATCTTGTCCGGTTTTGGCGGTCAGACCGGTTTGACATTGTCGATGCAGCTTGCAAAAAACGGATTTCTGGATTCTCATTGCGTGCGTTTGCTCGGCGCTTCACCGGAAACGATTGACAAGGCGGAAGACAGGCAGATATTCAAAGATACGATGTCAAGCATCGGACAGCCGTGTATCCCGTCGGAGGTCGTAACGACGGTGGAAGCTGCCGTGAAATTTGCTAATATTATTGACTATCCGGTCATCATCCGCCCGGCATTTACGCTTGGCGGCAGCGGCGGCGGGATTGTTCAAAATGAGGAAGAACTCCGCCAGACAGCCCGAACCGGACTGCAGATGTCTCCGATTACACAGATTCTCGTGGAGAAGTGCATTTCCGGCTGGAAGGAAATCGAGTTCGAAGTCATTCGCGATGCGGCGGGAAATGTCATTACGGTCTGTTCCATGGAAAATTTTGATCCGGTCGGTGTGCATACGGGAGACAGCATTGTAATTGCGCCGGCGGTGACGCTTTCCGACAAAGAATATCAGATGCTTCGGACCGCCGCTCTTCATATCATTACGGCGCTTGGCGTGGAAGGCGGCTGCAACTGCCAGTTTGCCCTGCATCCGGAGTCCTTTGACTATGCGGTCATTGAAGTGAATCCGCGTGTTTCCCGTTCTTCGGCGCTCGCGTCCAAGGCAACGGGATATCCGATCGCAAAGGTGGCGGCTAAAATCGCAGTCGGTTACCGTTTGGATGAAATCATCAACGAAGTGACAGGGGAAACGTATGCGGCGTTTGAACCGGCACTGGATTATGTGGCGGTGAAGTTCCCGAAGTGGCCGTTTGACAAGTTCGTGTATGCGAAGCGGGAGCTGGGAACTCAGATGAAGGCGACCGGTGAAGTCATGGCAATTTCGGATACGTTTGAAGCTGCTTTGATGAAGGCGGTCCGGGGTGTGGAAATTTCACAGGATACGCTTGGCATGAAAAAAATGGAAGCCAGCTCGGACGAGACGCTTAAAAAGATCATGGTGACGGCGACAGATGAGCGCTTATTTGCGGTATATGAGGCAATGAAACGAGGTGCTTCCGTTGAAGAGATTCATACGATCACAATGATCGACGAGTGGTTTTTATATAAGCTGCAATATCTTTTAGAATACGAAAAGGAACTGGAAACTGAGAGAAATCAACATGCGGTAAATAAAATTACAGACGAAATTTATTTAAGTGACCAGCTTTATCTGAAGGGAAAACGTCTGGGTTATCCCGATGCCGCTATTAAACGGATCAGCGGACTGCAGATCAGACAACAGATGAAGCCTTGTTTTCATATGGTGGATACGTGTGCGGCGGAATTTGAGGCGACGACACCGTATTTTTACGGGATCTATGACAGTACAGAGGGAGGAATTCAAAATGAAGCTCTGGAATTCATTGAACGCTCTGAAAAGGAACGGGTTATCGTGCTCGGCTCAGGACCGATCCGCATCGGTCAGGGAATTGAATTTGATTATGCCTGCGTGCACTGTGTAGGGTCACTGCAAAGGCTTGGCTATGAGGTTGTCACAATCAACAACAATCCCGAAACCGTATCGACAGACTTTGATACGGCGGACCGTCTCTATTTTGAACCATTGTATGCGGAGGACGTACTTCATATTATAGAGCAGGAGAAGCCGTTCGGCGTTGTTGTAGCCTTTGGCGGGCAGACAGCGATTAAGCTGACTAAAACACTGCATGAGCATGGTATCAGGATCATCGGTACAAGTGCGGATGCGATCGACATGGCCGAGGATCGGGAACGGTTTGACGAGCTTCTGGAAAGGCTTGCGATCAGCAGGCCGAAGGGAAGTACGGTTATGATTGCTAAGGAAGCATTGGAGGCGGCGAACAGGCTCGGCTATCCTGTGCTGATGCGCCCGTCCTACGTGCTTGGCGGACAAAATATGATCATCGCTTACCGGGATGAGGATATCATAGAATATATGGAAATTATTCTGCGGCAAAAGCAGGATAATCCTGTGCTGATTGATAAATATTTGAGCGGCCGCGAGATGGAGGTTGATGCAATTTGCGACGGAGAGGACATCCTCATGCCGGGTATCATGGAACACATCGAACGGACCGGTGTGCATTCAGGAGACAGCATCGCGGTTTATCCGTCTCCTCGAATCGACAGGGAAACGGCAGAAAAAATCATGCTGACGACGCAGAAGCTATGCAGAGGGCTCGGAGCCATCGGCATGATCAACCTGCAATATATCCTGATGGATAACAACTTGTATGTGATCGAAGTAAATCCGCGGGCTTCCCGTACGGTTCCGTATCTCAGCAAGGTGACAGGTGTGCCGATGTGTGATCTGGCAACAAGGGTCAGTCTTGGCGAAAAGCTGAAGAATCTGGGTTTTGGAACCGGATTATATAAGAAAGCACCTTATATTGCGGTCAAGGTGCCGGTATTTTCGTTTGAGAAGCTCATTGATGTCGATACTCAATTGGGGCCGGAGATGAAATCGACAGGAGAAGTACTCGGAATCGGTACTACCTTTCACGAGGCGCTTTATAAAGGCTTGGTGGCGGCGGGATGCAAAATGCAAAAGCCGGGCGGTATTTTTATCAGCGTCCGAGACGAGGATAAGACTGAGATCGGTGAAATTGCAAAAAAGTTTGCAGAAATGGAGTTTCAGGTTTATGCAACGCCGGGTACCGCCGACATGATCGGGGAATACGGTATTTCTGTGGAACGCAGGAAGAAGCTGAATGAAGATGAAAAGGGCTGGATTTCCCTGCTGGAAAGCGGAAAAATTGACTATGTTATTTCCACCTCGTCGAAAGGAAGGGATCCTGAGCGGGAAAGTGTAAAACTCAGAAGAAAGGCAAGCCAGCTCGGCATACTCTGCATGACCGCACTTGATACCGCAAATGCGGTCGCAGACAGTCTGATGAGTCCTTATACGGCGTTAAATACCGACATTATCGATATGAACCATCTGCTCCAAAGCCGGAAGAAAAATCTGGTGCTCTCCTGATAGCATAAAGCAAAACTTCATGGTATAATTATGGACAGGCATTCTGATTGGATGCCTGTTATTTCATTATATAGGAAATTGCTTCGAATTTCCTATATAATAAAATTTTATGCGCAGCTACGCGCGCGGAACATACTTTTGTTCTAGAAAAGTTACAATCTAAGTGGAGGAAATTGACGATGGCTTTGCAGCTGTGGATGGGGAATTCAGGAAGCGGAAAATCATATCAGCTTTACCAGCATGTAATCGGAGAGGCCGGGAAACACCCTGAGCTGACCTATCTTGTCGTCGTGCCGGAGCAGTTCACGCTGCAGACGCAACACGACCTTGTTCTGCTGCATCCAAGGCATGGGATTCTCAATATTGATGTTCTGAGTTTTGCACGTCTCGCCTATCGCGTATTCGAAGAGGTAGGCTTTGCCAAGGCATCCGGTATTTTGATTGATGATATGGGAAAAAGCCTCATTTTGCGTCATCTTGCCGGACAGTATGAGGATCGGCTCCCGATACTCGGAAATAATTTGAAAAAGCTGGGCTATATTAATGAGATCAAGTCGGTGATTTCCGAATTTATGCAATATGGAATCGGAGACCGGGAAATTACACTGTTAGAAGAAAAAACTTCTGAATCAGGCAAAACGATGCTGAATCAAAAATTAAAAGATATCCGGATGCTATATGATGCATTCCGAAGCTATACCGATGAGAAATATACGACGAGCGAGGAACTTCTTGAACGCGTGAGCAGTGTTTTGCCTGATTCCGCAAAAATCAAAAAGAGTGTCCTCGTATTCGACGGTTTTACGGGTTTTACGCCGGTCCAGTACAAGCTGCTTGCAGCTCTGCTGCAAAATAGCGTGGATGTATACGTCACAGTACTGCTCGACACGGCAGGGAGAGGAAATCCCTATGAAATAGAAGGAGAACAGGAGTTATTTTATTTAAGTAAAAAGACGGTGCGGGAGCTGACAAGGATCGCCGGAGCACTAAAAATAGAAAAGAAGCCGGATTATGTAATTGACAATCCGGTTCCGGCCAGATACCGGTTTACCGAATCGACCGATTTGGTCAACGAGGGCATGCTGGTCCACTTGGAAAGAAATCTGTTTCGCCCTGATGCTATTCCCTTTGACAGTGATAAAGTAACAGGTGAAATTATTATTTTCACCGGTGCCACTCCCGAAGAAGAGATGAAGAGGACCGCGATAAAAATACAGGAGCTGATAAGAAGACAGGATTACCGGTATCAGGATATCGCGGTCGTGACAGGGGACATCGATACCTATCTGCATTGCGCCGAGCGGATATTCAAGCAATATGAAATTCCTTATTTTGTCGATAAGACACAGCCGATTTTATTGAATCCGTTTATCGAATATTTACGTGCGGTCGTCTCTGTTTTGGCAGATGACTACTCCTATGAGGGTATGTTTCGGTATTTGAAGTCGTCCCTGACCGATTTTGACAGGGAGGAAATTGACCGTCTGGAAAATTATGTGCTAGCATGCGGAATTAAGGGAAGAAGGCAGTGGAAGCAGCGCTTTGTCAGAAGAACGGCAGCTATGGAAATCGAGGAGCTGCGCGCTTTGGAGGAATTGAGAAATAAAATAACAAGCGATTTTGAAATATTTGATACGGCTGACAAGACGGTCCGTTCGCTTGCGGATGCCTTTTACCGCTTTATTTTCCGGGGGAGGATGCAGGACAAGCTGACGGCTTACGAAGCGAGGCTGAAGGACAGCGGCGATTTGGTACGCGCAAAGGAGTTTGCTCAGGTTTATAAGCAGGTCATGGATTTGCTGGATAAGCTTGTGGAGCTTTTGGGCGGGGAAGAAATGACGATCAGAGAATTCGGCGGACTTTTGGATGCGGGATTTGATGAGATCCGGATCGGCGTCATTCCCGGAGGGACAGATTACGTCCAGCTCGGAGATATTACAAGAACGAGACTTCGCAAAATCAAGGCGTTATTTTTTGTCGGTGTTAACGATGGGATAATTCCGATGAGCAGCGGAGCCGGCGGTATTATATCAGATATGGACCGGGAATTTCTGATGGATCTGGCGGAAGGGATTACACTTGCTCCCTCGGCGCGTATGCAGGCATATACGCAGCGTCTCTATTTGTATATGGTTATGACAAAACCGGAGGAGAAGCTGTTCCTTTCCTATGCAAAGCTGTCCGAGGACGGAAAATCAATCCGTCCCTCTTATCTGATACAGACTGTTTGCGCTATGTTTCCGGGTCTTCTAATCCGGCAGACAGAGGGTGCGCTGCTTTCGCGGATTTGGAATGAAAATGCCGGTCTTATGGAGCTGACGGAGGGGCTGCAGCCCTATATTATTCGCGGCAAGAGTGCACAGGATAAGGCGTATGCCGAGTTGTTTGCGTGGTATGCGGGTGATCCCCATTACAAAAAACAACTGCAAAAGCTAATTGATTCGGCGTTTTCCATGGGGGTTTATCGGCGGCGGGATGCCATCGGCAGAGCAGCTGCCGGGGTTCTGTACGGAAAGGAGCTTACGGGCAGTGTGACAAGGCTTGAAAGCTATGCGAGATGCGCTTATCAGCATTTTCTTACCTATGGTCTCAGTCTGAAGGAACGGGAATTGTTCAGTTTTGAAGCCAAGGACATGGGGATGGTATTTCATGATGCATTGCAGACCTATGCCGGTCTGCTGAAGGAGAGCGGTGACACATGGTTTTCTGTTTCCACAGAAAAATCGGCACAGTTGATTGACGAGGCAGTTTCCGGATGTATCGCTGCGGGTGATTATGCGGCGGTTTACAGCTCATTCCGTACCACCTATATGGTTGAGCGTATGAAACGTATTACAGCGCGGACGGTCGGGGTGCTGACTTCTCAGATTAAAAAGGGCAGTTTTCTGCCGGAAAGCTTTGAGCTGGCTTTTTCCTCGGAAAATGACTACCATTCACTGAATATGAAGCTGACGGAGAATGAGATTCTGCATCTGCGGGGGAGAATTGACCGCATGGACCTTTATGAGGACGATACCCGGGTTTATGTGAAAATTATCGATTATAAATCAGGAAGTCAGTCATTTGATCTTGCAGCCGTTTACAGCGGTCTGCAGCTTCAGCTTGTGGTCTATCTGAATGCGGCCATGGAAATGCAGGAACGTCGTCAGGAGACAGAAGGACAGAAAACTGTAATTCCTGCCGGTATTCTTTACTATCATATCGATGACCCGATTATTGAGTCGGGGAGGGACGACACACCAGAGGAAATCAACCGGCAGATCGCAAGTAAGCTTGCAATGAAAGGGCTTGTCAACAGCACAGGGGAAATTATCCGCCTGATGGACCGCGAATTTGAAAAAACCTCCGATGTCATCCCGGTATCTTTGTTAAAAACAGGTGAGCTGTCGGCGCGTTCTTCTGTTGCAAGTACGGAAGAATTTCAGATAATATCAGATTATGTAACCTGGAAAATGGGGGAAATGGGAACGGAAATAGTAAACGGTAATATTCAGGCGAAACCGCAGGATGATGCATGTGTTTATTGCCAATACCGTACAGTCTGTCACTATGCGGCGGAAACAGAGGACAGGGAAGAAACCGGGCAAATCGGACAGCTTACAAAGGAAGAGTTGATTGCCAAAATGAAAGCGTCTATGGAACAGGGAGGGAGCGGCCAATGAAATTTACGAAGGAACAGCAGAAGGCCATTTCCTTAAGAAACCGGAACATCCTTGTGTCGGCTGCGGCAGGCTCCGGCAAGACAGCAGTGCTTGTCGAGCGGATTATTCAGAGAATTATGGACAAAAAACAGCCTTTGGATATCGACCGGCTGCTTGTGATGACGTTTACAAAAGCCGCGGCAGATCAGATGAGGGAGCGCATCCTGCAGGCAATCGAAGAAAAACGAAGAGAAAATCCGTTTGACCGCCATTTGCAGAAGCAGTCCGCTCTCGTGCACAACGCGAGGATTACGACAATACATGGTTTTTGTCTGGATGTGATCCGCAATCATTTTCATGAAATCGACCTTGATCCTGATTTTCGTGTCGGTGACGAGGGAGAGTGCCGCCTGATAAAACAGGATGTGTTGGAGGATGTGTTGGAGGCTGCCTATGAAGAAGGAGAATCGGAGTTTTTACTGATGACGGAAAGCCTCGCCTCTCAAAAAAGCGATGTTGCTCTTGAAGGGATGATACGAAAGCTGCATGACTTTTCCATGAGCTATCCAAAGCAGGAGGAATGGCTGCTGCATTGTCAGGAAATGTATCAAACTGTCGGAGAAAGCGGCTTTGAGGAGCTGTTTTGGGTCAGGGACTTGGTAAAATCAGTTAAAATTCAGCTTGGTGATTTGTTGGAAAGACTGCGGGGACTGCTGGCAGCGGCCAATTTGAAGGATGGTCCTTATATGTACTGCGATGCGCTCAGGAACGACATTGTGACTGTGGAGGAGCTTTGCCGGGCGGATGACTTTAAAACGATGCAGGAAGGTTTTCAGACGCTTTCGTTTGGAGCGCTCGGCAGAGAGAAAAAGGGCGGGAATTTTGTGGATCCGCAAAAAAAAGAAGCGGTGCAGGAGGGCAGAAACAAGGTCAAAAAGCTGCTGCAGAAGCTTACGGACGATTATTTTCAGGAAACACCTGAGGAGGCGTCGGCACTGATGCGGGAGTGTGCTCCGAATATCCTGGCGCTGACAAAGGTCACGCTTGCTTTTTCAAAAGCGTATTCGGCGGCAAAGCGGGATAAAAAGCTCGTGGATTTCAACGATCTTGAACACTTGTGTCTGGAAATTCTTGAAAAAGGGAAGGAAACGACCGCAAAAGAATACCGTGATTTTTTTGAGGAAATTTATGTGGATGAATATCAGGACAGCAACCTTGTTCAGGAGACACTGCTTCATATGATCAGCAGAAAAAAGCCGCAGGCAAACAATTTATTTATGGTAGGTGATGTCAAACAGAGCATTTACCGCTTCCGGCTTGCGAGACCCGCACTTTTTATGGAAAAATACGACACCTACACAGAAGAAGAGAGTGACCGGCAGAGAGTTGATCTGCATTATAATTTCCGCAGCCGGAAAGAAGTGCTTGAAGCGGTCAATGAAATTTTCAGCTATCTTATGAAGAAAGAGTATGGGAATATTGCATACGATGATGCGGCGGCGCTTTATTACGGGGCGGACTATCCTGAGTCGGATGCGGGACAGAATCAGGCAGAGCTTTTGCTGCTTGCTTCCGATGAGGAAATACCGGACAGGGAATTAGAGGCAAAAGCGATTGCCAAGCGTATCAATGAACTGATGCGTACGCAGCGTATCTGGGATAAAAAAGAACAGCGTTTGCGTCCGGCGAAGTATTCGGATATTGTGATCCTGCTTCGGACGAACAAGGGCTGGGATGAGACGTTTAAACATGTAATTGCGGCAGAAGGGATTCCGGTGCATGTGGCCTCTTCCACGGGATATTTTTCTGCGATGGAAATCAGGACTATACTCGAATTTTTGCGTGTGATCGACAATCCGCGGCAGGATATTCCTCTGGCTGCGTCTATGCGTTCTCCATTTGGTGATTTTACCGATGAAGAGCTGGCGCTTGTTCGCAGCAGAACCAAAGCCGGTAGTCTCTATGAGGCGCTGTGCGGCTTTGGGGGGGAGGAACAGGAAGATTTTGTTTTCCTGCAAAAAATAGAAGCTTTTTTGGAAAAACTTAAGTATTACCGGGAAAAATCAGCTTATACGCCGGTCTACTATCTGCTGCTTGAAATGCTCGAAAGCGAATACGGCAGTCTGGTTCTGGCGATGTCGGGAGGAGAGCGTCGCAGGGCAAATTTGAATATGCTTTTGAAAAAGGCAGAGGATTATGGAAAGACGAGCTATAAAGGTCTGTTTCATTTTGTACGCTATATTGAATTTCTGCAGAAATACGAAGTGGATTTCGGGGAAGCAAACCTCCTTGATGAAAATGACGATACGGTTCGGATTATGAGTATTCATAAGAGCAAGGGTCTGGAATTTCCGATCTGTTTTGTGGCGGGCATGAGCAAGCGCATCAATTATCAGGATGCACGCGCCGGTGTCGTGCTTGACGTCGATTATGGAATTGGCATGGACAGGATTGATACGAAACTTCGGACGAGGCGCCCAACGCTGTTAAAGAGGGCAGCATCACAGAAGCTTGTACAGGAAAGTCTTGCCGAGGAAATGCGGATTTTTTATGTGGCGCTGACGCGTGCCGAAGAAAAAATCATTATGACGGGCATTGTGAAGGAGCCGGAGAAAAAGCTTGCGGAGGAGCCCCTTTTAAGCAAAGCGGCTTCCTTTCTTGACTTTTTTGTCTATGCAAAACAAAAGGCAGGAGAACTGGTTTCCGTAAAAATTGATTGCAGCGGCGTGATTAAGCTGAGTGAACAGGAGATCGGAGAGGCTATATCGAGAGAGGCAATCAGAGAAGAACTGACGGGTCTTTTACGTACCGACCGCCCGGCGGAGCCTACTCTGTTTCAAAGGGAGCTTTGTGAGCGGCTTCAATTTACCTATCCTTATGAAGAACGGCCGGACTCGTTTGCGAAAGTGTCTGTCTCCGAGCTGAAAAAGCGCAGCATGATTCTGCGGGCATCGGAGGATCAGGAGTTTGCGGCGAATGAGAAGCTATTGTATGAGGAGCCCCCTGTCGTGCCCTACATTCCCAAATTTATTCAGGAAGACAGTTCCTTTGAGATTCCCCCGGCAATGCACGGCACGGCGTTTCACAGGATGCTTGAGCTGTGGGATTACAAAAGCCCTGCGGACGAAAAGAGCGTTCATACCTATTTTGAAAGGGTACTGGCGGAAAAGCGGATGGAACGGGAGTTATACGAGGCGGTAAGAGCGGAGGAGATTGCCGCATTTTTAAGGACAGATTTAGCGGTTCGTATGGGACGCGCTTCCATAAACGACCGGCTTTATCGGGAGCAGCCCTTTGTCATGGGAATCGAAGAGAACCTGATTGCGCCTATCGCAGACCGGGGAGAGGCTGTCCTTAAAGCGCAGGTATTTCCGCCAGGAACGAACACGGAAGCGGATACATTTGTGCTCGTACAGGGAATCATTGATGCGTATTTCATTGAGGACGAAGCGCTTGTCATCGTGGATTATAAAACGGACAAGCTGAAAACCCCCGAAGCACTGACAGATCGCTATCGCGCACAGCTCAATTATTATGCATATGCGCTCGCGAGGCTGACCGGACTTCCTGTAAAGGAGAAGGTGATTTATTCTTCCTATTTGAACAAGGTAATTCAGATCTGAAAAAGATAAATACCCTGAATGTAAGCTGTATGGAAAAGACTTGCATTCAGGGTATTCTAAATGATCAATACTAAGATTCAACTGCCATATTTCTTACACGCTGCAGCTGCGTCCGTACGGTCGGTACCAGAAGGATTAAAATGGTGACGGCTCCTTCTGCAAAGATGTAAATGGCGTTATAGACTGCGGAGTAGGCGACGGGGTTCCAACCCTCCCATGCATATTCTCCGAAAAATAGTACGCCGGAAATTGTGGAGAACACAAAACGGCCAAGGATACCTGCGAGATATCCCGCAATCATGCCCCACTTCTTTTTACTAAAAAATCCGCTGATGCCTAGTGCGCCGAAGGCGAGCACATAATCGATCAGAATCTGCATCGGAAAATAGATTTTCGGCTCGATAATAAGCTGCAGGATGCCAAAGGCCACCGCACTTAAAATGCCGATTTTAGCGCCGTACAGATAGCCGATAAAGCAGATAAAAAACATACTGAGCAGCGTGATGGAACCACCGGTCGGGAACGAGAATACCTTAATAAATGAGGTGACGGTGGCAAGCGCGATGGACATGCTGCAAAATGCGAGCTGTCTGGTGCTTAACTGCTTTTTTTTGCTGACGCCGGTGAACAGTGATGCAATGAGAAGCAGCAGAATGATGGCAATGATAAAAAGAGCATATCCTGCAGGTGACAATGTGTAGTGTTCTTCTTCTGCCACCCATTTGAGAAAAATAGACATAAAAAAATCCTCCTTTAAAATAGTGTAAGGAGGGGACTACTTTCTTATGCAAGTAAAGGAATCGATCAATTCGATTCCGATGCTTCCTTCCGCCGGTATTATCCGGTTCAAGTAGTGAGGGTTAGAGCGAATGCTCAATCTCAGGGCAGCAATCCGGCTGATAGTGCCGGCGGCTGCGACCTCCCCTAGCTTCAAACTTTACTATAATTCGTACAGGAGAGAATGTCAAGATGCAAATCGTCAAGGGAAAAATAGGGACTACACAAAATCTATTTTTATGCTATACTTAAACAGTAATTATGCGCAGTACGAAGGGACTTGTTTGTATGGATTATAACAGAAAAAAAAGAAGAAAAGCGAAATCAGTTCAGGATATGGTCGGTCTCGGGATGATGGACAGGCCGGTTAGAAAAAGCAACTATCAGGGACCTTATAAAAGGACAAGCAGTGTCGAGGGACCGACGGGTAATGGACGGGGTTCCCGCTTTGCCTATACTCCGCCGGGCCGCCCGGGCGGTTTTCAGGAATATGCATGGATTATCTATACGGTTGCTTTGATTATTTGTATTATTGCGACGTTTGTGATCTATTCTTCCAAGACGAAGAAATCAAGCTATACGTATCCGCTGGATGTGGTGACGATGTCAGGCGTGCTCAATACGATTTATGAAGAGCAGGCCGCTGTCAGTACCTCAGGCAGCAGCGAAACAGCAGATTTATCCGATGATACGGGTACCCAGACCGACAGTTTGCAGGCTGATGGGACGCAGACCGACGGTATTCAGGCGAGTGATGCGGCAGAGGGATCAGGGGCGGCAGTGTCATCAGGGGCAGTCATGACACTGGACAGCGGTCAGGAAATGGCTGGTTATACACAGGCTACCTCACATACGGAGCTGCTTTCCCAATTGG
The DNA here is from genome assembly GCA_023402845.1 of Bacillota bacterium. Lineage (GTDB taxonomy): Bacteria > Bacillota > Clostridia > Lachnospirales > Lachnospiraceae > JAEYFP01. The sequence goes on from JAEYFP010000041.1 coordinate 40,293, forward strand.
AAGGTGCACTTGCGGCAGGGGATTCGGTCTTTGTCGGAAGCAAGCTTGCCTATAAAGACGAGACAAGCGGTGCACTTACAGGATATCCGCAGTCGGTAGTGGAGCATTTCACGGCCTATATGGCAGCGAATGCCGATAAGCGGACTTCGTTTATGCAGGATATTCAGGATGAGACGAAATATTCGGAGCAAAACGGGACAGCTTATCTGGTTGTGATTCCCTTGATGAGATTTACAGTTAATATCACTTATGATAACACGACACTTTCCATTTCCGGCTTTGCGGATCAAGTAGTAAGTGCGGGACAGTCCGCAACAATCACTCCTCTGCTTCCGTGTAGCTATACGGTTACGGTGGTAAATGAAACGTGGTCTGCTCCGGTCAGTTCGGATGTGGAAGCGGATATCAATGAGGGGAATTTGGTTCTTAATATATAGGCATTGATTTTTTATTACATGTTTTCAAAATAAAAGTTTGAAAGGAAATAGAACAGATGAAATTGGATATCGACACGCTGAAGTTGTCGGTTGTTGTACCCTGTTATAATGAAAAGGATACGATAGAGGACGTGATAGCGGCTATTCGCAGCTGCGGAATTAAAAATCTGGAGATCATCATCGTGGAGGACTGTTCTACGGACGGAACACGCGAGCTGCTTAAGGAAAGGGTTGCGACAACGGTGGAAAAGGTGCTGTACCACAAAAACAACAGCGGCAAGGGCGCGGCACTCCGGCATGGCTTTGCGGCGGCGACCGGAGATCTGGTCGTTATACAGGATGCGGATATGGAATATGATCCGAAGGATTATCTGCGTCTGGTCGAGCCGTTTGTGAGCGGACGCGCTGATGCGGAGGTAGTCTATGGTTCGCGGTACGCCAGAGGCGAACGCTATATGATCAAGCACTTTTACCACAGCGCAGGGAATAAATTCCTGACACTCTTTTCGAATTTATGTTGCGATATGGCTTTGACCGATATGGAAACCTGTTATAAAATGTTCAGGCGGGAAATCATTCAGGCCATTCCGATCAGGGAGGATCGTTTCGGTTTTGAGCCGGAGGTGACAGCAAAGGTTGCCAAAATGCGCTGCAAGGTCTATGAGGTGCCGGTTTCCTACTATCCCAGAAGCTACAACGAGGGAAAGAAGATCGGTGTGAAGGATGGCTTTCGAGCGATTTATTGTATATTAAAATATAATTTATTTGATCCGTCATTTCATGGGAAATAGCAATCAAACTTGAAGGACCGTTTAGGGAGCAGGAAATGCAGAAGAAAGAAAAGCTCTACTATTTGGATAATGCAAGGGGAATTGCTATTTGTTTTGTGGTTTTAGGGCATGTGGATGGCGGCGATCATCCGTTGAACATTTGGATTTCGACATTTCTTTTGCCAATGTTCTTAATTATTTCGGGCGTGCTGCTGCGGTACCACGATTTATGGAAATCAGAAAAGACAAGTACAGTAATATGGAATAGAACAAAGAGATTGCTGATTCCTTATTTTGAATACAGCGGACTCTTCATTGTTTACGGCCTGTTTATGCGTATTGTATTTAGAGAGGGCAGCTTCTCCGATGTTTTTGAAACAATAAAAACTACAGTTTTCTTACAGGGTGCCGGCGCACTCTGGTTTTTGCCGACATTACTATTTGCCGAAATAGTTGTGATCCTGCTTGCCAAGCATGAAAACAAGCTGAAACTGCGGTTTGCCGTGATGGTAATGACTTCATTTGCCGGCTTATATTTCTTAAAAGATAATGAAGCTGATTATTATGATTGGTGGTATTATACCGGCATCAAAATTGTGAAAACTATCATATCCGCAGTTTTTATCCTGATTGGTTATAGTTATTATCAGCATAAAGAGTTTATTTTCCGGAAATTGGGAAAAGCAAAAATTTGGTTGTCAGCTGCGGTGCTGATTGCCAATATGTTTCTCGCACAATTGAGTCCTCACTGGATAGATTTGAATTTTTGCGATATCAGTTATCTAAGCCTGTATTATTTTTTGGCGACCGGCAGTACTGTTTCTCTGTTGATTTTGCTGGAGGTGACAAAACTGCGTTCCGTCCCTCTTGAATTCTTAGGAAAGGGCTCTTTAATTATTATGGGAACTCATAGTACCCTGCCGATTTTAGAGACGATACAGAATTTGTATCTGAAACTTCCGTTTCCGAATCTCAGATATCTGGATGATATCATCATAACGGCTCTGATCATTGGAATAGAGACTGTCATAATTCTGGTTGTAAATTATTTTAAAAGACAATATATACAAGCCGATAAAAGGAAATGATGCGGTATGCCGCATTATTTCGATCACACCTCAGCCCCCTGCTAAATTATAAATTAATTTAATAATAAATATTAAATTGCGCAATAATTATCTATATTATTTATTATTGTCAAATTTTCAGACAATTTAAAGAAGGAAATTTAAGAAAACCTATTTACAAGTTCGAAGAAATATTGTAGTATCTTAGCAACGAGTAGCCAAAGAGGGTGAACGAAAGGGCAGAATTTAAATTCTGGTCTCTCGTTTGCTCTCTTTTGTTCTTTAATTAGGAAATTATAAGGAGGAATCCCAAATGTTTGATGCAAAAAAAGATAACAGGATGCCGGGATTATACCGGCAGGAATTTGAACATGACAACTGCGGAATCGGTGCGGTTGTGGATATTAAGGGTAAAAAGAGCAGGGCGACGGTAGAAAATGCGCTTAAAATAGTCGAGAATCTGGAACACAGAGCCGGAAGGGATGCAGAGGGGAAGACAGGAGACGGTGTCGGTATTCTTTTGCAGATTTCCCATGAATTTTTTAAAAAAGCGGCAAAGCCCCTTGGCATTTTGCTTTCGGATGAGAGAGAATACGGAATCGGTATGTTTTTCTTTCCGCAGGATGAGCTGAAGAGGAATCAGTCTAAAAAAATGTTTGAAATTATCGTAGAAAAAGAAGGCATGGAATTTCTTGGTTGGAGAGAGGTGCCGATCAATGCGGGTGTCCTCGGACATAAAGCGGTAGAATGTATGCCGTTTATTATGCAGGGTTTTGTAAAAAAACCCGAAAACATAACGGCAGGCATTGATTTTGACAGAAAGCTTTATATCGTCAGGCGTGTATTTGAACAGAGTACGGAAAACACCTATGTTGTATCCTGTTCTTCGCGAACAATTGTGTATAAGGGAATGTTTCTGGTAGGTCAGCTCCGCACCTTTTATGAGGATCTGCAAAGCCCGGATTACCGGTCGGCAATCGCGATCGTGCATTCCCGGTTTTCTACAAACACAAATCCAAGCTGGGAGCGTGCGCATCCGAATCGTTTTATCGTTCATAACGGTGAAATCAATACGATCCGCGGCAATGCGGACAGAATGCTTGCACGCGAGGAAACAATGGAGTCAGGTTATTTAAAGGGAGAGCTGCACAAGGTGCTTCCGGTCATTAACGCAACCGGTTCTGATTCGGCAATGCTTGACAATACACTGGAATTTCTCGTCATGAGCGGGATGCCCCTGCCTTTGGCCGTTATGATTACGATTCCGGAGCCATGGGTAAACAACCGTACGATGTCACAGAAGAAGAGGGACTTTTATAATTATTATGCGACAATGATGGAACCGTGGGACGGCCCTGCTTCGATTTTATTCTGTGACGGTGATATGATGGGAGCGGTGCTTGACCGTAACGGTCTGCGGCCCTCGAGGTATTATATTACGGATGACGATCAGTTGATTTTGTCCTCCGAGGTAGGTGTTCTGGAATTCGACCCTTATAAAATTGTAAAGAAGGACCGGCTTCGTCCAGGCAAAATGCTGCTTGTCGATACGGTCAAGGGGGAGGTAATCGATGATGACCGGCTGAAGGAATACTATGCATCCAGACAGCCATATGGGGAATGGCTTGATACGAATCTGGTCAAATTAAGGGATCTGCATATTCCGAATGAAAAGGTGCCGGAAATCAGCTATGAGGAACGTCAGCGGCTTCAGAAGGCATTTGGCTACACCTATGAGGATTACAGAAACAGTATTTTGCAGATGGCGAGGAACGGGGCGGAGGCGATTGCGGCAATGGGCGTGGATACGCCGCTTGCCGTACTGTCAAAGAATCACCAGCCATTATTTCATTATTTTAAACAGCTGTTTGCGCAGGTGACGAATCCGCCAATTGATGCAATTCGTGAGGAGATTGTTACCTCCACAACGGTATTTATTGGGGAGGACGGCAATCTTTTAGAGGAAAAAGCAAAAAACTGTAATGTACTTCGTATCAATAATCCCATTCTGACGAACACAGATTTGCTGAAAATTAAAACAATGAAAGCAGAGGGCTTCCATGTGGAGGTCGTTCCGATTACCTATTATAAAAACACGAGTCTGGAGAAGGCGATTGCCCGGCTGTTCATCGAGGTGGACAGAGCCTATAAGGAAGGTGCCAACATCCTGATTCTTTCGGATAGAGGAGTCGATGAAAATCATGTGGCAATTCCTTCCTTATTGGCGGTGTCGGCGCTGCAGCAGCATCTTGTCGAGACGAAAAAAAGAACAAGTCTGGCAATGATTCTGGAATCGGGAGAGCCGCGGGAAGTGCATCACTTTGCGACACTGCTCGGCTATGGAGCATGTGCAGTCAATCCCTATCTTGCTCTTGAAACAGTGAAGGAGCTGATCGAAAATGATATGCTCGACAAGGATTATTATGCCGCGGTGGATGATTACAATTTCGCAGTATTGCATGGTATTGTGAAGATCGCTTCCAAAATGGGGATATCCACGATTCAATCGTACGAGGGCTCCAAGATTTTTGAAGCGATCGGTATTGATCGGGATGTTATACAGAAATATTTTACCAATACGGTATGCCGTGTCGGTGGCCTGACCTTGCAGGATATCGAAAGACAGGTGGATGAGCTGCATTCGATGGCGTTTGATCCGCTCGGACTGGAAAATGACTTGACGCTGGACAGTCCCGGTGCACATAAAATGCGTTCCGGTGCGGAGGAGCATCTTTACAATCCGGCAACGATCCACCTTTTGCAGGAAGCTGCAAAACGCGGAGATTATGAACTGTTCAAGCAGTACACGGCACTTGTGGATGATGAAAACAATATCAAAAATCTGCGCGGACTGATGGACTTTCAATATGCAAAGAAACCGGTTCCGCTTGAGGAAGTGGAGAGTGTGGATTCGATTGTGACCCGTTTTAAGAGCGGCGCGATGTCTTATGGTTCCATTTCGCAGGAAGCACATGAAACGCTGGCGATCGCGATGAACCGGATCCATGGAAAATCTAATTCCGGCGAGGGCGGGGAGAGTCTGGAGCGGATGATGACCGCAAGAGAAGGGTTAAATAAATGCTCCGCCATCAAGCAGGTGGCTTCCGGCAGATTCGGTGTGACGAGCGGATATCTGGTCAGCGCGCAGGAGATTCAAATTAAGATGGCGCAGGGCGCAAAGCCGGGCGAGGGCGGACATTTACCCGGAAATAAAATTTATCCATGGGTTGCAAAGACAAGACATTCGACACCGGGTGTCGGGCTGATTTCCCCGCCGCCCCATCATGATATTTATTCGATCGAGGATTTGGCCCAGTTAATTTATGATTTAAAGAATGCGAACAAGAATGCGCGAATCTCCGTGAAGCTTGTATCGGAGGCGGGAGTCGGAACTATTGCCGCGGGTGTGGCAAAGGCCGGTGCCCAGGTGGTGCTGATATCGGGTTACGACGGCGGAACGGGGGCTGCACCCAAGACCTCTATCCACAATGCGGGGCTTCCGTGGGAGCTGGGGCTTGCCGAAACACATCAGACGCTGATTATGAACGGGCTGCGAGGCAAGGTGCGAATCGAGACAGACGGTAAGCTGATGAGCGGCAGGGATGTGGCAATCGCGGCGATGCTCGGTGCGGAGGAATTTGGTTTTGCAACGGCGCCGCTTGTGACGATGGGCTGTGTCATGATGCGGGTATGCAATCTGGATACGTGTCCGGTCGGCGTTGCGACACAGAATCCGCAGCTCAGAAAACGCTTTGCGGGAAAGCCTGAATATGTTGTGAATTTCATGCATTTCATCGCGCAGGAGCTGCGAGAATATATGAGCAGGCTCGGTGTCAGGACACTGGATGAGCTGGTCGGCAGATCCGATCTGCTTCGTATCAGGGAAGGCTTGAGCAAACCGATGGCCACTATGGATATTTCCAATATTCTGGATAATCCCTATGTGCGGGACAGGAAGCAGACTGTTTTTGATAAAAAGCAGATTTATGATTTTGAATTAGAAAAAACCCTCGATGAAAAGGTGCTGCTGAAAAAGCTGGGGAGTGCGCTTGCAGAAAAAAAGAGCCGAAGTATTGAGCTGGATGTAAAAAATACGAACAGGGCGTTCGGTACGATCTTTGGAGCTGAAATTACAAGACAATGCGGTGACAGTCTTGCCGAGGATACCTATACGGTCAAATGCCACGGTGCCGGCGGGCAGAGCTTTGGAGCCTTTATTCCGCGTGGTTTGACGCTGGAGCTGATCGGTGACAGCAACGATTATTTCGGAAAGGGACTTTCAGGCGGGAAACTGATTGTCTATCCCCCAAAGGGTGTGCAGTTTCAGGCAGATGAAAATATTATTATCGGTAATGTAGCGCTTTATGGCGCGACAAGCGGCAAGGCGTTTATCAACGGTGTTGCCGGCGAACGCTTCTGTGTCAGAAATTCCGGTGCCGTTGCGGTTGTGGAGGGCGTTGGTGATCATGGCTGCGAATATATGACGGGCGGCCGTGCCGTAGTTCTCGGAAAAACCGGCAAGAACTTTGCGGCTGGTATGAGCGGAGGGATCGCTTATGTGCTTGATGAAGATTCCGATCTATACACAAAGCTGAATAAGGAACTGATTTCCTTCGGAGAGATTACTTCCAAATATGATGTACTGGAATTAAAGGATATGATCAAGGAGCATGTGGCAAATACGAATTCTGTGAAGGGAAAGGAAATTCTGGAGCATTTCGGAGAATATCTGCCGAAATTCAAGAAAATTATTCCGCATGACTATAACCGGATGCTGATGACGATTGTGCAGATGGAGGAAAAGGGCCTTTCAAGCGAGCAGGCGCAGATAGAGGCATTTTACCACAACCTGAAAGAGAGGTAAATGATGGGCAAACCAACAGGTTTTTTAGAATATGAAAGAGAAGTATCAAGGGCGGTAAAACCGGGCGACAGAATTAAAAATTTCAATGAATTTCACATTCCTCTCTCAAGGGAGAAGCAGCAGGAGCAGGGCGCCCGTTGTATGGAGTGCGGTGTACCGTTCTGTCAGTCCGGTATGATGCTGATGGGGATGACCTCCGGCTGTCCTCTCCATAACCTCATTCCCGAATGGAATGATCTGGTCTACACGGGTAATTGGAAGCAGGCCTATAACCGGCTGCGGAAAACAAATAATTTCCCGGAGTTTACGGGCAGGGTCTGTCCTGCTTTGTGTGAAGAAGCATGTACCTGCGGAATTTATGACGATCCGGTCAGCACGAAGGAAAATGAATGTGCAATCATCGAAAATGCTTACCGGAACGGGTATGCAGATGCACGGCCGCCAAAAGTGCGGACAGGGAAAAAAGTGGCGGTTGTCGGTTCCGGTCCGAGCGGGCTTGCGGCCGCAGACCAGTTGAATAAACGCGGGCATCTTGTCACGGTATTCGAACGTTCTGACAGAGTCGGCGGACTGATGATGTACGGCATTCCGAATATGAAGCTTGAAAAGCGGGTGATTGACCGCAAGGTTGAGATTATGAAAGCCGAGGGCGTTGTATTTGTAACAAATGCGGATGTGGGAGTGCACGAGGATAAAAAGATAAAAATTGACGGGGAAGGATATCCGGCACAAAAACTGCTGAAAGAATTTGACCGTGTTATACTCGCGTGCGGTTCTTCCAATCCCCGTGATATTCAGGCACCGGGGCGGGAAGCAGACGGTATCTATTTTGCGGTGGATTTCTTAAAGTCCACGACAAAGGCGCTGCTTGATCATGAAATGAACCTCCAGAAGGCACTGCAGGCGTGCATCTTAGCAAAAGAGAAGCATGTGATCATCATCGGCGGCGGGGATACCGGCAATGACTGCGTCGGGACATCTATTCGTCACGGTGCGAAATCGGTCACACAAATAGAGATGATGCCTAAGGCACCGGACAAACGGGCCGAGAATAATCCGTGGCCGCAGTGGCCGAAGGTCTGCAAGACCGATTACGGACAGGAAGAAGCAATTGACCAGTTCGGACAGGATCCCCGTATTTATGAAAGTACCGTAAAGGAATTTATTAAAAATGAAAAAGGTGCGGTGAGCGCAGTTAAAATCGTAAAGCTGAAGTGGGAAAAGGATGAAAAGACAGGCCGGATGCGGATGTCAGAGATAGAAGGGAGCGAAAAGACGCTGCCCGCAGATCTTGTCCTGATTGCCGCAGGCTTTCTCGGCAGTCAGCAATATGTGGCTGATGCGTTCGGCGTGGAGCTGAATGAGCGTACAAATGTCAAAACGGAGCCCGATCGGTATGAAACAAACGTCAAAAACGTATTTGCTGCCGGTGATATGCACCGCGGCCAGTCTCTCGTTGTCTGGGCCATTCGCGAAGGCCGCGAAGCCGCCCGCGCCGTGGACAAAAGTCTGATGGGATATACAAACTTGGAAAAACAATGAGTAGTGCCGGAAAAAAGAATCATACACAGGGAATGCTTGCATTTCGCTGTGTATGATTCTTTTTTTCGACGGGACGAATGTCCCGCACCGAGAAGAAGCGAAGCGGATTCGAGGTGGGCACTGCTCACATGCATTCCCTAATCATCTCCATAGTCATAAACATTTGCAATAAATCTGCATCTGATCAAGGCCTTCAATCCTTCTATCGGCGTTTTAAAGAGTTCAATATGCTTTCCCTCGGCATAAGAACGTGCTTTGTAACTGATCGGGATTTCCGTTGGAAGATAGCCTTTTCTGATAAACCGGATTACGAGTTCCCAGTCTAAGCCGAAATTGCCGCCGAGGAAATTGATTCCGTAGAGGCAGTCTTTATGAAATATTTTATACATTGTGAAGGGATCCGATAACTTGCAGCCGCATGCCGTATTGATCACCCAGGTCAACAGTGTTTGACCGATGTTCAAATAATCAGCAATCCATCTTCCTTTCCCTGAAAATTTACGCATTTTCCAGTCATCTTTCTGATATCTGCTCCCGAGTACAAAAAAAGTATCTTGCTTCAATAAGGGAGGTAATAATTTGTCATAATCATTAATATCATATTCGAGATCCCCATCCTGAATGGCAATATACTGACCCTTTGCCTCCTTAATCCCGTGTAATACCGCATTGCCTTTTCCGGAGGGCTTTTCTTCAAAAATAATTCTGACATTCGGATAGGAAGCAAATGATTGTACAATCGTTCTTGTCTGATCGGAAGAGTTGCTTTCCACAATGATGATTTCACAGTTGGGAAGTTGTTTATTTACCAATTTGGTCAATAAATCACCGACGGTATTTTCTTCGTTAAATACCGGCACGATAATCGATAATAATTGCTGTTCTCGCCTTCCTTTTTTACAATGAAGAATATAGCTGCCCCTATATTCTTTCTCTTTCATTTGAACAATGCGGTCAAATCCCTTTTTTATCAGTTGGAGGCCTTCTCTTTGAAAATTAATTTTATTTCCTTTGCGAATCAAATAGACATCACCGTTTTCCGGGAGTTTTTTATAAATATAATCTAAAATAGAATCGTCCAGAGTCACCTTCTCAGAAATATAGCAGGCTTGGTATTCCTCAGTGCCGGAAGACAATTCTTCTTGATTCTGTTTCTCTTCATATAATAAGACGTTTTTTCCTTTCAGACAATTGTTCCAAAGAAAAGTATTCTGGTTCATTTAACCGATCCTCCGTATAAAAAAATTCTAAAATATTGTATCCCGTTTTTGACCCGGTAATTAATTTATGTTAAAATAGTAAAAATATGATATGATAACAATCAAGGAGCTTTTCATGCAAAAATATCTTAAAATAAAGAGCCTTCATTTCATAGGGATCCTTGTATGTTCAATTATAATCGGCTATTTGCTGCTTGTACTCGTATACATGATACCGAGCGGCAGCGTATTGATGGGGTGTGCAAACTCCATCCCGATTTTTCAGCAGGAGGGTTCTTATCCCATCGTCATCAGCGGATATCCGAATAGTCAGCTGGACAATTATACAGATGGAGCCATGTTTAATAATGTCATTTATTCAGGACAAGAATCTCCGTTTGTGAAAGCGGTCGCTTGCTTTCAGTATCGGTTTGAAGATGAAAATCCCATGGAGTCTTTTTTGTCCTACTTGTGGATGGAAGAAGATTATTCGATTATCGCCTATTCCAGATATTGGCATGGGTTTTTAGTGATTCTAAAGCCGCTGTTGATTTTTATGAACTATGCGGACGTCCGTGTATTAAATGGACTGTTCCAGGCATTATTACTGGCGGGCATCGTTTGGCAGCTCGTAAAAAACAGGTTGGAACGTTATATTTTGCCGATGCTTCTTACAGTATTGTACCTTGTTCCAATGATTTTGGCAATGTCTTTACAATATTCTTCTGTTTATAATATTGCACTTTCAGCAACACTGTTTCTTCTTTTATTTCATGAAAAAATAGATGCAAAAGACTTGTATGCCGAATTTTTTTTGGTGACCGGCATCTTGACAAGTTATTTTGATTTGCTCACCTATCCGCTCATTACACTGGGATTTCCATTGATCTTCATAATTATAATGAAACAAAGAGAAAGAAAAACGAACAAAGCCTTGCTTCTTTTTATTGCGGGCTGCTCTTTTAGCTGGGGAGTCGGATATGTGGGAATGTGGATGGGAAAATGGATCATAGCGGTATTGGTTCTTGGAATTGGAACATTTTCAGAGGTTGCTGCCGCCTTACAAAGCAGATCTCTGAATGGTGCGGTCAAAGAAGGAATCTCTGTTAGGGAGGTGATTCTAAATAATTTTAAACTGCTGGAAAGACCAATTTATAAAATGATTCCCGCCATGCTGCTGCTATATCATACAATTCAGATTATTGTAAGAAGGATTAGTCCAAAGGAGCTTGCAAAGAGGGGGCTTCCATTTTTATTTATTATCATCATGCCGTTTTTCTGGTATCTGCTAACTGCCGATCATGCAAACGTGCATTCATGGTTTACTTATCGAACGCTCAGTATTGCAATATTAGGTTTTTTTAGTATGCTGACCCTTATGTCTGAGAGAAGACAGGAACAGGGTTAAAAATTTTTACGGTTAGTTTATATTTATTTTATAATTAAAGTGTTGACAATTAAATACCCTAGTGGTATCTTTTAATCATGCGTTAGCACTCGAATTGATAGAGTGCTAACAGATGGTAAAACAGAAATTGATTCAATTAAAGGAGGCATTTGTATGAAGTTAGTACCATTGGGCGACAGAGTCGTATTAAAGCAGCTGGTTGCAGAGGAGACAACAAAATCCGGTATTGTGCTGCCGGGACAGGGAAAAGAGAAGCCGCAGCAGGCGGAAGTAGTTGCAGTAGGCCCGGGCGGAGTGGTAGACGGAAAAGAGGTCAAGATGGAAGTAAAGGCCGGCGAACAGGTCATCTATTCCAAGTATGCGGGAACCGATGTAAAGCTTGATGATGAGGAATATATCATTGTAAAGCAGAGTGATATTCTTGCGGTAGTAAAATAAGCTGTTATCATTGATGCAGGCAGCGTCCATAAATTAAAAAGGAATATAAAATGCGCAAAAGAGCGTAGGCGATCAAAAAATAGATTAGGAGGAATCATTATGGCTAAGGAAATTAAATACGGCGCAGAAGCAAGAAGCGCCTTGGAGTCTGGTGTTAATCAGCTGGCAAACACCGTAAGTGTAACGCTTGGACCGAAGGGAAGGAACGTTGTTCTTGACAAGTCCTATGGTGCACCGCTCATTACTAACGATGGTGTGACAATCGCAAAGGAAATCGAGTTAGAGGATGCTTTTGAGAATATGGGCGCACAGCTCGTCAAAGAAGTTGCAACAAAGACAAACGATGTAGCCGGTGACGGTACGACGACAGCGACTGTTCTTGCACAGGCAATGGTTAACGAAGGAATTAAGAACCTTGCAGCGGGTGCAAATCCGATTATCCTGAGAAAGGGTATGAAGAAAGCGACGGAAGTGGCTGTAGAGGCGATTGCAAAAATGTCCAGCAAGGTAGACGGCAAGAATCACATTGCAAGGGTTGCCGCAATTTCCGCAGGGGACGACGAGGTCGGCAATCTTGTGGCAGACGCAATGGAGAAGGTATCTAAGGATGGCGTTATCACGATTGAAGAGAGCAAGACCATGCAGACCGAACTGGATTTAGTGGAAGGTATGCAGTTTGACAGAGGCTATGTTTCTGCTTATATGGCAACAGATATGGATAAGATGGAAGCAAATCTGGATAATCCGTATATTTTGATTACAGATAAAAAGATTTCAAACATTCAGGAGATCCTTCCGATTCTCGAGCAGATCGTACAGTCGGGTTCCAAGCTGCTGATCATTGCAGAGGACATTGAGGGTGAAGCATTGACGACACTGATTGTCAACAAGCTGCGCGGAACGTTCTCCGTAGTGGGCGTAAAGGCTCCGGGCTATGGTGACAGAAGAAAGGCTATGTTAGAGGATATTGCGATTTTGACAGGCGGTCAGGTTATTTCCGACGAGCTCGGTCTTGATTTGAAGGAAACGACGATGGAACAGCTCGGCCGTGCAAAATCAGTCAAGGTACAGAAGGAAAATACAATCATCGTTGACGGCGAAGGCGAGAAGAAGGCAATTCAGGCAAGAGTTGCACAGATCAAAAATCAGATTGAGGAGACGACCTCTGACTTTGATAAGGAAAAGCTGCAGGAAAGACTTGCCAAGTTGGCTGGCGGCGTAGCTGTGATTCGTGTGGGTGCCGCTACCGAGACCGAGATGAAGGAAGCAAAGCTCCGTATGGAGGATGCGCTTGCAGCGACAAGAGCAGCCGTAGAGGAAGGTATTATTGCAGGCGGCGGTTCCGCATATATTCACGCCTCCAAAGAAGTTAAGAAGCTCACAGAGATACTTCACGGAGATGAGAAGACAGGTGTTAACATTATCCTGAAGGCATTGGAAGCACCTCTTTACCACATTGTGGCTAATGCGGGACTCGAAGGTGCCGTGATCATCAACAAGGTATATGAGTCCAAGGTTGGCATTGGCTTTGACGCATTGAAGGAAGAATATGTAGATATGGTCAAAGAAGGAATTCTTGACCCTGCCAAGGTAACAAGAAGTGCCTTGCAGAATGCAACAAGTGTTGCTTCTACATTGCTGACAACGGAAACAGTTGTTGCCAATATCAAAGAGGATGCTCCGGCAATGCCGGCAGGCGCAGGCGGAATGGGCATGATGTAAGTTTGCAGTTGGATGATATGCATAAAAAATGTGATATGAATTAAACAGACAGGACAGTTGAATGATGCTTCAACTGTCCTGTCTTAATGTGAAATGAATATTATTCTGAAAGCTTAATCGAGGAAATAAGATCCTTTTTTTGAAAATATCAAATAATGCATTTTCATAAAAGAAATTATGTAGTAAGATATAATAGTATGATTTTAGAAAAATATAATTAATTTAAGCAAGGAGGGCTTATGCAATCCTTTCGTAAAGAATTGAAGTTTTTATGCAATGATATGGATTTGATTAATATTGAAAACAGAATCAAAACGATTATGAAAAAGGATGAGCATCAAAACGGAGATTATTATAACATCAGGAGTATTTACTTTGATAGTCCTACCAATACATGTTTTTTTGAAAATGCAGGGGGAATTGGCTCAAGAGATAAATATCGCATTCGTATTTATGACCGCAGCAGTCGGTTTATCAGAGCCGAGATAAAGAGCAAATTCCGTGATACAACTTCAAAGGTATCAGCTGCGTTGTCTTTGGGACAATTCGAGAATATCATGAAGCAGCAGAATCTCCGTTCCATAGTTGCGGAAAATGATGTTTTGGATCAATATGTTTCGGTATTGGCAGGAGCAGGCTACAGGCCGGTCACAATCGTAGAGTATGAACGGACGGCATATATCTATCAGCCATGCAATGTACGCGTTACTTTTGACAGGAATATTTCGGCAAGTATGCGGTTCGCTGATTTCTTTGAAACAGATATGGGTTCTATCCCAGCATTGCCGTCCGGTCAGCATATTCTTGAAATTAAATATGATGAATTTTTGCCGGATTATATTGCACAGCTTCTTAAAATAGGAAATATGAGAAGGACATCCTATTCAAAATATTATTATGCACGTTTATTAACAGGAGGTATTTGACATGACATTTAAGGATGCAATTAAAGAGTCGTTTCTTGAAGGCGTTTATAATTCCGATTTAACAATCACAAAAATATTAATTACACTTGCCGTTACATTTCTTATTTCATTTTACATATTCGCAATATATCGCTTGATTACTAAGAATGCATTTTACTCGAAAAACTTTAATATCTCCATGGCGGTAATATCAATTATCACTGCGGGTATTATCTTGGCAATGCAGTCAAGCCTTGTGATTTCGCTCGGCATGGTAGGTGCGCTTTCTATTGTCAGGTTCAGAACCGCAATTAAGGAACCGATGGATCTGCTTTTTTTATTTTGGTCTATTGGCAGCGGCATTATTTGCGGAGCGGGTCTTTATGAGATTGGAGTTGTGCTCGCCGCAGGAGTAACGGTTGCAATAGTAATTCTGCAATTGATACCGGAAGGAAGGGCATCCAAAATTCTTTTTATCAGCAGCGCCGATAAAGAAATAGAAAAGGAATTATTGGAGCCTTTAAAAAAGAATGCCCAATATTATAAAGTAAAATCTAGAAATATTACTGGTGCCGGAATAGATATTGTATATGAGATCAAGTCAAAAAATGATGCCGAACTGGTAGCGTCGGTATCTTCCATGCAGAAAATAAACACCGTTTCATTGATTTTACATGACGGAGAATTTAGAGGATGAGGTACTTTGAAAAGAAAAATAGAGTTATTTGCGGCTTTAGCATGTTCGGTTTTGTTGATACTTGGATTTTTTTATCTTGAGGAATATGCGAAGAGCAGAAAGCAGATTCCTACAACGGGTATTACGCTTGAAGCTGTTGGTGATATCGGAGATTTTTGGATTACAGTTCCTGCGGCAGAAAACGGAGGACTTTCTTGTGATATAAATGGTGTTTCTTTTGAAGATGACAATACTATTTATTTGATACTTCCCAAAGATGTTAATGATGGTGAACTTGTATATTATTTAAGAGATACCTATAATAATCATGTGACGAGGGTAGTCTCAAACTTTAATGACGGAGAAGTCATAATTGCAGATAGAAAAATTGAGGCAGTCAAATCAGAACTGCCGATTATGTTTATAGAGGGTAATGATGATTACGGAACTTTTCAAGAACTCTTAAAGGCTGAAGATAAACAGACTTATTTTTATGGTGATATGTATTTGAGTGTATCAAAGGAAGACGCAAGAAAGAATAACTGGGTGACTTCTTTTGCTACAAAAGAATATAATAAGGACATTCCAGAGACAATGTCCCTGCATGCGCGAGGAAATGGTACATGGGCTGGCGGACGTAAAAAACCATTCGCTCTGCGACTGGAGCGTGCCGAAGATTTACTTGGAATGGGGAAAAATAAAAAGTGGAATCTACTGGCTAATTCTCAGGATAAGACGTTGTTAAGAAATGATGTATTTTTTCAATTGGCCCAAAATATCGGAATGGAATTTGTTCCGCAGGCTGAAAATGTTGTTTTATATGTAGATGGAAATTATCAGGGCGTTTATCTTCTTACGACAAAAGTTGCTGTAGACAAAAATAGAGTCAATTTATCCGTGGGAGATTTTTTGATTAATTGGGGAGCTCCTAATCCGGCACAGATCTTATATTACGACTCTGATACATGGTTTATGGATTCTGAAATTCCAAAACCACATGCGGAGCTGGTATGGCCGGAGGAAGATACGGATTTAGATTCCAAACAGGAAATTATCCAGAAGTTTATTTCCACAATAGAGAATACAAAGAGTAGCGAGTATTTAAATTATATGGATATGAAAAGTATGGTTCAATACTACTGGGTACAGGAGATAAGTATGAATTATGATGCTTTTTTCAGAAGTACCTACTCCTATTACCGTCAAAAAACAGGAAAGCTTTATATGGGGCCGATTTGGGATATGGATTTGACGCTGGGAACAATAAAGCCTAAACTGGGAGTTTCTTTTTCTGAACCGGAGGGTTGGAAGGTGAGGCAGCTAAGTTGGTACGCACCGCTTTTTGAGCATGAGGAATTTCGAGAGGCGGTGAGAGAAGCATATTTTGAAGGCGGTATCAGAGATGAGATGCTTCGGCTGATTGATGTGATGGAAGCAGAAAAAGAGAGACTTTCTGTGGATGGGGAGATGAATTTTCGATATTGGACTAATGAAATTGTACAAAATACATTGCAGTATGACGATAAGACTTACGTAGGCCAGACGGATGAAGTGATTGATTTTTATAGGAAAAGAATAGAGTGGATTGATGAGCAGATGAAGCTGGATGAGTAACTGATAATTTGGAATATCAGAAAGGCGGTATCTCATATGAAGAAAATATTTTTTGCATGCAAAAGGATATGTTCCTGGGTTTTGCTCCTGGCTGTTTATCTGATTGACATTGCCTTTATTATATTAAAGGGCCGTGCGAGTCTGGATAGTGATATAGCATCCGAGATGATTTTGGCGGATGTGCTCAACCGGGAAGGCGGGCTGGTATCAAATAACTGGTATTATTCGACTGAACTTCATATATTTACACACCAGCCTTTTTTGCAGTTCGGTCTTCTGTTATCTCCAAATGATTGGAATATTGCCAGGGCAATTGGAATGGCCATTATGCTTGGACTGGTGGCCGGTGTTTATCTCTTTTTTGCATATGCCATGCGTGAAAAGATATCTAGAGGGGTCTGTTTTGCGGCGGCAGTGATCTGCCCGATTAGTTTTTGGTATATGAATCTGGTCACTTTTGGAGGTCATTATCTATTATATATAATATTTATGTTATTGGGAGCGGCACTGATATTACGCTTCTGTTATGAGGGAGAAACGGCACCGTTTAAGCGTAAGTGCTGTCTTATTCTTTTATGTTTGATCGCGTTTTGTGGGGGACTGAGCGGAGTCCGGTATCTGATTAATTTCTATATTCCGCTTGTTGCTGCCGCTTTTTTTATATTGGTTTATCGTATTCACAGAGAACCGCAAAAACTCACAGCATTGAAATGTCAGGAATGGCAGTTATGCATTGCTGTAGTTTCGGCGACAATTTGCAATTTTACGGCATATTTCTTTAATATAAAAATTTTAGCGCAGAAATATTCGTTTGAAAATATGACCAATCAATTCTGGGGAGAAATGCATATTACTGGGCTGTTGGACGTATGGAGCGATTTTTTTAGTTTATTTGGTTTTCAAAATGATGGCTTTGCGAATTCATTATCTATGAATCAGACGAGCCCCGAGTTGTTTTCGGTACAGGGAATAATCAGTATATTTGGAATCGCGCTTGCATTGGCTGTTATTGTCTCGGCGGTCAGACTTTTGCAAAGATGGAAGAGCTTGACCTTTCAACAGCAGGTGTTGGTTCTGTTATTTTGGTGTATTCTGTTAATTGATGGTATAATTTTTGCATGGACAGACGGTTTTGAGTCCAATGTCACGTATTGGATCCCGACGGTTCCATTTGCATTTATGCTATTGGAAATTGAGTGTGAGACAGAGCATTTTTCTATTTCACACACGCGTGGAGCGTTAATGACCGGTTTTGCCATTTGTATTCTGTGTACAGGCTATGCGACCATGCGTGAATATCAGACAGAACCCCTGCGGGCAAATCCTAAATTGGACAGCATCAGTGAATGGCTAGTGGAAAATGGATATACGGAAGGCTATGCCACTTTTTGGTACAGCAATGTTTTAACGGTCTTGTCGGATGGTCAGCTTGAACTATGGACTGTTTATAATTTAGATGATAGGGCTGTACAAGGATGGCTGCAAAAGAAAGGACACCAAAATCCTCCTGAATCAGAGCGAATATTTGTGATTGCGGGGCCATATGATGAGCTTTCTGCATCTGATTTATCCTATGATGATTTAGGGCAATCTGAAATTGTATACTCGGATGATGAATTTTCAATTGTTGAATTTGAACAATTGCATGAGGGAGAATAAAAAGAGGAATAAGAATGTATCGGTATTTTGCTTATGCGGCATCTTTATTAATGTGTGTATTTTGTATCCTTTCCTTGTTAAAAACATGGGGAAAAGGTACTGATCGGAAATTCGGAAGGCTTAAAGTCAATTTTTCAGGACTGGTATCCTTGGCGGATAAGTTCTATATTCCCATACTGCTTTTTATATTTGCAGTATTTCTGTTTTCAAGACTGGCGTTGCTTGATATTGTACCGGCTGGAATCCATATGGATGAACTTGGTATGGCATATGATGCAAAATGCCTTGCCTTGTATGGTACGGACAGGCATGGAATCAGATATCCCTTTTATTTACAGGCTTACGGCGGAGGACAAAGTGCGCTTTATGCCTATCTTGCTTCGGTCTGTATCAGGATATTTGGATATTCTGTAAAGGTCATCCGATATCCTGCAGTAATTTGTGCGATTCCATGTTTTTTTGCTTCTTATTTTTTGATAAAAGAACTATTTGGAAGTAAAAGATGGGCTCTTTTAGGACCGATTATGGTGGCGATTACGCCTTATTTTATGATGTCGGAACGATGGGCACTGGACTGCAATCTGTTTTTAAGCTTTGTAACGGTGGCAGTCTATTTTTATTATAAAGCAATCAAATCAGAAAAAGTGAGATATTATCTGATTGCCGGCTTTGCATTTGGAATTACTTTGTATACCTATGTAATTTCCTATCTTGTGCTACCTCTGTTTTTGCTTTTTTCGACGTTATATATAATTTATGTCAAAAAATTTGATTTTAAGAAAACAATTGCTCTGGCCGTCCCTTTTGCGGTACTGGGTCTGCCGCTCTTATTGATGCAGCTGATCAATATGGGAATTTGTCCTGAGTTTTCTTTTTTATTCTCAGATTTCGGAAAACTGGAATGGTATCGCGGCGGAGAATTTTCGGTTGCTAATATTGTAAAGAATCTGCCCTATACGGGAGTTCTCTTATTTGGAGGAGAGTGGCTGACCTATAATTCCTTTTATGAATACGGTCCGCTTTATTTGTTTTCCGTCCCGCTGCTGATTTACGGAATTACCGTCAGTTTGAAAGATACCTGGTACTCTTTTAGGAAAAGACAATTTGATAGTTCGGTATTCTTAATATTTTTCACCTTTCTGGCATGGTTTGTCTTTATGCTGATTGCTGATTTGAATATGTATAAAGCGAATGAAATATTTTTACCGTTTATTCTGTTCATTATTATTGGAATAAAAAATATCGGCGAACGGATGCAGCCGGCAGTACCTGTGATTTTGGCATGTTTTGCAGCTGCGTTTCTCTCTTTTTCAAATTTTTATTTTCGTTATCAAAACGTAGAATATGGGATGCATCCACTTTTTATCAGCACGGAGCTCGGAGATCTGATTACTTATGAGGAAGCTATATATAATCCTGAAGGGAAGACCGTTTATATCGAGAGGGCCTATGAGCATCAGACGGCCAGCGATCTGATTGTGGGTCTGTATGGAAATGTGGAGCCAAAGGATTGGACTCAGGATGGCATTACACAGGGACATTTTGAGCAGCGTCTGCCGGAAGATATTGATCCTGACGAAGATGCAGTCTATATCATCGGACAT
This sequence comes from Bacillota bacterium, assembly GCA_023402845.1. Taxonomy (GTDB): domain Bacteria; phylum Bacillota; class Clostridia; order Lachnospirales; family Lachnospiraceae; genus JAEYFP01. The sequence continues at coordinate 60,198 of JAEYFP010000041.1, forward strand.
AATTGGGATTTTATTATCTCCTATATGATATCGGAATGGGGCTTTCAAGCAGACAATACGTATCCAAGCTATACGATCTTATATAAGTAGATCAGTAGTTTTTTTCTTTTCTGTTTTAAAAGCAGAAGAGAAAAGATTAAGAAGCGTCAGCAGGGAAATTACTTCTGCAGCGCGATAGACTGCAGGTTCTTTATACGTAATATGAATGCCGTTATAGTATCCCGCAGGGATGACGGCGGCCAGAGTTCCTTTTTCACTTCTGATAAGTTTAGGAGAGAGTCCATCATCGTTATCAAAGACATTATTGATCTGATATCCATAGTAATAGAGGTAAGGAAGGTAGAGAATGCGGTCATCTGCAGCATAGTTTGCAACAACGGCAGTAGAGGTTGTGCCCGACTTTTCAAAGCTTTCTATGAAAAGACCGATGCCGCTGTCCCGCTCTGCAGCATAGTTTGGATTCATCATTTCTTGAGTTTCCCATATGTTTTTGTCTACATCAATGCCTACGAAGTCAGAAGGCTCATATTCCCCCATTCCGGTGCCGCGGTATACCATTAATCCCGCATCATCATAAAAATATTGCCAATCAGCTTGGATTGGTATGGTATGATAAAAATAAAAGGTTTGAATAAACGTTATAATCACTATAAGAAAAGTCAATGTATAAAAAATTCGTTTTGGAAGGAAGAACCGTGTCAGAAGATCCGCAAGACCGCAGACTGAAAATGTCAGCAAGGCTGTTGCTATAGAAAGGTAGCGCCATGGAAATTGAACCATGGACAGAATTTTTTTCAGCGGATCGCCGATCTCTTCAATTGCAGCCCACGGAAAGAGAAAGGTAGTCATAAAGAGAGCAATGATACCAAGAATACTGCAAATGAGAGAAAAATGTGTGCTGGCTTCTTTCCGAAAGAAGCGTCCTTTTTTATTGAAATAGAAGAAAAGAAATGCCAGCGTTCCAATTAACAGAAGGATTCCGAAAGCAAAATCACCTCCGGCAGGTTCAGATGGAGAAATTATAGCGGTTCCGTTTTTGTTTACAAAAGTCATCAGAAGCTTAAGGGGGTGCAGTGCATTCTGTGATGCACTGTAGGGTTCCTGTGTAAATACTTTATAGGTATCCCGCCTTAGCATGTCAAAAAAAGGTATCCAAAAACAGGCAGTCAGAAGAAGTGTACCAACGGCTGCTTTTATTAGCTGGACCAACCGTTTTTTTTGGAATGTTCTTTTGGCGCAGAGGATGCAGGTGAGGACAATGAAAATGCCTGTCATTTCACAGCTTAGAATATGGGAACTGACAAGTCCTGTCAGACCGAGCAGTAAGGGAATAAAACAATACTTATACGGGGGAGCGTTCGTATCTTCGGCTAATATTAAATAAAAACCCGAGATAATCAGCGGAAGAAAGATCATGGCCAGGTATTCGCCGACGGAGGCTCTCCGATAGATATCAATCAGACGATAGATGGAAAAAACGTATAAAAAGCTGCCAAGAAGCGCAATCTTATAATTTTTAAATATTTTTTGAATGCTGTAATAGGCGACCGCAGCAGTTGCAAAATTGACTGTGAAAACGAAAATTTTATAAGTATCCATAATAGAAAAACCAATCAGACGTAAAGCCGCTGGAAAATAGAGAAACAGCTCCGGATAAAAATATGAAAGCGCATAGCCATAGCCAAGCTGCGTATTCGGATGAATTCTCACAGGAAATTGCCCATCCAGCAGTCCGTCCTTAATTCCTTCGATTTTAATATAACTGAAAGCAAAATCGTCCATCAGGGGAAGATAGGAGCAATAGAACGGGAAAGAGACAATAATCGTAAAGCAGAGCAGATATAAAAGAACTGCCAGATGTAGATTTTGAAAGGGATTCAACCTTTTTTTCCATAAATACAAAGCAAAATTTAAGATACAAAGTAAAGAAAGCCATTTTACAATAGTCGGAGCAGCATTCAGATGATTACCTTGCAGCGCTACGCTTTCAATATGAAAGGATTTATACCCACAGTATTTCACATAAAAATCCATGTCAGAAAGGTTCTTGTTTACAATAACATTTGAAATTTGTGTGGTAGCAGCGCGATTCAGGGAAATGTCATCACACTCGATCACGTTGGCATCTGCACTGGTAAGACCACATTTGCTTCCGGCACCTGAGACGTATTGTACAGTCATCGTATAAGAGCCTTTAGGAATTGGAACTGCAAGGTGAAACAATATTTTTTCCTCGGCAGAAGAAACAAGTTCTCCGTCTTCGATATCAAACCAATAACCGTCCGATTCCATTCGGCCAATATGGGGGGTTCCCTCTGAAATCGGCAAGATCATATCTGTAAGGGGTCTTGTTAATAAAAACAAGACTAGAAAGGCGGTAAGGAGAGCTTCAAAGACAATTAAAATTTGTGTACTGTGTGTTCTTATTAAGGATTGCAATGCGATTACCACCTTTACAAATATTTCTATGGCTTATTATAGAAGATATTTTGTTTTTTGACAAGAAAATACCTATTTATTTGCTAAAGAAAATGGACACAAAATACAGAATATGCTATTATCTAGATGGATAAAGTAAAGACTTTAGAACTTGAAGGCGAATAAAATCAATGAACTGGAATCAGTTGATGAGTCCGGAGCGCATCCGGCAATACACAAAAAAGAAAACGTCCAATGATCTGCGGACAGAATTTGAGATGGATTACCACAGGATCATTGCAAGCGCGTCGTTCAGACGCCTGCAGGATAAGACACAGGTGTTTCCGCTTGATAAGAGTGATTTTATCAGGACGCGGCTGACACATTCTCTTGAGGTATCTTCTCTGGCAAAATCACTCGGACAGAATATTGCAAACAGTATTCTGGTTGGCGGGTTGGATGAGGAATTTACCGTTCAGACGAAAATGGATATCTGTGATGTGCTGCAGTGTGCGGGACTTTTGCATGATATCGGGAATCCGCCTTTCGGGCATTTTGGAGAGAGCGCAATTCAGGACTGGTTTAAAAAAAATCTGCCGCTGCTGAAGTATAACGGAAGGCCGCTGACGGAAATACTGACAAGACAGATGCAGGAGGATTTCTACAATTTTGAAGGTAATACGCAAGCGCTGCGCGTTGTGACAAAACTGCACTTTCTTGTGGATGAAAATGGCATGAATCTGACAAAGGCGCTGCTGGGTACAATTATGAAGTACCCCGGTTCTTCACTCGAAATAGGATATCATAAAAAAGATCCGGAGCGTGACATCAAACGAAAGAAAATGGGATATTTTTATGCCGACAGAGAAACTTACCAGTCTGTTCAGGATGCGACAGGAACGAACGGCAGCAGGCACCCGCTTGCCTTTGCATTGGAGGCTGCGGATGATATTGCTTATAAGACGGCAGATATTGAGGATGCGGTAAAAAAAGGTTGCCTGTCCTATGAGAAGCTTGTGCAGGAATTGAAGACTGCCCTGGACGCAGCAAAAATCACAGAATTTATTGGAACCGGTGCAGGAGAGGGACAAGCGGACGGCACTATAGAAGCATATCAAAAGCTGGTTGACAAATTGGAGCGCAATCACCGGAAAGCGATCGAGAAGGTGTATGAAAATCCCGAGCTGTACGCGGTGCAAAATTGGGTTGTTTCCGTGCAGGGAGCGATGCTGAGTTATGCAGCGGAAGGCTTCACAAAGCATTATGCCGAGATCATGTCCGGTACCTATAAAAAAGAGTTGATCAAGGAAACGGACGGCGATCTGCTGATGGAGACGCTTGGAGATATTGCATACCGCTATGCATTTATCTCGAAACCCATCCTGAAGCTGGAAGTGTCGGCGGACGCGATTTTTGATTTCCTGCTTACCAGATTTACGGAAGCATTTCTGTATTATGATACACCCGAATGGAATGACCGTGCGACGGCAGTCAATGAAAAAATGACATTACTCATTTCGGAAAATTATAAACGAATCTATCAGACCTATTCCAGGGATAAGGATGAGGCCGAGAGACTGTATTTGCGGCTGCTGCTGGTGACTGATTATGTGTGCGGCATGACGGACAGCTACGCGAAGCGGATGTATCAGGAACTGAGGGGAATCGAATAGGCGCCCCGGTTTGACAATCTACAGTAAATCGGCTAGAATGAAAAACATTAAGATATAAGAGGTAAATTCATGGCAATCAGCGTAGTTTTATTGGCATATAAAGAAGCAGAAAACCTAAGGGTGCTGTTACCGCAAATTCACAGTAAAATGAAAGAAATCGGAGAGGCCTATGAAATTCTTGTGATCGATTCGGCAACGCCTTTTGATGATACAAAAGCGGTGTGTGAAACCCATGGCGCTGTTTATATTCCGCAGGAAGAGCCGCATTATGGGGGCGCCTTCCGTACGGGCATCAAATATGCAAACTATGAAAAGCTTCAGACTTTAGATGCGGACGGTTCCCATAACCCTTCTGCCATGCCGGAGATCTACAGGAAATTTGAGGAGGGCAATGATATCGTAATCGGTTCCCGTTATGTGGAGGGAGGCATTACGCATGATGCAAAAAGTTCCATTTGGATGTCTCATTTATTGAATGGTGTGATGCGAAGGTGTATCGGAGTCAAGGCAAAGGATATATCTACGGCATACAGATTGTATGATGCAAAGCTTTTAAAAGCGGTAACGCTGAAAGAAGAAAATTATGACGTCCTTCAGGAAGTGATATTAAAAATGAAAATCAAGAAGAAGGAGCAGCAGAAAGGAACGTTAAAGATAGGTGAAATTCCCATTGAATTTGAAAAACGGATGTATGGGGAATCCAAAAGAAAGCTGCTGAAATTTATAATCAGTTATGTTATGACAGTATTTAAGCTGTTGCATATCCGCTTAAAGGGGAAAAGTTAATGACAGTGCAGGAAAATGCAAAAAAAGGGGCAGATAAAAGGGGCTATGTAATAATTGGACTCCTATCCCTGGTTTATTTTATTTATATGCTGGTTTTTTGTGATTTAAGATCCCTATGGATGGATGATCTGGCACAGATTCAAATTGCTGTCCAATCAACAATTCCTGATATGATCAGAGAGACGATCAGTCTGGACAATAATCCCCCGCTGTTTCATTTATTGTCTTTCTTTTGGATTAGAATTGTACCTTATGGGACAGGCTGGCTGAAGCTGATCAATATTATTTTCGTCAGTATCGGCCTGTATCTTTGCGGCTTGATTTCATTTGAAATCCGAGGCAGATCGGCAGGTATTATCTGTGTGCTATTGGGTCTGCTTCATAGAGGAGTCGTATCACTGGCAGCATATACGTTCAGGCCTTATGGCTTGTATTTTTGTATATCAGCGCTTATGCTTTTTCTTTATATCAGGAGCCGCAATCAGCTTACGAAACAAAACAATTTATTATTTATGGTTAGTATGATACTGGCGGTATATACACATTATTTTGCAGTGCTGCTTTGTATCTGTTTTTTTATGATTGATATTTTTTTAATTTTGAATAAACGTCTGAAATTAATAGATTTATTCCCTTATCCGGCTGCGGCGCTGTCCCTGATTCCATGGCTGGCAATTATTGTACAGGGCTCTTTGAATAGATTAAAGAATTTTTGGCCTCAGAAGCCGGATATTAAGGCACTTGCGAATATGCTCTATGAGCTGTTGGGGTATGATAAAGTTCTGGTGCTGCTTGTCATTGCGGCAGGACTGCTTGTATTTTTTTACTTGATAGAGGCGATTATAAAAAAGAAGCAGACCGTTTCTTTGCTGTTTGATTTGTGTTTGCTGTGCATACCTGTATGTATGATTTTAAGTGTTTATTTTGTATCAAAATATGCAGGAGGTTTTACTTCATTATTTGTTACCCGCTATTTTGTGAGTGTGATTCCGTTTATTATGGTGCTGTGCGGGGTTGGTTTTTCCATGGTTTATGATACATTCATTAATAAAATAAAGGGACGTGGTGTCCGCTTCTTAAGCACATTATTGCTGCTGGCAGTCTGTGCGGTTTTCTTTTATCGAAGTCTGAATAAGACAGTTGTATTTGAAACAATGTTTAATGAGCCGTTTAAAGAGGTTTCCGCATATCTGATGTCTCAGGAGGATATCAATAAACGGAATGTTCTGGTATATAATACATGTAACGAACTTCAGGAGGGCTGGAACTATTACCTTTCGAAGGGCGGGACACGTGATTCACTTCCGGTTGTTTGGGGAGAGCTTACAGGGAATCATCTAGAGGGGATCGACAAGGTTTATGTAGCGGTTTTACACCTTCCATTCACGGAGGAAGCGAAAGCAGTACTGAAGGATAACGGATATCAGTTAACCGAAACGATGGAGAGTATTCCTGTTCAAATTTATGAAAAGAAGTAACAACTAATAAAGGAGAATGAGTATGTCCAGAATACTGATTACAGGTTTTTCAGGGTTTGTCAGTCATCATTTTTTAGAATACCTATATCAAAATAAGATTTCAACGGATGTTTATGGATTGGATTTAAGAGAGCCTTCATTTGCTTATAGTGAATATGCGAAGGTACTGAGCATTCGTTTTAAGGTCATTAATTTATTGAATATCGAAGAATTGCGTGAATTATTTACAGAATTTACGCCGGATTATATATTGCATTTAGCCTCCTTCAGCAGTGTGGCATATAGCTGGAGGCATCCTGCCGAGAGCTTTTCGAACAATACAAATATATTTTTAAATTTAGCGGCTACGGTCAGTGAGTTTAACAGTAACTGCAGAATTCTGTCTGTCGGGTCATCGGAAGAGTATGGTAATGTTTTTGCGTCCGATCTGCCGCTTACAGAGGAGAGTATTCTAAAGCCTGTCAGTCCGTATGCCGTTGCCAGAGTATCCCAGGAAATGTTATCAAAGGTATATGTGGACAGCTATCATTTAAACATTATTCTGACCCGCTCATTTAATCATATTGGCGTGTGGCAGGATGAACGATTTGTGATTTCAAGTTTTATTAACAGGGCATTGGATTTGAAAAAGGCGGGTTTAAAAGAGGGTACGATTGAAACCGGAGATCTGATGATTGTCAGGGATTTTGTGGATGTGCGGGATGTTGTGAGAGCGTATCATTTGCTGCTTATGAAAGGAAAATGCGGTGAGGTTTACAATATATGCGCAGGCAAGGGAGTCAAGCTTAAAACAGTAATAGATATCATCGGGGAACAAGTGGGAATTAAGATTCACACAAGGATCAATCCGGAATATATTCGGTTAAATGACAATAAGGAAATGATTGGTTCTTTTGATAAAATTAAAAGAGAACTTGGGTGGGAACCACAGATTGATTTTGAGCAGACGATTAAGGAAATGATAGCAGATATGGAAGGAAAATAAGGGGGCCGAACTTTTAATGCAGCGATCTTTGTCAGTTATCATACCTAATTATAATAATGGCAGATATTTGCCTAAGTGTCTTGACAGTGTGCTGATGCAGACGTATCCGGTTAGGGAGATTATTGTATTTGATGATGCGTCTACAGATTTATCCAAAGAGATCCTTAAGGATTATGAGAAACGATATCCTGCGATTAAGGCGATTTACTCAAATGAAAATGTCGGCGTTTCTATAGCACGGGATACCGCGATCAAAAAGGTGACCGCAGACTATGTAACAATGCTCGATGCAGATGATTTTTACTGGGATCAGGACAAGCTTGCAAGAGAGATGGATCTTGTAAATGATACACAAGAGCAAATATGTACATTTTCCCAGACGATCAAGGTTAATGAGAAGGGAATTCCCTATCGAGCTGTAACACACAGGCATATTGGGAGGTTTGTCCGGTGGAAGACGGTCACACGTCTATATGGAATCTATGCCCCGAGAGATTACTGTTTTCCAAAGCAGATTTATCTGGAACTCGGCGGATATGTGCCGGATATGAATTTGTATGAGGACTGGGAATTAAATCTGAGACTGATGTCTGAATGCCGTTTTATTTATTCGGGCGGTTATGGAACCGCTTACCGGCAAAAAGAGGGCGGACTTTCCGGAGTCGATGCAAAGCGTCATTTGGAGGCAAAAAAAAGAGCATTTTCTAATAATAAAAACCGGCTGTGTTATACTGTTTTGGAAGAGGCGGTATTTTATTCCCTGCTTTATTTTAATTATCTGAGAAAAGTGATAAGAGCGGAAAAGTAATGAAAAAAGTATGTATTGTAATCGTGAATTATAATGGTGCAAGCTATCAAAATGAGGCAGTTGAGAGCCTGTATGCCATGGACGAGCAGGATTTTGATATTCTGATTGTGGATAATCATTCGACAGACGGCTCAGCAGATATGACGCAAAAAAAATGGTCCTCCGTGATTGTTTTAAAACAGGGAGAAAATCTTGGGTTTGCAGGGGGCAGTAATGTCGGAATTGAATACAGTATTTTACAAGGATATCAATATACGCTATTGATCAACAATGATGTGGTTGTAGATCAATGGCTTTTGAGTCAACTGCTGAAATATGCCAATGATGATGTGATTACAGTACCGAAGATTTATTTTTATGATAAGCCCGACACAATATGGTATGCGGGAGGCGAGATCCGGTGGAACCGCCTTGAGACGCATAACATTGGCTATGCAGAAACTGATCGGGGGCAGTATGAATGTGTGAGGGAAATAGATTTTCTGAACGGCTGCTGCATGCTTATTAAAAATACGATTTTTAATAGAATCGGAAAATTTGATGAAAAATTCTTTCTGTATTTTGAAGATACAGATTTCGGTTTGCGGGCACAGGAGGCGGGAAAGCGGATATTATATGTTCCGGATGCAAAAATGTGGCATAAGGTGAGTAGCTCCGCTGGAGGCGAGGATTCTAAGATGCAGGTTTATTACATGAACCGAAACCGGCTATATTTTGCAAAAAAGCATTCGGGGAAATTTGGGTTTCGAGCACGCCTTTATGCCGGTCTGAAGGCATTTGTAAAATGGGCTGTGTCCCCTGCTTATAAAAAAAATGACCGTTATATCAGGAAAGCATATATGGATTATCGTGAAGGAAAGATGGGAAAGGGCAGTCTATGAATCAATCAGGACCTCATTTTGTAACACTATTTCCGAGATGCAGAAATACAGAACTTTTAAAGGATGTAGGAATGATTCCGTATTGTTTATACAAAAAATACGGTTTTCGAAGCAGCATTGCGTGTTATCAAAACGAAGAGGACTATTCTTATTTGAAAAATGAAGTAAAAGGGCTGACACTGGAGATTATTCCTGTTAAATTTCATTCTGTACTGTTGGACGGTATTTGGTATCTATTAAAAAATGCAAAAAAGATTGAAATTCTAAATGTCTATCATTTGATTTTAAGTGAAAGCTTTATTTGGATTTGGATATACAGATTGCTGAATTCAAAGGGCTTTATTTATTTAAAACTTGATTTGGATTTTATTGGGATGCGGGAGCATGAGCGGGATCATACCGTAAAAAAAATGCTTAAAAAACGTATTTTAAAACGAATCAATTTAATTTCGGCAGAAAGCGAACCTATTTGTGTACGTATGGAAAACCTGTATGGAATACCTGTGAAACACATTCCAAATGGCTTTTACAGGAGCGGCCATGATTACTCCGTTATCAGGAAAGAAAACATTTTTCTGACAGTAGGAAGACTGGGCACCCGGCAGAAGGCGACAGAAGTATTATTGGAAGCTTTTGCAAGGTCAGCGGATCAACATAATTGGAGTTTGCGGCTTGTGGGGGGAGTAGAGCCTGATTTTCAAAGTACGGTGGAACAATTTTATAAAAAATTCCCCCAGCTGAAGGATCGGGTTGTTTTTACAGGCATGATGAAAGACAAAGAACGGCTGATGAAGGAATATGCCAGGGCAAAGGTATTTTTGCTGCCATCGCGATGGGAGAGTTATGGAATCGTACTTACTGAAGCTATGAGTCAAGGTTGTTATGTAATTGTCAGCGATAAAGTTCCGCCGGCAGATGAGTTGACAGAAGGCGGAAAATTCGGGGCAATCGTTAAGTCTGATGACGCACATGCTCTTGCAGACGTGATTGTGGCAGCTGCGAAAAATACGGAAATTGACATCCTTTCAGATCTTATTCGAAGCCGCACCAGAGAAAATAATGACTGGAATAAAATCTGTGAGGAATTATATACGGCTCTTACGTTTTAATAAGCTTTCCATAGGTTTCTCTATGAAAAACAGGGAAAGCCCGGTGAGCAGGCAGGAAACCAGAAGCAGAATGACAAGTACGAAAGAGGAGTCCTTCGAAAATTGAAAATGAATAAGTACATTCATTACTGCAAAATGATATAAAAAAATACCATAAGAAAAATCATATTTGATTCTGTGCGCGCCTAATCGGTAAGCAAGGGCAAATGTAATCAATGATACAAAAATACCCGTAAACGGGTCACAGTAGAACCATATGGTCAAATAACCTTGAACATTGAAAAGACATCCGGCAAGATAAATGCCTGTTATGAGATACCAATACTTTACAAGAATAGGTATTACTTTATCTCGAAAGGTGAATAAATAGGTTCCGATCAGGACAATGTAAAAATAAGGGATAAATGTCCGACCCATTAGACTGGATAAGGTTTCAGGTAATACGAAACGGCTCAGATAGCCGCATAGGATGTTGATCAACATAAAAAAAGCTATCAGCAGCAGATATTTTAGCTGATTCCACTTTTTGATAACGGGATGAATCAACATAATAACAACATAAAACTGTAAAATTACAAAAATTGACCACAGACTTCCGTTGATACTTCCGGAAGCATATCCGCTTAAATAATTCGGTGTTACATGGAAAGCAAAAATAGTAGTTAAGCAAAAGATCACACTGTCTTTCAGTGACGGATAAACAGGATAAATAATCAAAATGACAGCTGCATTCAGAATGACGCATATCCAATAGGGAGGAAGAATGCGAATGAAGCGTTTTTTAAGGTATTCAATAGGGTTTTTGCTGTGTTCTAATGAAGCACAGACTAAAAAGCCTGAAATTGTAAAGAAAATCAGGACACCGGGAAACCAGTTCATGAGAGGTATCGGATTTTGCGGCAAGCCCCTGTAAAAGAGATAATAATGCCCCAGAAGTACTTGAAGGGCGGCAAAGAGCCGGAGAAAATCTAATGAATTATGTTTGTAATCAATGGTGGCCATGGCAATCTCCAAAACTTGTAATGATGTAATTATATCGTCAGATAAATTGAATGTCAAATTAGGAATTATGACTCGGTGAAAATTTGCAAATGTATTCCTAATATGATAAAATCATACCGTGATAGGGGTATTTTATTTAAAATTTAGGAAGAGAGCATACTGTGAAAATAGGATTTATTCTAAAAGATATTGGTTTATCACAAATTGATATGCGTCATCCAGAAGAGGGGAATCCGGGTATTGGCGGCTCGGAGTTTCTTTTTTTGCTTTTAATGAAATATTTAGGGGAATATAAAGAAAAATTTGCAATCTTTTGTTATCATTTTGAACAAAATTCACTTATGGAGGGAATTTGTACAAGAACGGTAAATGATCTGCCGGAGGTGCTTCAGGTGGCGCAGGAGGATCAAATAGATTATTTAGTATATCAGCTCAATTGGGGCACTGAATGGTACTCCATGCTGGAAAAGACGGAAATCAAGGCGGTCGTTTGGGCACATTGCTATATTTCTAAGGAAGAATTGAATGATATTGCGGACTGTGAGAATGTAAAAAGAGTTGTTTTTGTCGGCAAGGAGCAATATGATACGTATATCGACCACAGGGTTATCGAAAAGGCGGCATATATTTATAATATGGTGCCGATGACAGGAAAAGAAGAACGAAATTCAAAGCTGGGAAAGACGGTGACCTATGTGGGGAGCCTCACGAAGGGAAAAGGCTTTCATCTTCTTGCAAAAGAATGGAGATATATTCTTGCCCGAGTGCCGGAGGCTGAGCTGTATATTGCCGGAAGCGGCAAACTATATGACAGGAGAAGCAGGCTCGGTAAGTACCAGATTGCGGAGGCTTCTTATGAAGCCAGCTTTATGAAGTATTTGACGGATGATGAGGGCGCTGTTTTGAGCAGTGTTCATTTTTTAGGTATCGTAGGAAGTGAAAAGGACGAATTGTATCGAAAAACCTTTGTGGGAGTCATTAATCCCTCTGCCAAAACAGAAACCTTTGGTATGTCGGCCGTAGAAATGTCTGCATACGGAATTCCGATTGCTACAAAGGGGCAGTATGGCTTGTATGATACGGTTCTGCACAAACAGACAGGACTTCTCAGCCATACAGGAATGGGACTGAGAAGAAATATCATAAGGCTGCTTAAGGATAAATCGTATAATAATCAGCTGGGCAGGCAGGGAAAGGCTTTTGCGAGTGCCGAGTTTACACCGCAGACGATAGTCCCGGAATGGATTGTACTGTTTGAGCAGCTTGCAGAAAGCAGACCGGCTGTTTATGAGAAGCCGTCAGCTCATTATGGAAATGATTTCAAGTGGGTGCGGATTTGTAATAGGTGTTTTAAGGGGATTCTAAAACTTCCAAGGTTTCCGGCCGTTTGTGATATAAAACGAACCTATTGAGCAGAATAGAGGTGTTTATGCAGGAAAATGAAAAGGAATTGCTTTCGATCATTGTTCCGGTATATAATACGGAACATTATTTAGACTGCTGTGTGGCATCCCTTTGTGCACAGTCATACGAAAAGATAGAAATCATCTTGATAGATGACGGTTCGACAGATATGTCAGGCCGCCTGTGTGATTCCTATGCGGACAGGGATTCCAGAATTAAGGTGATCCATAAAGAAAACGGAGGACTTTCCTCAGCGAGGAATGCCGGAATTGCAGCGGCATCAGGCAGCTATATCGGTTTTGTTGATTCGGATGATTTTGTCCATAGAGATATGTATCGGCACCTGTTTCAGCTACTCAGAGAATACAGGACGGATATTGCTGTTTGCAGGTTTGCGTATGTATCGGAGGGGGCTGACCGGTTTTTAGAAGCTGTAAAAGGAATTGTTTTAGGTGCTTATACCGGTCAGGAACCGTTATGGAATCTGCTTTCTGCAGATGAAGGGATCAATTCCGGTATTATGTGCGATAAGTTGTTTGCCGCGGAATTATTTACGGATATCAGGTTTCCTATAGGAAAATACCATGAGGATGAGTATGTCATTCACGAATTATTTGATCGGGCAGCAGGTGTTGTATACAGCAGCTTTCCGTATTACTATTACCGCAGGCGAGACGGCAGTATCACGAATGCCTACTCCCTGCATAATTTAGATATGCTGCAGGCCTACGAGAACAGAGCTGATTATTATAGACAAAGGAGCTACAAAGATTTGTACCAGGCGTCTTTGCTGCGCTATTTACACCTGTTGACCTATCATTACTTTCAACTGGTTAAGAGTTATCCGCGGGAAAGCAAAAAGAGGACAGATATTGTTAAAAGAGTAAAGGATATCCTGCAAAGGGAAGCGCTTAGTTTGCCCAAGGAAAGATGCCGGGAATACAGAACGTTTATCAGATGCCCGCTCCTATATAAAATTCTGCAAAAATTATTTATCTATAAAACTTTATAGAATGGGGTCATGTAATGAAAACAGTAAAAATAGATTTTTCCGGTTTTTGGCCCGGCTTTGATAAGGAAGACAATTTTATTACAAAGATACTGCGGGAGCGGTATTTGGTCGAACTCGCGAATACCCCTGACTACTTATTTTATTCAATATTTTCAAAGGATTTTTTAAAATATGACTGTATCAGGATTTTTTATACAGGGGAGTGTATTACGCCTGATTTTAATTTATGTGATTATGCAATGGGCTTTGACTGGCTTTCCTTCGGAGACAGGTATGTCAGAGTACCGCTGTATTTATTATATCCCGAGGCTGCCTGCAAAGAGAATAGAGGAGAGCTTGCAAAAGAATGGTACGATAAGAAATCGGAATTTTGCAGCTTTGTGTATTCCAATGCCGGGGCAAGTCCGATCCGGTCAGAGCTTTTTAGAGCGATCAACGCTTATAAGCCTGTGAATTCCGGCGGAAAGTATTTGAATACAGTCGGAGGTCCGGTGGCGGATAAGAGGGCATTTGAGGAAAAGCATCTTTTCTCAATCGCATGCGAAAACAGCTCTTATGCGGGTTATACAACAGAAAAGCTGCCGCAGGCTTTTTGCGCGCATGCGGTGCCGATTTATTGGGGAGATCCGTTGGTGGGAAAGGTATTTAATGAAAAGGCATTTGTTAATTGCCACGCTTATGATAAGATAGAGGATGTTACGGAGCGGATTAGGGAACTTGATCAGGAAAGGCAAAAGTATATGGAAATGCTTTCGCAGCCGATTTGGCGGACAGGCTTTACACCTGAAGAGCAATTAGAGACAGTGAGAGGATTTCTTCACCGAATTGCAGAGCAGCCGCTGGAAGCTGCAAAACGAAGAAATGACAGCTTTTGGGGAACAATCTATGAGAAAGAACAAAAAAAGGTACTTACCGGCAGTAGTATGAAGCATAAATTGAAAGCATTAATCGAAAGATCGTAATATACAGATGACGAATATCAGAATTGGAGAATGGGATGGATCTATTAAGAAAATTTAATTATATTTTGTCTAGAAGGCAAAAAATATATGTGGTTTTGCTGTTTTTTGTTATTTTATTCGGAACGCTGATGGAACTTGCGGGGGTATCGATTATTCTTCCGTTCGTTCAGGCGATTGTGTCTCCTGATGCAATTATGAATAATCGATATGTTATAAAACTATGTGAAATTTTCGGGATTGAAGGAATTAATCATTTGCTTATGCTGATTTCGGTCGCATTGATTGTTATTTATATTGTTAAAAATATTTATATGTGCGTAATGAATAATGCAATCTATCATTTTATTTATAATAATCAGCGGAAGCTAGCCAATCAGATGTTTCAGTGTTATATGAAGCAGCCCTATATCTTTCATTTGTCCAAAAACACCTCGGAGATGATCCGTAATATTACCAGTGATTCCGCGATGTTTTTTTCTGCCGTTTTAGCCTATTTGCAGTTGTTAACAGAAATTAGCGTCTGCTTTGTGTTAGTTGCATTTTTGTTGCTGATTGATAAGAGTATTACGATCGGTATTGCCGGTGTCTTATTTGTTTTTATCGTTCTTTATGTAAATATCATAAAAAGGAAAATTCAAAGCATGGGGGAGCGCACACGGGAAAGCCAGGTCAGTATGACAAAATGGATTCAGCAGGGCTTCGGCGGAATTAAGGAAGTGAAGATATTAGGAAGAGAACAGTTTTTCCTGAATAACTATGATAGCACCTACAAAGAGTATGCGGAGACGAATCGGAAATTTATGCTCTATTCCTTTTTACCGAAGCCTCTCATGGAAACCTTTTGTATTTCAGGTATTATGGCAGTAATCGCCATAAAGCTTTATCGGAATGTTGATTTGACTTATTTTGCACCAACACTTTCCGTTTTCGCGATAGCCGCTTTCCGCATGTTGCCCTCTGCGGGGCGGATTGCGCAGTTTATCAATAATATCGCTTATAACAGGCCGGCAGTAGATGCGGTGCATAGTAGCCTTAAGGATATTGAGAAGCTGCTTGCTGAAGGGGAAAAGATGAATTGCGGAAAAGAAAACTTTGATTTTCATGATGCAATTAACATTCGGCATATGGATTTTCGCTATCCTAATGTTGAGAAAAATGTACTGAATGATGTAAATTTAAGAATACAGAAAAATTTATCAGTGGCATTTGTAGGACCGTCAGGAGCAGGAAAAACAACGTTGGCAGATATTATTTTAGGGGTATTGCAGCCGCAGGGTGGAGCTGTCTTGGCAGACGATATTAATATACATGAGAATCTGTGCGGGTGGAACAAGCATTTGGGTTACATCCCGCAATCCATTTTTTTGACAGATGACACAATCCGTAATAATATTGCATTTGGAATAGAGTCAGATCAGATCGATGAAGAACGAGTTTGGAAGGCTTTAGAGGGGGCACAGTTGAAGACGTTTGTAGAGGAATTGGACAAAGGGCTGGATACTGCCGTAGGAGAGCGTGGAGCCAGACTTTCGGGGGGACAGCGGCAACGTATCGGAATAGCGAGGGCGCTTTACAGAGATCCGGATGTTCTCGTATTGGATGAGGCGACCTCGGCGCTGGATACGGATACGGAGACAGCCGTTATGGAAGCAATTGAAAATTTATCGGGTAAGAAGACCATTATTATTATAGCACACAGGCTGACAACAATCCGCAATTGTGATATGGTATATGAAGTAACTAACGGATCGGTAAAGCTTCAGCGAAAAAAAAGTGAATAGAAAGTGTGACCATGAAAGACCAGTTGAGACAATATTTAAAGCGTCATCCAAAGCTTAAGTATCTGCAGAAATGTATGAGCGGATACCGTGATCCTGACTTTGTACGGTTTATGTGCGGTGACGGCAGCAATGTCATGCGTATAGAATCTTTTGGTGAGGAATATGCGAATGAGGTCATTTACCGGATATGGATTAATACCTCTACGGACGGTTTTTTTGCGCTTTTTCGTGCAACGTTGAATTATTTGTATTTTGCGGATCTGATGAAGCTGACTCCGGCTGTGATTTGGGGCAAGGGGGTACCCTATGCGGAGAAGGAAAGCATAAATGGCACTGACAATCCGTTTGCCTATTATTTTGTTCCCGTATCAGGACTGCAGGCGGAGGATATTGCAAAAAGCCGGCATGTAATCCAAAGCATGTGGAGCCACCAGAGCTTTGCAGAAGGTTTGAAGCGGCAGCGGCAGAGTTACGATCATTCAGAAGCCTATCTGCTGGAAATGGGAAGAATAGCAGGAAAATATATTACGCTCAATGAAGAAACGCAGGCGCTTCTTCTGTCTGACTATAATGCTCTTTCTATGGGAAAAAGAACGATCGGAATTCATATGCGTGGAACTGACTACAAGACTGCGTATAAAAATCATCCGGTGGCAGCTTCCGTTGAAGATTATATTAATAGGCTGGATTCCCTGCTCAAGACGGAAGACTTTGATCATATTTTCCTCGCGACAGATGACCGCGGAATTCTTGAAAGCTTCAAGGAGAGATATCAAACGAAGGTTAAGTATTTTTCCGATACGGAGCGCGGGAACGGCGTGACGTCGGTTGCATTCAGTTATTCTGAAAGAAAAAATCACCGTTATCTGCTTGGCTATGAGGTATTGCGTGACACTTATGTGTTGTCATTGTGCAATGGGTTTATTGGGAATTTGTCCCAAGTCAGTCTCTGCACACGAATATTAAAGAATAGCCGGAATGAACGGTTTGATTATTTAGAAATTATAGATCATGGCATCCATCAGAAGGGAAAAAAATTTGTGCCGCCTGAGAAAATTATAATATAAGTGAGACCGGAGTTATTATCACAATAGGAGAGCACGATGGACTTTGCAAAAAAGGTAGCGGCTACACTCAAGGCAAAAAAGTATAAAAAGGAACTGGGAGATACGCTGAACGTCAGGTTCGGGCCGCATGCGGGAACCGATAGAATCACCGTGTACGAGGGGGATAATTATATTGGCGGCAACAATTATATACAAAACTGCCGGATCGGAAGAGGAAGCTATATCGGAAGGGATACCACAATTCAAAGCTCCATGATAGGTCGATACTGCAGTATCGGAGCGGAGGTGCAGCTGTTAAGCGGCAGGCATCCGAGCAGAGAGTTTGTATCGACACATCCGGCCTTTTATTCTGCTTACCCGGTTACGGGAAGGACTTATGTAAAGCAACAGAAGTATCGGGAGAGAGCGGATGTTGACACATTTGGTCACCAGCTTAAAATAGGAAATGATGTGTGGATCGGACAGGGAGCCGCTTTGATGGAGGGAATTAGAATCGGTGACGGAGCAATTATTGGTGCGGGTGCGGTTGTCACTAAGGATGTTGAGCCGTACAGCGTGGTTGTCGGAGTGCCGGCAAAGGAAATCAGGAAGCGTTTTTCCGAAGAGGAAATCGAATGGCTTCTTTTACTTGCGTGGTGGAATCGGGATGAAGAATGGATACGAGCAAATGCGGAATACTTCGAAAATATTTCCCTGCTAAAAAGCCGGCAGCAGAAATCGAACGATTAAAATGGAGATGCTATGGAAAACTATACATTGTCGGTTATTATACCCAATTACAATAATGAAAAGTATATCAGGCAGTGTGTCGAGAGTATAGCAGGACAAACCTATCCCGTGCTGGAAATCGTGATTGTGGATGACTGTTCGACAGACGGGTCGGAAAAAGTCATTCGGGAGCTTCAGTTGCTATATCAATGCGTGAAGCCGCATTTTTTAAAGACAAATGGTGGGGTATCACATGCAAGAAATATGGGGATATCGTTGGCTGCGGGTGAGTATATATCATTTTTGGATGCGGATGATCTGTTAGGAGATCCGCATAAGCTTGAAAATGAAATGCGGCTGATCCGAAAATACAGGGAAAAGGGAGCGGATGTCGTTGCTTATTCGAAGGTTCTGTATATTGATGAGGAAGGAAGGAATCTTCCTTCAAACGAGCCGCGGCTTGCTTACAGCGGAAATATTTACAGGCAGCTGCTATGCACTTATAATACAACAATTATACCAAGAGATTTCTGCATAAAAAAGGATATTGTGAAGGCACTCGGCGGCTACAGGGAAGATATGAACCTTTATGAAGACTACGAGCTGACACTGCGGATTGCAAGAAACTATGATTTTTATGATACGAATGAAGCGGGGACGGCATATCGCATTAAGTCTTCCGGATTGTCTTCAAGGACACAAAAGGAATGTGATCAGGTTTTTATGAGGATTTTTTATGAAAACTTAAAAGGTGTTCCTCTGACTGAGAGGATCGCCTCCCTGAAAGGAAAATTATCTTCTTATTGCGGACGCAGAGTCAGACCACGGCTTTTCCGATATTTAAGGGCACTGAAAAAAATGCTTAAGAAGACGGCGGTCTATCGGCTAAAAGAGCAATGCAGACAAAAAAGATCAGTGATACTGTTTCGGTTGCTTCTTAGAAATTTTTTCAGGGAGGGGAAACAGACAATCGGCAGAAGAGTGACCTCGATGAAATGCTACAGGGAATATCACAGGGTGGACTATCAGATTGTGGAAGCTGCATGTGAACGCCCTGTTTATTTGGCTCCCTGTTTTGAAAAGAAAGAGGGAGAGGTTTCTTATTTTCAATCTCCGGAAATTTATGTGGCAACACTAAAAAATATAAGTGTCATCGGTGGATGCGGTGCATTGTTTACGAAGGATTGCTGTATTCTTGATATTTTGGCAGAGGATATGGAAGGCCGCGCGGATTATGTGACCGCACCGACCTGCTTTTATTATCGCAATAAGCTCTTCGTAAAATATGCTCAAAAAAATATTGTAATACAAAAGGGAATTTTTTTATGCGGAGTAGCACCTTTTAACTATTATCATTTTGTTGTGGAAATGATGTCGCGCCTGGCTTACGCAGAGAAGTTGATTGCAGATAAAAAGATCCCTCTTTTAATAGATGAAGCGGCTTTTCAGTACCTGCAGATGAGTGAACTTCTGGAGCGGTTAAATACTTTTCACAGGCCGGTTGTTAAAATAAAAAGCACGGTGCTCTATCGTGTAAAGGAGCTTATTTATCCTTCTATGAATACTTGGTTTCCGGTGAATGTGCAGATCGGACTCAAAAATATTCCGGCGGATTTTATGATTGCAAAAACAGCACTGACAAATTTGCGCGATACGCTTCTGCAGAGTGCGAGTATCACTACCGATGAGCAGAAAATATATATTTCACGTAAAAAAAAGGACCTTAGCCGTTTGTTAAATGAAGAAGGTATCGAAAAGCTTTTTATAAAATATGGATTCGAGATTATTTATCCGGAGGAGTTGAGTCTTTCCGAACAGATCAGGGCTTTTGCCGGAGCAAGTGCTGTAGCCGGCGTTTCGGGGGCCGCTTTTACAAATATTATTTTTTGCAGACCTCAAACAGAGGTTATTTGTATCATCCCGATGGAATATGAATTTTATTTATATTCCACAATGGCCTATTTACTTGAGGAACGATTTGTTTTTTTGGATGCAGGCATAGCAAACAGGGGTGAAAACCCTGCGCTTAGCCAATATGAGCTGGAAGAAGCGTATTGTGAAAGAATGTTAAAGAAATTGAAAACTGGTGAGGAACTATAACATGCAGATAATAAAATATACATTTCAACGTCATGGTGATGAGCGAGGCAACTTGATAGCTTTGGAAGAATTAATAGATGTTCCCTTTAAAATAAAGAGGGTTTATTATATGTATGATACCATCCCGGGTGTTGTTCGTGGAAAGCATGCTCATAAGACATTGGAGCAAATCTTAATATGTATTCATGGAAGCTGCAGAATACATTTGGACAATGGAAAAGAGCGGACTGAGATATTATTGGAACGACCCTACGAGGGACTATATCTTTCGAGTAATATGTGGCGGGAGATGTATGATTTTTCTAATGATGCAGTTTTGATGGTTTTGGCATCGGAATTATATAATGAGGATGATTACATTCGGGATTATGAAGAGTTTAAGCAATTGGCAAATTCAGATTAATAATTATTCGGAAGGGTACGATTATGGACGTTATAAAGGGGAAAAATGTTATTATTAAGGATAGTGTATTTATTGGAGATAATGTGATTTTGGAAGATGATGTGTATTTGGATTATGGTGCTATTATTCGCGATAATGTCCATATAAAAAGGGGAACAACTATCGGTGCAAGATGTATACTTGGTGAATATTTAGGAGATTTTTATGAGGATAGAACTAATAAAACCCATCCGTTGGTAATTGGTGAGAATTCGATTATCAGAAGTGAAACGATTATATATGGAGATTGTGAGATCGGCGACAATTTTATGACAGGTCACAGAGTAACAATACGTGAAGGAAGCATTATTAGTGAAAATGTAAGGGTTGGGACACTATCGGACATACAGGGGAAATGCATAATCGGCCATCATGTGAATATTCATAGCAATGCACATTTAGGTCAGGATTGTAAAATTGGTAATTATGTGTGGATTTATCCGTATGTTGTACTAACTAATGACCCCTATCCGCCTTCTGAAATATTAACGGGAGTAACGATTGAGGATTATGCGGTTGTTGCGGTGGGAGCAGTAGTTCTTCCGGATGTTACGATAGGGGAGGGAGCACTGGTTGCTGCCGGTACAATTGTTACGAAGAATGTTGAGAGAGGAAAAGTAGTAAGCGGTAATCCTGGGAGAGAAAAGGGCAATACATTTGATATTATTAATAGATATACAAATGAACCGGCATATCCATGGAGAGACAGATTTGACAGGGGGATGCCGTGGGAGGGAAGTGAGAAACTATGATACCAAAAATTACAGCATCTGTTAACGGGTACAACGAAGAAGCCCGGGCGGAGTGCTTTTTTCAGAGCGTTTCAATGTTTGACGAGATTGTTTGCTTTGACAGAGGTTCAACAGATAGAACTGTAGAGATAGCAATCAAGTACGGGGCGAAGATTAACCGTGTTGATAATTACCCGTTAGAGAGAACATATGAATATGCCTATAGAGATAGAGAAATAACAAAAAACAGCATCACCAATGAATGGTTTTTGTCTTTGACTTATGCAGATATTGTTCATCCGATGTTGTATGTAAGATTATGCGAAGCAATTGAGAAGGTACCGCAAGGTACAATGGTAATCGGAGTGCCTTGGGTAGAGTGGCTTTTTGGGTATCAGCAGGAGCATATTCCTTATTGTCATTATTTTAGACCGGTATTAAGAAGAACGATACTATTTGATGATAAAATAGGTGAGGTTCATCAGGAAGTAGACACTGCTAAGTATGAAATACATTATTTAGAGCCGGATAAGATCATTGCCATCCACCACCTGACGTTTTATAATCTGCGACATTCTTTTATAGAACAATTAGTCCGTTATAGTATGTTAGAATTAAGAAAATACAGCGAAAAAGGAAGTTTGAAGAATCTTTTATGTAAAATGCGTGATGAGTTACGATATTGTATTCGTATGATCAAAGCTGGAATAAAAGAAGATCGCAGGGCATTCCTTCCCTATGTGATTCCGGCACTAATGCTTACCTTATACAGAGGCTTTCTTTACTATTTAAATATATTACTTTTGCTTTTAGATCAATATAGGCAAAATAATCGTATTAGATTTTTAAATAGTATGGTCGCAGGGCTTCCCAATAAAGGACAATTCCATAGAATCAGTATTTTTAGTATGCTTGTTAAATTGGTATTTTTTCCGTTCAAGCTATTTTGGAATGTAATAGATGCAATCTTTTTGGAAGCAATCAGTTTAATAATTAGTGTCGTTGATTTTTTTGCCTTATATATTGTGATGATCTGGAACCAATGCAGGAAGGAATCGGTTGAGGAGTACTATTTGAAGTTAAAGCAAAAAATATTAAAAAACGAACTATAATATCAGAAATATCTTGATAGGAGATGCTTATGAGAAAAAAAGATCATATTTTAGATATTTTTTTAGGAACAGGAACCGTCCTTTCGGTAATCGTAATAATTGCGTTACTATTTAATCCAGATATTGTGAATGCATATTTGTTTGCCAATCCGTTGGATTCCTTTATGGATTATTTTAATAGTATTAACATTAAGTCTTTTCAAACATCTTATTCAGGTTCGGCGATCTATCCGCCGCTATGTAATGCTATATTTTATTTATTACGTGTATATTCGGGGAATATTGATATGGCGGAGACTAGTGAATTTGGAGCTGGTGTACTTAGAAATTATACGGCACCTATGATGGTATTTACCATAAGCTCTCTTGCATCAGTTTTAGTAATCATTCATCTTTTAACGAGATATCTCAATCAAAAAGATCTGAAAAATCAATGGACAGTTGCATTAATTGTTTTTTCGGTGCCGGTTCTATTCTTAATCCAACGCGGTAACATTATGATATTATCTTTAATTGGGGTGATGGTCTTCTTTCTGTTAAAAGACTCTTCGGATTCCAAACTGCGAAATGCGGGGTATTTTTGTTTGGCAATCGCATCATCAATTAAGCTGTATCCCGCTATATTTGGGTTGATTTTGATAAAGGATAAAGAATATAAAGAAGCCTTGAAATTATCGCTGTGGGGAGTCGGAGTATTTATAATAACATTTATACTTTTTTGTACAGAGGGCTTAGGCGGAATTCCTCTGTTTTTTGGAAATATCACAGGATTTAACAGCTCTTTTTTTTATAACACGGTGCAGAAAACAACAATTGACGCAATTGCAAACATCTCTGGAAACACAGCCTATCAAGACAAACCGGTATTTGATTCTTATGTAATAGATGGATGCAGGATTGGGTATGCAGCTTTTTTGGAGCATCTGTTTATGTGGTTTGGAAATTCTCTTTCATCATCAGCAGTGCTGGCATCTAAAATGGCGATCGTGATATCAGTGGTAGGAACCGTTGCTTCGTTTTTTTCTAAAAGGAGATGGCAGACAGTGGCTTTGCTTGCCGCGGTGCTCGTGGGAGCTCAGAACAGAAGCTATGTATATACGGCGGTGTTTATGATTATTCCTTTGGTTATGTTTCTTAACGACGAAGACAAAGGAAATTTAAAATATCTTTATTTGGTTCTGCAGATATTGATATTCTTTCCTCTTCCGTTTGGATGGGACGAGCATATACACGAGCCTATGTATTATGTGAATCATCGTTCTTTTAATTCTTTGCAAATAGGCGGAGCAATTTTATTAATGACGTTGGTGATGGTTTTTGAGGTTATTGTTATCTGGATCAAAGAAAAAAGAAAGAGGCAGAAATGAACGAAATAAAATTACTTGATTGCACATTGCGAGACGGCGGCTATGTGAATGACTGGGAGTTTGGACAGGATAATTTAGTCAGCATTTTTGAACGGCTGGTCAGCAGTAATGTTGATATCATCGAAGTGGGATTTTTAGATGACAGAAGAATATTTGATAGGAATAGAAGCATTATGCCGGATACGAATTCGGTTGAACAAATATACGGAAGCGTAGATCAGAAAGCGGCGATGATTGTAGGCATGATCGATTACGGAACCTGTCCGCTCGAAAACATTCAGCCATGCGAGGAGAGCTATCTGGACGGCATTCGCGTGATTTTCAAGAAAAACCTGATGCACGAAGCGATTTCATTTTGCAAGGAAATAAAAAACCTGGGATACCAGGTGTTCACGCAGGCGGTATCAATTACGAGTTATTCTGATGAAGAGCTTATGGAGTTGATCGGGCTGGTCAATGAACTGAGGCCATATGCGGTTTCTATGGTAGATACGTACGGACTGTTACATCAGGATAATCTGCTCCATTACTATGAGCTTTTGGATCGACATTTGGTGTCTGAGGTTGGAATCGGATATCATTCCCACAATAATTTTCAGTTGGCTTACGCGAATTGCATTGAAATGCTAAAGCAGCAGAGCAGACGCATGATGCTGATTGACGGAAGCTTGTACGGAATGGGGAAAAGTGCGGGCAATGCGCCGATTGAACTTTTGGCAATGCACTTAAATGAGCGGTATGGGAAAAATTACGATGTCAACCAGATGATCGAGGCCATTGATGGGAACATCATGAAAATACACCAGAAGACGCCATGGGGATATAATTTGTTTTACTATTTAGCTGCGTCGAATAAATGCCACCCCAGTTATACCCAATATCTGATGAACAAGCATACACTCTCGATCAAGTCGGTCAATGAGATTTCGGAAAGAATTGAACTGGACAAGAAATTGCTGTATGATGAGAATTATATAGAAAATTTGTACTGTCAGTATCAGAAAAAGGAATGCGATGACAGTATTAGCCGGCAAAGCCTTTATCAGTTACTGTGTGATAAAAATATTATGGTGATCGGGCCGGGCAGAACGATTAAGACAGAATTAGAATTGATCAAAGCTTACAGGGCGGAAAACAAAGACGCAATTGTAATTGCGATTAATTTTATACCCGATACGGTTCAGGTGGACTATGTATTTTTAAGCAATTCCAGGAGATATATTCATGTAAACAAAGCACTTAAAGCGGCCGCAAACAAACAGGTGCAGGTGATTGCAACCTCCAATGTAACAGGTACCAACAGGCAGTTCCAATTTGTCTTAAACAACGAATTGCTATTAGATGAGGAGGCAGAATTTGCCGACAATTCGTTTGTGATGCTTTTGAAAATTCTTCAGGCGATAGAGGTAAAGTCAGTTATCTGCGCCGGACTTGACGGTTATTCTTCTGAGGAAGATAATTATGCGAACGAAGATATGGAGTACTGGTTTGCCAAAAGAAAGGCATCGCTGCTCAACGAATATGTAAGAGCATTTTTGAAGACCGTAAAGACACCGCCGCTCTCTTTTTTAACCAAAACATATTATCAAGATTGAGACGAGGAAAAGGAAATGAAGTATGAAGCAGTGATATTTGATGTAGACGGAACTTTGCTTGATACGGCGGAAGGAGTATTGGCCTCCGTATCGTATGCGATTGAGAAGTGCGGACTGTTACCTTTATCTGAAGAGCAGATGCTCACTTTTATTGGGCCGCCCATTCAGAAATCCTTGGCGAACTATTACGAGCTAGAACCATCAGAAATTCAAAAGATCGCAGATGTCTTTAGAGCGCATTATAGCGAAGTAGACTTGCTAAAAGCAAGACCTTATGATGGCATTTACCATGTGTTTGATGTTCTCAAAGAGCATAAGATCAAGCTTGCAATTGCTACCTATAAACGAGAGGATTATGCATTGCGTTTGTTAAAACATTTTGGGTTTGACCGTTATACATCTGTCATCTATGGAGCAGACAATGCAAACAAACTAAAAAAGAAGGATATCATACAAAAATGCATGGATGATCTCCAGATACAGGATGTTGCAAAAATAGTGATGGTGGGGGATAGTGATAACGATGCCATTGGAGCGCAGGAACTGGGAATACAATTTATCGGAGTCACTTATGGATTTGATTTTAAAACATGTGAAGATGTAAGAAAGTTTCCCTCTATTGGATGCGCCAGTCAAACAGAAGATATCATAGGGATGATGGTAGGAGGAGACAAAAGTGAAAATCAAGGTTTCTGAATATATCGCTAATTTTTTAGCCCAAAGTGGAATTAAACATGTCTTTACAGTGACGGGTGGAGGTGCAATGCACTTAAATGACGCATTCGGGCATCATCTATCCTTACAGTGTATCTATCATCATCATGAGCAAGCCTGTGCGATTGCCGCGGAAGGGTATACGAGGTTATCAGGAAGCTTATCGGTGGTCTGTGTTACGAGTGGTCCCGGTGGAACCAATGCGATCACGGGTGTTCTAGGAGGTTGGCTGGACTCGATTCCGATGTTTGTCATTTCAGGACAGGTAAAAAGAGAGACAACGACATGGGCGACGAGTGTGCCCTTGCGTCAATTAGGTGATCAAGAATATCAGATTATCGAAAGCATTAAACCAATGACAAAGTATGCGCAGATGATTACAGAGCCAAACGAGATTAGATACCATTTGGAAAAAGCACTGTATCTGTCTAAGGCAGGGCGAGGAGGTCCAGTCTGGTTAGACATCCCACTAGATGTGCAGGCGGCGATTGTTGACACAGAAGAACTCAAAGGTTTTGAGGAAACGGAATGTAGCAGCACCGAAACGCCTCATTTTGAAGAATGGTTGACTGGACAAGTCATTGAGAAGATAAGACGCGCGAAAAGACCTGTGATTCTTGCTGGTACGGGAATTCGACTTGCTGATGCGCACAAAGAATTTCTAGAAGTAGTGGAACAATTGCAAATCCCGGTTGTAACAGCATGGAATGCACATGATCTTTTGCCAGACGCTCATCCCATCAACTGTGGAAGACCCGGGACAGTAGGGACGAGAGGCGGCAACTTTGTCATACAAAACAGTGATCTGCTCCTTGTACTAGGGTGTCGTATGAATCTTCGAATGATTAGTTATAATTATAAGGATTTTGCCAAGGAAGCATATAAGATCATCGTTGACATTGATCCAAATGAATTAAAAAAACCTACGATAAAAGCAGATTTGCCTATTTGTGCAGATGTAAAGGAAGTTTTGCAATCGTTACATGCATTTGGATACATTTCCACTAATGAAGAACATAAAAAATGGCTTGACTGGTCGAGTCATTTGAATAAGAAATATCCAGCTGTGCTTCCACAGTATTATGAAACATCCAAGCCGCTGAATCCATACGTGTTCATAAAAGAACTGTTTGAGAATCTGGAGCCGGGGGAGAAGGTTGTCTGTGGGAACGGAAGTGCTTGTGTCATTACTTTTCAGGCGGCTATCATTAAGGAAAATCAGAGATTATTCACGAATTCAGGCTGTGCAGCGATGGGATATGGGTTTCCGGCAGCAATCGGAGCATGCGTGGCGGGCAATCATGAGAGAGTGATCTGCATTGACGGAGACGGGAGCTTTCAAATGAATCTGCAGGAGCTTCAAACTGTCGTACATCATCATATGAACTTGAAGATCATCTATATTAATAACAATGGCTATCATTCCATCAGACAGACCCAGCGGAATCTTTTCAAGCCTCCTTTAGTCGGGGTATGCAGTGATAATGGAATCAGTTTTCCGGACATCGAAAAGATCGCATATGCTTATGGAATTCGATTTGTAAGAATTGATTGTATAGAGCAGATACAGGAAAAACTCAAAGAGGTGATGGAAGAGGATGAACCAGTTATCTGCGAGGTAGTAGTGGATCCTGAGCAGAGCTTTGAGCCGAAGCTTTCATCGAAGGTACTACCGGATGGAACGATTGTTTCACCACCGCTTGATGATATGTTCCCATTTTTAAGTAGAGAAGAATATGAGAAGAATCGGTATGAATAGTGTCAATCTGCTTGTCAACTATAAGGTGCCGTGTTAAAATTGTTATGTTGTTTGTAATAACTATGCTATTTAAAGAGGAATAATTCGTGAAAAAAATCAGTATCCTAATTCCCTGCTATAATGAGGTTGAGAATGTTGAACTAATGAGTGAGGAGGTAGTAAATGTCTTGCAAGAAGCATTACCACAGTATGATTATGAGCTGTTATTTATTGATAATTGCTCCACAGATGGAACAAGAGACGTATTAGAGAAAATCTGTGCAAAAAATACGAAAATCAAAGCAATTTTTAATGTAACAAACTTCGGACAATTCAATTCACCTTTTCATGGGATGTGCCAGACAACGGGAGATTGCACAATAAGTATGTGCTGTGATTTTCAAGATCCTGTAGAATTAATTCCACGTATGGTTGAAAAGTGGGAAAAAGGGCATAAAATAGTAAGTGGTATTAAAACATCAAGTAAGGAGTCTGGCTTTATTTATTTTTTAAGAACTTGTTATTATAAAATGATTAAAAACATGTCTACTGTTAAGATGATAGAGCACTTTACAGGATTTGGATTATATGATAAGACTTTTATTACATTGCTAAAAGAATTAGATGACCCCATTCCTTTTCTAAGAGGAATTGTAGCAGAATATGGTGTTGGGTTTAATATGATAGAAATAGAGTATGAGCAAGCAAAGAGAAGAGCAGGGAAAACGCATAACAATTTTTATAGTTTATATGATGCTGCAATGCTTAGTTTCACCTCATATACGAAGGTTGGTTTACGTCTAGCCACATTACTTGGATTTGTGATAGGAATTCTTAGTTTTATTGTAGCATTTGTTTACTTTGTATTGAAGTTGCTTTATTGGGATCGCTTCGCTGCAGGATATGTTCCGATGACAATCGGTATCTTTTTATTAGGGTCTATTCAACTATTTTTCATAGGTTTTTTGGGAGAGTACATATTAAATATTAATACAAGGGTCATCAATCGACCGGTTGTTGTTGAGGAGAAAAGGATTAATTTTGAGGAATCATGAGGATAAACAAAATGTGCTTAATTAGCGTCATTGTGCCAATTTATAACACAAAAGAATATTTAGATAGGTGCATTTTGAGCGTCCTAAAACAAACCTTTCAAGACTATGAATTAATCTTAGTAGATGACGGATCGAGTGATGGAAGTGAAGGGATTTGTGATACCTATGCAAGCAAATATAATCAAGTTAGAGTCATACATCAGAACAATAAGGGGCTTGCAACATCTCGAAAAGTTGGAGCTACTATGGCAAAGGGTGAATATGTATTTTTTTTGGATTCTGATGATTGGATACTAGACACAACACTAGAGGTTCTGTATAGAGAGTCTGGTCGAGAACAATTAGACATGATAGTTGGGCAACATGTCGAAATCAATGAAAATGGAAAAGAAAAAGAATATCGTTATTTTCCCAAGGAAAGAATTGTCTGTCATTCGAGTTCTGATTTTATTTATCATATACATGTTACAAGATTCATATCTCCATCAGCATGGGGAAAATTAATTCGAACGAAGTTATTACAACAGATTGATTTTAAAGATAATTTGGCAATTGGCGAAGAACATGATATGATTACTCAAATAGCCAAGCTTGCAAAGACAACAATTATTTTAAAGGATAAATTCTATTTTTATTTTATGAGAGGAACAGGAATCTCACGTTCTGGTTATAATGAGAAATATAAGAATTCTCTCTACAATTATATCGCAATTAGAAAGGATCTTGTGGAATCCCACCCGAAATATAAATTAGAAATCAATGCATTTTATTGCGAATTTGAAATGGCAATTATAACTGCAATGTCAAGAAATAGACAAATTGATATGGAGGCTATTCAGGAGTTACAAGAAGAATTAAAAGAGAGTATGAAGTATTTACTTCGATCATCTAAAACATCAACATATTTAAAGGGTTCGGCTGTAGTAATTGTTTGTTCACCAAAAATTTTCATGTGGATTTACTCATATATCTATAGAATACTGGGGTCGATTAGAGGAGCGTAACTATGCCTTGTGTCGTATTTATTGTTTTGCATTATTTGACATTTGAGGATACGAGAGAATGCGTATCTAGTATCATTGAACATATAGAATATGATAATTATAAAATATTAATTATTGATAATGCTTCACCGAATAATTCGCGACAGCTATTGGAGAAACAGTATAAGGAAAATGAAAAGGTAAAGACTATTTTTCTGACCGAGAACCTTGGTTTTGCGCAAGGTAACAATATTGGATATCAGTATGCAATAGAAAATATGAGAGCTGATTTTGTGATAGCGATTAACAATGACATTATTATCAAAGAAAAGGATTTTATCAAAATAGTAGTAGAAACTTACGCTGCAGATTTTTATCATGTATTGGGTCCAGACATCATTGACTTGAATGGATTACATCAAAACCCACATAGAAAAGATTTGTTCGACATGAAACGTGTAAAAAGTATTATTAGAAATAGAACCATTATTAACGCTTATCTTAAACTGAAAAAGTTTTTACATCTTGAAAACAGAATAAACTTCGTTGAAAAATGGGACTCAAAAAGAGGTTTAGCAGAACAAAGCACGATAGATTGGAGGGTAAAGCAACGAAATATAGTATTACAAGGGAGTTGCTATGTTTTCTCCCCTCAATTCGTCGCAGAAAATACGCTAGCTTTTTGCCCGGATACATTCATGGGACTAGAAGAAGAAATTTTGGCATTTCAATGCAAAGTCAAAAACTATGAAACGTTATATTTACCAGATATTCAAGTTATTCACAAAGAACAGTCAAGTTCTAAGGCGGCAAGAGATACTTTTGAAAGATATATTTTTAACTCACAGAATCTATTAAGATCAGCAAAAGTATTGTATCGTCTGATGAAGAAAGAAAGTAATAATAGGTAGGATGCAAGTATGATAATTAATTTTTTGTTGCCAGATCATGGGTATCAGCCAAGAGGTGGATTTTTAATTGTATATCAGTATGCAAACTTGTTGTCACGAAGAGGGCACAGTGTAACAATAACACATACTGCAAGTGTTAGAAAAGGAATCAGAGTGCTCTTTGGGATTCTTAGGCAAATGAGATTGAAAAAAAACAAGAAGGAATGGTTTGCATTTGATGATAGTATTCAACTAAGATATATCAACACCCTTTGCGAGGAAAATATTGAAAATGCGGATATTATTATAGCGACAGCTTGTGAAACAGCATCGTTTGTGAATGGTTATAGCAAAAAAAAAGGAAAAAAAATATACTTCATTCAGGGTTTTGAAACATGGGTAGGTTCGAAAAAAATGGTGTTAGATACTTGGCAATATCCGATGAAAAAGATTGTTATTTCCAAGGATTTATATAAAATCGCTTCGGATAATAAAATTAATGATGTAACTTATGTACCAAATGCGATTGATTTAGATAAATATAAGGTAATTAAAGCGGTCAATGAAAGACAAGATGTGATAGCAATGATGTACTCAGAAGATCCACTTAAAGGGTGTAAATATGGACTTGGAGCGTTGGTTGACCTTAAGAGAAGGCATTCGAGTATTAATGTTGTATTATTTGGAAAAGAACCACGACCCAAATCCATTCCAGGATGGATTGCTTATTATGAAAACCCAGAACAAAAGTTTCTAGTAGAAAAAATATATAATCACGCAAAATACTTTATCTGCCCGAGTATTTATGAGGGGTGGGGTCTGCCTGCAATGGAGTCGATGGCTTGTGGAGCCGTACTGATTACCAGTGATTGTGGTGGAATACGAGATTTTGCCGTAGATAGACATAATGCGTTAATATGCGAACCAAAATCGACAAACGGAATCATGAAATGTGTGGAAGAACTATTAGAGAATGAAGAACTCGCTCGGAAACTGGTAACTAACGCATTAAATGATATAAAGTCGTTTTCGTGGGAAGAGTCGGTGGAAAAGTTTGAAAGAGTATTAATAGATTAGTGAGGAAATAAAATGGCCAAAGCAATTGCCTTTTTTTTACCACAATTTCATGAAACTCCTGAGAATAATGAGTGGTGGGGAGAGGGCTTTACAGAATGGACAAATGTGAAGAATGCACAGGCATATTTCAAAGATCATAATCAGCCAAGGAGACCGTTTCATGATAATTATTATAATTTGCTAAATAAAGATACGGTGATATGGCAGACGAAGTTATTAAATGATGCTGGATTAGAGGGACTGTGCTATTATCATTATTGGTTTAAAGGAAGAAAAATTTTAGAGAAACCGGCGGAGAATTTATTGGAATGGAAAGATGTTAATCAAAAATTCTGTTTTTCTTGGGCGAATGAGTCATGGGTACGTACATGGAGTAAGGTTAAGGGGAACGATTGGAATGAAATAATAGATCAAAAACGACATGAGAAACGTAGTGGTTCAAGTGTTTTGCTCAAACAAGATTATGGAATAGAGGCAGATTGGGTAGAACATTTTGAATATCTGTTACCATTTTTTAAGGATGAGCGATATATTAAGTTTGATAACAAGCCTATTTTTTTGTTATATAGGGCAAGTGATATCGTGTGTCTTGAAGAGATGCTAGCATGTTGGCAAAGATTAGCTAAAGAAGCTGGCTTAGAGGGGTTGTATTTTGTATCGACCAATGAAAGCAGTGAGAAATATGCTGAAATAGATGCAGAGGTTTTGTATGAGCCAGGGTATACATTAGTAAATGATGTGCCATTTAGATATAAGTTGGTTGAATACATGTCAAAGATTTGCAAGGCGGTTAATATACCATATTTAAGAAAGTATAACTTTGATAAGTTTTGGGAAATTATATTGAATCGAAAACTTCAAGGTAAAAAGACTTTTAGAGGTGCATTTGTTGGTTTTGATGACACTCCGAGAAGAGGAAAAAATGGTGCAGTATTTTACAATGCAACGCCTGAAAAATTTGAAACATATTATTTAGAACTACAAAAAAAATGCGATGCAGAAGATTATATCTTTATTACGGCATGGAATGAATGGGCGGAAGGAGCTTACTTGGAACCGGATGAGAAGCATGGAACCAAATGGCTTGAGAGCATTAGAAAGGCAACAGAGGAAAAATGAGTTTATTAGTCTCTATATACAAATTTCATCAAAAGATAAAAAGAACTTGCATTGCTTTTGAGAGCAAACTATACACAAAAAGCATAGCTGGAGAATTCAAGTCTTTTGGTTCAAATTCGGTTCTTTTATCGAACACCAAGTTTACAAACAAAAAATATATTTCAATTGGAAGTAATTTTCGTGTTGAAGAAAATGTGAAGATTGATGCTTGGGATGAATATGAAAATAAAAAGATGTTTCCTGAGATTCGCATTGGTGACAATGTATCTATGAATTACAGTTGTTATATTTCAGCGATTGATTGTGTTACTATTGGTAATGGAACGATGATGGGAAGGAACGTATTTATAACCGATCATTCTCATGGGAAAACAAATATTTATAGAGAGATTCCTGCAAAACGCCCATTGTTTTCCAAAGGGCCAGTAGAAATAAAAAACAATGTGCTAATAGGTAGTAATGTTTGTATTTTGTCTGGGACGAGTATTGGAGAAAATTGCATCATAGGAGCAAATTCGGTAGTGAGGGGTTCATTTCCGAGTAATGTGTGTTTAGCGGGAGCACCAGCTAAGATTATTAGGGAGTTAGTGCAAGATTGAAGTGAATATTATAATAGATTCTTGTTATATTATATGTGTAAAATATGAAGGAATGGTGTTGCTATGCGAGATATTAAAACAATAATTAGAATGCTTAAACAGTTAAAGTATATTATGAATAAAGAGCAGAGAAAAGAGTCCTTACGACTTATCTTTATTATATTAATAGGTGCATTGTTTGAATTGTTGGGAATTTCTTCAGTATTACCTCTTATTGAAGCAATTATACATCCAGAGAAAATAGTAAATAGTAAACTTTGGGGTCCTATATTTTCATTTTTCGATATTGGAACAAATAAAATCGTCTTTGTTATGGGACTTGTTGTTGCAGTGATTTTTATAATTAAAAACTTATACTTAAGTTATTCTGCTTATAAGCAGGCAGCATTTAGATGTAAGTTCCAAAAAGATTTGTCTATTAATGTATTAGAATCGTATATGCATATGCCATATATAAATTTAACAGAAGTTAATAGCTTTAAAGTTATTAGGGCAGTAGGCACGGATATTGATGGAGTATATTTGATTCTTGAAAATCTTTTTAAATTTTTGTCAGAACTATTAACAATGATTTTGATAGGGGTATATATCACTATGTCTGATTGGATTATGGCTAGTGGTGTAATAATACTTGCAATATTCAGCTTACTTTTTATCACAATAACTCTAAAACATAAAATAAATCAACTCGGGCAAGAACAAAGAATCTTGCTGTATCTGAGAAATGCATATGTTAATCAAGCGATTATCGGAAACAAAGAAATCAGGGTTATGTCTAGAACAAATAGTTTTATGAAAACATACGAAGATGTATACGAGCGATTAAGAGGAATATCTGTTAAATATAATTTGACAACATCATTACCGGAAAGGATTATTGAAACGGTATGTATAGTTGGTATTATGGGGGTAATTAGTGTTAGGGTTATGATTGGGATGGATTTAAGCACTTTTGTCCCCGTATTAGGTGCGTTCGCAATGGCGGCATTTCGAATTTTGCCTTGTGTTTCTCGAATGGCCGGAAATATAAATATGATTGTATTTAATAGAGCAGCTCTTGAGGCAATTTACAACAATCTAAATGAGACTTTTGAAATTTCGAACATCTCATCTTCAGACAACTCTGTTCAAAATGAAAAAATCAACTTCGATGATATAATAGAAGTTGATAATATTGTGTGGAAATATAAAAATTCAACAAAAAATACGTTGGATGGGGTTTCGTTGAAAATCAATAAGGGTGAATCTATTGCAATTATTGGCAGTTCGGGTGCTGGAAAAACAACATTAGCAGACATCATATTAGGTCTACTCACTCCGGTGACTGGAGATACAAAGGTTGATGGAAGAAGCATATATTCGATGCAAGAAGGTTGGAGCAGGATGATAGGCTATGTTCCGCAATCAACATTTCTTATTGATAGCTCCATACGTGAGAACATTACATTTGGATTGGAAAGCAAAGAAATTGATGATGAATTGGTTTTTTCTGCGATAAAGCAAGCGCAATTAGAAGAGTTTGTGAATAGCTTGCCAGATGGGATCGATACTGTTGTGGGAGAAAGAGGAGTGAAAATATCTGGGGGTCAGCGTCAGAGGATAGCAATTGCAAGAGCATTATATTATAACCCTGATATAATCGTTTTTGACGAAGCTACTTCTTCATTAGATACTGATACAGAACAAGCAGTGATGGAAGCAATAGAGAGATTATACGGAAACAAGACAATAATAATAATTGCCCACAGACTTACTACCATAAAAAATTGTGATAAGATATATGAAGTACAAGGTGGGAAGATTTTTGAGAGAAAAAAAGAAGATGTTTTTAAGGATTTCTAAAATATTTTCAGGATAACTTTAGGGGGAAAATGAAACGGTATGTTGATTTTTTGAAAAAAGTAAATTGTATAAGAAAAGCAAATAATCCAACTTGCATAGTAGTCTATGGAGGAGGAGCGAACGGCAAGATTATAGAAAAGTTACTGATGGAAAATAATATAAAAGTTGATTATCTTGTTGATTCTCGTGCAAATATTAGCGACGAGGCTCGTAATGTATATTCACCTAATAGGCTAAAGGAAGAAAAAGGTTCAGTGCTTGTGATTGTGTCACCGCACCATATTCCTTATATATTGGAGATAGATAAGAAGTTAGAAGAAAATGGATTTAAGAAGAATGAAAATTACATTAATTTCATTCAAGATCAAGTGATAGAAGAAAATAAAAAAACGTATTATTTTGATCCTTTTCTTGGAATTAACGTTCTTTCTGATATTGAGGGTTTTAAAATTAGCGGAAATGCAGAATCAAAAAATAGAATTATGATTTTAGGTAATTGTACTTCTACACAAAGTGAAAATACAATTAGCTGGGTAGATTATTTATTTGATAAAATAAAATGCTGTGGGGGGCGATTACGCTATTTTTAATGCAGCATGCGAAGGATATTCGTCAGCCCAAGAACTCCTCGAATTGATTAGAGATATTTCGGCATTGAATCCAAAGATTATTATAGTGTTTAATGGAGTAATAGATGCGATAGATGCGAGCAGTATCCCTTCTCATCCTTTCCATACGAAATATGCAAAAAATGTGTTAGAAAACGCTTTCGGGAATAATATTAATAGATATAAGGGTATGCAGGAAGTGCCTAAAAAAATTTTATATGGAATCGAGAATACAGAGAATAGTGGAGATTTCTATTGTAAAAATATAAAATTGATGGAAGCTATTTCTAGGACTATAGGAGCGGATATATATTGTTTTCTTCAACCGACTTTATACGAAGAATATGAGGGCGTCTTAACCAAGAAAGAGATTTTCGAGAAGATATACATATTGGATGAGGATGGCTATAATAAGAAAAAGAAAGAAACGGTAAATCAATTCTATGAAAATGTTAAGAGTCAAATGAAAACAAACTCTTTCTTAGTTGACTTATCGAATATATTTTATGAAGAAAAAGACATTTATTTAGACGAAATACATTATACTGAAAAAGGGCACAAGATTATAGCAGATAAGGTTTACAATAGTATATTTAATGAATGATATTTCAGAGAGGTGAAAAGGGGGAAATATGGCTAGACTAGCAATAAGTGTTATTACGCGAAACAGAGCAAAACATATAAGAGAAGATTTGCACTTTATTGCAGAAGCCGCACAAAAGAAAGGCATTGATATCTACATATTTGATGGCAGCACGGATGATTCTACAAAGAATGCGGTGTATGCATATATTAATAAAGGATATTCAAATATTAAATATCTACACTATATTGATAATTGGGAGAACGGAAATATACCAGAGCGCTTTATAGATGCGTTCATGATGCCAGATACAGATTATTGTTGGGTTTGTGGAGATAAATTTATAGTAAAACCACAGAATTATGATATTGTGCTAGAACTTGTTGAAAAAGACTATGACATCATTACATTATATGATAAGTGTTTTGATGGGACAAGAACCTTTTCAAATTCGTCAGATTTTGTGGATTATTGTATTGTACCTTTGACACACTGGGGGTCTACAATTATCAAGAAATCTTTAATGAATAAAATAGATATCAGACAGGAACTGGTTGATAATCAGTCTTTTTGGGTGGTCAAGAGTTATGTAAAAGCGATAGATAAGGTATCTTTTTCTGGAATCGCGCTACACATAAACAAGTCACAATTTAAGATTGAATCTAAATATGTAACCAGAGGTGGTACGGAACATACAATGTGGGACACATGGATCTATAATTGGTGTCGTCTTATCGATAGTTTCCCTGAAAAATATAAGTCAATAAGAAGTGGTCTATATAGTAGATTAGATAAGGAAGTGAGCCTTTTTAGCCTTAAGGAATTGTTGAGGCAAAGGTCTACCAACCAGTTTGATATTGATAAAGTGACTCAATATCAAAAAGAGGCTAAGCGTGTTGTTCTTTTACCAATGGGAATTGTGTATCTGATTGCCGCAATACCAGGCAAAATTGTTAAAATGATTTATATTATAGTCAAATGAATTGGAGGTAGTTATGAAATCATTTATTATTGCTGAAATAGGATGTAATCACAAAGGCGATATTGAAATAGCGAAGAAAATGATAACAGCATTAGCAGAGTATTGTAGGGTTGATGCGGTCAAATTTCAGAAAAGAAATAATCGAGAGCTTCTGTCTGAAGAAGAGTACAATACGCCACATCCCAACCCATATAATGCCTATGGAACAACTTATGGAGAACATAGAGAGTTTTTGGAATTCAGTATAGAGGAACATGCAATGTTAAAGACATTCTGTGAAGAAAAAGGTGTAATCTATAGTTCTTCAGTATGGGATGTAACATCTGCAAAGGAAATAAATGCATTAAAGCCACAGTTTATCAAAATTCCTTCAGCAGAAAACATGAATAAAGGTTTAGTTCAATGGATCTGTGATAATTATCAAGGAGAAATCCATATTTCCACAGGTATGACAACGAAAGAAGAATTAGACAGACTGGTAGAATTTCTAAAAGCAAAAGATAGAGCGAAAGATACCATATTGTATAGTTGCACTTCGGGTTATCCGGTTCCAATTGAAGATGTATGCTTATTGGAAATCACATATTTGAAACAGAAGTATGATGGAGTTGTTAAAGGAATTGGTTTTTCGGGACATCATAATGGGATAACTTTAGATTTGGGAGCATATACATTAGGTGCAAACTATATAGAACGTCACTTTACGTTGGATAGGACATGGAAGGGGACTGATCATGCGGCATCACTAGAGGCAGATGGAATGAACAAATTGGTACGGCGTATTCACAGCCTGAATGTTGCATTAAAATATAAAGAAGAGGATATTTTAGCAATAGAAGTGCCTCAGAGAAAGAAACTGAAGTATAAAGGTGATTATCTGATTTAGGATAGAGGGAGATTATATGATAAAGTTATCTGATTACATATTTCAATATTTGGAAGAAAAAAGAGTTCAGCATGTTTTTATGGTGCCGGGAGGGGGTGCGATGCACCTTGTAGATTCTTTGGGAAATACGGAATTAGAATATATATGTTGCCAGCACGAACAGGCGGCAGCAATAGCAGCAGAAGCCTATGGGCAACATAGTAATCATATTGGCGTGGCACTGGTAACGTCAGGACCGGGAGGAACAAATACAATTACTGGAGTAGCCGCTGGTTGGATAGACTCAACACCGATGATGATATTATCTGGGCAGGCAAAAAGGCAAGACTTAATAGGAAATAAAGGTGTGCGCCAAATTGGTTCGCAGGAGGTTTCAATTATTGAGATTGTAGAACCAATCACTAAGTATGCTGTTCAAGTATATGATCCCGAAATGGTATGCTATTATATGGAAAAAGCTTATTATGAAGCAACAACCGGACGAAAAGGGCCTGTTTGGGTTGATATTCCATTAGATGTACAAGCGACGATGATTGAACCTAGTCAGCTCAAGCATTTTATTCGGACTGAAGACACAGTGGTAGAAGGGATAGAACTATTAGTTGCACAGACATTACAGCGGTTAAGAGATGCAAAGAAACCTTTAATTTTAGCGGGAAACGGAATTTATACATCAGATGCCGTAAATGACCTACATAAATTACTTCAAAAGATTCAAGTACCAGTGCAAACCACGTGGAAATCAATTGATGTTATGTGGGATGCACATCCGTTATACGTAGGACATCCAGGGGGTCTGGGAGATAGAGGGGCAAATTTTGTCATACAAGAATGTGATTTACTAATCGCTTTGGGTGCAAGACTGGATAACAGTATTACTGCATTTAATGAGTCTGATTTTGCACCAAATGCTTTTAAGATAGTTATTGATATTGACGAAAATGAACTTAAGAAATTCACTATGCACATAGATATGCCGATATGTTGTGATGTAAAGTATTTTCTCGAGATAGCGAATAAAACAATGAAAAACGAGGAAGTGATAGACAAAGAGCAGTGGATTATTCATTGTCGCGAATTGAGAGAGAAGTATCCTGTTATTACAAAACAACATGAAATGATGAAAAGTTATGTGAGTGGTTATTATTTTACCGGATTATTAAGTGATATATTAGAAGAGAAGGATATTATTGTACCGGAAAGTGCTGGGGTTACAGCAGAAGCAACTATTCAAGCTTTTAGGAATAAGAAAGGCCAAAAAATGAAACATGCAGCGGGGCTTGGATCAATGGGTTTTGGATTGCCGTATTCGATAGGAGCCTGTTTGGCAAATAATCAGAGAAGAACAATTCTTATTAATGGAGACGGTGCTTTCCAGTTAAATATTCAGGAATTAGAAACATTACATAGATTACAACTCCCTGTAAAAATTTTCATATGGAATAATCAAGGATACGCCAGTATTCGTGGTATGCAAAGAAATAATTTTGCAGGACATTATGTTGCAAGTGACACACATAGTGGAATGACTTTACCGGATTTGTCTAAAATAGCGAAAGCCTATGGTTTGGAGACATATAAGATATTAAATAATTCTGAGGTTGTTTCTGGGATACAACATGTTATTAATATGGATGGTCCGGTCTTATGTGAAGTAATGATTGATCCGGATGAAGTTGTTATGCCTAAGGTACAGGCGCGAATAGGAGAAGACGGAAATATGATTGCTGGAAGGTTAGATTCTATGTGGCCTTTTATTGAGGGGAAAAATGAATATGAGTAGAATTGAACAGGAAGATTTTGCATATATTGTATCAAAAATGGATATTGATTCATTTCGAGATTGCAGTGTTTTAATAACTGGTGCAACAGGTTTTTTGGGCAAGTATATTACAAGGTTTTTTTTGTTTTTAAATCAAAGAGAAAAGTTTCGTATTAAGATTTATATATTGGCTCGAGATTTGAAGAAGGCGGAAGATGTATTTGGTATTAATGACCAAATGGTCTTATTGGCTGGAACTGTGGAGACATACCAATTTGAAATGAAGAGTATAGATTATATCTTTCACTGTGCATCAATCTCCAACACACAATTATTTGAAACCAAACCAGTAGATGTTATTACCGCAAATACAATCGGGACAGTGAATTTGTTGGAACTTGCACGAACCAGAAATGCGAAAGGTGTCCTCTTTTTAAGCAGTGGAGCTGTTTATGGGAATAGCGAAGAATACGCAGGGTTAATTGGTGAAATGAACTCATTTGGGTTGTGCTCTACAAGAGTGTCGAATTGTTACGCAGAAAGCAAGAGAATGGGAGAAATGCTTTGTGCAGCATATGCAAAACAATATCATGTTCCTGCAAAAATTGTGAGAATCAGCCATACTTATGGTCCGGGAATTAATTTGCAAGATGGTCATGTGTATTCAGACTTCGTTACCGCCATTATTAAAAGACAGGATTTGTTAATTAAGGGGGATGGTCAAGCTGTGCGACCATTTTGTTATGTGCGAGATGCGTTATGTGCTTTTTTATTGATTCTTTTGAAAGGAGAAATTGGAGAGGCTTATAATATGGCAAATTCAGCATGCACAGTTTCTATAGGAGAATTAGCACATATATTGGTGACCGAGACTTTTGCAGAGTATCAGTTACATGTAAAGTTTCTAAATGAAGAGGATGAACAGAATTTTTACAAAAGAAGGAAAGCGGATATGACATGTATTATAGATGTAACAAAATTAAAAGAATTAGGATGGCAACCACAAGTGAGTATTACGGAGGGGTTTAGGAGAACTGTAGAAAGTTTTGAGGTAAAGAATGAGAACGTGTAATATTTGTAATAGTGAGGATTATGAAGGTATACATAAAATAATGATGGAATTACCCATGAATCATCCACTGCGCAATGCGGCAAAGGAGTTTGAAATTGTTCGTTGTAAAGAATGTGGATTTTGCTATGCAAGTATTTCTGCAAATCAATTGGAGTATGATAAATACTATAGCGAGTATAATAATTATTCTGAGATAACCTCAAAGAAAGTGGAATCAGACCAGATGACTGAGGATATTCTGGATTTGATTAAAACTGATACTAATGAATCAAGTCGTATACTAGATATAGGAAGCGGTAGTGGAAAGTTATTATTAGAATTACAGAAAAGAAACTACGTTAATCTATGCGGGATAGATACAACAGAAGATAACCTTAAAGTTTTAAAAGAAGCAGGAATCTCGACAAAACTGGGCTCGATTTACAATATTGTAGATGCAACGGAGAAGTTTGATTTAGTATGTTTGAATGCAGTGCTTGAGCATCTTCTGTTTCCTCAAACTGCAGTGGAGAATATGAAACAATATTTGACCCCAGAAGGGAAAATAGTTGTCACAGTTCCAAATGTAAAAAAATTCCCCAAACTAAGTTCTAATATTACGCATCACTTTAATTATGAACATATAAATTATTTTTCTCTAGAGTCTTTAGATAATCTTTTTAGGAAAAATGGAATGATTAGAGTGGACTTTAGAGAGATAAATTTTGAATCAGACGTTGAAGATTTGTTGACGGCAGTATATAAGTTGGGGGAGGTATCAGATTCAGCGTTAATTACTGATGTACAATCTGGCAAAGCCATTACTCGGATGTTAGAACAAAGTATAATAGAGGAGAAAATTAGAAAAGAGAGAATTGAAGACTTCTTAAGAGAGGATAAAGATGTGATTCTATGGGGTGTTGGAGCAAAATGCTTTGAACTTATCAGGAAATATCCAGATATAGCAAACCGAACAGTGGCACTAGTCGATTCGGGTAAAAACAAACAAGGGCAAAACATTCAAATTAATGACAATATGGTGTTGACAGTAATTTCTCCCGAAAAATTTTTTGAAATGAGTATAAAGGGAACTATAGTAATTTGTGTAAGTGCCCTTAAATATCGAGAGGATATTTTAGAACTGATTAACTCATATGGTATAAAAAATGAAGTGAAGGTATTATGACTTGAAAACAGAATGTGAGGATAACTATAGATGAAGGAAGATAAAGTAAAGACTTTACGCAATCTTAATAGAGTAAAATTAGAAAAAGTGATTCCGTTAGCAACGCCCTTTTCGATTTTTGTTGATACTTCAAGTGCGTGTAACTTTCAGTGCGAATTTTGCGCTGCTCATTCCCCAACATCAAAGGAAAGAATAGCGGGAAGAAACATGTCGTTAGATATGTTTGAAAAGATAGTAGATGATATGAAAGAATTTCCTGATAAAGTAAAGATAGTTAGACTCGCACACTTGGGAGAACCTTTGCTTAATCCAAATTTACCAGAAATGATCCAGTATATGCGAAGTGCAGATGTAACTAATAAGATTGAGATTATAACAAATGGAAGTTTGTTAAATCCGGGGTTAAACGAAAAACTAATCAACAGTGGGGTGGATATGATTAGAATTTCTGTTGAAGCCTTAGATTCTGATGGTTATGAAAAAATTGCTCATTATAAAATTGATTATGAAAAATTTGTGGAGAATATCAAAGATTTATTTAATCGGCGTAAAGCAGGCACGACAATATATATAAAAATAGCTGATATTTCGGTGGATAGTCCTGAAAAGAAGAAAATCTTTATGGATACATTCGAACCGTATTGTGACCATATTTTTATTGAGCATATTTCACCCTCTTGGCCGGAATTTGAAAGCGATTTGATCAATGATGAAAAAATTACTATGTATGGAGAACGGATAGAAACGGTTGAAATATGTAGCCAGCCATTTTACTATATGATAATTGGCCCAGATGGAAAAGTAACACCATGTTGCGCAGATTGGGAGAAGAAATTGGAATATGGAAATGTACGTGAACAGTCTTTGGTGAACATTTGGAATGGAGAGAAATTACGAGAATTCTGGAGAAGGATGTTAATCCAGAAGAAAAAGGGGATCGATTTATGCGGAGTATGTAGGAATAATGAAGCCAATCCCATCGACAATATTGACAAGCATGCAGAAGAAATTTTAAAGAGAATATAAAAGAGGTGAAAGTAGATGAAATATGCAAATATGATATTTAATGGTGTGGTTACACCTAATGACGCTTCAGGTATATCCTTAATGAATATTGGAGAACCAGCCCAAATTCTTGCAATAGACGCAATTTATGATTCGATGGGAATACCAAGAGAAGATCGTATTGACATTGATTATTATGATTTAGACACATACGATGGTGAATATGCTTTATTGCCTATCAATCTGATGTTTGCATATTTGAAGTATTTTATGAAGGAGGATGTGATTTTTTCCCCGAAAATAGTACCTGT
Organism: Bacillota bacterium; assembly: GCA_023402845.1. Classification (GTDB taxonomy): domain Bacteria; phylum Bacillota; class Clostridia; order Lachnospirales; family Lachnospiraceae; genus JAEYFP01. The sequence goes on from JAEYFP010000041.1 coordinate 104,010, forward strand.
TTTTTTAGGTATTGCAATACATGACAGAAGCCTTTCAGAAGAAAGTGTTCAATTATTAAGGAATTACGCTCCTGTTGGATGCAGAGATGAGTATACGCTAAAACTTATGCATAAATATCAAATTCCAGCATATTTATTTGGGTGCATCACATTGACACAACCTAAAAGAAGACAGATTCCTCTATCAAGTAAGACTTTTTTTATTGATGTGCCGATAGCGGTAGAAAAATATGTGCCACGTGAATTATTAGAAAACGCAGAGTATTTGTCACATATGTACTACGGTAGAACACAGGATTTATGTAATGGGAATTTGCGTGAATGGGCTCAAAATAGGATTGAGAAATATTGTAATGAGGCTACATTGATTGTAACATCAAGATTCCATGCCGCATTAATTGGAATCGCATCAGGAATTCCCACAATATTGGTATTGAACACACTGATTGATAAATATCGTTGGATAGAAAAATTCATTCCAATATATACCCCAGATACATATAGTAAAATTAATTGGAACCCAAAGCCCGTTTTGTTTGAAAACTTAAAAACTCAGATGTGTGAGCTTGCAAAAAAAAGAATTAAAGAGACATATGATAAATATTCTTACGTTTTAGAAGTGAGTCAATGCATGGAGAGTGAGTCTACGACAAATATTGATAAATTACAGGAAAATGTATATGATGGGTTCTCTTATTATGAACATGCAAGAGCATATATTGAAAATAATTGGGATAGAAAAGGTAAGATTAAATACTCCATGTGGGGGCTTGGCAAAACAGCGGTAGATTTATACCAATATATATTGTCAAACTATCCCGAGGCGGTGTTATACAAGGTGTATGATGAACAACACATTATATTCCAGGGAATACAATCAGAGTATCCATCTGAAATACGTAATGATGATGATTTTATTTTCGTAACATCTACGCAGGCATGCTATCCGGCGGAACATTATTTTCAAACGATAAATAAAGCCAAGGAACAGTATTTCTTGTGTCGCAATGAATATATGAGAAATTGAGGTATAAAGACAGCTCCATCGGATATAACAATAAATTTATGGCAGTATATAGATGACATATGCGAGAATATCCAAAATCAACTAGTGTAGTGACATATTCATAGTTGAATCAAACATTTTTCTTTGATATACTTACCATAGATGATAAACTGTACATATAAATGGAGATGATCACTATGGGAAGACCAAAGAAAAATCAAATACTGTTAACTGACAGCGATGTAAAGTATTTAAAGAGCCTTATGAAGAAAAAAAGTACCACTCAAACATTATTTTCACGTTGTCAAATATTAATTAACCTTGATGAAAACCATCCGTCGGCAATGACTTATGATCAATGTATTGAAGTCTGTAGTGTTAGCCGTGCAACAATAGCTAAAGCTGTATCTCTCTTTGCTTCTGGAGGAATTGTAGCTGTTTTAAAAACAAACCGGAACATTAATTCTAATAATGCAAATCGCAAGGTTGATGGGCGAACGGAAGCAAAAATAATTGAAATTGCATGCGGCCCGGTACCAGAAGGCCATAGCCGTTGGACAATACGTCTTCTTGAAGATCAGATGAAGGTTGAACTTGACGAGCCAATCAGTAGAGAAGCAATCCGACGTTCCTTAAAAAAAACAGGCTTCGACCTCACCGCAGCGATTACTGGTGTCTCCCAAGCATAGCTGATGCTGAATTTATTGCCTGCATGGAAGATGTACTGGATGTATATGAATTATCCTTTAATCCAGATATTCCTGTTGTTTGCATGGATGAAAAACCATATCAGCTTCTTGGCGAAGCAAGAGATTCATGGGCAATGCGTCCTGGTGACAACAAAAAAATCGATTCTGAATATGTTAGGAATGGTACATGTAGTATCTTCGCCTTTATAGAAACACTTGCAGGCAAACATTACGTAAGTGTCCGAGAATACCGCACAGCAATTGACTGGGCAGAAGAAATCAAATATCTTGTAGACGTTATGTATCCAGATAAAGAAAAGATCATTCTTGTAATGGATAATCTAAACACTCACAAAAACAGGTGGATTGATCTGGCCGACAGAATTCCTTGGAATGAGTATGAAATAAAATATGCAGACCTGTTCCCGAGTGAGACAGGAAATGTTGCAAAGCCACTACGCATGGCACTCGGGGCATTGATTATTCAGAAGAAGTTTCAGTTTTCTGACAGAGAACTGGTGGAGCAGATCACCGAGAATCCATATCTGCAGTATTTTATCGGTCTTAAGGGATATCAGGAAGAAGCGCCCTTTGATGCAAGTACGCTTGTGCTGTTTCGCAAGCGAATATCCATGGAAATGCTGATAGAAGCAAACGAATATCTTCTTGAGCATTCTGATAAAAAAGAACCGCCGAGATCCGGGAGCGGTGGAGGAAGCAATGGTGCAGCGTCTGCCAAAGAGCAGGCTAATCAAGGAACCGTTATCGTAGATGCCACGTGTGCACCCTCCAATATTCGTTATCCGAAGGATGTTTCGCTGCTGAATGAGTCAAGGGAAAAACTGGAATGCATGATATACCGCTTCTGCAAAGCTTATAGATTGTCCTTACCAAGAAGGTATCGCAGAATTGCCAGGAAGGATTATCTTAGCTATGCCAAAAGTAAAAAACATACCAAAAAACAGATTTGCAGGTCTATCAGGAAGCAGCTTTCTTATGTGGGCAGAGATCTTCGTTATCTTGAAGGGTACATGTCAGAGGGATACGCTGCCACTAGGAAGGAAATCCCCCGGCTGCATACAATCATGAAGGTTTATGAGCAGCAGAGATATATGTATGAGAAGGATATCCACAAAGTAGAAAACCGTATTGTGAGTATTAGCCAGCCATGGCTGCGTCCGATAGTGAGGGGGAAGGTAAAAGCACCGGTAGAATTTGGAGCGAAGCTGGAGGTGAGTCTAGACTCCGGAAGCTATGCAAGAATAGAGAAGATCTCTTTTGAAGCTTATAATGAAAGTGGGAGTCTGCAAGAAACGGTTGAGCGCTACTATGCAAGGACAGGCTGCTATCCCAAGCGCGTATTGGCAGATCAGATATACAGGACAAGAGGAAATCTGCAGTATTGTAAAGAGCGTGGAATCCGACTGTCTGGGAAAAAGTTGGGAAGGCCGGTGCAGTCCAGACAAAGAAATGTTGATAGAAAGAGAGAATATCAGGACAATACAGACCGGATAGAGATAGAGCGTGAGTTTAGTAGTGTAGAGAAGCATAGCTACGGACTGGGTCTGATTACCACGAAGCTGGAAGAGACACAGCTTTCTGCTATCGCTTTATCGGTATTCGTATCAAATCTGTTCAAGATACAGAGGCGGATACTTGATGTCTTTTTGCGCATTGGGAACTTTTGGTGTAAATCTGATGTCTGGGCGGTAGCATAAGTGACTTGATAAGCAGGCAATAATTAACCCTGAGATTATGGATACGACATGTGTTGATTCTGAAAAGATATTTGAAGATTATTTTTGTTTTTCACCGCCTTTTGAGGATAATGATAAAAAGAGAAAAGAGTTTCCAGATGCATTTATCGCTGAACAAATAAAGCATAGATTTGATGTTGATGAGATAGTGCAATAGTTAGTAAAGATAACGGCTATAAAAAAGCTTGCGGTGAATCAACAAATCATCTTTTTTTCGATTCTCTTGGTGATTTATATAATGCGATTAGCAAGCAGGAACAAAGCTATAATGAAGCGATTGAGCTTGTTACAAATACATATAGGACAGTTATTTGCAGAAAGATACACTACATTTTACTGGAGGGGGATAATGTCAGTATAACTGGTCAGACAATAGACAGTGACGGAATTACCGAGGGTCATGAGTATGAAGACACTGAGGTTAGCAAGGTATCTGGGGTGACCTTTTCTATACATAACATTGACCAAGTAACTGATGAAGTAATAATCGCTACTTTGCAAGGCAAGGCGATTATTGAAGCATATTGTTCATATCATGATTATGAAAATGTCGCGTGGGATTCAGAAGAAAAAAAGTATGTGTATTTGGATCAGGTAGAATTATTAGAAACACATGCAGCTCGATTTGCAATAAGAATTGAAATAGTAAAAGGAAGCGAGGAGTTGAAGGTATCTACCGGTTTAGTGTTGCTTGGAAGAAGCACACTAAAAAACACAGTGGATATTGGTGAGTTAGAATATTTGCAGGATATTGAAGATACAGATCGAGAAGGATGAGGATTGCTTAAACGCAGTGAACATGAGGGTTATTTGGAAGAGGATTTAGTATATGGCTAGATATAGCAGGAAATTTGTGGGTGGTTTGAACGTATCGGTAGAGACAAACAGTAGCGATATGTTATGAGGTGTGGGTAGCCGTAAAATCAGCATTTTCGTGCTGTAATAAATGCAGTGTAAATCGTACTATAGTCAAAATTTTCTTGTATTTAGGAGACATAAAAGTGCATGTATATACCTGAAAAGAGGAAAACTCATCAAATTGAATTCAATGACTTCAACTAGTCCTGCGGGATGGAAAATGAGCCTAAAAACGAGTGGGTAAAGTTTGAAAATGCATTTCCATGAAACAGGAAGGAAGTGAAGTACACAATGATGTTTCCTTCCAACATCAGATATCCCCAGGACTTTTCTCTACTCAGTGAAGCAAGATAGTCATTCAAGAGAAAGGATAGTTCAAAAAATACTTGAACTGAGAAATCTATGAAACAAGCAATCATTACAGGACCAACCGGTGCGATCGGCACTGCCCTGATTCAGACATTAATAGAATATGGTGTGGAAGTTACGGCGGTTTGTCATTGCGGTTCGAGCAGGATAAGCCGTATTCCTGTTTCTGATAAAGTTAGAATTGTGGAATGCGATCTCGATCAGATGAAGTCCTTACTTGAAATACTCGAACATGATTATGATGTATGTTATCATTTTGCATGGGCTTGTACGATCGGAGATTCCAGAAATAACATCGATGCACAGCTAAAGAACATTCAGTATACAATGGATGCCGTTGAGGTGGCGAACGCTTTGGGCTGTCATCGGTTTATTGGTGCTGGGTCGCAAGCAGAATATGGCCGTTATGAAGGAGTTTTAAATAACGAGACTCCTACATTTCCGGAGAACGGATATGGGATCGCTAAGTTATGCGCGGGTCAGTTCAGCAGAATCAGGTGTGAACAACTGGGCATGGACCACATATGGACGAGGGTGCTCAGTGTATATGGACCGTGTGATGGAGAGAATACATTGGTCATGTCGATGATTGCACAGTTGCTGAAAGGGGAAAGGCCTCTTTGCACAAAGGGAGAACAGATATGGGATTATATTTACTCAAAAGATGCTGCCAATGCGTTTTATTTGTTGGCTGATCATGGAAAAAGTGGTAAGATATACTGTATAGGAAGCGGAAAAGGAATTCCGCTGGCAGAATATATAAGGATAATTAGGGATTGTATAGATCCGACACACGAGATTGGCTTCGGGGAGATTCCTTATAGCGAGAAGCAGGTCATGTACTTGTGTGCGGATATTAATGACTTAATGAAGGATACTGAATTTTATCCCTCTTATTCTTTTGAACGAGGGATAAAAGAAACGATTGCATGGGTTAGACAGATGGGAGAGAAGAACTGATGAAAGCAGTCATATTAGCCGGGGGCTCCCGCAGCACAATCAATAATGATTCCGAAGGGATACCGAAGCCAATGGTAGAAATTGGAGAGAAGCCAATTCTTTGGCATATTATGAAGATGCTTTCTTCTCATCATGTCAGAGAATTTATTATTTGTGGTGGTTATAAGGTGAATCTGTTGAAAGATTATTTTAGAGATTTTTATATTTACCAATCTGATATTACAGTGGATTTGCAGAACAATCAAGTAATCTGCCATAAGAACAGAACAGAGGATTGGCAAGTCACTGTGGTGGATACGGGCATAGAATCTTTGCCAGGCCAAAGGCTGTTGCAAGTAAAGGAATATGTGGGTAATGAAGATTTTTTGGTTGTGCACGGAGATTGCCTTTTTGATATTGATATTACGTATCTGATTAAGCATCATAAGGAAAATGGAAAAGTACTCACACTTTCGGTGGCAAAACCCACCGGCAGAAATGCCGCACTTCCAATTGATAAAAATGGATTATACTTGGAAGAGGGAGAGGCACTGCTGCCTCAGAATCAAATGTGGGCAGATGCTTGCTGTAGGATTTTCAAACCGGAGGTTTATTCTTATTTAGAAAAAGAAGATGATATTGGGGATCCTTTATTTCGCGCCCTTTCACACGAGAATCATATGATCAGTTATTTTCATGATGGCTTTTGGTGTCCGGTTGAGACAATAAGAGACAAGGTATATCTCGAACAGTTATGGCAGAGTAAAAAAGCACCATGGAAAAACTGGGAATAGAAATGGTCGAGGTGAAGTTATGAAAGTAGTCATACTGGCAGGCGGAATGGGAACAAGGCTTGGTGAAGAGACGGCTTTAAAACCCAAGCCAATGGTAGAAATAGGTGGGAAGCCGATATTGTGGCATATTATGAAAAGTTATTCGACATACGGCTTTCATGAATTCGTGATCTGTTGCGGGTATAAAGGCCCTATGATCAAAGAATACTTTATTAATTATTATCATTATCAGTCGGACTGTACTTATGGTCTTAAGACGCAGGAATTCCATACGAAGAGATCAGAGGTAGAGCCGTGGAAGGTGACTCTTGTTAACACAGGGCTTCATACGCTGACGGCCGGTCGCATTCTTAGGGCAAAAGAATACATTGGCGAGGAGCAATTTATGCTCACGTATGGGGATGGCGTGGCCGATGTAGATGTGAATGAATTACTCGCCTGCCATGAGGCGTCGGGAAAGGTTGTCACCATTTCAACAACACAACCTTCCGGCAGGTTCGGAGCGGTAAGGATCGAAGAAGATGGCACGATAGACAGCTTTGCAGAGAAGGCCAGGAAAGACCAATCCTGGGTCAACATGGGATTCATGGTGTGTGAATCCAAACTGTTCGGCTATTTAGGGGATGGAAGTGAGATGCTTGAGTCGGGACCTTTTGAGAAGCTGGCTGCGGATAGGCAGATGAATGCCTATCGCCATCCGGGGTTTTGGTCTCCGATGGACAATCTGCATGATAAAAATTATTTAGAGGGACTTTGGCATTCGGATACAGCACCGTGGAAAATTTGGTAAGAAAAATGAAAAGCTTAACAGTGCTTGATGCTGCGGGGGATAAGAGTTGTTATGTTATTAAACACTGATGAAAGATTTAAGAAAAAAACGGTACTGTCGTTTATTTGTGCAGTCATGGTTCTCTATATACATGCAGATAACACCGCTCAGTATTCATTGAATTTAAATAGTTTGTTGGGAAAAGTAGTCTATTTTATTGAAACTGATTTATTAGAGAATGTCACAATGGTTGCCGTACCATTCTTTTTCTTACTAAGCGGAGTCTTTTTCTTTAAAAATTATTCATGGAATAAACTGCTTGATAAATATAAATCTCGCATAAAAAGCTTGTTGATTCCTTATCTGGTGTGGAATGCTTTTTATGTGGTCATGGCAATTTTATTTAATGTGCTGCCATATGTGTCTGCTTTTGTGAGTGATTCATGGAAGATGAATCCCATTAATTTTAAAAATATTGCAGAGGGTTTATTCTTTTATAAATATCATTCCGTATATTGGTTTTTGTTTCAACTAATTCTATTTATTACAATTTCCCCGGTTTTGTTTGCATTACTTAAGAATAAGATATTAGGACTATGTATTATCATAATTTTACTATTTTCTCCTGTCTATAGCCAAAATGTTCAGTTGGTCAATCTGGAACAATTATTTTATTTCTTTCTAGGCGGATTTCTCGGATATCATTATTTTACAATAGTTATTACAGCTAACATTAATAAAAAGAAAAGAATGATGGCGGTGGCGGGATTTATAATTTTGTTATTGATTGATAAAATGACAGGGGCCAATCCAATTTGGCATCGCGTGGTAATTGTTGCTTATATTGCGGTACTTGTTTATGGCATTGATCTTTTCGGAAAAATTCAAACGGCAAAATATATGTCTTACACCTTTTTTATATACTCTTCTCATTTATTTGTGCTTAGTATGTTAAAGCTGCTGTTTAGAAAAAATCTTCCAGAAACAGAACTGTTTGCGCTCTTAAATTTTTTATTGCTACCTGTTATAGCATTGGTGATTATTATTTTGATTGCGAATTTACTGAAAAAAGGATTTCCTAAATTATTTAGTATTTTAAATGGCGGTAGATAAGATGTACTGTCTTTATAAGTGGAAATTTGATAAAATAGAAGTAGCAGACGTCAGAAAACTTGCAGAGGTGAATTCTGGAATCTTATTAAAATGCGGAGGCAATGCAGTGAATTACGACTACATGAATAATTTTTATAGCAGAAAAAAGGTACTCGTTACCGGCCATACCGGCTTTAAGGGGACGTGGCTCTGCCAGATATTAAAGGAATTGGGGGCTGATGTGATCGGATATGCATTAAATCCGCCGACAGAGCCGAGTTTGTTTGTGTTGACCGCTTCGGATCAAGATATTCGCTCCTATATCGGAGATATCCGTGACAGGGAATACCTGGTGCGGGTATTTGAGAGCGAGCAGCCGGAAATTGTCATTCATATGGCGGCGCAGCCGCTTGTGCGGGAGTCGTATGCAAATCCGGCGGATACGTATGAAACGAATGTGATGGGCACAGTGAATCTGTTGGAGTGCGTGAGACTGACATCTTCGGTTAAATCTGTTGTAAACGTGACAACGGACAAGGTCTATCGGAACAATGAATGGGACAGGGGATATGTGGAGACAGATGTGCTGGATGGCTATGATCCTTATTCAAACAGCAAGTCCTGCTCGGAGCTTGTGACGCATAGCTATGTGCAGGCTTTTTTAAAGGTGCAGGGTGTTGCGGTTTCGACTTGCCGGGCGGGTAATGTGATCGGCGGCGGTGATTTTGCAAAGGATCGGATTATCCCGGATTGTGTCAGGACAGCGGAACGGCTGGTGAGACAAGGAAGCAGTACGGCAGAGGGTGGTATTGTGGTGAGAAATCCACATTCCACGCGCCCTTACCAGCACGTGCTGGAGCCGCTGTTTGCATATCTGATGGTGGCACAGGAGCAGTATGAACGGCCGGAGCTTGCAGGCTGTTATAATGTGGGGCCCGAGGATGATAACTGCATTACGACCGGCGAGCTGGTGGATTTGTTCTGCAAGCTTTGGAATAAGGCACAGGATTCTAAGGGATATGAGAAGCTGGCATGGATTAATCAGTTTGACGGAGGGCCTCATGAGGCCAATTTTTTAAAGCTGGACTGTACAAAGCTAAAGCATACCTTTGGATGGGAACCAAAGTGGTCCATAGAGAAAACGTTGGAACAGGTAGTGGAGTTTGAACTATTACGTCTTTTGGCATATAATGAAAATGAAAATCTGGAATCTGTGTTGTGCGCATGTATGCACAGGCAGATTGAGGAATATAGAAAGTCCTGATTCGGTGAAGGCTGAATATCGGCGGACAGGGAATGGAGATTGGAAGATGTTTGATAATAAAACAGAGCAGCAGGCTCGTGAGGAAATTCTGGAGGCGGTAGGAGGATATTGCGAGAAGTACCATAACAAAAGGAAGCTATTTGAGGAGGGCGATCGTATCCCGTATGCGTCCAGGGTTTATGACAGCGCAGAAATGAAAAATCTTGTGGACAGTGCGCTGGAATTCTGGCTGACCTCGGGGCGGTATACGGACGAATTTGAAAAAAAGCTTTCTGACTATCTGGGGGTGAAATACTGCTCTCTTGTGAATTCAGGGTCTTCGGCAAACCTGAATGCTTTTATGGCATTAACTTCACCGCTGTTAGGAGAGCGGGCAGTGCGGCGCGGTGATGAGATCATTACGGTGGCGGCAGGCTTTCCGACAACGGTGACGCCGATCATTCAGTATGGTGCGGTACCGGTTTTTGTGGATGTTACGCTCGGACAGTATAATGTGGACGTAACAATGCTTGAGGAGGCATATTCACCGAAGACAAAAGCAGTTATGCTGGCACACACACTCGGTAATCCGTTTGATTTAAAGGCTGTGAAGGAATTTTGTGAAGCACATCAACTGTGGCTGATTGAGGATAATTGTGATGCGCTCGGCTCGAAATACATTCTGGATGGTAAGGAGTATTTTACGGGTACGATAGGAGACATCGGTACATCGAGCTTTTATCCGCCCCATCATATGACTATGGGAGAAGGTGGAGCTGTCTATACGAATGATCCGCTGCTGCACAAATGCATTCGTTCTTTTAGAGACTGGGGTCGGGACTGTGTTTGTCCATCCGGTCACGACAATTTTTGTGGGCACCGTTTTGACAGACAATACGGAGAGCTGCCGCTTGGATATGATCATAAGTATGTTTATTCTCATTTTGGCTATAATTTGAAGGCGACAGATATGCAGGCTGCCGTCGGATGCGCACAGCTTGAGAAGTTTCCCTCGTTTGTAGAACGAAGGCGTGAGAATTTTGCCCGTCTTAGCACGGGACTTGCGGGGCTTACGGATAAGCTGATTTTGCCGGAGGCATGTGAAAATTCTGTCCCGAGCTGGTTTGGCTTTCTGATCACCTGTAAAGAAGGAGCTGACCGTAATGTGCTTGTACAGAAGCTGGAGTGTGCCGGAGTCCAGACGCGTATGCTGTTTTCCGGTAATTTGATTAAGCATCCCTGCTTTGATGAAATGAGAAGATCCGGTGAGGGATATCGCGTTGTCGGGGAACTCAAAAATACTGATCGCATTATGTCAGATGCCTTTTGGATCGGTGTTTACCCGGGGATGACGGAGGAAATGATTGATTATATGGTCCGAATGATTAAAGAGAATGTATAAAAAGACGCGTCCATAACAGTTAGATAAAACAGATAGTTACGTGAGAGGGAGAGATGCCAAAGATGAATGACAGGACACAGCATAGCCGCTTGTTATCCTTGGATGGTTTTCGGGGAGTTTGCGCAGTTATCATTGCGTTAATACATCATTATTACCGACATTTTTCTGCTGAAGTTACCCCGTTTCATTACCGTTATTGGAACATACTGGCTTCAAATGGATACTTGATAGTGGAGTTGTTTTTTGTAATTTCCGGTTTTGTAATTGCTTATAATTATAAAAATAAGATTTACAGTGAGGACATAACATTCGGAAGTTTTTTTGGGAAACGGATGAAACATATCTATCCGGTATATTTGATTGCGCTTCTGCTGGTTTCTGTTTTTCAGGCAGGTGAAATTGTAGTGGCGGGAATTCCTTTTGTATTTGACGGATATGATTTCTATCATTTTCTGTTAAACCTGTTTTGTATACAAACGGGTATTGTTGAAAATAGTATTACATTTAATGGTCCTGCATGGTGTATTTCTGTTGAATTATTATGCTATGCAATCTGGTATTTCCTTGCATGGAGAGGGAAGAAAAATAAGACATTTTATTATGTGAGTTGTGTTTGTTTGATTATTTTTGGCTTAATGATTTTGCGACAGGGCTGGAATCTGCCGCTAATTAATAGTTCTGTGGCAAGGGGGTATACATGCTTCTTTTTGGGAGCACTTTTGATGGAGGCAAACGAGGTATTGCCTGTTAAATTAAAATATCGAATTTCCGTACTGGGGATAACTGCTTCATTACTCATGGTAATGATTGATAAAATGCGTACAAACGATATGTTTGGTGGTTTACAGTTTTGCTTTATTGTTTTGTTTGCGCCGGTTATTGTTTGGAGTGTGTTAAATGTTAAGGTGATTAAAGGGGTATTTGAAGCAAAACCTTTAGTGTACCTGGGCAAGCTGTCATTGGTCATTTACTTGATTCATTTTCCAATACAGTGTGCAATTCATTTGTTTTCTGCTGTATTGGGAATAGAGTTATATTACGGGTCTTTGAGTTTTTATGTATTTTATTGTCTTTGTGTGCTGGGTGTATCTGCTCTTTTATATGAAATTGTTGTGCGCAGACAGAATTTGATCTGGAGGAAAATAGAGCTCTATGCAAAAGGAGAAGCAGGGCAAGGCGTATATGAAAAAGAATATTCACTTGGAGATCGTTAGGATCTTTGCATTGATCTGCATTATTTTTAATCATACCGGCGAAAACGGCTATCTGCTTTTTCAGGTGACAGATCAGTCTGTTCTTCGTATGTTTTCAATTTTTTTATCAAATCTCTGTAAAATAGGTGTACCTTTATTTTTTATGATATCGGGCGCTCTTTTAATTCCTAAAAAGGAGTCTCTAAAGGAGCTGTTTGTAAAAAGAGTCCTTCGTATTATAATCATAATCATCGCATTTTCTTTTATCTATTATGTCAGATTCTATCTGCAGCATCCGGAATATGGCTTCAATCTATTCTTTTTTGTTAAATTGATTTATTCGGAACCATTTATTACACCGTTTTGGTTTCTATATTCTTATCTTACATTTTTGCTGATACTACCTTTTCTCAGACGACTGGCACTTGCCTTATCTGATAAGGAGTATTTATATTTGGGTATACTTGCAGTTGTATTCCTTTTTCTTATCGAAATACCGGAATATGTGCTGGATTGTGCGATTAATATATCAATTCCGCTGCTTACAACGATTATTATTTTTCCGATGCTGGGGTACTTTATTGAAAATCGCCTGCGAAAGGAATTTTTCTCTCATAGGAATTACCTTCTTGCATGGGCTGCCATTCTTTTGAATGGTTGTGCCGGTATTTTGATGACATATTTATATCATAGTAAAACGGGAATCTACGATGTTATATTTGTGGAAAAGTTCAACTTGATTTCGGCTGCCGCCGTATTTTTTATCATCAAATATAACTGTGGCCGGCTTGGGCAGAGCATTTCTGATGGAGGAACACAGGCTCCTTTTTCAAAGCGGACAGAGCGGGCTATTCTTTATATCGGAAGCTGTACCTTTTGCACATATCTGTTTGAAGAAATGCTTCGTATTGATCTTTTAATTAAGATGTTTGCATGGCTTTCGCCGCCGCTGCCGAAATTGCTCGTGTGTGTTTTCTATATTGCCTGCATGCTTGCCGCCGGAATAGCTGCTTCCACCGTTTTGAGGCGAATTCCCGGCATGAAGTGGCTTGGACTTTAGTGAAGTAATAAAATAAGGAGGCAGATGAAAAATAAAGTATTTTTTAGAGATATACAGTCTGATTTGATTCGTGTTGTTGCTATGTTATGTGTGATTTTTGTACATATGCCGCCGGATGGTGTGGAACAATTTTATACACTTTTGAGTCTGGTGTTTTTATCTTGTAACGGGTTGTTTTTTATGCTTAGCGGTAAATATAATTTGAATTTTTGTGGAACCAGCGGCAAAGAATATCTGAATTATTATATAAAAAGAGGAATTTCTGTGTTAGTGCCATTGTTTGTTTACTCCTTTATTATTTTTTTGTATTCAAACTATTTGTTAATTCCGCAAAAAGGAATTGTTTCATTTTGGAATGCTTTTATCAGATTTTTCTTGGTAGAAAATGCCTCTACACATGTGTGGTTTGTTTATTCGTTGATCGGAATGCTGCTAGGCGCTCCTTTTTTGAGCAAAATGTTAAGGAATTTATCGGAATTTGAGTTGAAATTATTGATCATAATCGGGTTCTTATGGGAATTGTTCAGTGTTGTGATTGTACAATATTTTATGGGACTGACATTTACATTTGGCGGCTGGTTTATGACGTCGTGGGTTTTTTACTTTATATTAGGATATTCGGTTGACCGATTAGTGAAGGAGAAAAATCTGAAGCTGCTTTATCTGTTGGGAGTTGGAAGCCTGATTGTTACGGTTGTTCAATATAAGTACATTCCACAGTTTCGGTCCAACATTACTGATTTGTCACCTGTTTATACAATAGTAGTGATTAGTATTTATTTATTTTTACAACACATATGTATTATAAGAAATGGAACGATTAAATGGTTGATCTCTGTTTTTGCAAAATATTCTTTTGGTATTTACTTCATACATCCTACTGTGATTGCTGAAGTCAGAAAAGTAATTTCGACCAATCTGACTGATTCAAGTGTTGTCATTTTTATACTGCGATTCGCTGTTACATTAATCATTTCTTTTGCACTGGCTGTAGGTGTGGATACGTTATTAATAAAGCCTTTAAAAAGTAAGCGCCTAAATTAGGCGCTTATTGCTTATCTGTTTGGGGCTTTAGTAATAGACTGCAAAAAAGTTTAATAAATTAACTTCATGGAGATCCCCTGTGGGTAGTCTCCGTACTTTTCGCCAAACAAGTTGATTCCGCCTATGTGCGGAGCATCTTCTTTGATTTCTATTCTCAGGGAAATATATGCATGTTCCTGCAGTTTAAGCATATCCAGATTAATCAGGCGGTTTACAAGTCTGCCGTCCAGATATCCCCCGTCTTTTCTGATTGAAAAAGATTTCAAAATTCCATATTGGGTACGCCCGTTTGGCCATGCCGGAGGGGTCAGGTTCCCTCTGCGCGCACCGTAATCCCCGGGGGAACAATACGTGGTTATTTCGTGATTGTTCACCTGAATGGTGATGTCAGAAGGCCAGTTTTCGTGGTATCCGGGTGCTTCTGAGCAGATTTCCATACAAAAAGACAGCTCGTGCAGAGGCAGAAGGGGATTGCTGATATTGGGAAAACGATATTCGATATAGCCCTTTTGAAACCACAATAATTGTGCGCTTGAGCGTATCGGTGAATAGAAGCTCTTGATGTTGTCATAAGCGTCTATGATCCCGCTTTCGTTGGCGAGACCACAGGTGGGCAGGATATCGCAAAGGTAATAGTTTCCTATGGGCATGTCGAGTGTAATGGAATTGTCAGCGGGAGCCGTATCGCTGTCAAAGGTCTGCAGATAAAAGGATTGCATAATACAGGTGCTGACTCTCATTGAGCCGTGTACGCCGGGCTGAGATTCCGTTAATATTAATCCGGCATCCTCCAATACTTTGATATGAAGCGCGGTTGAGGAAAACGGAATGTTTAAGGTATCCGCGATTTCCTGAATAGATAAGACGGTATCCTTTAAGATGTTGAGAATTTTCAATCTGACGGGGGAGGAGAGCGCTTTCCCTATGACTGCTATTTTTTCGTGGTGTTCCATATTACTCAGGTGTAAATTGATGTCTCTCTCTCCATTGATTTTGACCGGAGCTTTTTTGTGCGGCATGGTTTCCCTTCTTTCTTTTATGGTTTCTGTTTTCTGTTGTTAGAATCATACACCTTTATTACATAAAAGTCAAAATAAAAATAAAAAATATATAAATTATAATTTAATAAATGTGCATAAGCGACAAAAATATAGAAGATTAAAATTATAATATTGAAATAATAGATAAAATAATGTATCGTAAATAATGTAATAAATAAAATTTTTTATAAAAACAGGAGGAAAAAGATGAACAAAATGAAAAAGTACATGGCACTGACGGCGGCAGTTTTGCTGGCCTTATCTCTTGCCGCATGCGGGCAGAGTGATGCACAGCCGGCACAGGCTGAAGCAGGGGCGCAGGCCGAGGGGGAAACGCCTCAGGAAGACACAAAGCAGGAGAACACTGCGGCAGAGGTTGCAGATCAGGAGGCTGCGGGAAGCGATTTGGAGAGAGTTCTTGAGGGGAAGACAGTAGGCTTTGCACAGACGGACAGTATGTCTTCTTGGAGAACAACCGAAACGGATTCTATTAAAGAAGCAATTGAAGCAGCCGGTGGTGAGCTGATCGTAAAAGATGCCGGCGGCGATATTGCGACACAGGAGACGGATATTCGAGATTTGGCAGCGGCAGGAGTGGACTTCCTTGTTGTGGCGGCACTTGAAAACAATGGGCTGCAGGGAGCGCTTCAGGAGGCGATGGAAAACGGTATTCCGGTAATTTTGGTTGACCGTGCAATCGACGGTGAGGCGGGAACTCATTTTACAACTGCAATTATGTCTGATTTTGTTTGGGAAGGCGAGCAATGTGCAAAGGCTTTGATGGAAGCACTCCCGGATGGCGGAAATGTTGTGATTATCAACGGCGGTTATGATTCATCTACTTCCACGGACAGACAGGGCGGTTTTGTTGACGGACTGGATTCCTCCAAATATACAATCATCGCCGAGCAGGATGGAGAATGGCTGATGGACAAAGCACAGGCGGTCATGGAAAATATTATTCAGGCGCAGGGCGGCGAAAATATTGACGCGGTATTTGCGGTGACAGATGATATGATACAGGGTGCCAAGACTGCAATTGAAGCGGCGGGACTTAAGCCTGGCGAGGATATCCTTACGGTCGGCATCGACGGAACAAGAGCGGCTTTTGAGGATGTAGCGGCCGGAAAGCAGCTTGCTTCCTGTACCTGCTCCCCATATTTTGGACCGATTGTGCTGGATACAATTACGAAGATTATGAACGGTGAGACCATTCCGGAAAATATCACAAATGAAGATACCTTATATACAAAAGATAATGTTGTAATTGAGTTGGGTTTTTAAAAGATTATACGGACGAAAAGAACCACTTCCGTTAAAACCGGAAGTGGTTCTTTTGAAAGGAGGAAGCATGTCGGAAGTATTATTGGATATCCGAGGCTTGGAAAAGCAGTTCCCGGGTGTAAAAGCGCTGAAGGGAGTGAACTTCAAGGTGAGTAGGGGGGAAGTCCATGCGCTGATGGGTGAAAACGGCGCGGGAAAATCCACTTTAATTAAAACCTTGACCGGAATTTACCAAAAGGATGGCGGAACCATCTGGTTTGACGGCAGACAGATCAATGCCAGAACCCCGATTGAGGCAAATGAAAAGGGGATTTCAACTATTTATCAGGAACTGAATCTGGTACCGTTTCAAACCGTTTATGAAAATTTGTTTTTGGGGAGAGAGCCGGG
Organism: Bacillota bacterium; assembly: GCA_023402845.1. Lineage (GTDB taxonomy): Bacteria > Bacillota > Clostridia > Lachnospirales > Lachnospiraceae > JAEYFP01. The sequence continues at coordinate 120,939 of JAEYFP010000041.1, forward strand.
AGGCCATCTTGGAGGCCTGGATCGAGAAAAGATGAAAGAGGAAACAAAAAAAATATTGGAGGAGCTTGGAATTACGATTGATGTCACAAAGCCCCTGAAGCAGTATTCCACGGCTATTCAGCAGATGGTGGCAATCGCCCGCGCAGTAAGTATTCATGCAAAACTTGTGATTATGGATGAACCTACTTCTTCGTTGGATGCAAAGGAAGTGAAAGTTCTGTTTAGGGTGATCAGAAAGCTGAAAAGCCAGGGGATCAGCGTTGTTTTTATCAGTCATAAATTAGATGAAATATTTGAAATATGCGAAAGAGTAACCGTGCTTAAGGATGGAGAATATGTGTGTGATTATGATATCGGGGAACTGGATCAGCTGAAGCTGATTTCTTTCATGGTCGGGAAGAATACGGTATCTCTGGAACGTACTAAAAATAAGTATCACTTTTTAGAAAAACCGGCACTTCTCAGGGCAACAAATATGAGAAGGGGCATGCGTCTGAACGGAATTGATATTGATATAAAGGAGGGAGAAGTACTGGGACTTGCCGGACTTTTGGGATCGGGAAGGACGGAGCTGGCAAAGGCTCTGTTTGGAGTTGATTTGCCGGAAGAGGGAGAAATATTTTGGTATCAGAATCCGGCAAGCATACAAAAGCCCTCGGATGCGATCAGAATGGGGATCGGATTTTGCACGGAAGACAGAAAAACAGAAGGAATTATTCCCCATCTGTCGGTAAAAGAAAATATAACGATTGCGCTGCTTCCTAAGCTGAGCAGGTTTGGATTTGTTAAGAAAAGGGAGCAGGATGAGATTGTAAAAAAATATATTAAGCGATTAAAAATAAAAACTCCGTCACCGGAGCAGCAGATTTGCAATTTGAGCGGTGGAAATCAGCAAAAGGTATTGCTGGCAAGATGGATGTGCCTAAATCCGAAGCTGATTATTATGGATGAACCGACAGGAGGAATTGATATCGGCGCAAAGGTGGAAATTGAGCAGCTTATTCAGGAATTTTCTCAAAGCGGAATTTCGGTGCTTATGATTTCTTCCGAAATTGCAGAATTGGAACGGAACTGTGATCGAATTTTAGTGATGAGGGATGGGCGCAAAAGAGGAGAATTGGCAGGCGATGAGGTAGATCAAAACAAAATCATGGAAATGATTGCAAAGGGAGCGGGCGAGGAGTAAAACAGATGGATAAACAAAATTATTTGCAATATATAAAAAAGTACAGTGCAGTATTATTGCTGCTGTTGATTGTGATATTGAATTCAATAGTGACTTCGAACTTTTTTAGAATTAATAATTTAAATAATATAATCACGCAAATCTGCCCGATTATTTTATGCGGAATGGGTATGACACTGGTTATTTCCACGGGCGGCATCGATATTTCGGTAGGCTCTGTCATGGCTCTGGCCGGAGTGCTGACAGCAAGGCTGATGCCGCAGACCGGATTGTTTGTGGGTCTGCTGGCTTCACTTGTGGTTTCCGTATTGATCGGATGCTTTACCGGACTTATGGTAGGAAAGCTCAAGCTTCAGGCGATGGTTGTGACGCTCGGTCTGATGCTTGGACTGCGTGGTGCCGCGCAGGTTCTTTGCGGAGGACGTGATATTTATTTTAACAAGCTTGGAGAATCAGGAAAGCAGCTGGCTCTTTGGGGAACCCATAAAATCGGAGGCGTGATTCCCGTACAAATTATTCCGATTGTGGTTTCCGTTCTGGTTGTAGGGGTGATTGTCAGCAAAACTGTTTTCGGAAGGCAGCTTCAGGCTGTCGGAGATAGTATGAAGTCCAGTACACTGGCAGGTATCAATGCACCAAAAACAATGATGGCTGTATATGGACTGAGCGCATTTTTTGCGGCGTTTGCCGGTGTTTTTCAGGCCGCAAAAACTTCAGTAGCCGCAGGAAGCTCTCTGGGGCAGTTGGCGGAGCTCGATGCAATTGCAGCGGTCGTTATCGGAGGTACGCCGATGACAGGAGGAAGGGCGCACGTGCTGGGAACCGTAATCGGTGCGCTGATCATGCAAATGATCACGCTTACTTGTGTAATGAATAATATACCGGATCAGTATGCTCAGGTGTTTAAGGCGTTAATGATTGTATTTGCAGTATTTATTCAGAGAGAAGCAGCAAAGTAGGAGAGGGGAACACATGAAAATGATTAAAAAAATTTATCATTGTTTTTATTCTAAAAGTACTATTTTAGCATTTTTGTTTTTGGTAACTGCGTCCAGTATTATATTCAGCGATAAAAATTTCCTGTCGATGGCCAATGTGCTCAATATTCTTTTGAAAGCTGCTAAAAATGGTGGTTTCCTGGCTCTTGGCATGACTTTTGTAATTTTATGCGCGGAAATTGATTTGTCTGCCGGTGCGGTATTTGCATTGAGCGGTGTCGTTATGGGCCTTGTCGGACAAATAAATCCTTTCTTGGGTATCCTTGCGGGATTGATGACGGGCGTGATATCGGGTTCATTAATTGGTCTGATGGTCACTAAAATGAGGATTTCCTCATGGATCGCTTCGCTTGCGATGCTGTTTGCTTTAAGGGGAATGATATTGATTATTGCCAAAAAATCTGTGGTGATTAGTGGGGATGTTCTTACCTTTGCGAATGCAAAGCTGCTGTCCGGTATTATTCCGGGAATAAAAAGCGGAATTTCGGTTCTGATACCCATTCTATTTTTGATCACATTCATTTGCATGTACATTTCCAGAAATACAAAATTCGGAATGAGACTTTATGCGGTGGGAGGAAATTATGAGGCGGCCCGAATGATGGGGATTGATGTGGATCAAATCAAAATCAAAGCGTTTGTATGCGCCGGCTTTATTGCGGCACTTTCAGGAGTGTTGCTCGCATCCAGCTCCGGGAGCGCGACCTTGAGTGCCGGAAATATTTATGAAACATATGCAATCGCGATGTGCGCAATCGGAGGAGTAAAACTTTCCGGCGGGGAGGGTAAATTTTCAGGAGCCTTTTTCGGTATTCTCATTTATTTTATTATTAACACAATTTTTACTTATCTTCCCGCCGGTATTTCCGTGCATTGGCAGTCTGTCATTATGGGTCTTTTAGTGCTGATTTCGGTAGGTGTGCAGACAGAGGCGTTTACGGCTGTAAAAATAAAAAGAAATAAATGGAGAGAAGTATGAAACAGTTAATTACAAGATGGGGGAAAGAGATTCAGAAAAATGACGTATTGCAGGAATATCCGAGACCTGATTTTGTCAGAGACAGCTATTACAATTTAAACGGCATATGGGAATATGCAATTACAAAAACGGAACAGACGGATGTCTATGCAGGTGAGATCCTGGTGCCTTTTTCTCCGGAGACCGTGCTGTCCGGGGTGTCCCGCATCGTGCTGCCGGGGGATTATCTTCATTATCGTAAAGAATTCCGGCTTCCCGGGAGTTTTTGTAAGGGACGGGTTTTTCTGCATTTTGGTGCGGTAGATCAGGAATGCGAAGTTTTTTTGAACGGCAGCAAACTTGGCGGGCATAAGGGTGGATATTTGCCGTTCAGTTTTGAAATTACAAAGGCGCTTTTCGAAGAAGATAATGTGCTCACGCTGTGTGTGACAGATAGTACAGAAGAGAGGCCTCACGCAAGGGGAAAACAGAAGCTGAAAAAAAGGGGCAAATATAAATCCTTATTTTATACGCCGAGCAGCGGAATTTGGAAAACGGTGTGGCTTGAAAGCGTCCCTGAACAGTATATAAGAAGTGTCAGAATAACTCCTGATTACGATGACAGCAGTGTTAAGATCATGATTGATGCCAAAGGGAGTCTGGAGGAAGTTCATCTGCGGATTACGCAAAAGGATGTTATTGTCAGTGAGCTGAACGTTTCGGTAAACCGGGAAGCTGTAATCAAAATGCAAAACTTCCATGCATGGTCACCGGATGCCCCCAACCTGTATGACGTGGAGTTTACCTATGGCGAGGATCGGGTGGTTTCTTATTTTGGAATGAGAAAATATGCTGTGGGAATAGATGGAAAGGGAGTGCCGCGTTTCTATTTAAATAACAAACCCTACTTTTTTAACGGACTGCTGGATCAGGGATACTGGCCGGAAAGTCTTATGACACCGCCCAGTGATGAGGCGTTAACATATGATATCCGCAAAATGAAGGAATTGGGATTTAATACGTTACGTAAGCATATCAAGGTTGAATCGGAAAGGTTTTATTATCACTGCGACAAAATAGGAATGATTGTCTGGCAGGATATGCCTAATGGAGGCGGTGATTATCATATGGGACTGGTCACTTATTTGCCAAATGCTTCCGACTGGTTTGCAAGACATATGAAGGATCATTGGTATGCGGCTCTGAAACGCTCAGACAGAACAGGCAGGGAGCAGTACTATGCTGATCTTGAAGGAATGATAAGGCTGTTGTATAATCACCCCTCGATTGCAGTCTGGGTTCCGTTTAATGAAGGCTGGGGACAGTTTGACGCCTCAAAAGCTACTGCTCTTATCAGAAAAGCGGATTGCAGCAGGCTGATTAATGAAGCCTGCGGGTGGTTTGATCAAAAGGGCGGAGATATGTACAGCATTCATAATTATATTAAAAGGCTGAAGGTAGTGCCTCAAAGAGAGCGGGTGGCGGCACTGACAGAATACGGCGGCTATTCCTATCCGGCAGAAGGACATACGGCATGCGATAAAGAATTTGGATACCGGACGTATGCCTCAAAGGAGGATCTGACTGCAAGCTACCAAAGGCTTTGGGAGGAGGAACTCCTTCCGAATTTGGAGAGGGGTTTATGCAGCGCAATTTATACGCAGCTGAGTGATATTGAAGAGGAAATCAACGGTATGATGACGTATGACCGAGAGGTTGATAAAATGAATGAAAACGTTGTAAAGCGGTTGAATCAGAAGCTATATAAGCGGTTTCGTGAATTGACAGATCCATTATAAGCTGATTATTTAGTTCTGATCAGATTTGTTTCAGAAAAAAAACCGTCACTGCCGTCCTTCCATATACGTTGTGGCAACAACAGAGAAAGGACGGCTATATGACAAGCCAAAGTGGAGAAATCATTTCAAATGCGCTGGATATTTTATCACAGGCAGAATTGCCTGCGTTTTTTGAAGGCACAAAATTATATGTACCAATATGGGTGAAGTTTGGCGTATTTTTTTCTATATTATTTACAGTAAGCTTTTGTCTAAAAACAGGCATAAATAACAGTCAATTGCAAAAAGCCACAAATAGCATATCTATCAGCACCGACACATAGTTTTCGATATCGTAAGAATAGTTCCGTCTGGCCCAGTCCATAGAACAGCCGCGCAGGCAGGTGATAAGCTTGTCTACGATTTCATCGGCGGAATATTTTTTGTTGAATTCACCCGTGGCCTGCCCATGAAGTACGATTTCCGTAGGGATCGTATAAAGGGGCCGGCTTTTTTCTGTTACAAGCTTATCTGCGGTATTTGGAAGCGGAATTTTGGGACTGCTCAATACACCGCCATAGAGATGACTGGTGTAGGCGGTTTCTCTGGCGAACCCAAGCACAAAGGATTTTATGTTTTCCAGATCACTGTCGGCGGTAAGCTGGGGCTTCACTTCTTCAGTCAGATAGATGTCAACCTGTCCGAGAATCATAGTCAGTAATTCTGTTTTATCCTGGAAATAATGATAAAAGGCGCCGATTGAAATGTTTGCGGCATCACAGATGGCTCTTACAGAGGTCTCCTCATAGCCGATGTCCTGCATAACCTTAATGGCACTGGAAATGATTTGTTTTTTCTTAGTTAAATGCTTGGTTGATTCTGACCTTTGAGCGTCTGTCTTTGCTGCTTCCATAAAGAATCCTCTTTTCTGATTGAGAAGATGTTATCTGACTTCCTAATTTATTTTTAGCGGAAAATTCAGGAAAAATCAAGGATTTAACGAAAATAAATTGTTCTGAAAAACATTTTTGTGAAAATACAACAAAAATTTTATTAAAAAAAACCGAACTTTGTTCTAAAAATATATTGCAAAAAGAAGAATTGTGATTTATGATTAATAAAACAAAAACAGAACAGCGTTCTACTTTTGAAAGGAGAATGTGAAATGAAGGAGCTGAGTATGTATATCCGGCCGGATAAGCTGGAAAAGGTAAAGAATATTCTGGTAGATAAATTTCTCTGCGGAGGAATGACGATCAGCAATGTGATGGGCTGCGGAAATCAAAAGGGTTTTACCGATGAATATGTGGGAGTCAGAAGCAGTGTGAATCTTCTTCCTAAAATTAAGATTGAGGTAATTGTAAAGGATGAGGATGTGGAAGCGATTGTAGAGGATATTTGTGATGAAACAGTGACGGGGATGTCGGGAGATGGCAAGATTATCATCAAGGAGGTACTCGACGCAGTCAGAGTCAGAACGAAGGAAAGAGGCAATCACGCAATATAGTGATAAGCCGGATTCAATTATATAGGAAAATAAAAACGTACAAAGATGTAGAATATTACTTCTTTGTACGTTTTTCATTTTACGCGGATGCAACGAAACAGTCATGCCTGCATGGCATTTCGGGAGCCCCGTGATAACATAAGCCGGCTAACCATCCGGTACACAATAGAAGGAGGAGATTTTCATGAAAAAATCAACAATTGCTTTACTGCTGGGTATGACTATCGCCGCAGGCACCATTCTTGGAGGCTGCCAAAGCACAACAGCGGACACTGGAGACGGAGTGACAACCACAGAAGCTTCCACAGAAACCGCTGCAGATACCGCAGACACATCCGGTAAGGAGTATAGGGAGGAAATGCATATTGCCTTTAGTGATGCACCCGATACGCTGGATTTGACCAATACCTCCAGTGACTCCGCATCGAATATTATGCTGGGAACCGTTTTCGAAATGTTGGTTGCCTTGACGGAGGATTACGGAGTGGCCCCTCAGCTTGCGGAATCCTATGAGGTAAGTGATGATGCGACAACCTATACGTATCATTTAAAAACAGATATTGCGTTTTCAAATGGCGAAATGATGACCGCAGAGGATGTGGTTGCCTCCATGAATCGCTGGCTGGATAATTTTGAAACAGCCGCTACATATACAAACGGGGGAAGATTTGAGAAGGTGGATGATGCCACGGTTAAGATTGTGATGCCAAAGCCTTATCTTTACCTAAATGAATTGATTGCTACTGCGGCACAGAGTCCCATCATTACACCGGCAAGTGTGATTGAAAGCAGCGTTGATCCGGCCACAAAAAACTTGACAGAATTCATAGGAACAGGTCCGTACCTCTTTGAGGAGTGGGCTGCAGACCAGTATATTAAGCTGGTAAAAAATGATGCTTATATTCCTTATGGCGGTGAGACAAGCGGATGGTCAGGTCTTCGTGAGGCAAAGACTCCTGTAGTTTATTGGGATATTGTTACAGATCAGACAACTGCCATCGCCGGCATGCAGTCCGGCGAATATGATCTGGTATCGGGACTTTCCGGTGATAACTATGAGCAGTTCTCTTCAAATGAGGATTTCAAAACCTTTACCTGGCTGGATGGAGATATGGTTATGATTTATAACAAAAGGGAAGGCATTGCATCTGATGCGGTATTCAGACGTGCAGTGAATGCGGCCTTAAATGCGGAGGATATTTGTTCCGCAGCATTTGGAAACAGTGATTTTTATAAGGTACAGCCAAGCTACATGAGTGTGGAGGCCTCTCCGTGGTATTCCACAGCAGGCAGTGAGAACTATAATGCAAATGATCCGGAAACTGCAAAGGCTCTGCTTAAGGAGTGCGGCTATGCGGGAGAGGAGTTCAGACTGTTGGTTGCTTCGGATCAATCGGATTTCTATAATGCGGCGATCGTGATTGAACAGGAATTGGAGGCAGCCGGTATCAATGTAACATTAGAAACGGTTGACTGGGCGACCTACCTTACCTATTCGTCAGATCAGACGATGTTTGATGCATTTATTACAAGCTTTTCGGTAAAACCGATTCCGACGCTGATTACTTACTTGTCGGCAACATGGAACGGCTGGTGTGAGCTTCCGGAGGTTGTGGATGGCTTTGCTGCCATTAATGAAGCAACCGATCTGGAAGAGGCTGTTGCGGTCTGGAATGATGTTCAGGAATACTGTTGGACAGAGGGGATGCCGGTTTCCAAGCTGGGCGATAAATATATCTATTGCGTAACCTCCGCCAAGGTAGATGGATTGGATTATTTTCGAGGTATCCATCCATGGAATGTAACAATTGAAAAATAATTTTTTAAACGGCCGGGCAGGCTGAAATAGCCTGTCCGGCATTAAGGGAGAGGACAGCATGAAAAAGTACCTAATCAAAAGAATCACAACCTTACTTCCGGTACTCTTTATTGTTTCGCTGGTGATTTTTACATTGATTCATTTGACTCCGGGGGATCCGGCGAGGATTATGCTGGGAGCGCAGGCCAGTGAGGCGGATGTAAATGCCCTGAGAGAATCCATGGGCTTGACGGATGCATTGCCGACTCAGTATATTCGCTGGTTGGGAGATATTTTTCGCGGTGATTTCGGTGATTCCATTTTTATTAACCAACCAATGTCACAGATCCTTGCTGAGCACATGGCGCCTACATTTACCTTGACAATTTATGCGCTGTTCTTTTCGCTGCTTCTGGCAATTCCTCTCGGAATATTAGCGGCGGTTAAGAGAGGGACGATGACGGACAATGTAATCGAAGGATTGTCCATGTGCGGGATTTCGATCCCCAGCTTTCTGCTTGGTCTGTTTTTGATTTTGATTTTTACGGTGAGGCTGGGCTGGCTGCCCGTAGCCGGTTATAAACCTATCCGGGAATACGGCTTTTTGAATAATCTGCGCTACATGATTCTACCGGCGATGGCGCTGGGTTTTATGGAATCCGGATTAATTATCAGGATGACCAGATCCTCTGTTTTAGAGGTTTTAAATTGTGATTACATCAAAATGGCGAAGGCGAAGGGAGTCAAAAACAAAACACTCATACTTAGGCATGCGCTGAAAAATGCAATGCTTCCGATTCTGACTACAGTAGGTCAGTCATTAATGGGTTTGTTGTCCGGAGCTTCCATTGTGGAGACGGTTTTTAATATACCCGGACTTGGACAGCTGATTATTAATTCTGTATCAAGAAGAGATTATGAGGTAATTCAGGCTGTTGTATTGTTTGTATCATTAATCAATGTACTTGTTTGCTTCCTGATAGATATGCTGTATGGTGCTGTGGATCCGCGGGTTCGTCTGGAAGACTAGGTAGAGGAGGAATACAGGATGTTAGATATGGGGATTGATTCGTTGGATGAATGCGGAATTGAAGAGGCGAGGAAAGTACTCAAAAAAGAACAGACCAAATTGAGAATACATAAATTTACATCAAACAAGCTGGCAGTCATAGGAGGAATGATTCTTCTGGTTGTCGTGACGGCAGCTGTGTTTGCCCCCCTGCTAAGCCCCTATGATCCTTATGAAATGACAGTTTCAAAGCGATTGTATGCGCCGGGTGCACAACACCTGTTTGGAACAGATACCTTCGGCAGGGATTTGTTTACGAGAGTCCTGTACGGCTCCAGAATTTCTCTTGTAATTGGCGCTTCTGTCAGTTTGATTTCCCTGATCATCGGGATGTTTTTCGGACTGTATGCCAGCTATTATAAACCGCTTGACAATGTACTGATGAGAATCTGTGACGGTTTGAATGCGGTACCGGCTTCTCTGCTTGCCATTGCTTTTATGGCGGTGTTAGGAGCCAGTGTGAAAAATGTAATTATTTCTCTGGCGGTAGTTTATATACCCAATATTGCAAGGATCACCAGAGGCTCCGCTCTTTCGGTGAAAGAGCAGACGTATATCGAGGCGATGCGGGCGCTGGGAGCGAAGCCCTCTCATATTATCTGGAGGCATATTGCGGCCAATGTACTTTGTCCCGTCATTGTGCAGGCCTCCTTTATTTTTGCGAATGCAATCATTACCGAAGCGGCATTGAGCTTTTTAGGAGTGGGCGTTCCTGTTCCGACTCCAAGCTGGGGCAATATTTTGTACGAAGGAAAAGCGGTTATTTTTAAGGCCTGGTGGATGATCTTTTTCCCCGGCATCTGTACCGCGGTTTCCGTACTGGGGTTGAATCTGTTCGGAGATGGGCTGCGCGATGTGCTGGATCCCCAGACGAACTAGTTAGGAGAATAAAAGATGAGTGAGCTGCTAAATGTAGAGAATTTAAGTACTTCCTTTAAAACAGAGCGGGGTATGGTGAAGGCAGTGGATGGTGTATCCTTTCAGGTAAAGAAAGGTGAGATTATGGCCGTGGTCGGAGAATCAGGCTGCGGAAAAAGTGTTACCGTTCAGTCTATTCTCCGGCTGTATGATGAAAAGTATATGGCGGGCTATACAGGCAAAATTGTATTTGAGAATCAGGATCTGCTCAGCCTTCCTCTGAAAGATATGCAGAGTGTGAGGGGCAGGGATATTTCTATGATTTTTCAGGATGCGCTGAGTGCTCTGAATCCGGTTTATACAGTTGGAAATCAAATTGTGGAAACTTTGAGACTGCATACCGAACTGAATAAGCAGGAGTGCTACAGCAGGGCCGTTGAGATGATTAAGCTGGTCGGGATCAACGATCCGGAGAAGCGGTTTAAACAGTATCCTTTTGAATTATCCGGTGGAATGAGGCAGCGCGTGATGATTGCAATTGCACTGGCTTGTGAGCCGAGACTGCTGATTGCGGACGAGCCAACCACGGCACTTGACGTTACGATTCAGGCTCAGATCATGAATCTGATTATAGAACTGAATAAAAAGCTGGATATGGGAGTAATTCTCATCACTCATGATTTATCAGTCGTTGCCGAAACCTGCAGCAGGGTGGTTGTCATGTATTTGGGGCAGGTGGTGGAGGAGGCAGAGGTAAACGATATTTTTGATTATCCCGCCCATCCCTATACAATCGGACTGATTCAGTCAATTCCCCAAATCGATGAGGATAGGCCGGACAGGTTATTTATGATCAAAGGTATGGTGCCGCTGTTAAGCCAAATACCGGAAGGCTGCCGTTTTGCACCGAGGTGCCCGTGCGCAGTCGAAAAATGCCATCGGCAGATGCCGGATTTAAGAGAGGTTTCTCCCGGGCATAAAGTGCGCTGCTGGAAACCTGCGGCATGTAAGGAGGAAGGCAATGAAGAGTGAAAAAAAGGAAATTGTCCGTATTGAGCATTTAAAAAAATACTTTCATGTAAAATCAGCGCTTGGAAAAGTGACCGGTGAAGTCAAAGCGGTGGATGATGTCTCCCTTGTATTGAGAAGGGGAGAAACCTATGGATTGGTAGGAGAAACCGGATGCGGAAAAAGCACTTTGGGCAGAACGATTTTAAAACTGGCGGAACCGACCGGAGGCAAAATATATGTGGAAGATCAGGATATTACGGAACTGAATGTGAAACAGATGACGCCCTACAGAAAAAAGATGCAGATGGTATTTCAAGATCCCTATACCTCTTTGGATCCCAGAAAGAAAGTAGGAGATACGCTTACAGAAGCTCTTTCGATTCATAAGATCGCAAGCACGGGGGAAAGAATGGAAATTGCCATGCAGATGCTTCACAAAGTAGGGCTCAGACCGCAGCATTATTATCGGTATCCGCATGAATTTTCCGGAGGACAAAGACAGCGAGTGGGACTTGCCCGTGCCCTTATATTAAATCCGGGTTTTATTGTATGTGATGAGCCGGTTTCTGCCCTTGATGTATCCGTACAATCCCAAATTATCAACCTGCTGCTGGACCTGCAGGCAGACGGGGAGGTGACCTATCTGTTTATCGCTCATGATATGAGTGTGGTAAAGTATATTTCCACCAGAATTGCGGTGATGTATCTGGGACGAGTGGTGGAGGAGGCGGCAACGGATGATTTATTTACACTGCCTTCTCATCCTTATACGCAGGCTCTTTTATCGGCGGTACCCTCCGCCAATCCTCATGTGAGAAAGAAGCAGATCATTTTGGAGGGCGAAATTCCCTCTCCCATGAATGCGCCTAAGGGGTGTGTATTCTGTACCAGATGTCCCTACTGTATGTCTGTCTGCATGGAGGAGAGACCAGGAATGAGGACGATTATGGAGGGACATTGTGTGGCATGTCATCTTTATGATACGTAAGAGGCCATATGTTCATTCTTGGAATGAAATTGAAATAAAGGAGGAGAGGTATGGATACCAGTCAGGATAACAGAAAGCAATTAGACAGCAGGCTTCGGCCTCTGCTTAAGAATTTTTCCGGAACCGCGGCGGTTGCCATTCGGTCGGTACAGGGAGATTTCAGCTACGGATATGAGGAAAACAGAATCCTTTCTACGGCCAGCACTGCAAAGATTTTTATACTCGGCGCATTGCTTGAGCAGTGTGCGGGCGGGAAGGCGTCCTTGTCGGAGAAACATACGGTTAAAAAAAAGGAGATTGAGGGCGGCTCGGGAGTTCTTAGATCTCTGAAGCCGGGTATTGTTTTTCGTATTTATGATCTGGCCATGCTGATGGTCATTGCCAGCGATAATACGGCTACCAATCTGTTAATCGACTATGTGGGCGGACCGGCGGTAGTGAATGAGCATCTGAAGCGCTGCAAAATAATGGACTCTGCAATCAACAGGCGGTTATCGGAGGATCCGGAAGTGATGGTGAAAAGCAGCTTTGCAGCTGCGACAGCGCGGGATTTTACTGAGTATCTTCGGAAGATGAAACAGGGACGTATTTTGTCGGTGAAATATAGAAAAATATTTTTCGGTATGATGTCGGGGCAGCTTTACAAGGATCTGTTTCCCGGTGCAATACCGCTTTTGGACGATGAGGCGGCAGAAACAGAGCGGGGTGTCAGAGCGGCCAATAAGACGGGGTTTATGCCGGGAATCCGCTGTGATGTGGGAGTCGTCAGTCTGGAAAATGGAGAGGAATATGTGTATGCAGTGCTGACCGGTGACTGCAAGGATACGAGTAACTGTGTGGAAAATGAAGCAGGGGTATTAATTCGAAAAATAGGCAGAGCTTTTTATGAGTGCTGCGGTCAATAAAAAAGAAAGAAGTTGAGAAAATGAAGGTTTTAGTTGCGGCAAACAGAAGTGATGAAACAGAAATCTTTGAAAAGGTAAACCGACGGTTTGGATTTGAACTGACCTTTATGCAGGAGCAGCTGACAGAGGATCATCTGGACCGGGCGGCGGGATTTGACGCGCTGTGTATCAACGCGGGCTGCCGGATAACCAGACAGGCCGCTTATCAATTAAGTCAGATGGGAGTCCGGTATATTTTGACAAGGGCTGCCGGCAAGGATCATCTGGATATTTCAGCCATCAAGGAGTTTGGGCTGAAATCAGCCAATGTACCGGCGTATTCGCCGAACGCCATCTCGGAGCATACGCTGCTTTTGATACTGGCAATGCTCAGAAAGTTAAAAAAACAGTTAAAGACGATTGAAGATCAGTATTTTTTTATTACCGGTCTCAGAGGCAGAGAGCTGCGCAGTATGACGGTAGGCGTACTGGGTACGGGACGAATCGGTTCCAAAACGGTACAAAATTTAAGCGGGTACGGTTGCAAGATTCTGGCTTGTGATTTGTACGAAAATCCGGAGGTTACCCCCTATGCGGATTACGTAACCCGGGAGGAATTGTTGTCTGAGTCGGATATTGTCGTACTGCATTGTCCGATGCTTGAGGAAAACTACCATCTGATTAATACCTCGGCAATTGCTGCGATGAAGGACGGCGCCATGCTTGTAAATACCGCCCGCGGAGCGCTTGTGGATTCGCAGGCGGTATATGAGGCTCTCAAAAGCGGAAAGCTGTCGGCGTTTGCGATGGATGTATATGAATTTGAAGATAAAACACAGAGAAGGGACTACAGACAAAAGGAGCTGGATGATGAATTACTGCGCGGGCTTCTCGCAATGGATCAGGTTATTTATACCTCTCATACCGCATTTTATACGGAAGAGGCAATTGAGAATATTATTGAAACCTCGCTTTCCAATCTTTATGAGTGGATCACAGAAGGAGTTTGTAAAAACGAAACGGAGGTATAAGAATGAAAACAAAGGAATTAGATTATCTGATTCAAAATGCGAGGATTGTTGATGGATCCGGAAAACCTGCTTACCGGGGAAATGTAGGGATCAGGGATGGAAAACTTTGCATGAACCCGAAGACGGAGGCACGGCAGGTAATAGAAGGGGAAGGCCTTCTGCTGTGTCCCGGTTTTATCGACAGTCATTCTCATACGGACAGATACATCGGAAGCCGGCCGGAAACAATCAGCTTATGTAAGATTTCACAGGGAATTACAACAGAGATCACCGGTCAATGCGGCTCAAGCCTGTTTCCGGTACCTCCCGATAAAAGGAAGGATATGCATGATTTCTTTACGGAGGATATCAATGAGGAACAGCTGAGGAATGTGTCCAGGTTTGAAAGCTTTGAAACCTGGTTGAAATTTGTGTCGGAGCAGAAGCTGGTAGGCAACTTTGCGTTTCTTCAGGGACATGGAACACTTCGTCTTGCGGCGATGGGGTATGCCAACAGAAAAGCGTCCGATGAGGAACTGTGCAAAATGAAGGAAATGCTGAAGGAGTCCATGGAGCACGGCTGTATGGGCTTGTCCTCCGGCTTGATTTATGTACCCGGTGTATATGCGGATACGCAGGAGCTGATAGAGCTTTGCAAGGTAATCAAACCATACGGCGGCATTTACGCCACACATATGAGAAGTGAATCCGACCATGTTGCAAAAGCGGTGAAGGAAGCAATTCTAATTGCAAAATCCGCCGATGTACCTCTTTTTATTTCTCATCATAAGGTGTGCGGAATACAGAACTGGGGTGCTTCAAAGGAGACGCTCCAACTGGTGGAGGAGGCCATCCGGGAAGGTGTGAAAATTACGATGGATCAGTATCCGTATACGGCTTCTCAAACGGGCCTATGCCAGTGTCTGCCTCCTAAGTATTTTGAAGGCGGCGCAAAGGGTGCGGCTCAGCTGTTGAAGAATCCGAAACTTCGTGAAATGATGAAGCGCGAGATGACACAGGTTCCCTGCAGCTATAACAACTCTTATCAGAATGCCGGCGGCTTTGATGGAATCATGGTTCTCTTTTCGCCTCGTGTTCCGGAGGCAGAGGGTCTTCGATTAAGCGAGTATGCAGATCAAATCGGGAAGGATCCCTTTGAAGCCTATTTTGACTTGATGGTTGCCAATGAAGGAGTCGGAAGCGGTGCCTTTTTCTGCATAGATGAAAAGGAATTGGATGCCATTTATCTGAATGAAAACACAGTGGTGGGAACGGACGGACTTGTGGGCTCCGAGGAAGGTCCCGTTCATCCGAGAGCCTACGGCTCTCTCGTAAGAGCGTTGGTATATTTTTCTAAGAAAAAAAAGCTGCTTACCTTCGAGGAAGCGGTACGTAAAGAAACCGCTTTGACGGCAGAACGCTGGGGGCTGAAGAATAAAGGCCGGATCGCGGAGGGTATGGATGCGGATCTGGTCTTATTGGATTATGACAAGCTGGAGGATAAGGCTGACTTTATTAATTGCAGAGCCTTGTGTGAGGGAATAGAAAAGGTATTTGTGAGTGGAACGCTCAGTTATGAGAATCAACGGATACTTCCCGCATATGCCGGAAAAGTGATTTTGCGGGGACAGTAAGAAAGGGAGAGGCGAATGGTACGGCTGAATGATAATATTAACAGGTTTCCGGGAGAATATCTGTTTACTATGGTGGGACAGAAGAGAGAGGAATTTGAGGCGGCAAATCCGGATGCCGATGTAATCAGTCTGGGTGTCGGGGATGTAACACAGCCTCTTGCACCGGCGATTGTGGAAGCGATGCAGAAAGCGGTGCTGGAGATGGGAAATCCGAAGACCTTCAGGGGCTACGGCTCCGTGCAGGGCTATGAATTCTTAAGAAGGGCTATTGTCGAAGGGGATTTTAAGCCGTATGGAGTGGATTTGGATCCGGATGAAATCTTTATCAGTGACGGAGCCAAAAGTGATTTGGGCAATATCTTAGAGCTTTTTGCACAGGATAATCAGGCGGCGGTGTGTGATCCGGTTTATCCCGCTTATGTGGATGCCAATGTGATTGCGGGGCGTGCCGGTACCTATCTTGAGGAGAGGGGACAGTGGAGCAATATTATGTATTTGCCCTGCGGTGAGGAGCATGGATTTCTTCCTGTAATTCCGGCGCCAGATCAGAAAGCTCCGGGCATTATTTATTTGTGTTTTCCCAATAACCCGACCGGTATTATGATTTCCCGGCAAGGTCTGCAGGAGTGGGTGGATTATGCGCTGAGCACGGGAGCTGTTATTTTATATGACGCCGCTTATGCGGCATTTATCAGTACGCCGGGAGCGCCTCATACAATCTATGAATGTGACGGAGCCAAAAAATGTGCGATAGAGATCAGAAGCTATTCCAAGACGGCGGGCTTTACAGGAACCCGTCTCGGTTATTCCGTTTTTCCGAAAGAGCTGGGAAATGCACAGGGGATGCTCAAACCGATGTGGAGACGCAGGCAGGGAACCAAGTATAACGGAGCACCCTATGTGATCCAGCGTGGGGCAGAGGCTGTCTACACGGAGAAAGGGCAGAAGCAGATCAAAGCACAGATTGCCTGCTATCAGCGCAATACAGAGCTGATCCGCAGTGAACTGAAAAAGCTTGGATACACTGTCTACGGAGGGCAGGATGGTCCCTATGTCTGGATGAAAATTCCGGGGCACATGACTTCCTGGGATTTTTTTGAGTTGCTGCTGAAAAAGGCTCATGTGATCGGAACGCCGGGAGAAGGCTTCGGACCCGGCGGACAGGGATTTTTCCGCCTGACGGCATTTGGAACCTACGAACGCACAAAAGAAGCGTTGGAAAGGATGAAAGCAATATGAAGCTGATGATTAGTGCTGATATAGAAGGAACCTGCGGCATTTGCAGCTGGGATGAAACTACCGGGAGTCATCCGGAATATGCCTATTTTCAGGCACAGATGACAAAGGAGGTCGCCGGCGTATGTGAAGCGGCCTTGGAAAGTAACAGAGTGAAGGAACTATTGATCAAGGATGCCCATGACAATGCCAGAAATCTGATTCCTTCTATGCTTCCGGAGGAGGTGGAAATAATCCGGGGCTGGGAAGGTGTACCGGGGGGAATGATGTCGGGCATAAGGGAAGATATTTCTGCGGTGGCAATGACAGGCTATCATTCTGCAGCCTATACTGCGGGTAATCCGCTTGCCCATACCTCGAACAGACAGAATCAGTTTGTGAAGCTCAACGGACAGATAGCCAGCGAGTTCTTAATTAACGCCTATCTGGCTGCATATTATAAGGTTCCGGTTATTTTATTAAGCGGCGACAGAGCCCTATGTGAAAGCGCTAAGGAGCTGATACCGGCCATCGAGACAGTTGCTGTCAGCGAGGGCTGCGGGACGGCATCCAAATCTGTTCATCCGTCTAAAGCGGTAAGGCTTCTTAAAGAGGGCATGAAAAGAGCGCTGCAAAAAGATCCCGCCCAATGTCTGATCAAGCTTCCGGAGCACTTCCTTGCGGAAATCGAATTCAAAGAGCTCGGGAAGGCACAAAGAGGAGCTAACTATCCGGGTGCCGTACGCACGGGTACCAGAAGTGTTTCTTATGAAGCAGCTGATTATTACGAAATTGTTCGTTTCTTTTATTTTGTATTATAGAAAGGAAAGAGAGAAAATGAAGGATCTGGCTTATTATTGCGGAAAAATCACCCCGATAGATGAAATGCTGGTATCGGCAAATGACCGGGGATTTTGCTTCGGTGACGGAATTTATGAAGCTGCCATGGTAAGAAATTATGAGATTTTCGCTCTGGAGGAGCATCTGCAGCGATTTTATCAGAGTGCCGAACTGATTAGAATAGAGGTTCCTTTTACAAAGAAGGAGCTGACAGATCTGTTGTATGAATTGGTCAACAGACTGGATGAAGCAGAACAGTTTTTGTACTGGCAGCTGACACGTGGAACCGCTTCCAGAAATCATGTCTTTCCGTCTGCCGATGTGAAACCAAACCTGTACTGCTCGATCAAGCCCATGAAACGAAAAGATTTTAGTAAGGAATATAAGCTGTTTACAAAAAAGGATACCAGATTTTATCACTGTAATATAAAAACGCTGAATCTGCTGCCTAATGTGATGGCAGCTCAGGAATCTCTGGAGAAGGGCTGTGACGAATGCGTTTTTGTCAGGGATGGTATTGTGACAGAATGTGCCCATGCCAATATTTCTATGCTCAAAGATGGGATATTTCTTACGCATCCCGCAGATGAGCTGATTTTGCCGGGAGTGGAGCGCAGGCATTTGCTTCGTTATTGCAGACAGCTGCACATTCCGGCAGAGGAGAGGGGATTTACGGTGGAGGAATTGATGCAGGCAGATGAAATTATTGTTTCCAGTACAAGCGGTGCCTGCATGCGGGCTGTGGAATTGGATGGAAAACCGGTAGGAAAGCGGGATTCACAGCATCTGTCTATGCTGCGGGAGGCTTATAGGAAGGAATATGAGCAGCAAAATAAAAAATAATCAGATTGGCAGAGAGCGGGAAAGAAGTATGGAAATAGATGCAAAGAGATGCTCTATGGAAATAGATGTCTCAAAATTTTTAGATAATTACAGGATGGTGCGGGATGTACTTCCAAAGAAATGTAAAATGATGGCGGTTCTTAAGGGCAATGCATACGGACATGGAGCTGTAAGACTTGCGGCCAGTCTGAATGAGTTTCCGGAGGACTGGCTTGCGGTGGCTACTATCGGAGAAGCTCTGGAGCTGAGAAAAGCGGGGATCCAAAAGGAAATACTGATTCTCGGCTGCACACCATGTGAGGAAGCACCTCTGCTTGCCAAGGCGCGTTTGACACAGACCATTATCTCCGGCGAGTATGCCCGGCTGCTTGCATGCTATGCGGAGGCTGCCGGAGTGCAGGTACAGGCACATCTGGCCTTGGACACCGGGATGAGCAGAATCGGTCTCGTGGTCTATGGAAAATTCAGGGAAGAAAGCCTGGAGGAGGCTGAAAAAATTTATGCCTCCAAACAACTGAACGTGACAGGGATTTTCACTCATTTTTCCAGCGCCTACGGAACAGAGCCTGAGGACAAAGCTTATACCGCGCTGCAGTACGAACGCTTTATCAAGGCATGTGAAAGTCTGCGGGAGAGAGGTATTGCACCGGGGATCCGGCATTGCAATAATTCACCGAGTATCATCAACTATCCGGAATATGCTCTGGATATGAGCAGAGGAGGCACGCTTCTGTTCGGCGCGCTTGATAAGAAAAAAATGAAGCATCCCGTAAATCTTCATATTGTTGCAGCCTTTAAGACCAGGGTGACGATGATTAAGGAAATTGAAGAAGGAAGTGCGATTTCCTATTCCCGTACGGCGGTGGCGGAGCATGGAATGAGGCTGGCGGTGCTTTCGGCGGGCTGGTATGACGGCTATCCGAGACAGCTGGGTAATATAGGAAAAGTTTTGATCCGGGGGAAAAAGTATCCGATTGTCGGGAATGTATGCATGGATCTGTGCATGGCGGATGTTACGGCAAGTGAAGAGATTAGGGCCGGAGATGAGGCGGTGCTTCTGGGAAGACAGGGGGATGAGGAAATTACCTACAGTGATCTTTTTGAGCCAATCGGACTGGGAGCGGGCAGTATCAGCAGTGGAATCAGTGAAAGGGTGCCGCGTATTTATGTGGAGAGTTTTGATAAAGAAGGGGGGAATGATTGATGCTTCCGGCCTTGTTTAATTTAATGGGAATGATGTTTTTGCTGATGGCCTCGGGCTGCCTGCTTAAGAAAAAAAACATTATTACTGCAGAGGGAAAAGCGGTATTGACAAATCTGATCTTATACGTAATTCTGCCCTGTAATATTATCAAAGCGTTTTGTGTTGAGCTAAAGACGGACTCTTTATCTACCTTTTTACAGGCACTTGCGGTGGCAGCTGGGGTACAGCTTCTAAGTCTTCTGATTGCCGAATTTGCATATTCCAAATCAGACAGCAGGAAAAAGCCTGTTTATCAATACGGAACCGTTTGCTCAAATGCCGGTTTTATGGGCAATCCGCTGGCGCAGGAGGTCTTTGGGGATACTGGTTTGCTATATGCGGCAGTATTTTTGATTCCGCTGCGTATTGTTATGTGGACGGCTGGTGTTTCCTATTTCTCTGATAAAACAGATAAGAAGGCGGCACTGAAAAAGGTGCTGGTACATCCCTGCATGATTGCCGTTTACATTGGTATGGTTATTATGATCGCGGGACTTACCCTGCCGGCAGTGCTGATGGACAGTCTTACTGCCTACAGCAGCTGTACTACAGGAATGACTATGATGTATCTTGGAACGATTCTGGCAGATGTGGATTTTAAGGCGCTTTGCGATAAGGAACAGGTTTACTTTTCTTTAATCCGGTTGGTAATCATTCCGCTTGTGGTTATGGGCGTCTGCATGTTTTTTCATGTTGATTCTCTCGTAATGGGTGTCAGCGTGCTGCTTTCTGCCACGCCGGCGGGCAGCACGACCACCATTCTTGCCGGCAAATATGGGGCGGATGAATTGGCGGCGGCCAGAAGCGTGGTTTTTACCACGGCATTATCGATTATTACCATTCCTGTTTGGAGCGGTATTCTATTGATTATAATTTGAAATAATTTGGTGCGGGGACACCGATGGAGGAAAAAATGAAACAAGCATATCATATTTTAACGGGAGCAAAACGATTGGAGGATGTTCCGATGTCGGGCATTCGTGTGATGATGAACAAATCCGCAGCCTTGGTAAAGGAAGGATATCCTGTAATTTCCTTTGGCGCGGGTGAGCCTGATTTTAATACACCGGAGCCTGTTAAGCAGGCTGCCATAAAGGCACTTTTAGAAAATCATACGCATTATGGGGCTAACTGGGGGCAGCTTGAGCTTAGAAAAGAAATTGCCAAAAAGCTTTTGAAGGATACGGGAACAGACTATGATCCGGAAAAGGAAATTCTGGTAACCTGCGGCGGTGCCGAGGGCATTCACGATGTGATTATGTCCGTAGTGGATCCGGGGGATGAGGTAATTGTGTTCAAACCTGGGTTTGTCAGCTATGAGGCAGTTTTGAAGCTGGCGGGAGGAAAAATTATTAACTGTAATCTGCGGCCGGAGCTTGATTTCCAGATTGATTTAGAGCAGGTGGAGGCTTTGATCACAGACAGAACAAAAATGATCATCATTAATAATCCTAATAATCCTACCGGTGTTGTATATAAGAAGGAACTGCTGGCAGGGCTGGCCAAGCTCGCCGGTGCCTATAATATTCTGATTTTCTCGGACGAAATCTACGGCAATCTGACTTACGACGAGGCTGAATTTATTTCTATGGCAGCGTTTCCCGATATGAAGCAGCGAACCGTTGTTGTAAGTGGATTTTCCAAGACTTATGCCATGACAGGCTGGAGACTCGGCTACGTGGCAGCCCCGTATGAACTGATGCAGACAATCGTAAAGGAGCACCAGTATGTGTCTACCAGTCTTCCTACCTTTTTGCAGATCGGAGTCGCCCGGTCCATGAATCTTCCTGAGACATTGAAAGAAGTCGACAGAATGAGGAAGGAGTTCTCTGATCGACGGCAGAGAATGCTGGATGGATTGGATCGCTTGGAGAAGATTAGCTACGTAAAGCCCTACGGTGCTTTTTACTGTATGGTGAATGTGTCAGAGACCGGAATGAGTGGGGAAGAATTTTCAGATCGCCTGCTTCGGGAAAAATATGTGGCGACGGTACCGGCCTTCTGTCTCGGAGAACACTGCGGTGATTTTATCCGCATTTCCTTTGCAGCCTCCGGCGAAGCGATTACAGAAGGACTTGACAGGATCCGGGAGTTCCTGTCTAGGTGCTGATATGGGAAGAAATGAAGTATCACCCTAATTGCACTGCGCAAAAAGCATACCGTCATTTATTACGGAGTTGAGTTCATCCGAAAAGGAACAATTAAATGATCCGGAGAGAAATCTTTTGCTTTCGAATTATGCAGGGGATTCCTCTTCGTTTTTGTGGCCATATGAGGCAAGTATATGGGTAACAGCTCAGCCGAATAATTCCCAAACTTATGTTTAACATTTTTTATTCTTGAAAAAACGAATTACGTCTTCCATTTGAGATGTCATACCGGAAAAGAGCATATCTGTGACGGTCAGTGCTGCCATGGATTCAACAACTACTACAGCTCTCGGAATAATCACCGGATCATGGCGTCCCTTTATGTTTATGGAAATGTTTTCTTTGTTTTTATTCACGGTCTGCTGGGTGGCAGCAATGGAAGGAGTAGGTTTTACTGCTGCACGGAAAATAATATCGCAGCCGTCGCTCATTCCTCCCGTGATACCTCCGGCATGATTGGTGGTTTTCCTAATGTCTCCTTGCTCATCCGCCTGGTAGCTGTCATTATTTGACAAGCCGGTGGCGGTGGAAACTAAAAAGCCGTCGCCGATTTCAAAGCCTTTTACGGCACCGATGGAAAGAATGGCTTTTCCCAGATTAGCGTTCAGTTTTTCGAATACCGGATCGCCTATGCCCGCCGGCATGCCGTGAATAACGCATTCAATAATACCGCCGGAAGAATTCTTCTCCTCCATACATTTCTCCAGATACTTGGCAGCGTTTTCAGCGGCAGCCATATCAGGCATGTAAAGAGGATTGCGCAGGATAGCATCCTGATCAAAATTGTTTTTGTCGATGGAGACGGGGCCGATAGATAATGTGTAGGAGGACAGGGTAATGCCCAGCTGCTTTAAAATCTTACAGGCAATGGCTCCCGCTGCCACACGTCCGACAGTTTCGCGTCCCGAAGAACGGCCTCCGCCCCGGTAGTCCCGAAAGCCGTATTTGGTATCGTAATTAAGATCCGCATGCCCCGGGCGGTAATACCCGGCAATCTCATTGTAATCGGCAGTATGGTGAT
>JAEYFP010000008.1 GCA_023402845.1 Bacillota bacterium
TGTTATACTAGCCATGCGAGGAAGCTCCTTTATGTGGATTTGTTTTGTGGTGATTCAAATATAACACAAAGAAGCCTATCCTCGCTTTTTAATTATTCAGTTGTAACACATGTATTGTAATCCTACAGTATGGCTTCCCGAAACTTGATTTTTTTCTTGTGCAGCAAATACTTTCATGCTATAATGTTACAAGACATTATATCGCGCCGAAACGCAGTGAAGTGCGCATAGTGTCATGAAATGCGCAGTATTTCAGGAGGTATAGCTCAGCCGGGAGAGCGCTTGCTCGACAAGCAAGAGGTCGCTGGTTCAAGTCCAGTTGTCTCCACTAGATCCCCCAGACCGGGAGATGTCTCACATTCGGAATTGATTGCCGATATTTTTTAAGGATCTCAGCCTACTGTTTTTCTGTGGCTGAGATCCTTTTTACCTTGTCCCGCTGCAAAAGTAAATTTTGCTTTGCTCTAACTGACTCTATGCCGGCTGTTTCGTATCTTTTTACTTTTAGAAACTGCTTGCGGCGGATTTGTCAGCATAACAACTACAATTGTAAATAAAAGCATAGACACCAACGATAACAGGGACACCTTGAAATTTCCGGGCTCGGAAGTATTCATGAAGGTTCCCGTATCAAATCTCATGACCGTAAGTCCCGCCAGAATCGGATACAGACTGCGCATCGTAACATTCTTGATAAACATGGCGCTATACCCAAATAAAAAGGATACGATAACACCTCCCATAAAAAGCCCCTGCTTTCTGCTTGCGACCGCAATGATGGGCAGGACCGCAAAATATGTGAGAAGCGCTATTCCTGACATCTGCAAAAGTCCCGTAAACAGAACGCCTGCATTAAGTCCCGGAATACCGGAAAGCAATCCAACGATCAAAGTTACGGTATAACTGTAAAATCCAAACAAAACGCTAAGAATTCCCATTGCCAGCATTTTGGCGAACAGCAGGCGCTGAAAACTGATCGGAACAGGCAGAATATTTTTCAAAGTATTATCCGTGTATTCGCGGTTGATTAAATATCCCCCCAGCAATGTGAAAATGACAGGCATAAAAATCGTAACGCTGTTCCAGATAGAACTATTTATCAACGCCGGGAAATCAAAATTCCGTACTTTTCCTTCCTCCGTGACTACTGCTTGTGTAAATACGGACAGGATCGCTGGAAAGGTCATTCCCGTCAGACCGATCAATAATATATGGAGCCGCTTTAATTTTTCAAACTCTGTCTTTATCATGCACAACATCCCAGATTTCTCCTCCTTTCATAGTTCTCTGCGCCGGTAGACGCGAATCATCAAACAAGCACAAACCGCCGCTTCGATCAGCAGTACGGCAAAGCATGCTGTGGTCGAAGCAAAATATAGACTGAAACGATTGTAAAATGCCGTCTGAATCTCGCCGGTCGGTGTATAAAACTGATAGAGCCAGCGGAAAATCATCGGAATCGGCATAAGTGTACCTGCATTCAACCCCAGCGGCTGCATCAGAATCGCATCACTGAAGTGCATGACATAATTCAGAAGTGTATAAAAGAATACAATAATTACAGAAAGAATATAGCTTTTATTAAACCAGACAACCAGCACAACGCAAGGCAGAGCTGCCGCCCAAAGAAGAATCCCTGTCGCTGCCGTCAAGGCAAATTGCAGATTAAAATCTGTCAGCGGAATATGATACAAAACGGAAATTCCCGCGTTGACCGCGAATCCCACAATTTGAAATATAACCGAAAAAATTAAAAGTACAAGCAGCTTCACTAATACCAGCCGTTCTTTCGAAACGGGGATGCAAAGCAGGTTCTTGAGCGTGTCATTGTCCTGCTCCGAGAAAAACAGATTGGCAGCCAGGATAACTAACAGCGGCATCAGCAGCAGAAATCCGCTGCCTTCATGGACAAAACTAATCATATCCGCAAAATTTGTACCGGAACATTCCACCACCAAGGCCGAACCTAAAACCGGGAAAACAAAAGCGGATAAAACCGCAAAAAAAATAAATTTTTTCCTTTTTAATTTCCTGAATTCACTGAAAAGCAAATTATGCAATACCCTCACCTCCGGTTATCCTCTTGAAATAATCCTCCAGGGTGTCTTCACAGGTATGGGCCTCGGATACCTCCAACCCGTTTTCAACAAAGGTGCGGTTTAGTACAGATACAGAAAAATTGCTGTCATATAAACGGACGCTATGATCATCTTCCACCGTAAAGTTTTTGGCTGCGAAGTTTCTCTCCAAAATTCTGGCTGCCTGTGCTGTGTCAGAAACAACAAAATGAATATATTTCCCATTTTTTTCTTCAAGCTCGGCAAGACTTTCTTCCTCCAGCAATATACCGTGGTCAATAATTCCAATGTCATCCGCCAGCAAAGAAATTTCTGAAAGAATGTGGCTGGAAATCAAAATAGTTTTTCCTTTTACATTACAAAGCACTCTGATAAATGAGCGCACCTCGGCAATTCCGATTGGATCAAGCCCATTGATCGGTTCGTCTAAAATCAGCAGCTCCGGATCATGCATAACAGAGAGGGCAATGGCTAAACGCTGCTTCATTCCGAGAGAAAATTGAGAGAACAACTTTTTATCGTCATGGGGAAGTCCTACGACTTCCAATGCGTCCCTGACAGCAGTGCGTTTAGAAACTCCTCTGAGCCCGGCAAAGATTTTCAAGTTTTCCGTACCCGTCAGATTCGGATAAAAGCCCGGCGATTCAATTAAACTGCCAATACGGGGCAGAATATTCCTTTCGTTTCCCCGGATACTTTTACCGAAAATCAAAACATCTCCGAAGGTAGGCCTCGTCAGATTCAAGAGCATTTTCATGGCTGTGGTTTTTCCTGCGCCGTTTCTGCCCAGCAAGCCATAAATGCGCCCTTTTTTTACATGAAGATTCAGGTTTGCAACACTCTTTTGTTCACCATATTGTTTGGTCAGATTTTTTGTTTCAATAATAAAATCACTCAAATCAGTAACCTCCTTTTCCAGTGAAATCAGTTTATCATGGGAACCTTGCATAAACCTTATAAGAACCTTGCATAAACCTTGCAATTTACAATTCTCTCAATAATCTTCCGGAAAGGAGATGGTAAAAATCGTATATTTGTTCGGCTCACTTTGTACAGTGATTCTGCCATTCATTTTTTCCACCATCTGCCGTACAATTGCGAGTCCCAATCCGCTTCCTTTATGAGACCGCCCTTTATCACATTTATATAATCGTTCAAAAATATACCGCAGGTCCGCTTTGTCAATACCGACTCCATTATCCTCTATGCAAATCATGATTTCGGATTCCTTGTTTGAAATTTTAATGTTAATGTTTTCGGCATGACTATGGGTCATAACATTTTGCACTAAATTATTGATGATACGGGCATATCCGTCCGAATCTATCCTGACAAATACCGGCTCTTCGGGAATTTCAATTTCATACTCCAGATTCTTTTCTTCAAAAACAGGAATCCAGTCCTTCAGAATATTGCGTGTCAGCTCCGAAAGTTCCACCCGTTCCATTACTAATAAAAACTCACTGGAGTTCAGCTTAAACCAGTCAAATAAAACAGTGATATAGTCTTTCAGATCATGTGCCTTTTGTCTCGCAACTTCAAGATATTCCTCGCGCTCTTTTCCGGTAACAGTCCCTCTGTGAACAGCATCCAGATAACCCAGCAGTGTCGTAAGAGGTGTTCTCACATCATGAGAAAGGCTGGTCATAAGCTGACGATTTGCTTCGTCTGCTGTTCGCAGTTGTGAAAGCTGTTCCTCGTAAGCGTAAACAATATCATTGATCTGAAAAGAAAGCTCCGCAGTCAGTTCCTTGTCTGTTGCAAGGATTTTTCGGTTTCCGTTTCCTGCCCGGATATCATTCAGAACATCTGTCATAAGCTGCAGCTGTTTTTTGACACCGATCAGTTTCATGAAACAAATAATCCCAAACAGGAGAAGTGAGCAAACCAATATGCCGTAAATCATATTCAAAAGCATCAGCTATACCTCCTTATTGAAACGATAGCCGATTCCTTTTACCGTCTGGAGATAAAGAGGGGCAGCGGATTCAAGCTCTATCTTTTTCCGGAGGCGGCTGATAACAGCCATGATGTTGCTGTCATCATAGAAATAAGGTTCTCCCCAAACTTCCTCATAAATCTGCTGTTTTGTTAAAATTCTTCCTTGATTTTTCGCACAGAACAGCAAAAGATCAAATTCTTTTGGAGGCAATTCAAATGTGCCGTTTTGCGTGGTGACACTTCGATTGTCAAAATCAATCGTCAGCCCTTTGTAGGTAAGGCGCCCGGAATAACTGTTCACTGAATTAAAACGTGTGTACCTGCGTATCAAAGAAATAATCCGGGCAATCAGCTCTTCCATGTCAAAGGGCTTTGTTAAATAATCATCCGCCCCCGAACGAAGCCCCCGCACCTTCGACATGCTGTCGTTTCGTGAGGTCAGCATAAGAATGGGGATGCTGCTTGTCTCTCTTATTTTCTCCATCGTCTGAAAACCGTCCATTCCAGGCATCATCACATCTAAAAGAATCAGCTGGTAAACGTTTTCTTTAAGCAGTATCAGTCCGTCCGTACCCGAATAGCAGCAATCCACATTTATGTTCTCTTTTACTACACTTTGTCTGATTAAGGCGCATAACTCCTTGTCATCGTCAATCACTAACATCTTGTAATCCAAGCTTCTCCTCCTATTAATTATTCCTGTAATGCCTCTTGCAGCGTATGCCATGAAAGCACCGCACATTTCACCCTGGCCGGCATATTTCCTATATTTTGAAAAGCCCTTGCCTCCTCAAGCACCTTTAACAGCTCCTCCTGTGTCACTGTCTTCTGAATCATTCCGATAAAGGTTTCGGCCAGACTTTTTGCCTCCTCCACTGTCTTTCCTTCAATCAGCTCAGCCATCATGGCAGCCGAAGCCTGAGAGATTGCGCAGCCTGTATCCAAAATGGCCACTTCCTTGATAAGGTTATCCTCCACCTGTAATTCCAGCTCTATGTTATCTCCGCAGCTCGGATTTACCCCTCTCATCCTCACATTCGGATGAAGGAGCGGTTTCCTGTAAGCATCCGAGCGGCTGTATTCCAATATTAAATCGGTATATAATTCATCAAGCTCCATATCCCAGCCACCTCCTCACTCCCTTTAAGCTTTCCGCAAGCCTTTCGATATCCTCCTTCGTATTATAAAGATACACGCTTGCACGGCATGTCGCCGCAAGTCCAAGATAACGATGCAGGGGCTGCGCACAATGATTTCCTGACCGGATTGCGATCTGATCCTTATTTAATACCGTTGTCACATCATGGGGATGAACCCCCTCTACCGTAAAAGGAACGACACCGATACGATTTTCAGCCGAAGACGGTCCGATAATCTGAACATGCGGTATTTCCGCAAGCTTTTCCAGCAAATATCCGGTAAGCTCCTTTTCAATTGCACCCACAGTTTTCATGCCAACCGCTTCCAGATAGTTAAGCGCGGCTCCCAAGCCTGCTATCGACCCCATATTGTGTGTTCCCGCCTCAAATTTTTGCGGAATGGGCGCATAAGTCGCAGACTGCTCCTCCACATATTCAATCATATCGCCCCCATAAAGAAACGGCGGCATTTGCTCCAAATATTGTTTCTTTCCATATAAAATTCCGATGCCTGTCGGTCCCAGCATTTTATGTCCCGAAAACGCATAAAAATCCGCATCCAATTCCTCAAGATCCACTCCCAGATGAGGCGCCCCCTGTGTCCCGTCCACTACGACAACAGCTCCTCTCTTATGAGCCAAATCAATGATTTCCCGCAACGGATTAATACAGCCGGTCACATTAGATGCCTGTGCAACCGCCACCAGCTTTGTTCTATCCGTGATTTTTTGTTCCGCCTCTTTGACTGTGAGCCTGCCCTCCTGATTCAAATACAGATAAGTAAGAGCCGCGCCTTTGGTTTTTGAAACCATCTGCCACGGAACAAGGTTGCTGTGATGCTCCGAAACTGCTACAACAATCTCATCTGAGGCAGACACGAAATTCAGGCCGTAGCTATAGGCAACAAGATTCAACCCTTCGGTGGCGTTCTTTGTGAAAATGATTTCACTGTCCTTTGGTACATGAAGCCACCTCTTTACTTTTTCCCGTACATCCTCAAGCACCTTTGTCGAAACGATGCTCAGATCATACGTTCCTCTGTGGGGATTGGCATTTTTATATTTGTAATATTCCTCTTCTGCCTTCAATACACAAAAAGGCTTTTGCGTTGTCGCCGCACTGTCCAGATACACAATGCCCCTTCCTTTTTCATCATCGTTATGAAGAAGCGGAAAATCCTTTCTGTAATCAGCCATTATCGTATCCATCCCTTTCTATTGATTTCCTTAAAAAGGTTACTATTTCTTCCTTCAGCGCCTTGTCGTCCATTTTGTCAAGAGCGGCAGCAAACTTTGATTCCGCCAAGAGCATCCTTGCATCTGCGTCGCTAAGTCCCCTGCTCATAAGATAAAATAAAATGCTTTCATTCGGCCGGCCGGAGGTGGCGGCATGCTCGCCCTGCACATCATCCTCTCCGCAAAACAACAGCGGAACCGAAATATTTCTGACTGTATCCGCAAGCATCAGCACATCCTCTTCTTCCCTTCCCGCAGCTCCCTTGGCTCCGCTGATGAAATCAAGCGTATCTCGGAATATTTTTTTACTTTTTCCAAGCAGAATTCCTTTTGCCCGAACCCGGCTTCCTGTTTTTTGTCCGCGCAGTTCTACCCTGCTTGTAAAATCAAGCTTTTTTTCCTTTTCCCCCAAATAGAGAATGTCCAAATCAGCCTGGCTTTCCTCTCCTGCCAGCAGCACATTCCACCCCGCAGCAGCTCCTGCCGAACCCATCTCCGCCTGTACCAGGCTCAAACTTCCTTTTTTTTCGACGATTCCCTGAACTGTATCATGATGCGCTGTCCCATCATTAAACAGCTGTACCTTAACCAGCTTCAGTGAAGCATTTTCACGTACAAGGACTCTTGTTCTTCCGCTGTGAAAGCATACATTTTCATTTTTTGACCGATACTGAAAAATGACGGATGCCTCACTTTTCTCCTGTGCTTCAATCACAATATCTTCGTCTATGACACAGCCTTCTTCCTCTGCCTCAAAAATAATCCTGACAGGTGCCTCTCCCCTATACTGCTCCGGTATTCTGATATAATAACGAAGCTTGGAATGTTCTTCAAAAAACCTGTTACTGTTCTGATCCGTCAGAAAGCCTTCGGCAGCTTTCGGAAAAGAAACCTCCGAGAAATCCTGTATGATCTCAATTCCATCGGGCGCCTCCACCCTGATTCCTTTTTCTCTTTTTTCGTCCTGTGCATACAAATGCAGTTGAGCCGTATTTACATCCAGCCATGACCATGTTTTTTCCTGCATTCTGTCAACCCTATTTACCTGCGTTATCATACTGCCGCCTCCTAACCAATCGTCCCTTCCAGCTCAATCGCAATCAGGCGATTCATCTCCACCGCATATTCAAGCGGCAGCTCTTTTGCAATCGGTTCTACAAAGCCCCTTACGATCATTGCCTTTGCCTCTTCTTCTGAAAGTCCCCTTGTCATAAGATAAAAAACTGCCTCATCACTGATTCTCCCGATCTTCGCCTCATGACCGATATCAGCCTGATCATTTTGGATATCCATGACCGGTATCGTATCGGCCCTTGATTTACGGTCCATCATGAGTGACTCACAAATTACAGAGGACCTTGCTCCCGTCGCCTTTGGTGTGATCGTGACAGAGCTTCTGTAAATTGATTCTCCGCCGTCCTTGGATATAGAACGGGAATTAATCGTGGACGAAGTATTCTTCGCCGCATGTACAACCTTTGTACCCGTATCCAGATGCTGACCCGCCGAGGCAAATGTAATTCCCGTAAATTCCGATTTTGCGCCCTCTCCTATTAAAATACTGGAAGGATAAAGCATTGTGACATGTGAACCGAATGTCCCGGAAATCCATTCTATCGTTCCGTTCTTTTCTACGGAGGCCCGCTTCGTATTCAGATTCATCATATTCTTTGACCAGTTTTCAATCGTTGAATATCTGAGCTTTGCATTTTCTCTCACATACAATTCCACACAGCCTGCATGAAGATTAATCTGATTGTATTTCGGTGCCGAACAGCCCTCAATAAAGTGCAGTCCGGCATTTTTTTCCACCACAATCAACGTATGCTCAAACTGCCCTGCTCCCGGTGCGTTGAGTCTGAAGTAGGATTGCAGGGGAATGGTTACCTGAACACCCTCTGGCACATAAACAAAAGATCCCCCTGACCAGACCGCGCCATGCAGAGCCGCAAATTTATGATCCGTAGGAGGTACCAGCTTCATAAACAGTTCACGTACAATATCTTCATATTCCTGTACGGCACTTTCCATGTCGGTATAAATGACGCCCTGACTCAGCAATTCCTCCTTCACATTATGGTAGACGACTTCCGAATCATACTGGGCTCCTACGCCCGCCAGAGACTCCCGCTCCGCTTTGGGGATTCCCAGCCGTTCGAAGGTGTCCCTGATATCCTTAGGAACTTCACTCCAATCGCTTTTCCTATCCGCATCCGGTCTTACATAAGCCACAATCTGATCCATATCCAGTTCAGACAGGGAAGGCCCCCAGCCGGGCATCTTAATTTCATGATAGATCTTAAGTGCGTTCAGCCGGCCGGCAAGCATCCAGGCCGGCTCGTTCTTTTGCCCGGAAATCTCACGGACGATCTCCTCTGTCAATCCCTTTTCTGTTTTAAGACGCGCAACATCCGCATTTTTGATATCATAAAGCTCGCGCGAAATATCTTCCACCACGGTCTTTTGTCTTTCCATTAAAATCACCCCCGTTTATCAGTTATTTAGTACAGAGGAAAAGCCCTCCTGTATAACCGTGTCCACAATGGAAGCATCTCCTGTTTTTACAATCTTCCCATCGGCCAGTATATGAACATAATCAACCGGCAGATTTTGAAGAATTTTAGTAATGTGGGTGATGATCAGCATTGCATTATCCGCATTCCGAAAACGCGCGATATTTTCCGATATCAGCTTGACGGCATCCACATCAAGTCCGGAATCCGTTTCATCAAGAATGGCAAGCTTCGGCTTCATCATCGCAAGCTGTAAAATTTCGCTTTTCTTTTTTTCTCCTCCGGAAAAGCCCACATTTAAATAACGCTTTGCATAAGAGGCATCCATTCCAAGCTCTTCCATATTTTTTTTCAATTCCTCTTTAAACGCAAACAGCTTAACCGGTTTACCGGTACAGGCTGCTCTGGAGGCCCTCAAGAAGTTTTCCAGCGTAACTCCCTGAATTTCCTCCGGTGCCTGAAATGATAAAAAGATCCCTCTTCTGGCTCTTTCATCCGGTTTCTTACCAAGAAGCTCCTCCCCTTCAAACAAAATGCTTCCCTCCTGCGCCAAATAACGGGGATCTCCCATAATTACATTGGCGAGCGTTGATTTGCCTGCGCCGTTTGGTCCCATCAAAACATGTACTTCTCCGGGCCGTATCTTCAAGTCTACCCCCTTTAAGATTTCCTTTTCCTCTGCATAAGCATGCAAGCCGCTTACCTCTAGTAAGTTCTTTTGCATTTTTCACACCTTCCTTCCGGTTTTGATTCCTGCTCCGTTTTTTCCGCTGTAATTTTGATATAACAGCCTTTCTTCAGCTTAATTCCATTAATGATGGCATCAAACATAGCTATGACCGCCCGAATTGTCTTTTCATCAAGTCCCTTAAGCGTTGTCTCAATCAGTGCATCGGTATCCTCATTATATTCGTCATATCCTCCGCATGCAGTTCTCCCGCTTTCTGTCAAACGGTAGTATACTTCTTTCTTATTTCCTTCCATACGATATGCTTCCAAATAATCTTTTCTCTCCAGCTTCCTTGCAAGCTGAACAACCGCACCGTTTGTAATTCCGAGATACCTCGATATTTCTCCCGCTTTTGCCTTTTCATTTCTCTCCACGCATTTTAAAAAGGAAATATCAGAAAACGTCAGCGAATGTTCTGTTCCGTAACATCTTGAAGTCTTAATATCGCAAAGCATAATATTAACAGCCTGATGAAACTTTTTAATCAACTCATTTCTTGAATTCATAGAATCACCTCACTATTTATTTTATACTAATTAAACAAAAAAACAATATTATTTAGTTACTAAAAAATATTCCTATTTGTCTCATTTTTTATTAATTATTACAAGAACTTTCGGCAAAGCACAAATTTTATCCCAGTCCATATAATGTAGGATAGGGAGGAAATAAAATGTATGAAAAAGACAGAAATTGGGATTTTTTGCGGCGACCGGCGCCACGTATATCTGGCAAAGTTGTTTTTGCAAAAAGGATATCCGGTAACCGTGTACCGATTGCCCGAAACTATGCAGGGAGACGGCTGCATCACGGCACTTTCATTGGAAGAGCTTACTCAGCGCTGCCCGCTCCTGATCGGACCGATTCCTTTTACAAATGATTCTAAACAGACAGTCCTGTCACTGCCCGGTCTGTTGAACAGCAGTCACTTTTTGGTCGGAGGGATCATCCCTCCGGAACTGACCGATCTTTGTGAGGACAGAAAAATTCCTTATTATGATCTTATGAAGAATGAAAAAATAGCAATTCTCAACTCCGTTGCCACCGCGGAGGGCAGCATCATGGAAGCAATTCTGACCAGTGACAAAAATCTTCACGGAAGCAGCTGTCTGGTTATGGGTTATGGACGGTGCGCCAGAACTCTTGCGGAAAAACTAAAAGGTCTGGATGCCATTGTTACGGTGGCTGCCAGATCGGAAGCAGCTCTGGCCTTTGCACAGGCCTCCGGCTTCAGAGGAATTCCTCTGTCGGATAAGGACGGCCTTGCGGACTTTGATTTTATTTTCAATACAATCCCCGCCCTTGTGCTGGATCAGGACCGCCTTGCCCTGCTTAAGCAGGAAGCCGTTATTATTGATATTTCCTCGGCTCCCGGCGGTATTGACTATGGCTATGCAAAACAAAGAGGATTGAAGGTCAAGCTCTGCTCCGGACTTCCCGGAAAAATATCTCCCAAAAGCTCCGCAGATATTTTGGCAGATGAAATTATCCTGTTGATGAGAAAGGAGAAATTCCATGAATCTTGAAGGAAAAAATGTGGGCATTGCTCTCACCGGTTCCTTTTGTACCTTTCATAAAGTTTTTCCGCAGATGGAACGGCTTGTGGCAGAAAAAGCTAATGTCTATCCAATCTTCTCCGAGTATTCCCAATGTGCGGATACCAGATTCGGAAATGCGGACGACTTTCTTAAAAAAGCGGAAGAAATTACAGGAAATAAGCCTGTGGCTGCGATTACGGAAGCCGAAAAGCTGGGGCCGAACAACTTGCTTGATATCATTGCCGTTGCTCCCTGTACCGGCAATACTCTGGCAAAAATGGCCAACGCAATTACCGACTCCACAGTTTTAATGGCTGTAAAAGGACTGTTAAGAAACAATAAACCGATCGTCATCTCATTATCCACCAATGATGCACTCAGTAATAACTTAAAAAATATTGGAATGTTAATTAATACAAAGAACATCTACTTTGTGCCCTTTGGTCAGGATAACTATCTTGGCAAGCCAAATTCCATGGTTTCCGACTTCAGCCTGCTTATTCCCGCCATTCATGAGGCTTTGGAAGGCCGGCAGCTGCAGCCGCTTGTCCTTACGCCCCTGCTGCCGCAGGATAACAGTAACTAATGTTTGACTTATTCCGCAATGATACGGAGAAACGGAGACTTAAATGTGTGGTATATCGGGTTTTTGCAATCTGAATACTGATTTTATGAAAGAGGAGGCAAGGTGGAAGCACGTGCTGAATCGCATGAAGCAAGCCATCAAGCACAGAGGACCAGATGAAGAAGGCGACTTCCTTTCCGCACAGGCCGGACTTGCGCACAGACGCCTTTCGATCATCGATTTGTCAAATGGTCAACAGCCTATGACAAGAAGCAAGGATGGCTGCACTTATACAATCGTTTACAACGGTGAGCTTTATAATACGAAGGAGCTGCAAAAGCAGCTCCTTACTATGGGCTGCCGTTTTGAAACACACTGTGATACAGAGGTTGTGCTGATGGGTTATATGACGTTAGGCATTGACTTCATTCGTCAGATGAATGGAATCTTTGCATTTGCAATATGGAACGAAAACCATCACACGCTCTGCCTCGTCAGGGATCGGATGGGCGTCAAGCCTTTATTTTATGCACTTACCGACAACACGCTCCTCTTTGGCTCAGAGATCAAAGCCCTTTTTGAATTTCCGGGCTTTCAGCCCCGCGTCGATGCAGCCGGACTCTGTGAAATATTTGGTCTCGGCCCGGCCAGAACTCCCGGGCTCGGCGTATTCAAGGATGTCAGGGAGGTTCTTCCCGGGAGCTTTCTTCTGTTTGATTCCGGAGGCATCCGTGAGGATCCCTACTGGAAGCTTATCAGTGCACCACATGAGGATTCCTTTGCGGAAACGGTGGAAAAGACCGCTTACCTTTTGAAGGACGCAGTAAAACGGCAGATGGTCTCCGACATTCCTATCTGTACCTTTCTGTCGGGCGGTATTGATTCCAGCCTTATCACTGCAATCTGCGCCGGGGAATTGAAAACTGAAGGGAAACAATTAGATACGTATTCGTTTGATTTTATAGATAATGAAAAAAATTTCAAACCCAATTCCTTTCAGCCATCGCGTGACCGCCCTTATGTTACGATTATGGCTGATGCCGTTAACAGCCGGCATACGTACCTTGAATGCAATAACACTGATCTGGCCGATCATCTGTACGACGCCGTTGATGCACGGGATCTTCCGAACATGGCGGATGTGGAATCCTCTCTGCTCTACTTCTGCAAAGAGGTTTCTTACCGGAATAAAGTGACGCTTACCGGGGAATGCGCCGACGAATCAGGCTTTACATGATAACAGTCATCGGTATAGAAAATTGCAAAAAAATATAATATTTTGTAAAATATATCAATAAATCCCTAAAGTTTTGATTATTATTGTCGATATAATTTTATAAAGTGTTTTTATGTAAATATTTTGTTAATAAAAGATTAAAAAAATACCAAAATTAAAGTTAGGAGTAATCGTTATGCGTAATTTATTAAGAAACATCCCTGTTTTTTGGAAATTGCTAGTAATTTCGTTAACTGCAGTAATTTTGATTTTTTTCACATGGGGGCTGACCGTGATCTCCATGGAACGCACACAAATCAGTGAAGACCGCAAATATGTTATTTATAACGATTTAGCAGACACCTTAAAAATGCGTTCAGAGATTACGAGCCACGCAGGAAGTATCGACGCAATTTATGCCTCTGCATTAGCCTACACATTGGAGACTGATAACACTAAATTAGAGGAACTCAAAGCAGACTATGACGAACTCAAAGCCGCCTACATAGAAGTCCATCAAACCTGGCTAAACTCTGCGGAATCCGATGAGGAATTAAAAGCCATTATCACCGAACAGTTAAGCAAGGCCGATGAATTATTTGAAGTGTTTGAACAGGATATCATAAGTGCAAAGCAGGCTGATCCTAATAGTACCGCAAACAGTGCTGTTGAAAAGATCACGGATGCCTACAATGCATATGAAACCACTACAAGTACAACTAAGGCGTATGCCGATAATAAATATAACGAATCTCTCCAGGTTGCCCTTGACACCAACAATCAAACAACTGTTATATTGTTTATTATTATTGGTGCTGCCTTAACAATCAGTGTATTGGTAAGCTTTGCAATTTCAGATTCTCTGCGTAAACATTTAGAATATGTAACACAAATAACTGACAGAATTTCCGAGGGCGAATTTAATATTGATATTGATCCCGCTATGATGTCCAAGGATGAAGTTGGCAGGCTCGCCAAGTCTACCGACAATATTTTAAAACGACTAAACCAGTATATTGATTATATTAATGAAATTATTTTAGAGTTGAACATGATGGCGAATGGAAATATGGTTATCACGCTCGAGCAGGAATATATCGGTGAATTTGCTCCTATCAAAGAAGCGCTGATCCATATTTCAGAATCCTTAAAAGGCACTCTTCTGGAGATAAACACTGCATCCAACCAGGTCAACTCAAGTGCCGATGAGGTGGCAAATGCGGCTCAAACGCTTGCCTCCGGTTCCACACAGCAGGCTGCAGCAATTGAGGAGCTGACTGCCTCTATCAGTGATATCAGCGAAAAAATCAAGCTGACTACAGGAAATGCCGATGTGGCAAAGAAATTGTCAAACGAATCTGCCGACGAGGTCGAAAAAGGCAACACCAATATGAACGATATGCTTGCAACTATGGATCATATCCAAACATCATCCAATGAAATCATTAAAATTATCAAGGTAATTGATGCCATTGCCTTTCAGACCAATATTTTATCACTTAACGCTTCCGTTGAGGCAGCTCGCGCGGGTGCGGCCGGAAAGGGTTTTACGGTTGTCGCGGACGAGGTAAGAAATCTGGCTGCAAAATCCGCCGAGGCAGCGAAGGCAACAGCAGCTCTTATCAATAACAGCATACAGTCAATCAGTGACGGGCAGAAGGTTTCCGTACAGCTTGCGGAAGTGTTTAAACGGATTGACGATATGTCAAAGAGAACATCACAGCTCGTAAATGAAATTTCAGAGGCCACTAATGAACAGTCCATCGCAGTTGAGCAAATCCAGGTAGGCTTAACTCAGATTTCAGGAGTGATTCAGGAAACCGCCGCCACCGCAGAGAACAGCTCTTCGGCAAGTGAAGAGCTTGCGGCACAGTCTAAGGCAATGCGCGATTTAGTGAGTCAATTTACACTTGAATAATAAGCTGCTCTAAAGCCTCGGATAAATCGTCAGCTCAAATTCATCTGTTGAAATTCCACGATAGGCTCCGCTTTTTTCTTTCACATAAACCGCTTTCTCGAGAATCTCTCTGAGAAGGCGGTTTTTTTCTCCGGGTGTTTTCAGTGCATCATACACTTCCATGATCTTTTCAGGTTTGGGGATAATTTCGTTTGTTTGTGCCGTTGTATTTTTTTCCTGATCCAATTCATTTTGGAGATCGGCCAGTTCGGATTCGATCTGTCCAATTCTTCTCCTTATAGCCTGCGAGCGTTCTTGAAAAATCTCCGTTGTATAGATGCCGCGTTCCAGCAAATCATAAGTGTTCGACAATTGCATTGTAAGCTCTTTACATTCTGTGCAATTGCGTTCAATCGCCTCCTCCAGCAGATTAGTTATCACCGTATGTTCCCGACTTATCTTTGGCTGTGCCCAATCGAGTTTATAATTTTCCAGCCAATCACTCAGTGCCGCAGTTAACCGCTCCTCCACTAAACCAATCGGTGCAGACACATTGCAGCACTCACGGCTGTGACAGATGAGGTATTCTTTTTTCTTTTGATCAGAAGCTTTCCGAAACGTCATTTTTCGTCCGCATTTTCCGCAGATAATCAATCCTGCCATCGGATTTTTTATATTCCTCTTATAGCCTACAGAGACAGATGAGTGCTCTGCAAGAAGTTCCCGCGCACGATTGAAAACAGCTTCCTCAATAATTGCATCATGCAGTCCATCTGCCAAAATATAATCGTTGCCGGCATGGATCGGGCGGGTGGATATTCTTTTGCCATTTATAATTTTTGTTTGCTTCTTTCTGTAGCCCCAACGAATTTTTCCGATATACACCGGATTTGTCAAAATATTTTTCACTGTTTCCTTCTGCCAATAATCATGTGTTGCAGGGATAATTTTCATTTCGTTCAATTTCCGCGCAATGGCTTGTATTCCAAGGCGGCGAAGCTCACCTCCCATTCTGGTTTCTCCATGTACATAGTATTCAAATATGAGCTTAACAACCTCCGATTGCTCGGGAATGATCCGCAATGTCGGAGCATTCTCCTTATTGCGAATACGTTCATAGCCATATGGCGCACGACTGCCTTGATACCGTCCTTCCCGTGCCGCCGCTTCGCGCCCGCGCTGTAAACGGCGGTTGATCGTTTTATATTCACGACGTGACATGAATAAACCAAATTCAAAATATTCCTCATCAAATTCGTCCTGGGGATCATAGTCTTTGTTCGGCGTAATAATTTTTGTACCGCTGTACTTGAAAGTCTGCGCCATAATTCCTTGGTCAATGGTATCCCCTCTGGCCAAACGTTCAATTTCCATGACAAGAACACCGTCCCATTTTCCCGCTTCAACCTCGGACAGCAGCCGCTGCATTTGCGGGCGGGCGGCAATGGTATCCCCGGAGACGATTTCCCGGTAAATAGCAATAATTATAAGTTTCTTGCGTACCGCAAGTTCCAGCAGTGTTCTTTCGTGCTTAAGCAGGGTTTCTCCCTCTCCGCGAGCTTCCGCTTCCGCATCCGCACGGGATTTTCTAAGATAAATAACATATCTGCCTTCATTCATCATCAGAAGTGACGGCACCTTCAGACCGGCTCGGCAATGCGGTTTTTGCCGCTGTGACAACAAGCTCGAGAATGCTGTTTTTGCAGTCCGCGCGCACCTTATCATCTTTGATGATAATA
The DNA here is from genome assembly GCA_023402845.1 of Bacillota bacterium. Lineage (GTDB taxonomy): Bacteria > Bacillota > Clostridia > Lachnospirales > Lachnospiraceae > JAEYFP01. Next base: position 16,592 of record JAEYFP010000008.1, read on the forward strand.
TGTGTATTCTCGATGTAATACTCTTTCTTAACAGACATATAACCACCGCACACTCTTTTATATGAGTATATGGGACGGACAAATTTTATTATGACAGAAGCGGCATGTGGATGTTATCATGTAACACCTATTGAAATATTCGGAGGCTATCCATGGTTTCATAAGGAAGAAATGATGTCAGCCAATACGTTTCCCTGGTCAAGGGATATGCAGACAAGGACACAGCTGCTGTCAAAGGATTTGCTTTCCTCGATTGATCTCTTCGGCTATGTACAGTCCACCTATGAAAAATCGGTCGGGGAAACTCCGCTTCTTAACGGAGAAAATTCTACGGAAGCACGCCGCCGTGAAATTGCCTATCTCAATCTCAAGTGGTTTATGGCAACTCTGCTTGAGCGCATGGATCGCTGCAGCATGTATTCCGGTCTGGAAGCCCGTGTTCCCTTTGCAGACCATCGTATTGTTGAATATATTTGGAATGTCCCCTGGGATATGAAATCACACAACGGCCTTGTAAAGGGCCTTTTACGGGAAGCGGGTGCAGGACTTATTCCCGACGAAATCCTTTATCGCAAAAAGAGTCCCTATCCCAAAACCTATCATCCCGACTATGAAAAAATGCTGGGCAACCGACTTTTAGACGTTTTATCCGATCGAAATGCACCCATTCATGCCCTGATAGATGAAAATAAGGTAAACGCCTTTCTGGCCTCTCCCTCGGACTATGGTAAACCCTGGTACGGACAGTTGATGGCAGGGCCGCAGCAGATTGCCTACCTTCTGCAGATCGACTATTGGCTGAAAAAATATCATGTTTCCATTGTTTGACATTTGAAAGAATGCGCACATTTCCAGCCAATTTTCATATATTGATAGTAACCGTATACAAAAGGAGACCGCTATGTGCACGGCAATAACCCTGCAATCAGAATCAAAGGAACTATTTTTAGGAAGAACAATGGACTTTTCCTATGATATTGCCCCGCAATTTTATATTATACCCAGCTCTTATGTATGGGATAACTGCCTGAGTGATGATCAATTTAAAGATTTATATAAATTTATCTGTCTTGCCCAGAAAATGGATGGTATTTTTGGAGTTTTTGACGGTGTGAATGAAAAAGGCTTTGCCGCAGCAGCTCTGTTTAACAAGGGTTATGCCCAATATAATACGCAGGCTGCACATTACGATGCAATACCGGTCTCATCGGTTGCCCTCCTTCATTATCTTCTCGGCAATTGTGCCGCCGTAAAAGATCTTCCCGCACTGCTGAAGGACATCACCATTGTCGGTATCACAGATCCCGTTACAAATAGCGTGGCACCTCTTCATTGGATAGCGGCAGACAAAAGCGGCGCATGCGCAGTCATCGAACCCACAGCCGCCGGACCGCAGGTTATTAATAATTCCATCGGCGTCATGTCTAACAGCCCCGGATTTTCCTGGCACATGACAAACTTGAAAAATTATATGGAGGCTTCCCCGCATCAGACAGAGGAAGCCCGGTGGGGCGGCACTGTGCTGACTCCTTTCGGGCAGGCAGGCGGAACTTCTGTTTTACCGGGGGGCTTCACTTCTCCGGATCGCTTTGTACGGACCGCTTATCTCAAAACACATCTGCCCAAGCCCCAGAATGGGAAAGATGCAATCACCGCGGGTTTTCATATTTTAGGAAATGTTTCGATTCCGAAAGGCGCTGTTGAAAGCAACCGGGACACCTATGATTATACAAGATACACTGCACTGATCAATACATCCACCTGCGAATACTTCTTCCAGACCTATGAAGATATGCAGATTAGAACCGCTGGGCTTTGGAATACGGAAATGACCTCTTCCTCATGATCAGCAGTATTCTTCTGACAAATATCGAAAGTCCGATAAAATATTGACCCGCTGTTCCACGCAACTGCATTCCTAATTAATGTTTGCTATATAAAAGGATTTCCTTCAGCATAAATGTTTAAATCCACACACAGATAGGTTATTAAGATTCATGCAATAATTCCAAGCCAAACCCGGATGTTGCAGGCTTGGCTTGAATTATTTTATGAAGGAGATTATATATCTCAAAAAAGGGACTGTATAATTCGAATATTCTATTAAACAATAATTCGTTCAATCTTTTCTGTTAATATCTGTCCCCTTTTTGCCATTGATTTATTCAACTTTTCGGCAATTCCCAAATTTCCAACAGACCTTACTCCTGTCTGGCCGATTTCATTTCTGCCAAGTGCCAAAACAAGTTCTATCGGCATACCTCCTATTGTTCCATATACTGCCGGAGATGCCCATGGAAGATGCTTCACTGCTTCCTTCAAGGTAGAAGTATAATAGCAAATATGGCTGATCTTACCCCCATCTTTCCATCCCGTCACTTCGCAGGAAAAACATACCGCATGATCACGAATTTTTCCTTCTTTAAGGAGGCTGCCATATTCCATCGGCGATATAAATACTTTAGAAAATTCTTGCATCATATTGATATTCTCTTTTTCATCTCCCTGCTTCGCCGTTGCCTGCTGAATTGCCTTAATCCAAATATCTTTCATATTCATTCCCGAAAGGAAAATTCCTCCTTTTTCCTCACAAATATGAATTTTTTTATTACAAAACATTGGAATCAAAACAATATCAGGATGTGCGGTCACAGTATATATTTTTCTATTTCCAATTGGTTCCGGAAATAGAAATTCCTCTTCACTTCCTAATAAATCAACCTTTACGGGTTTGTCATTTTCTGTTCGAATAGGAGATGGAGAACCAAACCATTCCTCAAAAATTGTGATCGGAGATATGGGAGCAATGAATTCATCCGTGTCGATAAAATCTCCCCAACGAATAATGACATCCTCAACTTCATCCATAGTATCCATCATATATTCCGACGCCAAGCTGGTCCATCCCGGAGACATACCCACACTGGGTAAGGCAAGCTTTCCAATCTTTTTGAATTCACTATTCAATTCAAATTGGGCACCTATTGTTTCTTCCTTCGCAATACCCTTTCCCTCATAAGGAGACGCAAACAGATCAAGATAATGACATTTTTCTTGAATACAAGCTTTCATAATACTAATATTGAATTTAGGAATAATTCCATTAAACACCACATCTGAGCCTCTAATGACTCTTGCCACATCATCAGCATCACCGGCATTAACTCTTTGGATCTGAAAATCTTTTACCTTTTTTTTGTTTCCCAGACTATCTACCAGTTCCTTTGCTATTTCTAGATTTTTTTCACTGTAATCTGCAATTACAAGGCGTTCAACATCTTCCTCCATTGCCAGAAGGCCTGCCAGTCCAGTTCCCTGAGACCCGGTACCCACAATACATACTTTCATTGTACTACCTCCTTGTGTTTCAAATTTGGTGCGGTTTCATTCAGCTGTGTAGTAATAAGCAATACCAACACCATACATATAGCAGCAAACAGCATTGCCATTTTGACCCCAAAACGATCTGATAAATACCCTGCCAGTAATGGACAAACTGCCCCTCCTAATATTTCACTGGAAGCATTAACAATCGAGATTGCGGATGCGGCATTTTTAGGTCCGACACTTTCTGTTGCAATAATTGCCATAAAAAATAAAGAAAGTGAAAACGGACATCCCGCAAATACAATAAAGCTTATCATAGAGATGATAGTACCCGGCACTAGAAATAGCAGCAAAAATGTAAGTGCACTAATAGCGGAAAAAATACCCGTCACCTTTTTTCTCCCAATTTTATTTGATAAAGCAGGGAGAATCAAACACCATAACATAGCTGCCAAACCCATACCGGTCATGATTTGACTCATTTTAATATCCGAAAATCCTGCTGACTGCGTCCAATACATCGGGCAGTAAATATACATCGTCCAAATGCCTGTTAATGTGAGAACTCCGAGAAAAATGCATAATCTCATATTATGAATGCCCAGAAGATCTTTAAAATAAATTTTTGATTCTTTCTTATTTGGGTAATTATCCTTGTTTTCTCCACTTTTTCTCCAAATAATCAGCCAAACAATCGCTATTAATAATACCGGTATGATCAGTAAAATATTACTCCTTCTCCAGCCAATCTTTGTAATAAAAAATACGATAATAACGGGTCCCATCATCGTACTGATCACCGCTTCTCCATTTTCAACAATTCCTGCATTGGTAGAATATCTCTCCGGTGTGCTGGCTTCTTTTATAATTGCCTGCGTCAAAGAATAAACACATCCAATTCCAAGTCCCATCAAGAATCTCCACAAAATCATCATAATAAATGATGTAGATCCCGACAATAATAATTGCATAATACCGGCTGTAATTAATCCTACAGCCAGCACTTGTTTATGCCATCCTTTTTTATCTGCAAGTTTCGATAATACAATCGCGCTTATTGTACATCCGATTGAGGTAACAAAATTTACCATTCCGGCATCAGAGGCACTGAGTCCTAATTCTGATGTATAATAATTGAAGGCCGTTCGAGACCACATAGTAAATCCCCATGTTAATGCTGCAAATAACGAAAACAGCCGATCAGAATTCTTTTTTGATTTTATTTGAGCATGTAATATATTCCTCATCTTTTCTTTACAAATTTTGCATAAGTTCGATTGTCTCATTATCCGGTCCTGTCATCGTAATTATCTTTACACCCGGGCTCGGAGAATATGGTTCATTTATTACTTTCATTCCAGCCTTCTTCATCTTCTCAGCTATTTCTTCTAAATTCTTCACTTCGAAGCCCAAAAAAATACCGGATAAGTCCTTTGCCTTGTCCGGATGGCAAACAATCTCCAAAAGTGGCTGATCAACCATAGGTGTTCCGCCTCTCTCAACCAAGAATGCAACATCTTCTCCGCTTTCAGTGCGATACCGCTCATTAACTTCTAATCCGATTGCCTCACTATAGACTGCCAAAGTAGCATCCATGTCCTTTGAGAATAAAACTATGTAACTAATTGTCATAATAACCTCCTATTATTTTCTTGACATTTTGTCGTTATTTGATATACTGATTATAATACAACATAATACAAATGTCAATACAAGTCGATTGATAATTTGTATTAACAAGGAGGATTTTTTATGGCAATCAAAACAATTGGTGTAGGAGACAATGTTGCCGACTTTTACACACACATCAACACAATTTATCCGGGCGGATGTTCTTTTAATTTTTCTGCATATTCCAAAATGCTTGGGAACGACTCGGCATATCTCGGATTAGTAAGTAATGATTATGCTGCAAGACATATCATTGCGGTCGCAGATGAAATGGGAATCGATACAAGCAGATGTCACATCCAGTTCGGAGCCACTCCGCGGCCGGCAGTATTGATCGTAGACGGAGAACGCACTTTTCCGGAAATGGAAGGAAGCATGGGCGAGGGATTTAATCGGCTTCTTCTGCTCAGTCAGAAAGATTTAGAGTATATAAGTAGCTATGATCTCATTCATACCTGTGTATATGCAGGAACAGAGCAGCATCTGGAAGCGTTACACGATACAAATATTCCAATCTGCATGGACTTCAGTACCGAGTACAGCGATATGTATTTTCGCGCTAATTGTAAATATATCGATTATGCAATCATGTCTTGTTCTCACATTTCCCTAGAACAGATGAAGGATCAAATGAAAAAAGCTCTGGAATTCGGTGCAAAGGGCGTTCTCGCTACCAGAGGCAGCGAAGGATCCTGGTACTCTGAGGGCGAAAAAATATATCATCGTGATGCTAATCTTGTAAAAGCAGTTGATACGCAGGGGGCTGGTGATTCATTTCTTACCGCATTCTTCACAAATTATGTAGAATGGCAAAAGAACGGAGGAGATGTAAACGATGCTGGCGCGAAAGAAAAGGCAGTATATGCATCGTTAGATGCAGCCAGTATATTTACCGTCAAAGTGGTTTTGTTAAATGGTGCATTCGGTCACGGAATAGAATACAAAGAAGACGTTATTTTATTCTAGTAAATAGAGTAGGCGGGAGTGATTATCTCTCGTCCTCTCACCGCACCGTGCATACCCTTCAGTGCACGGCGCGTTCAATAGTTGATGTGCACAGACTGATAAGCTTTGGCTAAATCATAGAAGCCACTGTTTATCAGTCTTTCTTTTGTCATTGCCATGTTTATTGCGACCGTATGTGTCATAAATCAATACCCTCTGCTGGCGCCGCTAAGCTTCTCCAAAAAACAGCATAGCTCCATATATGCGCTTATCTATGGGGCGGGGGGGATTTATGCTCTTTTTTAAAGGACAAGATATCTTACTCAGAAAAGAAAAAGCTGTGAAAAATGATTTTTCATTTTTTCACAGCCCCTTTTTTAGATGACATAATTGGAGTAAATCTATCCCCTTTGAACTCTTTTCTTTTGTGCTTCTGTTTCTCTCGCTGCATTGCTGACAATAGCAACTGCAATAATAGCATAACATAGGAAAACCCTGAAATATTCACCCAACTGAGAATTGCCCATTAAAATCTTTGCCGCATTTGGCGCACATCCATAAATTATCTGGAACAAGATATTTCCAATCAATACATTTTTAATATTAGCACTTTTAACTGTGGCTCCACCGATCAAGATTGCCGCAATAGCGTATGTCGCTACCGTATTATGCATGATATAGGTATTCATAGTGCCAAGATTTTGAATATATAAAATCTGTCCAAAACCGGCAATAATAGTTGATAAAATAATAGATTTAATTCTACATTTATCTACATCTACACCAACCGATGCCGCAATGTGTCTATCATTTCTGATAGATGTAAAATCATGACCAAGCTTTGATTTCATGAGCCTGAAAATTGCATATATGACAACGATACTAAACAATGCTGTAACAAGCGGCATATCCGTGGACACCAACACAGAACGAACCAAATCATTCGTCAGACAGAGCACCAGCAGGATAACTGTGATCACTATACCCACTATCATTTTTATAATCTGATATTTACTTATGCTTTTATCTTTCTTTTTTCTCAAATAAGATATTATTTTTATTGCAAAATATATAATCATGATAATTTCCGCAAAAATAGCTACAAAATAATATGCAATTGGGAGTGCTTTATCCATAACCAATGTAAGTGCATCTGACAATCCGATGGTCGCCTTAATCGGAAGACCCTTTTGTAAAGCCAGTCCATTTACATCTATCTTCAATATATCGCCACAGACAACCATTAATAACAGATCATAAATTCCGTTTGCGAAAAATCCTACCAGAAGTCCCGCTATCATCTCATGTCCTTTTGTTCGATTGAACAACGCTGCCAAAAAACGCCCGCATATAGTAGATATAATAACAGTTAAAACAACCCAGTAAACAATGGATAAAGGCTGATTATCAATTTGAAATATCATAATAATAACCAGTGATAATTCGGCTGCCATTGCGCCGAGTGTAATACCAAAGTTCAAACCAACCCCTGACATGATCGGTAAAACTAACGCTGCAATCAATAAAATATTGCGAAAAAATCTGGTGCTTGCATCTCCCAGTATAGAATTCAACGAATTTCCGGAAAAAAATGCCAAAAATAGGGTCAAGAAGAAAAAGAACCAAACCATAGCATTCTGCCTAAATATATTTATTACACGCACAATCAAATGGCTTTTATTATGTTCATTCATAGTCGTTTCCTCCTTGCTTTGTCAGTGCGTATAGGATAACACCGTTTGTAATCAGCAATCTGATAATTTCTGGCATTGACCCTGATGGAATCACCGCATTCGCAGCAGGCGTACTAATTGTCAATATTGTTTCATATAAAAAACAACCATAAATTACATTCCACATACTTACATTTACCCCCGATGCTCCACCAATCAGAACACCGGCTACGCAAGTAAATCCGAGTTGTAAATAATTGGAATAAAATTCGTAAAAACCAAAAGTTTGCGCATAAAAGGAGATCCCGACAGCAGCCAAAACCGTTGAAATTACAACACTCACGCCACGATAAAAATCCACACTAAGTCCGATTGAGCGAGCATAATTTGGGTTCTGACCAACAATCTTAATTTTCATACCGATCGTCGATCTCATAAAAAGTGCAAAAACACCGCAGAAAACAAATGTGACCAAGAGAAAGCCAATCGGAATCTGCAAATTTCCGATATTAATAGGCGCAAAGAATGTTAAAATATCTTTAAAAAGGCCATCCAGTGCTACCTGGACACGAATTCCATCTCCGTTAGCAAATCTTAGAATTTCACTGCTTGGTTTTAATACTATCCATATGATTGATCCGAAAGCAACAAATGCATAGCCGGCATAGGTTGCAATTAAATCCTCGGCTCCTTTTACTTTATTCAAAAGATGTCCATATGCACATCCTGCTACTAGTGCAAAAGGAAGACTGAAGCCTATACAAAAAATCATTAAAGGGAGTCCGGTTGTCCCTGTACCTATTCCTAAAACAGCCCCTGCCAAGCCACAGACGAAACCAATTGTGACGCCGTAATTGATTCCGACACCACTGTAGATAGTTGGCGCCACTGCCAAAACCATAATCATCAGCATTGCGGTTCTGCGCAATGATAACGTTACATATTCTCCCGCAGATAATCCATTTGCTTTAAGCAGGATCAACATAAAAATAATAAATGCAGGAATGATTAATCTTTCTACATTAATTTTTGATTTCGTTTTCATTATGCCTCACCTTCCGATGTTTTAGGAACGGCATTCATCATCATAACTCCATACATTTCCATTCCTTCATCCGCTCTCAAGATACCCGTAAGTTTTCCATTTGCAATTACAGCAATACGATCACAAATACTTCTTAATTCGTTTAATTCACTGGATGTTACCACAATTGTAATGTTATCTTCACGATTAAGTTTTTTTAAATAATCCAAAATTAATTTTTTGGCGCCAACATCAACGCCCCGACTTGGTTCAGATGCAAAAATCATCTCCGGCTGCTGCAAAAGCATGGATGCGACACAAACCTTTTGCTGATTTCCTCCGCTTAAAGCTCCGACAAGCTGACTTCCGTTTGTACACTTAATATGTAAAGCTTCTATCATCTCATCCGTAACCTTTTTACTTTCTTTTTTATCAAGAATTTTTATTCCTAAAAAACGTTTAATGAAACGGGACCTTGTGACCAAGCTACTCATGATGCAGTTTTTCTCTATGCTTTCATCCAGCATTAAGCCAACCTTTTTTCTGTCCTCTGAAAGAAATGCAATTTTCTTTGCAAGAACCCCCTTTGTATTTTTAATATTAAGTCTTTCTCCCAGGTAGGTAACCTCACCCTCCGTTTCATACAAACCATGAATCCCGTTTGAAATTCCCAGTTTCCCAGATCCGGCCAAACCACAAATACCTAATATCTCTCCTTTATGAATATCTAAAGAAACATCCTCCACTCTTTCTCCGGGCATGTTCACTTTCAAATTTTTAATTGACATCAAAACAGGTTCCCTCGTTTTGTCCCTGACATCAATCAAACTATCCGACATCTCACGTCCTACCATTAATGCCGCCAGCGCGCGAGCGTTTGTTTCCTTCTTTTTAAATTCACCCACAACAAAGCCGTCTCTCAACACTACTATATTATCTGATATAGTTAAAACCTCTTCTAGCTTATGGCTGATAAATAGGCATGCCACCCCCTTTGCCGATAATTCTTTGATCACCTCCAACAAAATATTTGATTCTGATTCTGTCAAAACCGCTGTTGGTTCATCAAAAATTAAAACCTTCACATTCTCATTATCTAAGGCCTTTGCAATTTCCACAAATTGCATTGTTCCAACCGGGAGACCCGCTACGGGAAGCCATTCATCAATACTCAGCCTTACACGGCCAAGCGCCTGCCTCGCATCATTGCTTATTGCATCCTTATCCAGCAATGCCAACTGACCATGAAGAGCTTTAGACAATGGGCCCTTCTTTATATTTTCTTTATTCAATTTTATATTTTCGGCAACCGAATAATCCTCCATCAGCATAAATTCCTGATGCACCATCCCCATACCAAGCGCCAATGCTTTGTTGGGAGAATCAATATCAATCTGTTCTCCATCAAATAAAATACGACCTTCAAAGCCGCCGGTTTCACAAATGACATTCATTCCAAACAATATATTCATCAATGTGGATTTACCGGCGCCATTTTCTCCCACCAAAGAAACGACTTCGCCTTTATGCAAACGTATTGTTATGTCATTTAGTACCGGATTGCCCGAATATGCTTTGGAAATGTGTTCTAATGTTAGAATTTCATCATTCATTCTATGTTTCCTCTCTATTCGAAGCTGTTAATATTATCACCGGAAGGAGATGCGCAAATTGCGTATCTCCTTCCGGCATTCACAATTCCCAACTATTATTCAACACCCATTTCTTCTCCGTACCATAAAAATTCGGAATTAACCATCGCGAAATTATCATATGTCGTCCCGTCTTTTTCATATGCAGAGTAGTTCAACTGAGATCCGATTTCAAGATCATAGCTTTTTGCTGCATATCTCATCCATGAATCAAGATCGATTGTGTCTTCCGTACCATCAAGATACGCCAGAGAATACGCAATACTGCCATACATCATTGTGGAAAAATAGGGGATTTCCCAGTTGGAAAAATGCCCTGTCATACCTTTTTCTTCCAAAGCAGCTGCAATTGCTTTATTTGTCCAATCCATATCCAAAAGATGTTCTGAGTCAGCTGTAATTCCGAAAGCATCCATAAATCCGGGTGCAAATGGGCCGGGATCAGGTGTGCCGACCAAATAGCCTCTTCCCTCGTCGCATAAAGCCGTGAATACTGCTGTTGCGCAGAATGAGCTGAAAGACATAAATCCTACATTATCACCATACTTATCTAATTTATTATAAACATCTTCTTTTGACGCCTGAATCATTGCAGGTCTGGAGTTGGCATCCGATTCGCTCGGGAGTGAGTTGACGATACATTCAATTCCCAATTCCTCACTTCTTTTCTGGCAAGCCGCAATACGACTCTGTGCCCTTTCCATTCCCAACTGATCAACCGGCACCTCAAGCACCAGCACCTCGCAGCCCTTTTCAGCGGCTTGCTCCGCTGCAGCAACGGTCAGTTCATTAAATACAGTCATAACTGCAAGATCAGCAGATTTGGATACTTCCGGCGGCTCCTCGGACGGGTTGACCATGATTACAAGCAATTCCGGATTAACCTGTTTTGCCGCATCTGCAGCCGCAATCGATCCGGGCACCGCTTCATTAATAACTAGTGCGCCTATTTCTGGTTCATTTGCCATATTTGTGGCGAGCGACACAATTGTTTGAACATCTGAATCTTCGGGAAGTGTACTTAATTCAATCCGATCCTCTCCAAATTCTTTAATACATTTCTCTGTCATTCTGTAATTTTCTTCGCCCCAGCTTAATGGTGAACAAAGAACACCCACCTTTTTCCCTTCCGGATTTAATGGTCGTTCTACTGTATCTGTTGCCGTGCCATCATCTGATTCCGGATTTGCTATGCTCTCCTTGGCCGCCGTGTCCTTTTTAATTGATTCCGACGATAGACCGGAAGCCGAACATCCTATTAGCATTGTCCCCATTATGACAGATAGTGATAGTGCTGTAATTCTTTTTACTAATGTGTTCTTCATTTTCCTTCTCCTTTTTCTTCTACGAACTATTATTAGTGTCAGTTATCCTATCTATTCCGTACATGTATATTTTTCTATTTTCTCAGTTATCGGATGCCCCCGCTTCTCCAACTGTTCAAATAGCTTTTCCGGACTCGGAAGTGTACCCGGTGCAATAACGCCACTTTCTGAAAATTCCCCTTTTATCAGCATGTCCGCAAGAATGATCGGCAGGCTTCCCACTGTACTGTATGCACCATTCCCAATCCACGGCAAATGTTTGATGGCTTCATGCAGAGTGCTGTTAAATGTCATTTCATGGCGAATACTCTGACCATTTTTCTTTCCATAAACAATGACAGCTGCAGCATCTGCGCCGTCGATCAATTCTCCCGACTCGACCATGGTCTTATAATCTACATTTGCCATTGGCTTTAATGAGGATGCAATAGCCTCTTTTAAATTAAGCATTTCCATCTCCGGATGTTTTATAACCTGATCTCTGACAGCTTTGTAGATAACCTCTTTAACATCTGAACATCCCGAGAAAATCGCTCCTCTATGATATATTTTATGCACCGGCTTTCCTGTATGTTTTTTAATCAATGCTTCCACACAGGAAACGCTCTCCATATATATTTTCTTTTTACCGGCCGGTTCGGGAAATTCAAATTCTTCCGAAAAATCTAGTTCTTCATCCAACGAAGTGATTTTCCCATCCTTATAGTAATTGGGTTCTTCCAAGTGAAGCATCATCTCTATCGAAAGCATGGTCGGTCCCATCGCGACCAGTTCTTTCGCTTCCAGCCATGTCATACTTCGGATACCTATTTCATCTATGGAATCCATCTGATCTGTAATATATTTTGCAGCCAAATTTACCCACCCCGGCGAAACTCCCTCGCTGGGCAGTGCCACCAAGCCGGCATCCTTAAATTGCCGGTCCATTTCCAACTGTGCCTCTACGGTTTCTTCATATTTAGTGCCTTCCAAATCAGATGACATTGCGTACAAATCCATGTAATGTGCTCCCGTAAGTAAAGCGCCCTTCATAATAGAAAGATTGCAAAAAGGAAGAATTCCGTTAAAAATAAATTTAGTTCCCTTTGCCACTCTCGCTACATCCTCGGGGTCAGTCGCATCCACCTCGAGAACTTCAATTGCTGTATCTGTGACCTTGCTCCCAAGTTCCCGAATTAATGACCTCACATGTTCTGCCTTTTCTAAATCTACATCCGCAAGAACCACACGTTTCACATCCGGCTCCATTGCCAATAATGCAGCGAAGCATCCGCCTTGATTTCCGCACCCTATAACGCAAACATCCATTTCCATTTCCTCCTTTAAGCTATGCCGGATATTTTTCATCCATAATAGCCACCCTTGTTCCTTCCGGCCCAACGTATTCCATAATCGTAATCCGTTTGTTCTCACGATAAATAGGACCGTTAATTAGTGGATATCCCGCCTCCTTCAGCAATTTCGCAACTCTCTCGCAAGAATCAACGGTCACACCGATTTGGTATCCCGCATGTGTGGGGGCGTCGTCCGGCGAATTTGCAACCAACTCAATCATTGGAAAATCAACCATCGGCACTTTACCCTTTTGAATCATAAACGCAACCTTGATTTTGCCGCCATTCATTCCGCCATCCTCTTCATAATAAGTTTGTTCCTCAAGTCCCAAAATGTCTCTGTAAAATTTAATATGTTCCTCAATGTCTTTCACATAAAGCATAAAATAAGAAAACTTCATTTTTTACCTCCCAGTATTTATTGTTTACTTTGATATGTGCATTGTAATACATTATAATACATTTGTCAATATTGTATTAGTACATATTATTACCTTTCTAAGTATAAAAGGATTTAAATAAATATGTTAATTTTAACATTCTTGAAATTTGATATTATATTTATTTTAATTAATTTCAATTAATTCTTGAACTTGTATTAGCATTCGTTATATAATATAACATAAGAGTTGTATTGTTTTACAAATATTATTAATACAAATCAAGAAAAGGAAATGAGATTATGAATGATTCTTCTAGTTTATACCATGCGCTGGATAACAACAGTCCAGTTCCACTTTATCGTCAGCTCGCAAGTATCATAAGGGATAGTATTGAGTGTGGAGAATATCCGCGAGATTCGCAAATACCAACCGAAACTGTATTGAGCCAGCAATATGGCATTAGTCGCATTACTGTACGGAAAGCCTTAGAGGAACTGACGGATGAATGTCTCCTCGTCCGCAAGCAAGGAAAAGGCACTTTTGTGAATATAGAAAAAAGCATTCAAACCGACTATCCTTTTACTCCATTTGATGATGCCGTTAAACGAGGTGGCAAAAACCCCTCTACCAAGCTGGTTTCGTATTCCCTGGAAGTTCCTTCAAGACGAATCGTAAATTTTCTCGGACTCGGAAATTATGAAAATGTCATCTCTTTAAAACGGCTTCGTTATGCAGATAGTGTTCCCCTTTTGCTTGAATCGGATTATTTTCTTAATTCATTTACTTTTCTTGCATCTGCTTCCCTGACCAGTTCCAGCAATGAGGTTCTTCGTAGCCATAATATTTTTCCTATTCATGGTCTTAATACAATCAGTATATGCTATGCCACAGAGGAGGAATCTCATCTATTGAATGTAGAGGTAGATTCCCCTCTTCTCTATGTTTATAGCGAGATTAAAGATCAAAATCAACGACCAATTCAGGTTTCTAAACAAATTATCAGATCCGAACTTTATAAGCTGGTATTAACCACCTGATCAAAATCACCTTTCCTATATTTCCAGAGCATCCGGCCTATTCCATGTTGGCATGATGCTCTTTTATTATATTTTTTCCTGCATTTTGATTCCTCGCGATATATTCCATCATGCAGTCTCCCAAGGGTACGATGGAATGCTCAAACCGATTGTCCGTAAGCCATGTTTTCTGTATGCTTCCTTCTTCAGACTCTGCCTCCATTTTCATGACAATATCTGCAATTTTGCCAAGTGTCGAATCTGGGCAGGCAGTGATCAAAACTACTTTAACGCCCATTTTTTTTGCCTGTTCCACAAAAAGAATAACTGACTGTGTTTCTCCCGAGCAGGAGGCAGCAATCAAAAGGTCTCCTTTTTTAATTGCGGGAGTCGTAACCCCTCCCGTAACATATGCCGTAACCCCAACCTGCATAAATGCCATAGCCACGGCCTGCATCATCAAAAAGGACCTGCCCGCACCACTAAAAAATACATGCGGCGAATTCTGAACAGCTCCCACCACCTCATCAATATCTTCTTTTTTCACACTTGCAAGCGCCGCTCCAATACCCCTAGCCGTTTCCTTCCTATAAAGCTCCGTATCCATAAATCATTCCACCTTTCACTACTTATACTTCTCAACAATTTTCTTTAGTACCTTTGCATTTTCAACACGGTTTTCTGATACCGTGAGTGCAGATCCCGAAATAATAATTTCCGGTCTATATGGAAGCACCTCATAAACATTATCAGGTCCGATTCCTCCAGCAACGGACAGTTTGGAATTATGTACCAACTGACTTGCAATCTTTAAATGTTCAAATGGAGTATGATGTAATGCTTGGAGATCTGCAGGAGTATGAACGCTTAGATAATGCATTCCCATATCGTCTAGTTCCTTTACACGTTCATAAAAATTGCGAACGCCCAACATGTCTACCACCAATTTAATTCCGGTTTTTTGTGCAGCCGCCAATGCGCTTTGAATTGTAGCATCTTCAACACATCCCAGAACAGTCACATAATCGGCACCGTAGCGATAGGCCATCTCGGTAAAGAATCCACCTCCGTCTGCTATTTTGATATCTGACAAGTACTCCGGTTTCGGAAATTCCTTCTTTAATTCTGTTAATGCTTTGAAACCAAACTCGGTAGATATTGCCCCTACTTCCACAATGTCCACATAGTCCACTACATCTCTCAGAATAGCCTTTGCATTGTCAATTGTTCCAAAATCAAGTGCAATTTGTATCTTCATTTTTCGTCCTCCTTTTTCTCTTTATAATATTATATAATATATTGACATTTGTATTGTAATGTATTATAATTTATTTGTCAATAAGAAACAGAAATATAAAAACAGAAAGGGGATTCAACAATATGATGTTTTCTTATGTAGTACTATATGTAAGCGATATGGAAAAATCTGTGCAGTTCTATCGTGATATCATCGGATTGGAGTGTGAGCGCAGATATACCGAAGAGGATGGCGTCGAGACTGCATTTATGGTTCAGCCTGGCATGCGCCCCATGGTAGATCAGCCAATGATCGAATTAGTAAGTGGTATGCCCAACATGCCGACCGCACAGTCCGGCGAATTATTCGGATTTACAATCGATTCCATGGAGCGTGTGTCAAAGCTTCTTAAAGAAGGAGGCTACCCTTTGGTAAAAGGACCTTATTCACCTGATTCCAACTGTATTATTTGTGAGTACCGGGGACCGGACGGAGAGCGTATCGGCGTAATGGAAATGGATGAGGAGGCCTGGGAAAATGACCAGAAATGAGACCGTCAAAGTAATCTGCTATGGGATAGGTGCCATGGGGCGAATGACTGCTTCCCTTATGTTGGAAAAAGGATATGAGATAGTTGCTGCCATTGATAAGTATTCTTATATTGGAGAGGATTTTGGCGATGTTCTCGGATTGGGTTATAAGCTTGGATTTACAGTAAGTGATGACGCAGATGGCGTGCTTTCGAATACCAAGGCAGATATTGTTGCCGTTAGTGCAAAAAGTTTGCTTAAGGATATGCAGCCCATTTTCGAACAGTGCTTAGAATATGGCTTTAATGTGGTTTCTCTTGCGGAAGAATCATTTTTTCCTTGGAGAATTCGTCCGGCGGAAAGTGCCGCATTAGATAAACTTGCAAAAAAACACGGAGTTACACTTACCTCCTGCGGTATTCAGGATGTTGTATGGTTAAATGCATTCTGTACACTTAGTGCCTGCTGCCATAAGATGGATAAGGTAATTGGTCGTGCCGTAGCTGACCAGAATCCATATGGCATAGAGGCAACCAAAGGAATCGGCTTCGGTCTGACTGTAGAAGAATTCAACAACCGTACTGATCTCGGTGAAGCAGATCCAAACTGGTTTGGCATGACTCTTGAGACAATTATCTCTCGATTGCAGATGACTCCGACAAGCATTAGAGATATTCTTGAGCCAATAACAGCCGATCATATTATTCACTATGACGGTGGTAATATAGATATTCCCGCAGGCAGAGTGTCCGGCTGGAACCAAATTACAGAAATCGAAACAGCCGAAGGAACAACGTTCCGTTGTGAATTCATTTCAAAGATCTGTGAAAAAGAAGGAGAAGAATTCCATGGGTGGGAAATTCAGGGGCAACCAAATCTGACCATGATAATCCCCGGTCTGGAACCTCCATATATTATCTGCACTTCCGTTGTAAATCGTATTCCGGATGTTATCAATGCAGCATCTGGATTTGTCACGCTCGATAAAATGCCGACTCCGATATATCGAAGCCAGAAACCGGAATCTTATATCCATAACTAATACTTTCAGTATTTCGCGTAATCTATTTTAAATAAATTACGCGAAATTTTTTAAACCAAGACAAATACAAAGCGACAGAGCGGAGCGCGCAATTATGAATCATAGTCTAAATTTAAAATATGCAATATTTGATATGGACGGATTGATGTTTGATACAGAACGGCTTGTGATAACTGCCTTTCAGAGATGTATTTCTCCCCAAGCAGGATGTGAATTTCCAACAGATAAAATGACTCAATTTTTAGGTCTTGATTTTCGGGCATGTACCGTTCTGTTTGCAAAGCTTTTTAACAGCAGGCTGACATTTAAAGAATGCCGTGATATTGCAAGCGTGTGGATACAAAATTATATCGATACAAATGGCATCCCTATAAAACCCGGTCTCATCACGCTGTTAGAATGGCTTAAAAAATGTGATTTTCACACTGCCGTAGCCACATCTTCTAACTACGATCTGGCATATTCTTATATTACAACAGCCAAAATAAATCATTATTTTGAAAAAATTATCAGCGGTGACATGATAACCAAAAGCAAACCGGATCCGCAGATATTCGAAGCAGCCTTAAGTGCTCTGCAATGTAATAATAAGCTCTCCTGTATTATTTTTGAAGATTCCTTGAATGGCCTTTTGGCAGCCGAAGCCGCGAAAATTCCATGTATTATTGTCCCCGATCTGATTGATCCCACGCTTGATCATGATGGAATGTATCTGGCAAAGGTCAATACTCTTGCCGATGCAATTCCTGTGATTAATGCTTACAATATTTAAACAATTATAATACCAGCAAGTGCAAAACTGATAAATATCGGTTCTGCACTTTAATCACGGTCTATATTTATTACAATCCTGTATTACTCCTTCTTTTACAAATACTTTCAGGCAAGTATATCTTTCTTTCTATATAATAAACAATAATATCATTTTAATCTGTTTTATATGTTATACAAAGAACCTTAACACTGATATATCTGTTCGCAGGATGAATTCTTGGCATAATACCAAATAATTTTGTTCTTTTTCATATAACTCTATACTTTTGTATATTTCTTTTAAAGTTGCCATTTCTGCACCCATATGAATATATTCCATCATTGGAAAACCCAATGTATTCCTCGCATTGCCAATACAGAAGAATCCTTGTGGCTCTATGATACAAAAAAATTATATCGATGTCAGGTGATGTATCCTGAAAAATCTGTCCTCAATTTGGCCTCCTGAAGTAACAGATGCAAACAATGTCCTTCCTAAAGAGCGGAAAAAGCGTTATCCCTCCTCAAGTGGATTTTTCCCTTGATATGTGCCGTTTTTGATTAAAGAAAAAAACTTCATAGCTAATAAACTCAATACACATATATGCAGGTTTTGTCACATCCTTATATTTGATCTAAGCAAACTGGCTGTAATAAAGCTCTGCATACGCACCCTTTAGCATTAACAACTCATGATGGTTTCCTTGTTCAATGATATTACCATTTTCCATATACAATATATTATCTGCATCCCTAATCGTGGAAAGTCGGTGTGCGATGACAAAGCTTGTGCGCCCTTGCATCAGTTTTTTCATGGCTTTACCAATTTCCATCTCAGTACGCGTGTCAACACTGGACGTAGCCTCATCCAGAATCAAGATGGGAGGATCGCATAAAAACACACGGGCAATCGTCAGCAACTGCCTCTGACCAACCGACAGATTTGCCGCATCGTTTTCCAGCATTGTGTCATATCCTTTAGGCATGGTACGAATCAGGTAGTCTATCTTTGCTGCTTTTGCCGCAGCATAGATTTCTTCTCTTGTGGCCTGCGGCTTGCCATATGCAATATTTTCCGCAATTGTGCCGCCAAACAACCAGGTATCCTGCAATACCATACCAAAGTTGTGGCGCAGATTATGACGTGTCATTTCGCCGGCATCAACACCGTCTACGATAATTTTTCCGCAATTTACTTCATAAAATCGCATCAGAAGATTGACGAGCGTTGTTTTTCCTGCTCCGGTGCTGCCCACAATGGCTATTTTCTGTCCCGGATGAGCCGAGAAACTGATACCCTTCATTAATAGCTGGTTTGCTTCGTAACCAAAGCTGACATTCTCAAACGAAACCGTTCCGTGTGCACTTTCTAGCACTGCGGGATGTAGAGGTTCCGCATTCTCTTCCGGGCTGTCCAAAAAATCAAAGGTGCGCTTGACGGAAGCCAGTGCGGATTGAAGAGAATTGATCATAAAGGCACCCTCCGTCAAAGGCTCCGCTGTCTGGTTCACATATTGAAAAAAGGCCTGCACAACACCTACGGACATGGTTCCATTAATGATTGCCCTGCCAGTAATTACAGCAATCACGACATGGGACAGACGCGTCAGCAGGCGAATGATCGGGTTGACGCAATGTGTCAAAAAATCCGCTTTTTTTGATACGATACGATTTTTCTCTACGGAGCAGGCAACCTGCTCTAGACTTTCTTGCTCATGATTATAGGCTTTAATTACGTTTCTTCCGGTATAATACTCCTCCACGATACCAGTAAGCTCACCAATGGACTCCTGCCGGAGGGCGGCATACTTCAGGTTTTGCTTCGCTACGGTCTTCGTTACCAACAGGCTGAGCAGAACGCTTGCAAGGAAAATGCAGGTCAAGGGAATGCTAAAATACAACATAACAACCAGCGACCCCGTTACGGTACCAATTGCAACAATCAGCTTTAAAAGACCAGTCTGCAGGGTTTCGGATACTTTATCCAAGTCGCTGGTCACCCGGCTCAAAATTTCTCCCGCCTTGTTCCGGTCATAAAACCACAACGGCAAATGATTTAGCTTGCAGCCAATTTGCTTGCGAAGGGTTAAGGTCAGGGTTTCTGCAACAACAGCCATTAAGTAGGACTGAAGGTAGTAAAAAAGCCATATACCCACGTACTGAACGGATAGGCGGGTCAGTGCGGCCCCCATATTGCTCCAGGTAATGGTAAACGGGAGACTCTGCGCTTTGGCCGTTTGAATATTGCTCCACAGCATGTCAACAACCTGAGCACTATAGAGTGGAGTCCAAATCGTCAGGACAGTGTAAATCAGGATGGAAGCCATAATGATGAGAAGGCGGACACGCTGTCCCTTTAGCCTCCGCGCAAGGCGAAGCAGCGTACTTCCGGTGTCTTTCTTCAAAGTAGCTTTATCTGAAGTATGCAATCTTACGGACTCATTCTTATTTTGGTTTCTATTCATATTTCCTGCACCTCCTTGGTCTGAGACTCATAGATTTCAATGTAAACTGGACAGTTTTCCATCAATTGGTCATGCGTTCCAATGCCTGCCACTTTTCCTTCATCCAGTACAATGATCTGCTGTGCGTGACGAATGGAACTAACGCGCTGTGCAATAATCAGTACGGCTGCGTCCTTTGTTTCTGGTGTCAAAGCCTTGCGTAAGGCTGCATCGGTTTTAAAATCCAGCGCGGAAAAGCTGTCATCAAAGAGATAAAGCTCCGGTTTTTTTACCAGTGCGCGGGCAATAGAGAGACGCTGTCTTTGACCACCTGAGAAGTTAGTACCGCCTTGCGCAACAAAGGCATTTAAGCCATCGGGCAGAGAGCGGATAAAATCACCGATTTGTGCAACGTCAGCGGCGTGCATCAGCCGTTCCTCTGTTGCATCGGCATAGCTGTAACGAAGGTTTTCTGCAATTGTTCCTGAAAAAAGCATTGGCTTCTGCTGCACATAAGCTAAGTGATTACGCAATTCCGCTTGACTCATCTGGCGGATATCATGACCGTCGAGAAGAATCGCTCCCTCTGTTACATCATAAAACCGCAGAATCATAGAGGCTATGGTGGACTTCCCGCTGCCGGTGCCGCCTATGATCGCTGTTGTTTCGCCGCGACGGCACGTAAAGTTCAATTTGCTTAACGTATCTTCCTCCGCATCAGCAAATTGGAAAGAAACATTTTGGAATACCAGCACTTCATTCCGGCTGTGCGTTGTGTCAATCGACAGCGCAGAAACAGGATCAGATATTTCTGTATTATAGTCCAGAATATTCTGTATACGGCTGCAACACTCCAATGCACGTGGTAGCGTCAAAATGACCATTTGTGCCATCATGATAAAGAATAAAATGAGATAGGCGTATTCAATCACTGCAGTAATATCCCCGATTTGAAAATGTCCAGCCGCAATTCTTCCTCCACTGAGCCAGAACACGGTAATTATGACAAAGTTGATGCAGAAAAACGACAGTCCGTCCAGGTTTGCAAACTTGCGGTTTGCTTTGATAGAGGTATTGGCATAGTTTGCAAAGGAGACATTCAGCCTTTCCTGCTCTCTGCTTTCATTGTTGAATGCTCGAATCACACGAACTCCTGTGATGTTTTCTAACAAAACAGTGCTCATGAAGTCTAGCAGCTTCTGCAGACTCCTAAACAATGGAGAGGCACTTTTGATGATTAAATAGGCTAATGACAGAATAACAATAACGGCAATCAGCAGTACCATACCGATTTGCGTGTCCAATCGGAAAGAAAGTATCAAAGCAATCACACAGATAACCGGAACCGGTACAACCATCTGCATAAAGCTGATGAAAGCAGTCTGGATATTGGTGATGTCTGAAACCGTACGGGTTGTAATTGAGGCCGTACCGAATTGACGAAAATCATTAATGGACAGCTTCAGTGTTTTTTCATACAGCGCAACTCGTATGTCCTTACCAATTCTTGCAGTGAGTGTTGCGCAGGTGTATCCACCGATAACAGCGCATAATCCGGCAATTAAAGAGCCAATCGCCATTTTCAGGCCCGTATTGAACAGTACCTCAATAGAACTGCCCGAAACGCCCTGATTCATCATTTTAGCCGCCAGTGTGGGTATATACAAGCCACCAGTAACATCTATAATCAGCATCACCATTGTTATTACGCATAATTTCCAGTGCGGTTTAATAAAACGATATATCAATTTCATATGTATTTCCTTTCTTCTCAAAAACAATCGACAAAAAATCTCTTTAATTAAGCGTACTTAGTTTTTTGTGGCATAGCAATTCGGACTGTCAGATAATGAATTCTCAATATATATGTATATAAATTAAGCTTGACAGCTAGGCATTTTTGCTAGCTACAACTTCATTATTTCTCCTTCCTCACATAACATCACCTAATATTTTGATTTGTTCCAAAAAACAAAAAATGCCGGACAAGAAACTAACAAAGTTAGTCATCTTGTCCGGCGTTGAATCTGTACGCTTCTCATTAGTACAGATAGTCCTCCGATGAACACTGTGTATTATAGCATACACAAACCAGTTGTCAAGTGTCTTTTAAGATACTGCCCGGGTCGAAATAATGGTGAAAAAGAAATTAAAGCTCTGCACCGATTTCTTCTATCACACCCTTAAGGGGCACCCAGCTCTCTCCATCGCAAACAATGCCATAAATAGTATTGTTTTTAATATTTAGGGTTACAGTTACTGTAGTTCCATTTGATTCGTGCCATGAAAGCATATAGATATCTTCTGTAATCAAAAATTCCTGATAAGCACTTTCTGTGTCAGTCAGTCCTTTTTCTCCGCCCTCAATCCCCAGCCATGTGATTGTTCCGTCTGTGTGGAAAGTGTTTTCATATTTAGCTCCGGCATACTCACCCTCCAGCCAATGCCAACAAACCTTTTTTCCTTTAAAATACGACTCAATCATTATATAATCTCCTTTACTTGTATTAGCTAAAAATAAATTTATGCAGAAACAACAGAAAAACGCTGTTTAATATGATTGCCTTGTTCCGCTTCATCAATCATGGCAATTGCATAATCTGCGTAGCTGATGTAGCTTTCGCCTTTCACATTCGTAAAAAATTCTTCTCCACCAAGTTGGTATGTGCCGGTTCTTTCTCCTTCTGCATCAAAATCTGCAGCAGGACTCAAGTAAGTCCAATTTATATCATCACGCGTTCTTAATTCATCAAGCGCAAGAGCCATGTTGGAAGCCGTAGGATAATATGCTTCTGGAAAATCTGGGGTATCCATCAACCTTTGGGTATGTGTTTTATCTGTGTATAAGCTGCCAGCGCCGCCAACAAATAACAAGCGTTTACTTTTTCCACTCAACAAGTCAGCTAAAAATACAGTAGTTTTTTTATGCAAAATTCGTGTTTCTGGCTCCCATGTGCCAAAAGCGCTGATAATTACGTCATTTTCCTCTAATTCATCGTAAATCAAATCAAATAAATCCTTTTCAATGACTTTACAATTCGCATTTGGTAACTTACTCTTATTGCGAACAACCGCAGTTACCGTATGATTTCTTCTCTGTGCCTCTAATAAAAGCTGTTTGCCCTGCTTACCTGATGCACCAATTATCATTATTTTCATTATATTTCCTCCTAACTCAACTTGATTTTATTTGATGACCCTATTATAATTCACCTTAGCGCTAATTGTAAAGTAGGAACCATTTGGTTACATAGGTTACTAATAGAAACCATTTATATTTGATCTATGAACGGATGAAACAAGTTCTGCTAAAAGGACATTATACCCACTGTGATGAAACCAGATGCCAGGTGCTGGACGAACCGGAACAAAAGGCATCTACAAAGAACTGGATGTGGGTATATATGACGGATGCTCTCAGTGGAAGTCCCCTTATGGTTATCTTCCGGTATGAGCGTACCAGAGGTGGGTATCATCCGAAAACTTTCCTCGAGGGATATTCAGGATGAAACCATCAGGGACAAATTCCCGGAAGAAAGGTTCCAAGTGCGTCAGGAGCAGGCAAAGCCTGTTTTTGAAGCTTATTTCGTATGGCTTCATTCCATGGATACGGATGACCTGGATCATAAGTCAAAAATCGGAGATGCTATTCTTTATTCTTTAAACCAGGAAAAATATCTGGGTCGGTATCTAGACGATGGGCATATAGCCATCGACAATAACGATTGTGAAAGAAGTATAAAAACCTTTGGAATTGGCCGCCGCAACTGGTTATTCTGTAAGAGTATCGCTGGAGCACAGGTAAGTGCCATAATCTACAGTATTATCGAGACGGCAAAATTAAACGGTTTGAGACCCTACTCCTATTTGACATATCTACTGGATACCATGAGGTGTCACCAGAATGATACCAATTATGACTTTATAGATAATCTTCTTCCACGGTCATCTGAATTGCCGAAGGAATGCCGTTCTACAAAAAAATAATTCATTTTTCAAACTGTCAGGCCCTGCATATGATACAGCTTTTCCTTTCCATACTGTATCAGCAGGAATTTGCTGCTTCCACGGCTCTTCAGAAAAAATATGTTTCCAGAAACATTGCGGTCATTGAGCTTTTGTTTGTTACAGGAATACGAATTTCTGTTTGCATCGCCTTCGTATATGCCTAACTCACCCTTTTGAATGCTTTCTGCCTGAGAGCGGAATCAACATAAGTATTATCAGTCCACTTGCTGTAATGATAGGCCTTGCTTTATCAAACACCTTGGATCTCGTCCAAACAAAGGCTTTCCGTAGTAGGCCTTTAAAGCATAACATCCTGTATTGCAATAATCCATAAATTTACATTGGTTACATTCCGGATCTATTTTATGCTGAGGCGGATACAGAATATTGTCTATTCGCTCTGATCTCCATATATCATAAAGAGAATTTGCTCGAATATTACCTACCTTCAATTCAGGAATATCAAGAATTTTTTCACAGGCACTTACCTCACCGTCCGGCAGAATAATAAGAGAACGCCGAAAGGCCGCACAAGATATAATATCTTCTTTCCCGTTCCAAATATGAGGATGAAATGCCGCTGCCACTTCCATCCTTCCCTTACCGGAAGCCTGCTGAACAGATTTTCTTACCTCTTCCATTTCTTCTTCTGTAATAAGAAGTTCTGTATCACCTCTCCCGCAGCTACTGACATCAAACCGATCTAAAACCAGCTTTTTTACTCCCAAGTCCTGACAGGCCGTGTATAGTGTACTGACTGTACTCAGATTGAAGGGCGTGAGCACGCATTTTATTTGAACATTAGCCCCACACTCAACAAAACTTCGGATATTGTCCATTACCCGGTTAAGATTATCCTGTCCGGTCAGCTTATGGTGAAGCTTTGGAGTATCCGTGTCAAGACTGACTTGAACGGTGCTGCCTTGTAATAAATTTCCCATTTCCGTACTAAAAACACTTCCATTCGTACATAGGCAGGTAAGGATATCCTGCTTCTTTAACTCCCGAAGAATATGGTAAATTCCCGGATGCAGCGTCGGTTCTCCTCCGGTGAGTGTGCATTTAAGTACGTTTAGTTCCTTCGCCTGACGAATCAAATCCAGCCATCCCTCCGTTGATATTTCATCCTCTGCTCTTTCCTCCGATGCATTAAAGCAATAAATGCATCGGAAATTACAAGCGTGAGTAAGGGAGAAATGAAGTTCGCTGGGAGTATCCAACCGTTCCTGCCTGGCTATAGCCTCCGGATCTACCTGGTAAAGAAACGAGGATGCTTCAAATCTGGATGGCCGCAAGCTGGGTGCCTCCAGGTAAGTGATGCATTCTGTCATTCTTGAAATAATCCCTTCTAGCAAGGTAACTGTCTGCTGAAGCGGCATATCAAAAAGTTTTTCCACAAAATATACTAATTCATCGAAGGTCCATTCCCCATTCAAGCTTGCAAGAACAAATGCCTCCACAGGAGTAATGGGGCGATCCATTCCGGAAAGGGGTTCCATAATCCAGCAAAAAGGCAGTTCCTTCTATTCGTGCTTCTTACTTTTCTGTTTCAAACTTCTAACCTTTGGCATCTCCTATACGGCACCCGTCATATCGAAAGCATCGGGGATCCGTCGAAAAAGCATCCTTCTGAGCCAGATACGAAAATAAAAAACAGCCTGTGCCACATTTTTCCAGAAACTCACAGCTTTTGCAAGGCTCTCTTTTGGTTTGGGTTATTGTATACCGATCCGGTATAGGGCTGTTCCATATTTCCTCCAGCATATGAGACCGTACATTTCCCAGAATAAATTCCTCGATTCCTCCCAGTGATTCGCAAAAGGTAATATCCCCGTTGTAGATTATCGTCAAACTTTCCTTCACTCCGCCACAACGCACAATTTCTTTTTCGTCTCTCCATTCCCATAGTCCAAGAGCTGGTTTTGCTATCAGCATGTCTGGATGCTTTTTCTCGGCGGCTTCTGCCACTTCCAAAACATGTGCCAAAGCATCTTCGGAAGGCACAAGGGAATAATCCTCTCCTGTCCGTGTAGAAGCAATAAAAGGGGCAAGATGTACCAAATCAACTTTATTGTCTGAACAAAATTCCAACAGCCTGCCAACCTCCTGTGTATTTTGCGGTGTTAAAACCATTTTTACCCTTATATAAAAGCCTTTTTGCTTGAGAAGCGGGATGGCTTCTTTTACCTTTTCCAAGGATTTTTCTGCTCCCGTTATTTTACGGTAAAGAGAAGAAGTTACGGCAGGCAGGCTCAAATGGATATACTCTGCTCCTGCATTATGCAAAGTTTCAATTACGGATCTGTCAAGTGTACTGCCGTTGGTTGATATCTTAGGATAAAGGCCATGAGCTACCGCTGTTTTTACTAATTCCGTAAAATCCGGGTACAAGGTAGGTTCTCCTCCGGTGAAAACAATCTCCTGTACTCCGAGTTTTGCAGCCTGTCCTATTATCTCCCGCCATTCCTCCAAAAGCAGACCCGGTCTGCCCATATGCTCACTGCCCTGATAACAATAGGAACACTGGTGATTGCAAACTTCTGTAAGTGAGGCTTCCAAATTAAAAGGGGTCTCCTCTCGGAACGGATGATAGAGCCAATTGCTTCCGCGAGCCTGTAGCATCGTATCAATATTCTCCAGCTGATGTGCGCAGGCAGGCGTCTTACTGAAATCCAGCATGGGTGTGTACTTTGCAAAAATAGTGTCTATCGGAAAAGCTTCTTTTCCAAACGCCTGTGTATGTGCCATAAAAATTTCTTCCAGACAATACCTTCCATTACACATACGAAGAAAAGCAAAGCTGCCCTCGTCCAATAAATGACAGTCACCGGTTCTTAAATCCCTGCAAATTTTTCTTCCCTTGCTTAAGCGTAGGTTTATATTCCTCTTTAATACAGGATATTCCTTATGTATACTCATATCTGTCTACCTTTTCAAACCTGAACCTGTAAGAATTTATTCTCACTGTAACCTGCCTTCCAACAGTTTGGATCTGGAGCGTATAGTTCTTCCGTAACAAACTGTTTTGAGGCAAAACATCCCGTACCGCAGACAGGAAGATGCTCACAGGAATTACAGACCGGATTGATCAAACTTTGCTTCGGCTGCATAATCTCTTGTATACGGGATGATGACCACATTTTTTTTAGGGAAATTTCCTTAAAATTTCCAACAGTAAGTGCAGGAATGCCGGCAACTTTTTCACATAGTGGATAATCTCCGTTTGATAATATGGTAAAAGAACGATAAAAAGCGCCGCACATTACAATATCTTCACTGCTCTTCCAACCACGCGGCGGAAATACGGTGGATACATTCATGGCGTTCTTTATCTGCTCCTTCTTTTCCTCTACGATATCCGAAACAGCTTGTTCCTGTTCTCTGCTTAGGAAAAATCGATTATCTCCCCTTCCGGCAAAGCAAAGATCGTAACGGTCGATAATCAGCTGAGATACTCCAAGCTTATAGCATTCCTCTATTAACTCCCCTGCATCCCCCATGGTTTGAGGGAGGATAACTGCTTTGATATGAACTTTGATCCCCCGTTTAACCAAACTTCTTATCCCGAACTTTACGATCGGCAGGGTATCTTTCGCAGCAGTCAGCCTGTCATGTACAAAATCATAAGGAGAATCCATGCTGATCTGCACGAATGGCTGTTTCAGACGGACCAATTGTTCTACTGCCTCCTCGTTCATCTGACTTCCGTTCGTACAGATATACACAAGAATGTCATGGCGGTGCAGTGCCTCCAAAATTTCAAAAAAATGAGGGTGCAGCATGGGTTCTCCTCCGGTAAGCGTACATTTTACAATGCCCATATCCGCAGCCTGTTCAATTAGTTCCAGCCATTGGGAAAGAGAAAGTTCCTCTTCTGTTTTACCGGAACCGGAACTATTATAACAATAGATGCATCGAAAATTACACTGCTTCGTTAATACGAGTACCATTTCAACCGGAGTTTTATATCTATCTTTTGAAAGACTGAGATCGGGAACATATAAAAAACTCTGCGGAGAATACCTCACTTGCGGTTTACATTCTTTTTCCCTATGCCAATCGATGCAAATATAGCGTTTATCAAAGGTCTCTTCTAAAAAAGCCTCTGCTTTCTCATAGTTCCACCGAAATACTTCTGAAATAATATAGGTAAGCTCACTTGTTGAGAATTCACCCGTGCAATGAGCTAATATAAAAGCTTCCGCCGGGCTTATAATCACTCCGTAGTCATACAGCAGTTCTGTGACCCAGCAAAAGGCAGGCAGCCTTTTTAGCCGGGCTGTATTTTTAAGTTTTGGATATTTCTCCATATTGATTCCCTTGCCCTTAAAATTTTTGATAGCCTGTTCCGTACCGGATGAAATGATAGATCACTTCACTTATCATGAATTGATTCTATTCCAAATTAATAAGATCGAAATGTATTCTTTCAACCTCCTATACCACGAATCGCCTTAGAGAAATCTTCCCAGCACAGGGAAATTGACTGTAGCAATTTTATGTAGTTTTATTTCACAATCTACAGCAGGCAAACTCTGTTATTAATATGCAATTGATGTAATAGTACATCCGCCCTGGCACTTACTAGGTGTTTGGTCAGGTACACAAAAACTGGATATCGCCTGACAAGCATTACAACAAATAGGACTGTTCAATGCTGCATTGATAGCAGAATGCTGTGCATCAATATCTTTTTCTTTTGCATTGCTCAGATGGGCAATTACATCCTGGTAGCTTGTTATAAGATCATCAATTTTCTTCTTACTGTCATTAGACATATGAAATACCTCCTGATTTATATTCTATTGTTTAAAAGAGATTCTTTGATCCCTGTGCTGTACTAAATTTGCGGCAATAACTGCCGAAAAAATTCCAGATGCCGCTTCACCGCTTCTATATGGTTATCATAATCCTTCCTGCGGCTGCTGTTTGCCCAGTCTCCTACATTATAAGCCGGCAACGGTTTTTCTGCAGCGTCATCCTGGCGGATCAATGCTTCCCATTCACAGCTTTGATCCAGCCTTCTGGTAGCCAAAATCGGCAGTATCTTATCATTATAGTCTTCCGGAATATTTTCCGGATCAAACGTTCTGTCCTTAGAAACACACTCCATGGCATAAACCATCTGGTGAAATGCTTTTGCAAACATCTGCGTATTATCCCGTATAAGTTCTGACGAGGCATTATTACTTTGATAAAACGGTGAATATTTGAGCTTAATACAACCGTAATCTGCAAGACTGCCTACTCGGGCATGAGCAAGATAACTGATACCGGTCCAAAGCCTCTCGGTAGGAAAAACAGCTGGCGGAGTCGTGGCAAATTTTAAGTCGTCCAGATTATCCTTTGTGATTAGTTTTGTGTTATCGTTTATGGAAGCACGGCACCATTGTCCATTTGTATCAATAAATATACCCTTTTGCATTAAAACTTCATTCGCACTCATAAGAGGGATTCCTAAAAATCCTGAATGAGCCCAGCTATCAGCCAGTATATGCATGCGTATTCCAATCAACTGTAAAAAAAACGGTTCATTTTTCCATTTTCTAAGATCCTCCACATAAGCCTTTATTGTATTACTGCAAGGAATGCATAATAGCCGAAAAGCCTCTAACTCCTCCTTTTGCATAACCCAGCCTATATTTTTTTGTTCGCTTGCCCCTTCATAGCATATTTGTCCTTTGTCATTACCCGGTGGAAAATGAAATGCTATCCAAATCTCAACAAATTTCTGCATTTGCCCGTCATCCCATGGCTTCTGCTGTAGAAAATAGCCCCCCAACTCTACCATAGACATGCAGGTCACTGCCTGCTTGCCAAAAGAGGGTTTTTCTTTTAAATGATAGGTATCCAAAAAATCCAATGTCAAATCATCCACCAGCTGGGCAGAACGGGCAATCGTCAACGCTTGTTCCGGTGTAAACTTAGCATAGCGAGCGGCAAGATAAGTTGCATAATAATGAAAATCCAGATTCATTGTTATCATCCTCCATAAAAATCAGCAAAAAAATAACCAGTTGGTAAAGCGTTACCGACTGGTTATATTATAGTAATTTTTGTAATCTTCTGTTGTATATTTGCCTATGATGCAAATATTTGACATGTTCTGCTAATATGAAGTCTAAACGGTTAACCTTTGTCTGTAGGATAGCCTTCATAATCAACTGTACCTATGCAGATAAGATTTTCCATATTGCTAAGCATATCTCACGGTGAAATAAAGTACTCTTCCATTTCGTAAGCACACTATTACCCGTATCTTCAAGCCAAATAATATTTTTGGTACAATACCTTTAAATCTACTTTGGAGGTATTATTTATGAATTCATCAAAAAAGGAATTTTGGCAGTCTAATATCAATGACTACCGATCCAGTGGGCTCACTGCCGAAAACTGGTGTCAGACACATAATCTTTCTGTATCTGCGCTTTGTTACTGGATCACAAAATTCAATAGGGAATCGTTATCGCAGGACGTTGAATTAACTTCGTCTTTTGCAAAAGTGGATATTTCAAAGCTGGCTTCATTCTCTCTAAACGGCAGCGCCTCGGTTACGATCAATCTTGAAATATTAGTTTCTGATAACTGCCACCCAGAGCTATTGGCAAATATAATCGGCATTCTTACTACCTATGCTTGAGTTTACTTTCGAGGCAACGGTTTATATTTCCTGCGCAGCGACCGACCTGCGAAAAAGCTTCAACGGACTTTCTGCTATCATAAAACTGAAATATAAGCTCGATCCATACTCAAAGTGCATGTTTGCATTCTGTAATCGAAACCGATCCCTGATTAAGATTCTGCAATGGGATGGTTCCGGTTTCTGGCTTCATATGAAGCGTCTCGATCGTACAACTTCCGCTGGCCAGACACGCCGGATGAGGTACAAAAAGTATCAATGCGTGAGATGCGATGGCTCTGTGAAGGCCTATCGATTAACCAAAAATCAGCCTTCAAAGAACAGTATTCCAAGCTCATAATCTAAGGGCTTTGTCACTTCGCAAAATGCCGATAATCACTTGATTTTTGAGCATTTTTCGGCAGTATTCCTTTGCGTTTTCTGCTATAATATACGTATGAAGAATATGAACGAAACACCTATTTTACAGAAGAACAATTGGGTCAGATGAGCCCTGATCATCTTCGTCAATTATGTCTGCTCATGAGCACTCAGATGAAAAAGCAGGAGGAACAAATAAAATCCCAGGAAAACACCATCAAGCTTAAGGAGGAAAAGCTTCACGAACTGGAGTTTCTCAACACCATGCTGCGCGAACAGCTTACCCTTGCACAAAGTAGCCGGAAAGAAAGTAAACGATCTTTCCGTATTCGAGGTAGAGACTGTGGAGTATATAAAATCTGATATGAGATCCTTTGTTAACTGTGTCCCTTGATAACCACTATAATAAAAGTAATGGTCAAAATGCTGCAGTATCCGCTCCTGTGTAATAAACTTGAATCCGGCAGTACGCTGAAGTGCAATGTATGATTGGATCTGGTTAGAGACGGTGCTTTTCCATGTATAATCTTTCATCAGTAAGCCCCTCCTTCATCGGGATCAAGCGCACACTGACGCAGACTCCCCACATCAATCTTAAGATAAATCTTATGACAAGCTTTACATAAGTACTATTACCATCAGATGGAGGAAGCATTCAAAACGATCCGGCGTAAAGATAAAATATCTGCCTCTGTCATTCCGGAGGTGTCTGCCAAATGAAAAAGAAAAACTATGACTATCTGTTTTTTTCAAAGACAAGGGATTTCCTGGATATATATCTTGAAAAACAGTGTAGCCTCAGCACTCATACTGTTAAAGCCTATCGGGATGCATTAACTGTATTTCGCCGATATGTTCTAAATCAAGGGGTGCCTATAAAAACCTTTGGCTTTGAAGACTGCACCCGTGATTTTATGTTGGGATTCATGGAGTACCTGCAGAGGGAATACTATGAAAAGTCTTCCTGTAATTATGGACATTTTCAACACCTCCCTTCTGGCCGCTACGCATTGGATCACAGTAGTAGAGGCTACAGCGTTGAAATTCACTGATTCCAGTCTCCAGGCTCTCAGGATCGCCAAATTCGGAACCACGGTCAGTTAATACGTATTCGAACAAGGAAACGAATTCAAGACGGATTTTCATTGACAAGTAAACATGCGATATGATAAAATGACTTTCGTTGGTACTATACGCTGACGTGGCACAGTCGGTAGCGCACCTCATTGGTAGTGAGGAGGTCATGGGTTCGATTCCCGTCGTCAGCAGGAGCAAAAAGCATTCCAAAAGTTTTGAAAGAACTTTCGGAATGCTTTTTTTCCGTTAGCAATAATCGTTGCAGATCAAGTTGATCCGCTACATATTAAATTTTCTGATTCCATCCATGAGATTATGTGTGCTGGCCTTCATTTTGGAAACGATCTCCTGGACTTCACCCGTTTTCCTGTTTGTATCAGAAATCCGATTCGCAATCTCTGTCGTTCCCGATGCTCCTTCATTTGCTGCAATCGCAACACCATCGACAGCACCCAGAACATTTTTTATGGCCTCCATCAGTTCCGTTGACGTATCACCGAATTCTGTGACCAGGTCATGCACATATATCGCATCTTCCCTATATTGGTCCGCAACCTCGGTTAATACTTTATAATCATTTACAATATCTGTTGATACAAATTCCAAAACATCACCGGCACACCCGGACAGCCTGTCCACGGAGCCGGTTACCCGCGCGGTGGTTTCCTGAATCTTAAGGACCGCATCTTTCGATTGCTCCGCAAGGCCTCTGATTTCATCCGCCACAACAGCAAATCCTCTTCCTGCCTCCCCGGCTCTTGCCGCCTCAATGGAAGCATTCAAGGCAAGGAGATTTGTCTGTGATGTGATCTGCATAATCACTCCCGAAAGCACATCAATCTCTTTCACAACCTTTGCCTCTTCCAGTGCCAATTCCAGCTTCTCACTTGTGCTTTTTAAAGCCTCACTTGCCTTTGCCTGTGAAATAGTTACATTCTCCTTCGTCTGTTCGGCCCGCTGATTTATCACGGCAGCTTTTTTAACACCTTCTTTAGACTTTCCGGCAATTAACTGAACTGCTTTTTCTATCTCCTGAGAGGCCGCCGCCATCTCTTGGGAGGATGCCGCAGTTTCTTCCATACCCGCTGCAAGCTCCTCTGTTGTAGCAGAGATTTCTCCGATATTACCGTATAACACGCTTACATTTTGGACAACCCGCTCCACATCTCCTTCTATTGCCTCTGATTCCTGCTTCACTCCGGCAATCAGCTCCCTCAATGAGTTTTTCATATCATTGATACCGTTGGACATATTTCCCAGTTCATCTTTTCGCAGCAGCTTTTTTGTCTCAATCTCCCGCGTAAAATCTCCTTTTGCAATATTACGAATATCCCTTTCCAACTCCTTGATTGGTTGAAAGGAGTGATGCATCAGCCGCTCGATTACGACTCCTGTCACAAGAATAATGACAGCAAACGAAATAAACAAATTTACGACTAAGCTTCTCAAATCCTGCAGCGCCTCCTGCTCACTTACAGCAACAACAATGCTCCATCCTGCGCTGCCGATGGGCATATAACTTCCGATCATTTCGTCACCGTTCACCACATAGGAAAATGTTCCTCTTTCTCCGGAAACAATCTGCTCCTGCAGCTCCTCCAGATTCATTCCCTCCATTTCCTTAATCTGTTTCGTAACTAATGAATCATCCGCATGCGCCAAAAGCGTACCATCCGTATTATTTACCAGATAAGCATAGCCGGTTTCTCCATATTTAATTTTTTTTATAACTTCCGTTATAGTTTCAAGGCTCACATCGCCGGCAAGCACACCCGATACGCCGCCGTTCCCGTTATTGAGCTTCGTCGCCGCCGAAACTACTATTTTTCCCGTCACCAGATCCAGATAGGGTTCTGAAAATCCTCCGCTTTCCCGGCTCTCGCCAAACCCGTACCAGTCACGTGCCCTTGGATCATAATCAGACGGCACGTCCCAGCCGGAGCCGTCAATCATTGTTCCGTCGTCTAATCCGATATATAAATCCGAGAAATTTGTATTTTTCTCCAATATGCCGCTAAGGTATTCCTGTCGATCCGCATCCTTAATATCAGCTATCTGTAAAATATCCCTTGTGTCATTTATGTATTGGAGCTGAACATTTATCCAGCCGTCAATTTCGTTTGCGCTTGCCTCTGCGGTCCGCTCCAGTTCAACAACTGTATTCTCGGTGATAATCCGCTTTGCATAATAATAACTGATAACAGAAATCAGTCCCAAACCTATGATTGTAACCGGTACAAGAATGAACAGAATCTTAGTTTTTAAACTTCTCATGGGGTCTCTCCTCTTTCGTCGTATCTTGTTATCCGGTAGAATACCAAAAACAACTTCTGTTGTCAATTACCCATTTTGTACCATTGTTGGCTTTAATTAATTACAGACTGCAAGGCAGCTATCGGCATAAATTCAGGTGGGAAGCCGGTGATGCACCACCCTCTTGATTTTAGACTTGGTCCGCTGTAATGCATTATCCGTGGACTTTTCATCCCGTCCGAGCACGCGTGCAATCTGCACATAACTCATTCCGGTAATATATAAGTCCAGCACCTGCTTTTCAAACGGGCTTAACGCATGTTCAATCGCCTGCTCCAGGCCTTCGATATTTTCCTGATCAATCAGCAGCTCCTCCGGACTTTTATCCGCCACCGACTGCAGTGCTTCAATTAAATATGCTTCCTCACCTTCATTCCCTGTCATATTACTGTAAATGGAAACATAAGTATTGAGCGGCGTATGCTTCTGCCTGCGGGAAGCCTGCACGGCAGTATACATCTGCCGGGATATGCACAGATCCGCAAATGTATGAAAGCTCGCATCCCTGCCGATGTCATAATCCCGCAGAGCCTTAAAAAGCCCGATCATACCCTCCTGAATCAAGTCCTCGGTATCGGCTCCCAGAATAAACATCGCCTTTGCCTTGCTTTTTACAAGGTTTTTATACTTATCCATAATAAAATCAGTGATTTCCGATTCCCCGTCATGCAGCCTGACTATCAGCTCTTCGTCAGGAATATCGGCGTATTTTTCATTCAACATATCATACACCCATTTAGAAATAAAAGTGTGCTTCTCTCCTTTTTACCCGCGCTGCCGTACAATCTCATAGGCCAGTACCCCTGCCGCAACAGAAGCATTCAGAGAATCAATCTCTCCCTTCATCGGTATTGCCGCCGTGAAGTCACATTTTTCCTTTACAAGCCGGCTGACGCCGTCGCCTTCACTTCCGATTACAAGTCCGATCGGACCTTTTAAATCCAAACGATACATCAGCTCACCATCCATATCCGCACACACGAACCACAAACCTTTTTTCTTTAAATCCTCTATCGTCTTGCTCAAGTTTGTCACCTTGGCAACCGGCGTATAGTTAAGCGCACCCGCAGACGTTCTGGCAACCGTTGCCGTCAGGCCGACCGCCCTGTTTTTCGGTATGATGACGCCATGTGCCCCCGCAAGATTAGCCGTTCTGATGATTGCACCGAGATTATGCGGATCTTCAATATTATCCAGTAAAATTAAAAATGGGGCTTCCCCCTTTTCCTCTGCCCGCTTTAAAAGATCCTCGACCTCCGCATATTCATAGGCGGCTGCTTGTGCAATAACCCCCTGATGATGGCCTGTCCGGCTCATCTGATCAAGCCGCTCTTTATCCACAAACTTTAAGATCGCATCTGTTTTCTTTATTTCACGCTTAATCGTACTGATCGGCCCATCCTGACAGCCGTCTAAGATATAAAGCTTGTCAATCGGCTTCCCCGCACGCAGCGCCTCTATTACTGCATTTCTTCCTTCTATCAGGTATTCTTCGTATGCCATAACTCCTCCAATACTACTCTTTCTGTACACAATCTACACCAACCTTGATCAGCTCCACAAGGCGAGCTGTCCGTCCCTTTAAATACAAATATCCGATCAGCGCTTCTAAACCCGTCGCCTTTTTGTAGTCGGAATGGGTCGCATTTTTTGCGATCGTATTAGACTTTGCATTGCGCCCGCGCCGCAGAATATTTTGCTCCTCCTCCGACAAAAGCGGAAGCAGAAATTCCGCCATACGCGCCTGTGTCGCCGCCTTTACAAGTGCGCTTGTCTTTTTATGCAGCATATTGGCAGGACAATTAGCTTGTTCCACAACGACTGTTTTTATGACAATATCAAACACACTGTCACCGATATAGGCAAGCGTCAGGGGGGAATAGGAATTAGCGTTTATCTCTTTTAACGCAAACTGCTCCTGAATATTTTCCAGCATACCGATCTGCCCCATCTTTTCTCCGTCCTCCGGCATTTTATACATGGTTCCTTCTTATGCACGGTGCCATTTAACGCCTTCGCGTGTATCCTCCAGCACAATGCCCTGTCTTAACAGTATATCACGAATCTCGTCGGCACGTGCGAAATTTCTCTCTTTTCTGGCCGCCTGGCGTTCCCCGATCAGCTTTTCAATATCCGCGTCAAGAATTTCTTCTTTCCTATCCACAATCAATCCCAGAATATCGGAAAGCTCGACAAGCTTATCGAGAAGCCTTTGCAGATATACAGCAGAATTATCAGAGGAGGTATTTGTATTTACATATTTTACAAGCTCAAAGATCGCTGAAATCGCATCCGCCGTATTGAAGTCATCATCCATTGCAGCATCAAATTTATCCTCAAAGAGAGTCATTTCATTCAATTGCGCCTGTTCTTTCTCCGATATTTCATTTTTTGAATTGCTGTTTTTGATCAAATATTTCAGATTTTCCACTGCCGTCAAGATTCTGTCAAAAGAATTCTGCGCGGCCTCCATCAGCTCTGCGCTAAAATTGAGCTGACTGCGGTAATGTGCACTCAGCATAAAGAAACGCAAGACCTGCAAGTCGTATTTCTTACTGATATCACGTACCGTAAAGAAGTTACCTTCCGACTTACTCATTTTTTTATTGTCGATATTCAAAAATGCATTATGCAGCCAATATTTCGCAAATGGCTTTCCATTTGCGGCCTCGCTCTGCGCAATCTCATTTTCATGATGCGGAAACACAAGATCCTCTCCTCCCGCATGAATATCAATCTCGTCGCCAAGATACCGCTTGCTCATAACAGAACACTCAATATGCCATCCCGGTCTGCCCTGACACCAGGGAGACTCCCAATACGGCTCCCCTTCCTTTTTCGGCTTCCACAATACAAAATCAAGCGGATCCTCTTTCTGATCCACACCAGAAACGAGCAGCGAACGGTTTCCGCTTCGCAGATCATCCAGATTTTTATGAGAAAGCTTTCCATATTCCTTAAATTGACGCATTCTGAAATAGACCGTACCATCCTCTGCCGCATAGGCATACCCTTTTTGGATCAGCGTGCCGATCATATCAAGCATCCCGCAGATTTCCTCTGTTGCCTTCGGATGAGTGGTCGCCGGCCTGACATTCATCGCCGCCATATCTTTTTTACATTCCCCGATATAGCGCTCTGAAATCACAGAAGCCTCCACGCCTTCCTCAATTGCGGCCTTGATAATTTTATCATCGACATCGGTAAAATTGGACACGTAATTGACTTCCAACCCTTTATGCTCCATATAACGCCTGACCGTGTCAAAAACGATCATCGGTCTGGCATTTCCGATATGGATCAAATTATATACTGTAGGTCCGCATACATACATTTTTACCTTTCCCGGCTCAAGCGGCACAAATTCTTCCTTTTTTCCCGATAAAGTGTTATATACTCTCATTATGCGTGCTTCTCCTCTTCTCACTCTTATTTTTCATGATTCTGTTCTTTCCTTAAGCTTCTCATTTCCTCTTCCAAATCTAGCAGTCGGTTTGTCAGCATACTGTTCGCCCTCTGCAGATTCAAAATATCCTCATAAACCGGATCCGGCAAATCTATCTGGTTCATATCATCCCGCGGAATCGAAATATTTTCACGCTTCACAACCCTGCCTGGCACGCCCACTACCGTCGAATTCGGCGGCACCTCCTCCAGCACGACCGAACCTGCGCCTATTTTGGAATTGGCACCGATCGTAAAGGAGCCGAGCACCTTGGCTCCGGCACTGATCATCACATTGTCCTCAATTGTCGGATGACGTTTGCCCGTCTCTTTTCCGGTACCGCCGAGCGTCACTCCCTGATATAATGTCACATTATTCCCAATAATTGTTGTCTCTCCGATAATCACACCGTTTCCGTGATCAATAAAAAATCCTTCTCCGATCTGTGCGCCCGGATGGATTTCAATTCCGGTCTTTCTGGAAGCGCGCTGCGAAATCCAGCGTGCCAGAAAATAATGTTTTTTTAAATATAAATGATGTGCAATCCGATAGTGAAGCATCACCTTAAAGCTCGGATAAAGGAATATCTCTATCGAACTGTGGATAGCCGGATCCCGTTCCCGAATGATGCTGATCTCATCTTTTAATTTCCTGATCATTCCCATAAAATACGGCTCCTTTCCCAGATATTATTTATCATATCACCCTCGCGCCGAGCGCAGTTGACAACGTCAACACGATACCATATGCGCGAGTGCGCATCCTGCACGGAGTGTTTGCCTTGGCAAACCCTCGCGCCGAGCGCGGTTGACAACGTCAACATGATACCATATGCGCGAATGCGCATCCTGCACGGAGTGCTTTAATTCAGTAGGAAATCCGGAAGGATTTCCTACTGAATTAAAAAAACCCCGTCTCTGAATAAAATTCAAGAGACGAAGTTTATCCTCCGCGGTTCCACTCTTATAGAAGAACCAACTGCGTTCTCCCGCTCAAGGCATGTAACGTATACCGAACGTATCAGGCTGGCCGCCGGGCGGTTCACCTGATCTGCTCAAGGATGCACTTCAGCCTCTTTCGATTAGGATGCTTTCAGCCAGCGGCATTCCCTCTCTAAAATCTTCCAAAGCCTACTCTTTCCCTTCTCAGCATTTCAACTATGATTTCAAAAATGCGGCATCAGCCGCACTTCTATACTATAGTCTATGCAAAAACGCCGCTTTTGTCAAATTATTTATTTTCCGATTCCGTGTGTATTACTTTTCACAGGCTGCAGCGCAGAATTTCCGCATACACATCATCTGCGTCCGCATCCCGGGCACCCCGCACACCGGCCCGCATTGGAATCGGGTGCCGGCTCCTCCATCGTCCCGTCTGCGTTTGCAGAGGCACGGCAGACATTCATGACAGGACTTTCCATATAATCGACCGCAGTATTCAGCATGCAAATCGCCTGCGCGGAAATACCTTCTTCGATTCCGGTAAATCCAAGTCCTTCCTCCGTCGTTGCTTTGATATTAATCTGGTCAAGCTCAATACGAAGCGCCCGAGCCACATTTTGATTCATTTCATCAATGTACGGCCGGAGTTTCGGTTTTTGTGCGATAATCGTCGCATCAATATTCTCTATAAAATATCGGTTCTCTTCCAACAGTTCCCCGACACGCTCCAGCAAAGAAATGCTGGAAATGCCCCGATAGGCTTCATCTGTATCCGGAAAGTGCTTCCCGATATCACCAAGTGCGGCAGCTCCCAGCAATGCATCCATAATTGCATGTACGACAACATCCGCATCGGAATGCCCCAAAAGTCCCTTCTCATGCGGTATTTTTACTCCGCCTAAAATCAGTTCCCCGCCTTCAACCAGGCGATGCACGTCATATCCCATTCCAATTCTCATTCTATTCTCCATTCTGCCGCCGAAAATGCGGCACGACTTTCATTATATTTTCTTTTCAAAAGTGAAGAGTCATACTGCTCATTATTTCCTCTCCATGGATAGTATAACACATTTCTGCGCATGAAATTTTATTATATAGGAAATTCGGAGCAATTTCCTATATAGTAAAAAGACTCTGGATTTTACCGGAGTCTTTAAGTAGCGAGAGGGGGACTTGAACCCTCGACACCACGGGTATGAACCGTGTGCTCTAGCCAGCTGAGCTATCTCGCCATTAATAAATGATACTAACTTTGTTTCCGAAAAATGAAGCTTTATGACCGCAAAATGGGACCTATAGGGCTCGAACCTATGACCCTCTGCTTGTAAGGCAGATGCTCTCCCAGCTGAGCTAAGATCCCAAGGCTGCGAATTATATTTCAAACCCGCTTCGCTATTGTACTAAATAATACTCCTTCTTGTCAATAGATTTTATTTATATTTGTAAAAATATTTTGTCAACTTCGAGATGTTGACGAACCTTTCATGAAAGGATATGATAATATCCATGAATATCATTCAGGCAGGAGGTGATTTTTTGGGACGTCCATACACCGAAGAAGAACGAGCGGAACTAAAGGAAAGAATAAAAGAAATCGCTTCCTCAATGTTCATGTATCAGGGATTTAAGGATTTTAGAATACAGGAATTAACAAAAAAAGTCGGTATTTCATTAGGCGGCTTTTATACCTTTTACAAAGATAAAGAAGCCCTTTATGAAGAAATCCTGCGCGATGAGAAGAATCGGATACGTAAAAAAATTCTAACGATTATAGAAGAAGAAAATCAAACACCAAAAGATTTTTTTACTGACCTATCCAATGTTCTTATAGATAAAACAGCCACAAATAAATTTTACACCAATGAATACAGCAGCTTATTGGAAACATTGATCTGGAACGATGATCCGGTTACTGCAGAGGATAACTTACATTTCATACAGCAAATCAGACAACTTTGGATAACCAAGGGAATTGCTATCTCTGCGTCTGATGAAGAATTGGCATCTGCCGTTGCCACACTGGCTATCCTATGTACTCAGAAAGAAAAAATAGGTGTTGGTTTTTATTCTTGGTATCAAGTAATTGAAAAATCTATTCTCGACCAGCTTTAATATTTTTTATTTAACCTATGAAAATAATTTGATTTTTTCATAGGTTAGTGTTATACTGTTCATTAAAGGAGGTGGTTCGTTTGAATAAACAAAAAAGAACCGCAATACTCATTGGTTTATTACTATGCATGGGTGCCTCTACTATGATGCAGACTTATTTCAGCAGTGCACTGCCCGCAATCAGCAGCAGCTTTCATTCTGTCTCTTTTTATTCGTGGGTACATGGCAGCTACATACTGGCTTCTTCCGCCGTAATTATATTGTCCAGCGGATTGTGCCAAAGATTTGGCAATAAGAAAAACTTCATGATAGGTTCTTTGCTATTTGGGATAGGCACTCTCATAGCCCCCTTCAGCAACTCTATGCTGCAGCTCGTAATAGCGAGAATCGTTATGGGGATCGGTGCCGGGGTAGTTGTGCCCGCAACCTACGGTATAATAGGGGAACATTTTGAGAAGAAAAAGTATTCGTCTGTTTTTGCCGCCTTTGCCGTGGTGCAAATCGTTTTCAATGGGTTGGGCAGCTTAGCCGGAGGCTATCTGCCTCGGATTGCTTCATGGCAGACACTCTTTTCTATCTTAATCCCGCTTGAACTGCTGAGCTTCTGGCTGGTATTCCGAAATCTCCCTGATCGCATTCCGGTTATGCATTCAGAGCCCTTTCACTTACTCAGGCAACTGCTTATGATGCTTGCAATTCTTCTCACAGCCTTGGGGATCGAGCAAGCCTATCATCAACAATATTTGTTACTGATTCTCAGCGCCGCACTGCTTTTCTTTGTGGTATGGACGGACACCAAAGGAGAACATATCCTGTCTCCAAAGGAATTTGTAACTGATCCTTTATTGAGAAACCTGTGCCTTCAGGTATTTCTGTTGGGAGCATTCTATCATGTTTGTCTTGTCTATCTGCCAAGCCTGATGCAGTTTTCTATGGGACTCAGTGCGGATACGTCCGGAAATCTGCTGGCAGTATTCGTTGCTCTCATGGGAGCCGGAAGCATGTTGGGAGCCGTGATTAAAATTTCCGAACGTCCGGCTATATTAATCGGATGGCTGGCCTGCCTTACAGGTGGCTTTTTCATGCCGTTCCTCTTCACTCTGTCTGTGATGCTGCTGGGATTCGGCTCAGGTGTGTTGATGTCCGTATTATTGGGATATACAGCAACCCGGACGCAGAGTCACGCTTCCGGTGTTAACAGCACCGCACATTTAATCCGCAATTTTGGCGGCAGTATCGGAACCATACTATTTCAGTTTTCACTTCGTTATCCGCAGAAATATTATATGGGCGGCGTTTTCATTCTCGCCGTATCAGGAGTCATTGCAGCATCCTTATCTTTACGCTTTAAACATATTTTCAACGAACCGAACGTGTGAGCTTCGGTCTTAAGGAGGGTTTCGCTATGAAATACATCAGAAGATTTCAGGAAATAAATAAAGAAGATATTCCTCTCGTCGGCGGAAAAGGCGCAAATTTAGGTGAACTGTTTAATGCCGGTCTGCCTGTTCCCGATGGCTTTTGCGTTACAGGAGACGCGTTTGACGAATATATGAAGCGCAATGGCTTTAAACAGGCATCGGCTTATAGTGAAAAACTGCGCTCTGAAGTCGCTGCGGGTCAGCTTTGGACCGAACTGGAGCGGGAAATTTTTGAGTCTTATGCCCTGCTCGGGCAAACTATGAGAGTTGCTGTCCGCTCTTCTGCTACCGCAGAGGATCTCCCGGAAGCAAGCTTCGCCGGGCAGCAGGAGACCTATCTTAACGTCGTTGGAAAAGAGCAGCTTATCAGCGCAATCAAAAAATGCTTTGCGTCCCTGTATTCTGCCCGCGCCGTGACATATCGGAAGCAGGCACACTTTGATACAGTCAAAGTGTCTTTGGCGGTTGTGATCCAAAAGATGGTGGAAAGTGAAGTGTCCGGTGTTCTTTTTACCGCAGATCCTGTCAGCCGGAATACGGACAATATGATGCTCAATGCCGCATGGGGGCTTGGTGAGGCGATTGTTTCAGGGAAAGTAACTCCGGATATCTACCTCTACAGCAAGAAGCACAATCGTATTATCGATAAAAAACTCGGCGATAAAGCTATTCTGATCTGCTATGGCACTACAGGGATTGAGGAAAGAGAAACACCATCGGAGCAAAAAAGCTGCTTTTGCCTGAATGACAAACAAGCGCTCAGAGTTTTTACAATGGGCCAGAGAGTCGAACAGCATTATGGCAGTTCGCAGGATATCGAATGGGCCATATCAAACGGCGAGCTATATTTATTACAATCCCGCCCTATTACAACTTTAAACAAATTAAATGAAAGACAGCCTGCGCTTTCCGCAGCTCAAAAGGCAGTGCTGAATAATTGGGTTGAGCATTGTCCCGCTCCTCTTTACCCTCTGGACGTAGAACCATGTAAAATCGTAGATCAGGCTAAATCAAAAGTGTTTCATGAATTAGGTATTTCTATCGGCGGCGAACTGAGCATGGATGAAAAGGGCATCCTATCCTTTTTTGCAGGTACGGTGCGGATCTCTGTTCGGATTGTGAAGATTCCTTTTCTGCTGCGGCAATTTACAAATTATGCAGTAAATTCTTCAAACACAGACTGTGCATTTTCCAAAATAGAAAGAGAGCTGAAGGAGCTATCTGCGGTAGATGTCTCCCTGTTATCAGTCCCTGCGTTGGTTCAGCAGGTGAAAGCTCTTATGAACTTATCGGAAGAGATTGCATACATACGTTTTCGTTATAATATTTTCCCATCTGTCGCTGTTTCCAAGCTCCTTTATCCGACCTTGCACCGGGTAGATAAAAATATCAATGAATTTGACTTGTTAAGCGACCTGCCCTATAAAACATGGGAATTGAATATTGCATTACGAAAACTTGCCGCTTATATTCAAAAGCATAACGAATTGAAAAACACAATTTCAAGTCTGGAAATAATCGACAGCCATGCCATCGAAGTCATTCGGAACGATAATCCTGATTTTTCTGTTAGACTTAAGAATTTTCTTGATGAATTCGGATGGAAATCCAGCAGCAGTTATTGCGCATTCGGCTCCGTATCATGGTTTGAAGATATGACTTCGCTGTTCTTACTGCTAAAAGCTTTGTTACAGTCGGACAGCAAGGTTTTAGAAAATAAAAAGCATCAGGCAATCCTCGAGAAAATTTCAAGGCGTTTTTCTGCAGCAAAAGCAGCCGGAGTGCGTAAGAAAATCGAGGAAATACGAGGGTATCACATCAACAGGGAAGAAAGTCTTTACCTGATCGAAATGTGCTACGGTTTGGCACGCAGGACCGTGTTTGAGCTGAATCTCCGGTTTCC
The DNA here is from genome assembly GCA_023402845.1 of Bacillota bacterium. Classification (GTDB taxonomy): domain Bacteria; phylum Bacillota; class Clostridia; order Lachnospirales; family Lachnospiraceae; genus JAEYFP01. Next base: position 61,168 of record JAEYFP010000008.1, read on the forward strand.
GGAACTATTTAAGCAGTCAAAGGATATTCTTTTTCTTACATTAGAGGAGGTGTACGCACTGCCCGCCGGGATTCAGGATTTTGAAAATCGAATTACCATCAGAAAAAGAAACCGCCCTCAAAACGAAAGATTATGGAACAGCCTTTCTCTTAGTAGAAATTCAGATAACAAAAGCACGATAACCGGTGTGTCGGGTAATCGAGGAATTAGTCGAGGAAAAGTAAAAAAGATTCTCACCTTGCAGGAGTTTGATAAAATGCAGCAAGGTGACATCCTGGTTTGCCGGTATACGGACCCTTCCTGGACACCATTGTTTATTTTAGCTTCAGCAGTCGTATCCGATACCGGCGGCCCCTTATCCCATAGTGCAATCGTTGCAAGGGAATATGATATTCCCGCAGTTTTAGGCTGTGGCAATGCAACCGATGCGTTAGAGGATGGACAGGAAATTATTGTTGATGGTGATAACGGCATTATTCAAATTGAAACCTGAATAGATCATTCTATTTCAGTTTTATTTTGCTTACATCAACGCAGTCGGGATACGTTGAATCGTTAATATTTACGGATGAGATTACATCGGTATTAAATATCGCAGGCGGATACTTTTCATAAATAGGAACCATAATTGACTGATCATAAATTTCTCCCAGCACATAACTGTAAATTTCCTGTATTCTGTCCTCATCCGTGCATGCGTTCAGCTCTTTAAATATCTGATCCCCATCCTCAAGTACAAGCGAAACCTGCCATGCGCACGGGTCTGACTGCATATCGATATCCATATTTGACAGGAACGTATACGGATCATAGCTTGGGCTGTATGTATGAAAGGAGGACAGTCCCCAATCGCCCTGCATCAGCACACCAAACCAACTCATCTGATCCAGACCCGATACTTTTACATCGATACCGACAGCTTTGATTTGGTCTGCAATGAGCAGCATCGCATTATCACTCGTCGTGTTTTCGGAAATGTAGGGCATTGTAACAGAAAGGGGCTGCCCGTCTTTTTCAAGAATTCCATCACCGTCCGTATCGGCATATCCTGCTTCTTCAAGTAACCGCTTTGCTTCCTTAGGATTATATTCCTTCCCTTCTGCATCAATATCACAGTACGGATAATAGCTTGGCAGTATGCGGTTCGTTGGAGACACAAGCCCGTTATACACAGTTTCGCAAAGACTCGCTTTGTCAATTGCCATCGCAACCGCATTGCGCACTGCGGCATCGTCAAAAGGTATTTTTGTGGTATTGAATGCAAGATATTCAACATTCTGAACCTTCCCATCCAGCAGCGTTTCAAAATGATCATTGTTGTCGAATTCGGACATTGCATCGTAGCTTGTTGCGTGTGACCCCCATAACATATCAATTTCACCGCTTCTCAGTGCAAGCTCTGCCGCCCCGGTATCTGTAATAACAGTGACTGTAAAACTGTCCGCATCCGGCGCCTCGCCGTGGTAATAGGGATTTCTCACAAACGTATAGGTTGTGCCGTCGTAATCTCCGGCATACATATATGGCCCCGTACCGAATGAAGCGGTTAAAGCCGCATTGCTGAGCGTCATATCTTCATTGTACGCATTTGCAGACATAATCCCCATCGGCGCAATAATCGCGAGATCATTAAGCACGCCGTAATAAGGCCTGGTCAGGTGCAGTACAAAGGTGTGTTCATCAATCGCTTCCGTACTTTCGATCAGCGTGCCTGTTACACCGAATGCACCGTTATACTGTCCCATAATTCCGGGTAAGGCATCCAAATTCAGCTTAACGACTTCCGCATTCAAATCAGAACCGTCACTAAACCTGATATTTTCTTTCAAATGAAACGTATAAGTCAGGCCATCATCAGAAATATCCCATGCTTCCGCCAGCCCGGGAACAATCTCACCATTTTTCACCGCAACAAGAGTTTCATACATATTGGACAGATAATACGAAACCCCGTGGCCTCCGGCACTGTTCCCCGGATGAAGCGGTGTGAAAAAACCGCTTTCAAAATCCCAGTTTTCACAAAGTGCTACCGTTTTTGACTCTGCTTCCGTCTGCGGCGCCAGGTCTGGTTTTGCAGACGTCTCGTTTGCGACATCTTCCGCTTTTTCGGTTGTACCGCAGGCTGTCAGGCAAAGCGTCGCGCAGAGCATCATTGCCGATATTATTATTTTTTTCAATTTTATTTCCTCCTGTTAAATAAATTAATATTCTATCCAAACAGCCGCGCCTAGTCCAGCAGCAGCCGTGAATATTCATGTTTAAAACAGTCCGTATTGCCCTCATATTGCGCACGTTCAACAATTCTGCCGTCCTTCATAACAAAAATCGTATCCGCTATGTACAGGGCAACATCAATATCATGTGTAATCATCAGGTAGGTACAATCCAGTTCTTTTTGCAGTTCGGCTAAAAGTTCGAGTATACGCTTGCGCACAATCACATCAAGTCCGCTTAATGCTTCGTCAAAAATAAGGATCTCCGGCTTAACACCGATCGCCCGGGCAATGCTGACCCGTTTTTGCTGGCCCCCTGAAAGCTCTCTTGGCCTCCGCTTGCAGTGTTCCAAAGATAAGTCCATTCGTTTCATCAACCCGCACACTCTTCTTTTCTCTTCTTCACGCGATAGTTTCATCAAATTACGCAGTGGTTCGGCAATCAGATCATATACTGTCATTTGTGGATTTAAAGCGCTTTCTGCATCTTGAAATACAATTTGCATTTTTCTGTAAACATCACACCTCTCCTTTGCCAGAAAAATATTTTTACCGTCAAGCAGCACACTGCCCCCAGTCGGCTTAATAATCCCCGCCAGCATACGTGCAAGCGTTGTCTTGCCGCTGCCGCTTTCTCCGACAAGGGCATAGCGCCTCCCGTTCTGCAGCTCCATGGAAATCGGACCCACAGTTTGAAATTGGGCCTTCTTCCCTTTTTCTTTCACGCTATATTCCTTTGATAACTGATCGGCTGTTAACACGTTCCCATCTCCCTTTTAGACAAAGTGCCTGCCTCAAGCAATGCTTTTGTATAATCATGCTGAGGTCTGTTAAGTATTGCAGCCGCTTCTCCGGTTTCAACGAATTCACCGTTTTTCATGACCGCAATATAATCTGCTATTCTCTTTGCAATAATAAAGTCATGTGTTACAAGCAGAATGCCGGCACCTCTGCTTTTCAGCAGATTCAGTTCGTCTAATACGAGCCTTCGGCTTACCGCATCCAAAGCAGTTGTCGGTTCGTCCGCAGCAATCAGCGGTGCTTCACTGATCATTGCAATCGCGATCATTACGCGCTGCAGCATCCCACCTGACAGCTCATGCGGATAAGCGCTCAGTATTTGCTCGGCACGGGGCAGACCCAGGGCCTTGAGTGCCCGGATCGACTTTTCACGAGCCTCCGATTTTGAGTCCTTCCTTCCCAAGGTCATTTGTCTTCCGATTTTTACAGACGGATCAAATGCCGTCATCGGGTTTTGCATGATCAGTGCCAGCTTGGAGCAATGGTCTCTCCGCATCTTTTCATTCAAAGTAAACAACTCTGTATCGCCTAAATATGCACGGCCCAGAACAAGAAGGTTGTTTCGGTTCAATATGCCCGCAACAGCTTTTACAAGCATTGTTTTTCCGCTGCCGCTCTCTCCGACAATCACAGTGGTCTTGCCGCCGTATACAGAAAGCCCGACCCCTTTTACAATAGGAATGCTGCCTTTTTTCATTGTGACAGTTACATCTTCAAGCCTGAGCAGTTCTTTCATATCGTCATATCCTCCGGTGTGAGGATGTCACGCATTGCCTCACCAAACAGCGTAAACCCTGCTGCCGCGGCAAATACAGCTATTCCCGGCCAAATAATCAGCATCGGCTGAGAATAAAGGCAGGGACGCGCTTCATTCATCATTGACCCCCATTCTGCGGTTCCCGCCGGCAGCCCGATTCCGAGAAAGGAAAACCCGGAAACCATCATGATCACCGACGCAACACCCGTACAGGCATAAATCAGAAACTGAGGAAGTGCATTAGGAATGATATGACGAAATAAGATGCCTGCATCGCTTACACCGGCAACCCGTGCCGCAGGCACATAATCTTTTGATGCCTCCTTCCTGCAATATACTCTCGCCATTCGTACATACCATGCCCATAGGGATAGAACTGCCGAAATCAACACAACGGCGATATTACTGCCGAGCACTCCAATCAGTGAAATCGCTATAACGAGAGAGGGGAAAGCAATAAAAACATCACAAATAATAGTAAAAATTCTGTCCTGCCAGCCGCCCTTGTATGCACAGATGCTTCCAACGAGCAGTCCGAAGATCATAAGCATGGCAACTGTTGGAATTGCGATACCAAGCGATAATCGAGCGCCGTATACCAGACGGGAAAATTCACAGCGCCCAAGCTGATCACCTCCGAGCGGATATTCTAAAGAGGGTTCGGCAAATCTCGCAGACGGATTCATTTCATTTGGTGAGTGCGGCGCAATAAACGGCGCAAGCAAGGCTGCCGTACAAAGTATCACAATCAGAAAAATGCCGATCAGCGCCTGCGGGTTATGTAAAATTTTATGAAGCATCTGCATCCTCCTTTACAGCTATCCTCGGACAAAGCAGTCTGCCCGCGATATCCGCAATCAGATTCAACAAAACAAAAATACTTGCAATGATCAGTGTTGCTGCACTGATGACCGGCAGATCCCGTGCAATTACTGCCTCGATGAGAAATACCCCGAAACCTCTGATGGAAAATATGCTTTCGACGACCGCCGAGCCCGCAACCAGTGAACCGGCATAGGAAGCAAATAGTGTGATCATGGGCGGAAGTGCATTCCTAACTGCATGCATCCATAAAATCCTATTTTTGCTTTGTCCTCTTGAACGCAGATATGCTACATAATCGGCGCTCATTTCACTTAAAAGAGAAGATCTGAAGAGACGAATCGCCGCACATAAGGCCGGCATGGCAAGCGATATGGCCGGAAGAATACGTCCTTTCATCCCCGGTTGGGCGGTTACTGTAAATAATGATAAATTCACCGCAAATTGTATAAGCAGAAGAAACCCCAGCCAAAACACCGGAATACAAATTCCAATTACCGTCACCCAACGCATGATATGGTCAAACACGCTGTTATGATACAGGGCGCACAGTGCGCCGGCAGGCAATGCAATGGCGATGATAAGAAGAAGTGCAAAAGCGGAAAGTGCAAGCGTTTTTGGCATCAGAACTGCGATGTCTGCACTCACCGAATGACGCGTCATATAGGAGATTCCAAAATTTCCTTTTAATATCCCTGCCATCCATGAAAAATAACGCTCTATAATCGGTCGATCAAGCCCGTATTCCTTGCGTATGCTTTCAATTAATTCGGGCGATGCATTGGAAATCTGCTGTCTGGCAATTGCTTCCGCCGGATCAACGTTTGAAATTTCAGAAAGTGCAAAACTTAATATTGAAACACCGATCAGTACAATCAGAAAATCGATCAGTCTCTTAGGCAAACTCATTTCGTTCTCTCTTCCATAATTGATTTTATTAATTAGTCCAGCTCCCGGCTGTTGCCTGATTCCGTTTATTCCATAATTTTTTATACAGTCCTTCCTTTATGACAAGCTCATCATGTGTACCGCGTTCACAGATTTCTCCGTCATCAATCACAAGAATCTGATTTGCGTTCTTTATGGTTGTGAGCTTGTGTGCAATGACAATTAATGTCTTTTCTGCAACAAGTTCACTGATTGCCTGCTGTATATAGCGTTCATTGTCCGGATCGATGCTGGCTGTCGCTTCATCCAGCAGCACAATAGGCGCATCCTTTAAAATTGCTCTTGCAATTGATATCCGTTGTTTTTCACCGCCCGAGAGCGTAGCGCCCCCTTCCCCGACAACCGTATCAAAACCATCCGGCATTTTCATAATAAAATCATAACAGCGCGCCTTTTTTGCTGCTGCAATCACCTGTTCACATGTTGCATATGCATTGCCAAATAAAATATTGTTGTAAACAGTATCATGAAATAAATATACCCGTTGAAACACCATGCTGATGTTTGACATCAGCTGCTCAAACGACATCTCACGAATATCTGCGTCTCCCAGAAGAATTTGTCCGGCCTCACTATCCCAAAAGCGAGCAATCAGATTGCAGATCGTTGTTTTTCCGCAGCCGCTTTTTCCTACAAGGGCGGTAATTGTCTTTTCTTTTGCTAGAAAGCTGACATGCTTAAGTATCGGCTTATCTCCGTAGTCAAAGCTGACATCTTTAAATTCAATATCGCGGTTTTTCAGCTTTACTTCTTTGCCGGTGTCGGATATGGTTTTTTCTTTCAGTATCTTTTCATACCTGTCCATGCCGGCTTCCATAAGCCGAATCTCTGCGGAAATACTAATCAGACTGCTTACCGGCCGATATATCTCAAAAGCAAATATTGTCAGCATCAGCATCAGCGCAAGGGTCATTGTTCCGTTTACTAGAGAAATTGAAGCAACGCTGACTATTCCCCCGATTGATAGCGCAATCACACTGTCCGCAAGCACTGCCGGCCCAATAAATTTCTTTTCGAAATCAAATTGTACATTGCTAAGCTTTCTGTAACAGCTGTTCGTACGCTCCTGTTTGCCGCCAACCAAATGAAACGCTTTGATCACCTGCATACCCTTTATATACTCAACCGCGGCGGATGTCGCCTCCTGCTGGCATTCTTGGACGTTCTTTGAATACCTTTGGGAAATTTTTTGTATTTTATTGAAAATCAGTATCTCAAGAAAGCAGGTTACAAGCATGATCAACGCAATAACAGGGCTGAAAAATGACAGCATCAACAGAGTAACCGCCAGCGTAATCATCGATGTGGTGATTGTAGTTAGCTGCGTCATTCCCATTTCTTCGATAAACTTAATATCCGATGAAATCACAGCGGAAAGGTTCCCTATATTTCCCTCTGTAAAGTAGGACATCGGAAACATTTTAATCGTTCCCCCAAGCTTCAGTCTTTCTCTTGCAAATATCATATATCCGCTTCCGCTTTGGTTCTTTTCCCGTACAAACCGCAAGATAACAGCAAGCACAAGACTGCATAAAACAGCCGCAAAGACAATCCAAAAGTCTTTTTGCGTAAGCGCTCCCGCCGTTGCCTGCATCAAAGTATACAAAATCATAAACATCGGAACTTTTTCTGCGATTGCCTCGAAAAAACTGACAACGTATGCTCTGGTCAGATTTTTTCCATAATCACCGGCGAGCCGTGTCATCCTCTTTAATACTTGCAGCATTGTTACACCTCCAGCTTCCAGTTGATTGTTTCTTCATTGGCACCCCATAGTTCTTGGTACAGCGTACATCTTTTCAGCAGCTCCTCATGCCTGCCCTGCGCAGCGAGCTCTCCTCTATCCATAACCAGTATTTGATCTGCACCTGTGATATTGCTTAATCGATGGGCAATAACAATAACTGTCTTGCCCGACATCAGCGTATTAATCGCCGCCTGAATCACATCTTCGTTTTCTGCATCCATATAAGCAGTTGCTTCATCCAGTACCACAATCGGTGAATTCTTAAGCATTGCACGTGCAAGAGTAAGCCTCTGTTTTTCACCTCCGGAGAGCCTGCCACCATCCGTTCCGACCCGGGTATTGTATCCATTCGGCAAAGCTGTAATGAACTCATGACAAGCCGCCGCTTTTGCTGCCTCATATACCTGATTGTCGGAAGCGTTTGGCTTCCCGATACGAATGTTTTCCATAATGCTGTCGTCAAAAAGAAAATTATCCTGCGAAACAAAGCTGATCACATCCATTAACGCATCCGCGGTGTAGTTACGAATATCCTTATCGCCAACCTGAATGCTTCCGCTTTTCACGTCCCAGTAATGCACAAGCAGTTTTGCAATGGTACTTTTACCGCTGCCTGACGGTCCGACAATTGCCGTCAGCGAATTCTCCTTAGCCTGAAAACTGATCTCCCTTATAACATCCGTATCCTGATAAGCAAAAGTCACTTTCTCGAATCGCACATCTGCCTTTTTTGCTATTTCTTCTGTTCCCGTTTGTACGCTGTGACCTTCAAAACTTTTTTCCAGCTCAGACATCGCGTAATTTAAGTTTGGTATCAATGGCAAAAACATAAGTACTTTATGAAACGGCATACCGATAGCTAAATTCAGCATCAATGTAAAAACCAGTGTATCAAGCGGCAGACTGCCATTCATATACATCAGCATACCAAGCGGCAGGGTCAGAACAACGGTACAAGGCAATACCACACCTACAATCGACATCCCCCACCACGAACCGGCCGTCCAGTCATAGGCATATTTTTTGTAGTCCTCCACATCACGGGCATACTTTTCATACGAGACAGTGGTCTGCCCAAAAACCTTGACCACATCCATACCTGAAACATATTCAATAATTGTATTATTAAGTTTATTCTGTGATTCATAATACTTCGGCATCTTTTTCATGCCTGTTTTCATCATGGTATTCATTGCAAACAGGCTGACAGGAAGTGAACCCAGAGACAACAAACCCATACGCCAGTCGCTGCTGAAAAGAATCATCAGCACAATCACCGGAATAATCATATTGGGAATTCCCTCTATAAAAATATGTGCAATCACAACTTCAAGGCTGCCGATATCGTCAATTATCTTTTTTTTGTAGAACCCGGAGCCTTTGTCAATCATATCCCCCAGCGGCATGCTCGCCGTTTTGTCGCTGAATTTCCTTCGCATTTCGTATAGAGTACCGTAAGCCGCTTTGTGGGATAACGTAATACCTACCGCATTCAAACCAGATTTTAGTATCAAAAAAAACGCTATGAGAACTCCCGTATTAATGATCATTTTCATTGAAAACGCAGATCCCTTTAAAAAACTGACGATCAGTTTATTGACTGCAAGATAGGGTAATATCCCGGCAATGACGCTGAGAAAAATCATCAGTATTGCCAAATATAACTCCTTTTTGCATCCAACCGCATATTTCATTGCTTTCTTAATCATTGCTCTCCCCCTTGCAAGAGTTAGTTTTAGCTAACCAATAAGGATTATAACTAATTATTATCTCCTTTTATAGAGCAAAAAAGACAAAAAAAGCACAAATCGGACACAGCCGAGATGTGCTTTCAACCTATATGCAGTTATTACTTTTTCATTTCTCTTCGATATGCCGACGGCAAATATCCATATTCCTTTTTAAATGTTTCTGAAAATCTGCTTGATGAGACAAAACCCTGCGCTTCTGATATATGTAAAATACTAAGATCAGTCTGTGCAAGCATTTCCCTTGATTTTTCCAGACGCTTTTGAATCATATACCGGTGTGGTTGTATGCCAAAGCATTCTTTGAAGATTCTTTTAAAATAGGTTGGACTAATCTCACAGTATTCCGCCAATTCAGTTATTGTAAACGGCTCCTGGAGGTTTTGATCTATTCGTGCCTTCGCGCGTGCGATTTGTTCCAACAGTTTTCTGTCATATTTTCGTTTGGAAGCATCCTGATACTTTGAATAATTCGCAATACCGCAGTACAGCATTTCCAGCGCTTTTGCTTTGATAAAAAACATATTGCGATCAAGAACCGCTTCCTTAAGCTGCTTTGCTATATCAGAAAACTGCAAATCACTGTTGTAAATCAATACATCCTTATTGGAGGACGCATTCAGATAATATTCCTTAAGCATAGCCGTGTCCAAATTCAAATCAGCCAGCGAGGTTAACAGCTCATCGTAACAGCAAAGAAGACCTGCCGCAGCATGAGCGCTTTTATAGACAGTTGTACTTTCAAACTCTGCGTTTCCGGCGAAATTCACAATATCATTTTTCTTAATAAAGCATGCGGTATTATTCTTAAAATTAATCTGTGCTTCTCCGTCAAATACCTGATACATGGAAATAATCTTTTGATAGCCATCTGTATTTACGGCCGGTCCATGATGCATATAACAATCCGTATATGTGACATACATCCCATCAATTACCCGCACTAAAATTTCTTCTCCGTTTCCATACTTTGAAGCAACCTGAAATACCATAACATCCCCATCATAATCAGTCATTGTGGTTAAATCCGAAAAATGATAATTTTTCAGCATTTTTTCAATATTATTTGATGTTTGCATTTCAGACAGATTCCATCCTTTTCTGAGATTGTTCTATCATGATAAATGGTTCTCACATCGGACTGCTTATTTTCTTGAGCTGATGCAATAATGAAATCTATACCGTTTAAATGCGGTGCGCCTTCGTGTAAGTGTAGATACCAAGCCTGTTATTCGTAATATACATAATTGGGGTCAGCAGTTTTTTTGCACCCGGAAGCAAATGCTTTAATTCATCGGTAAAATTAATGAGACCTTTTTGTTTCATAACAGGACAGAGCGCAACCACTTCGCTGCCATCCTTCACACCCCAGTTAAACTGCGCATTTGTCTTTTTTAATGTATCGTGCATACCCGCTTTATTGACCAATCCTTTATAAAGCAGATCAAACTGCACCTCAAAGCTGTCAAAGCCGTTTGTCAATATGTATAAAAGCTCTTTTACCTCACTTTCTTTCAGATACATGAGCATACCTTCTGAAATAATCAATAATTGTTTCCCTTTTACCTCTATATCTTTTGTCCAGGTAGGGTCCAGGGCTGATTTTGCAATATCTTTTACGCGCTCATGCACTTCAAAAAACAGCTTCCTCTGAGCAATCACTTCCGGAAAATCCAGATTATACCACTGAATTTTTCCATTATCCACTCGTGAAAATCTGGTGTCGAGACCGCAGCCCACCGAAACAATCACGCAGTCCGGATTTTTACTGATAAATTTTCTAACCTGTTCATCCATAATTTTTGTTCTTGCCAAAACACCATAATAAGACATGAGTCCACTATCAAATTTTTTAAAATCATAATCGATTTTTTTCATCATTTCAGCGGCTTTTTTGTCATTGATTACAGGAGCGCTGCTCATTGCGTCCTTTGCCCTGACATAAAGTGTAATCAGAAGTGTTTCCATAACTCCATTCAATTTGACAGACATCTTCCATCTCCTTCCTTATTCCCCATATAGTTAGCCACGGCTAACCCATGCTGTTAACTATACACTTCGTGTTATCTGCTGTCAAGGCTTCCAATCCGATTTCACCCACCAAAATACGGTTTTCTCACCTTGTCATATCGATTGTTTTTTTATATACTTGTTTTGAAACAACTAACAGACATTTTTGATTGTTACGAAAAGGAGTATCTGATGCAGACAAATTTATTGGAACAAATTAAGGAGATTGTATGTGCCGCAGGGGAATTAATTCGGGATATTGATGAAATTACAGAATTAAAACATAAAGAAGGTCCTGCAAACTTCGTTACAAAATATGACTCGATGGTTCAGGCCTATTTAATCAAGCATTTGTCTGCTGTTCTGCCCGAAGCGTCCTTTCTCGGTGAAGAGGATGGGCTGTCGGAGCGGACGGTCGGCGATGGATATACATTTATCATTGATCCTATCGACGGTACTACGAATTTTATTTGCGGATTTCTATTCAGTGCTATTTCCGTAGGTCTGTCCTATCAACAGCAGACCGTACTCAGTGTTGTGTATAATCCGTTCCGCCAGGAGCTGTTCTATGCGCAAAGGGGCAAAGGGGCATTTTTAAACGGCAAACGGCTTACCATGCAGGAGCGTCCTCTTTCACAGGGTGTCGTCTACTTTGACGCAACACCGTACAACCCTGAGCTGCGGGATGCTTCCTTCGCTCTCGCAAAGGAGGTTACCTATCATACAATGGACCTACGAGAACTTGGAAGTGCAGCACTCGGCATCTGCTATGTAGCCTGCAACCGCTGTGTCGCCTATGTATCTCCACGACTTTCTGTATGGGATTATGCGGGTGCATCTCTCATCGTAGAAGAGGCCGGCGGCATCCTTTCCGACTTGAGCGGACGGAATCTAAATCTGCGCGCAAAAACAACCGTTCTCGCCTCTACCTTAAGCGGGAAAAAAAGGCTTCTGGAGCTTGCGGAGACTTATGCGGATGCATTTATTTAAGCAGCCGCATAAGACGATTCTCATAAAATCAAATTCAGCAGATTATCCGGCGCCAACTGATAACCATTGCGATACTCTGTAGGCTTGATTCCCACGATTTTGCTGAATACCTTACTGAAATATTTTGAGTCCCCGTAACCGATCGTTCCGGCAATCTCATATACCTTTCTATCCGAATTTTCCAGCAGTTCAATTGCCGCCTTTACCCTGTAAAGCGTCAGAAAATCTAAAAACGTGTACTCCGTTTTATGCTTAAACAGTTTCCCGAGATAGCTTTCACTGATGTAGAGTTCTTCCGCTACACTCCGCATTGTGAGATCTTCCATATACCGTTGTTTCATAATTAAAAATGCTTTCTCCAAATATTTGTCACTCAGTGCATTTTTGATTTGCTCATTTCTCCTGATCCGGTCTGCTGCAATTCGCCTTGACTCATTCTTCCTGCTTTTGACAGCCTCCACCGTTCTGAGAAGAATTTCTTCAAGCTCCGTGTCATCGATTGGCTTTAGCAGGTAGCCGCGTGCTCCAAGCCGGATTGCCTGCTTTGCATAAATAAAATCATCATAACCCGATAGGATGATAAATTCCGTGCATACTTTTCCTTGCAGACTCTCGACCATTTCCAGCCCCGACTTTTCAGGCATACGAATATCGGTAATAACAATATCCGGCTGTTCCTTCAAAATGAGTGCTTCACCCGCCTTGCCGTCCGAAGACATCCCCACCAGCTTGCAGCCATACTTTCCCCAGTCAACCGTAAATTTAAGGCCTTCCCGAATCAACTGTTCATCTTCCACTATGATTACCCGCACCATCCTGCATCCCCCTCCTGTTCTTCCGGATTGATTGTCTGTCCGGCATCTGTCCCCATCTGCGGCAGCCTGCGCAGTGTCAGCATAATTTTCGTTCCGCTTCCCTTTATACTTTCCGCCTTCAATCCGCATTCCGCATCCCCATACAGCTTCGCCCTGCGATCGACATTGTTCAGGCCGATATGATGGGTATTGTCCTGACGAAAGCGCAAGACTGTTTCCAGTTCCTCCTTCGTCATGCCCTCTCCGTTATCCTCAATCGTAAAGTAAAGATGACCGGTATCGCAATACGCTGAAATTCTCACGATACAATCCTTGATCTGTTTTGCAAAGCCATGTACCACCGCGTTTTCCACAATCGGCTGCAGGGTCAGCTTCGGAATCCGCTCCTCCATCATTTCCGGCTCCAGCACAAGCTCCAGGCATAACCTATCCCCATAATGCCGTTTCTGTATATTCATAAAAGACGATACAATTTCCAATTCATAAGAAACCGGGACTAAATCGTCCTTTGTATTCATTACTTTTCGCAAAAGCCGCCCCAAATTGATCACGATGTCTGAGATTTCCGATTCCCGTCCAAGCTTTGCACTCCATTTGATTAAATCTAAAGTATTATATAGAAAATGCGGATTCATCTGCAAATTCAGAGAACGTGTCTCTGCAATCCAAAGACTGTGCTTTTCTTCATCAACATTTACCATCAGCATCTCAATTCGATCCGTCATCGAATTGAACGTCTCACCCAGCTGCCCGATTTCATCTTCTCTTACAACGTTGACTCTGGCTGAAAAATCACCTGATTTCACTTTAGACATTGTATCCTTTAATTCCTGCACCGGATATGCGATTGACCTTGCTGCAACGGTAGAAAGAGCAAGCCCCAGAAAAATAATTAGTATGATTCCCGGAATCAGCGTGCGCAGAATCGCATTAGCAATCATTTGCATTGCATCGGAAGGAAGCTCCTGAATCACATATAGCCCTGTACGAACACTATATTGGCACGCATAATTTTTCCAGATAATCGTTTCCGTATCCTGCTGCCGCAATTCATTTACAAGGCCATACTCTTTCGCCTTTCCAAGTCCCTCGAATGCAGTACCCTTGGAATGATAAATGATTGATCCGCTTTTATTCATAATCATCAGTTTCGTATTATAAATACTGCCGTATTCCGATACGATATCATAGAGGGTATCCCATGGTATTTCCACAAGAAGGTAACCAAGCACCTCTTCTTTGTCACCCCGGTAGGCCTTTGCAAGGCAGATGCGATCCTTTCTATCCAGGACCGCATCCTTCGCTATTGCATAAATTCCGATTTCTCGCGTAGAATTGGCTTTTCTAAATACTCCCCAATTTTGATAACGGGATACCTTTTTCCTATTATTTTCTGCATTTGTTGAAATCCAAACATCCGAGTTCCTATCCACAATACTGATTTCCGCTTTATCGGGATAAGAATTTTTGATTAAATACAGCGTTCTTAGAATGTTCATTTCCAATTCTTCATCAGTCTTATGCAGAAAAAACCTGTGTATATCCGGTTCTCCCTCCAGATCATTAATAACACGGCTGTAATCCAGCACAAGGGAATCCAACGCATGATTAATATTTTCTGTCGTCTTTTCCCCCTGTTCCTTCACATTTTTATTATAAATACGATAAAAAGTGAGGCTGATGATTACGCTGATAATTACTGCCAATGCAAAGCTTGATATAAAAAAGGTAATAAATATCCGTTCCACATAACTTTTCTTAATGCGCCTTATCATGCTTTCCCCTCCCATGACTCAATCCCATTATACACGAAAAATTTATTTTCTACCGCACAGATTGATCATAAACAGGAACAGGGGTTAAACAATGCTCTTCCCGCCCGATATTTTATTGAATACCGCCAGACAGAGTATCGTAGTCAGCGTCAAAATTGTTGACAGTGCCGCCGCTTGTCCGTATGCGTCATTATTGACACAGTTGAAAATTGCAACGGAAATTGTAACGGTTTTACCTGTATACAAAATTAACGTCGCACTCAACGTATTGATTACGCTGACAAGACTCAACACTGCGCCGGATATCAGACCGGGCATCATTAAATGTACTGTTGTCTTGAAAAATGTCTTCATCGGCGGAACTCCAAGACTGATGGAAGCTTCTTCAACCGAGCGGTCAATCTGATACAGAATGCCGACACTCGAACGCATCGTATAGGGAAGTTTTCTGATGACAAAAGAGATAATAATAATCCACATGGATCCGGTCAGCAAAAACGGCCTCTGATTAAAAGCAACCGTCAAGCAAATGCCAAGCACCGCTCCCGGAATAACATACGGGAACATCAGCAGCATATCAATCAGATTTGAGCCAAGACTCTTTCTTCTGACAATCAGGTATGCCCCGATTAAGCTTAAAAACACAATAATCACCAGTGCAATGAACGCCATCAAAAATGTGTTCGTAATTGCATCCGACAGCCTGTTCATCACCGCTTTATAGCTGTCCAGGCTGAACCCCCTTACAAAAATCGGACCCTTTGTTTTTAAGAACGACTGAATCGTCACAGTAATCTGAGGAAGCACAGAAAGGAAAGAAACAATAAACACTACAACACTTGCCAGTATTTTTTTTCCTGTTGATAATTCTACCTTTGCAGGAGGTCTTAAGCTCGTCATATGATAGCTTCTCCTATCTACCACCTGTTTTTGCACAAATAACACTCCAAGCGCAATTAAAATAATTACAACACTCAGTGCACTTGCAAAGCCGGTATCCGTCCCGACTTCATTCAAAAATTCTTTATAGATAATAACCGGCAGTGTTGTATAACCTTCACCAATTAGCCTCGGCGTTCCAAAGTCCGCAAGTGCTGTCATAAATACCATGAGTGCGGAAGATAAAATCGTTGGCATAATAACCGGAAACGTAACTTTAAAAATCCGCTTGATTCCGGAAACACCAAGATTTTCACTAGCCTCCTCCAGTGAGGAGTCAATACTGCTCAGCGCACCGGACACATATAAGTAAACCATCGGATACAGCTTTAATGTGAAAACAAGTACGATTCCTCTGAATCCATAGATTTCCCCGAGCTCAATACCGACTGTAGCCAGCAGCTTTGTAATAAAACCGGCGCGTCCCAATAGTGTAATCCATGCATAGGCTCCAATAAACGGAGGTGAGAGCATAGATAATACAATCATGATATAAATAATTTTCTTTAGATATAAGTGATAACGGCTGCCGATATAAGCAAGCGGGACGCCTACCGCCGTCGCCAATATTGTAACAAGTGTGCTGATTAACAAGCTGTGCATCAGCGCTTCCTGATAATACTTTTTTTGAAAAAATTTAATATAATTAGCAAGGGTAAATGCATTTGTTTCTTGATTCTGAAAGCTTTGTATAATTAATTTGAAAAATGGGTATACAATAAAAATCAGACAAAGAATAATAATGATCAGACCCGTGATTACCCAGAAATCGACCTTATCTAAATGCAATTTTTCATAAATTTTTTTCTTATTTGCTTTTCTTTCCATAATTACATCCTTTCAATCATAAAACTAATATTTCATGATGGACTTTTCTGTTTTGGCATCAAACACGCTGATTCTTTTTTCAAAAATCTGCAGTGATACTTTATCACCGATTTGTCTGATATGATCCAGCTTATCTGTATATTCATTCAGTTCCAACAGCGGACCGTGATCGAGTTGAATTTCGTAGTTCATATAATCACCAAGAAAAGTGGAAAGAGTAACTGTTCCGGTCAGCTCACCCTCCTGCACATCTGTAAGTGCCATATATTCCGGTCTGACAGCAACTTTTACATTACCCCTGAAATTAGAATCAATATTCAGCTTCACTTTCTTTTGATTTAAAATTATCACTTCTCCATCTGCTGCAAATGCATCCAGGAAACCTGAAGTACCGATAAAATTTGCAACAAACATATTGGCTGGTCTTGTATAAATTTCCTTAGGTTCTCCAAGCTGCTCGACCTTTCCGTCATGTATAATCGCAATCCTGTCGGAAATGGACAATGCTTCTTCCTGGTCATGCGTCACATAAATCGTTGTGATATTCAATTTTTTTTGAATTTTTTTAATTCCCGTGCGCATTGTTACACGCAGTTTGGCATCAAGATTACAAAGCGGCTCATCCATCAGCAGTACGTCAGGATGGATGACTATTGCCCTTGCTAACGCAACTCTCTGCTGCTGCCCGCCTGACAGCTGACTCGGCATGCGATCCTTCAGATTCTCAATCTGCATCATCTTCATTGCTTCCATTGTCCTGTCTTCCAGTTCTTTGCCCTTAATCTTTCTCGCCTTCAATCCATATGCCACATTGTCCTGTACGGTCATATGAGGAAATATTGCGTAGTTCTGAAATACCATTCCAATATTTCTTTTATCTGCCGGAATATCATTGATTAACTTATCATTAAAAAAAATATTTCCTGCGTCAATCTTATTAAATCCTGCAATCATTCTAAGTAATGTGGTCTTTCCACAGCCAGATGGTCCAAGCAAAGTGAAAAATTCTCCCTCTTTTATATTTAAATCAATATGATCACATGCCCTGAAATCTCCATAAAGCTTTGTGGCTCCGTCTATTTTTACGCTTTGACTTGCCATATTCTCATCCTCTCCGGCTATTTTGCCCTTTCATCAAGAAGGATGGGGATTTCTCTCCATCCTTCGGTCAATGTTCTTCCCAATCTCTACTGGGTAACATAATCCTTCCAATTATTATTGAATTCTTCCACATGAGAAGATGTCCAGTCAATATTCATATTTACAAAACTAATATTTTCCCACGCTTCCATTGTTTCGGGATCCGCAACATCCACCCTGACAGAACGGCGGCTTAATTCACCTAACTGAGACTGTACTTCCTTGCTTGAGAGATAATCAATAAATTTCTGCGCGCTTGCAGGATTCTTACAGTCCTTTACAATTGCACAGCCTGATGGGCTGGAGGACGTTCCATCAGCAGGATAAACGATCTGGAGCGTTGCACCAGACTCCATATAACGTAAGGCTGCTTCCTCATAAGTCAGTCCAACCATATATTCGCCATCCGCTACTCCCTTATAAACACCTGAGGAAGAGTCAAGTACTTTTCCGTCAAGGTTCTGAACCAATTGTTCAATAAATTCATAGCCTTTTCCGTCATCCGTACCATAGGCGAGCATAATTGCCATCATACAGGCGAATGAAGAGGAAGAAGAGGTTGGATCAGCACATGCAATCTGTCCCTTATATTTTTCATCAAGCAAATCGGCCCATTTTGTCGGTGCATCTGCTTCCTCCACAAGCTCCGTATTATAAACCATAACCATCGGTCCCATATCAAAGCCCGTATAATACCCATTCGGATCGATTGCCTCCTCCTTCAGATCGTCTACTGTGGAAGGAGAATACTGCTGCAATAAATCCTGATTTGCCCGGTAAGTATCAATTACGCCGCCCCATACGACATCCCCCTGCGGATTGGCTGCTTCTGCCTTGATTCTGGCAAATAATGAGGAGGTGCCGTCCTGTACCAAATTGACAGTAATACCAGTTTGATCCTCAAATTCCTGTATAATCGGATCTGCCCAGTCTGTTGAATTTGAATAGTACAGAGTCAGTTCCCCGGTTTCCTCTGCTTCCGGTGCTTCTGTCTCAGTCGAGGCAGCCTCCGCCGGTTCCTCTGCTTTTTTTTCATCCGTCTTAGCTGATTGTGTGTCCTGTGCTGTTGCAGCTGTCTGAGAGCCGCAGCCCGCCAGTGCGGTAATCGTTAACGCGCCTGCCAAAACAATTGATACCAATTTCTTTTTCATATCGATCCCTCTTTCTGTAAATTAGTTTGTTTGTTACTTTTGCTCACTTTTCATTAATATATTATGATTTCTTTGTGCATGTTTCAATGCGTTAAACACGTAAAAAAGGTGTACAAAATCGTACACCCTTACTTTTTAGCGTATTAAATCTAATATGTTTTACAATCCGACACCCTCTGCAATGTCCTTTTGCATATCAATGACGGCGGCACGGCTTGCATCTGCGTAATGCTCCGCTCCATAGGAAGCATATGCTTCGGATTTATACGCAGCAATAATGCCTCTGGAGGAATTGACAATCGCGCCAAGCCCATCCGAATTGAAAAATGGTTTTAAATCCTTGCCTGTGCCCCCCTGTGCGCCATAACCCGGCACCAGAATATATGCTTTCGGCATAATCGCCCGAAGCGTTCTGCCCATTTCAGGATAGGTCGCGCCGGCAACCGCCCCGATATAGCTATAGCTGTCGCCCATGCAGTCTGCTCCCCATTTAGCAACCTGCTCTCCAACATGCTCATAGAGCGGTCGCCCATCGATCAGCCGGTCTTGAAATTCACCGCTGCTTGGATTTGAAGTCTTTACAAGGATAAACAACCCCTTTTTTTCTTCCCTGCACACATCTGCAAACGGCTGAATACCATCTGTGCCCAGATAGGGATTGACTGTCGCAAAATCTTCGTTAAATACAGGGAACCTGCGTCCACCCACCTGCACTCTGCCCAGATGTGCGACTGCATAAGCTGCCGAGGTAGAACCGATATCACCGCGCTTGATGTCTCCGATCACAACAAGCCCTTTTTCCTTGCAATAATCAACTGTTTTCTGAAACGCAGCAAGTCCCGGAATACCAAACTGCTCGTACATGGCGATCTGTGGCTTCACTGCCGGGATCAGATCATATATGGCATCCACAATTCCCTTATTATACTGCCAAATTGCTTCTGCTGCTCCCTCCAGTGTTTCCCCCAGCTCTGTATAAGCTTTTTTTAGGATGTGCTCCGGAATATAAGAAAGCATCGGATCCAGCCCTGCCACAATAGGTGCATTTGTTTTCTTTATATTAGCGATTAACTTGTTGATCATGTTGCGATAGTCTCCTTATTCACTTACTGATATCAATTTACAAAACAAAGTATATCATAGCCCTTTCATACAGGCAAGAAAGAATCAATTTCATATACGACAAAAAATGCTGCCCGATGATTTTTCAATCATCAGCGCAGCATCCCTTTTCTTTTACACTATGCCATCACGAGTGAGCACTCTTCGGCATATTTTTTAATATTGGAAACATTCACGTACTTTTGAAAGCTGTCGCCTTCCACAACTACGAGGGTCGGGGCCTGCATCACACCATATCGCCTCGCAAGCTCTCCATTTTCCTCCGCATCGATCAGCAAATATTTTTCATCCTTTAAATATCCCTTTGCAAGCTTACAGTTGGGACATGTCTTTGTCGTGAACAGATACCGGATATGTTCAACCGGGCTGATACATACCTCGTCCGAAGTTTCCAGACCTGATAACGTCACCATCGTCGCCGTCGGCCTTTTTATACTGGAATGATCGACATCATAAACGACTCTGTTTTTATATTCCTGCGCTTTTCCGTCGTTCCAGTTCTGTACCGGCCTGTAATAGCCTGTGATACGGCTGTATACCTCCGTAACAGCTCCGCAGTGCGGACAAGTCTTCTGCTCACCGGTCAGATAACCGTGCTCTTTGCAGACGGAGTAGGTCGGTGACAGTGTATAATAAGGCAGCTTATAATTCTCCGCAACCTTTTTCACCAAAGCGGCCGCCGCATTCCAGTCCGGGAGCTTTTCACCAAGGAATGCATGGAATACGGTCCCGGATGTATACAGTGTCTGTAACTCATCCTGAATATCCAACGCATCAAAAATATCGGCAGTGTAATCCACCGGCAGATGAGAACTGTTCGTATAATACGGCGTATCTCCCGCCTTGCCTGCAGTCTTGATATTGGGCCAGCGTTTTTTATCATGTTTTGCCAAACGATAGGTCGTACTCTCCGCGGGAGTCGCCTCTAAATTATACAGGTCGCCATAGGTCTCCTGATAATCGGAAAGACGGCTGCGCATATGATTCAAAACTTCCTTTGTGAATTCCTGTGTCCTCTTATCAGTCATATCGGCACGCAGCCAGTTTGCATTCAAGCCGACTTCATTCATGCCGATCAGGCCGATCGTTGAAAAGTGATTATCAAAGTTGCCGAGATAGCGCCTTGTATACGGATACAGCCCCTCGTCCAGAAGTTTGGAAATGACGCCTCTCTTAATCTTTAAACTCCGTGCCGAAATATCCATCATGCGGTTTAAGCGCTTGTAAAAATCATCCTTATTCGCAGACAGATAGGCAATCCGCGGCATGTTGATCGTAACAACCCCGACAGACCCTGTGCTTTCCCCGGAACCGAAGAAACCACCCGTTTTTTTACGAAGCTCACGAAGATCTAAACGAAGCCTGCAGCACATACTTCTGACATCGCTCGGTTCCATGTCGCTGTTGATATAATTAGAGAAATACGGTGTTCCGTACTTTGATGTCATTTCAAATAACAGGCGGTTGTTTTCTGTATCGGACCAGTCGAAATCATTTGTGATGGAATAGGTCGGAATCGGATACTGGAAACCGCGTCCGTTTGCATCGCCCTCGATCATCGTCTCAATGAAGGCTTTGTTAATCATATCCATTTCTTTCTTGCAGTCCTTGTATTGAAAATCCATTTCCCTTCCGCCGACAAGTGCCGGCAGTTCGGCAAGGTCGTTTGGTACCGTCCAGTCAAGCGTAACATTAGAGAACGGCGCCTGAGTTCCCCAGCGGCTCGGTGTGTTCACGCCATATACAAATGCTTCAATGCACTTTTTCACTTCCCTGTAGCTTAATTGATCCACCTTTACAAACGGTGCAAGATATGTATCAAAGGAAGAAAACGCCTGTGCCCCTGCCCATTCGTTTTGCATAATGCCCAAGAAATTCACCATCTGGTTGCAGAGCACAGAAAGATGCGAAGCCGGTGCGGAGGTGATTTTCCCGCTGATGCCGCCAAGCCCTTCCATAATTAACTGCTTTAAAGACCAGCCTGCACAGTAACCTGTCAGCATTGACAAATCGTGGATATGGACATCCGCATTCCTGTGAGCTTCTCCGATTTCCTGATCATAAATCTCAGAAAGCCAATAGTTTGCCGTCACAGCACCGGAATTACTCAGAATAAGTCCGCCGACGGAATAAGTAACTGTGGAATTTTCCTTTACACGCCAGTCCTCTATCTTAACATAGCTGTTTACAACATCCTTATAATCAAGAATCGTGGACTTCATATTGCGTATTTTTTCGCGCTGCTTCCGGTAAAGAATATACGCCTTGGCAACCTCCGTATAACCCGCCTGCTCAAGTACCGTTTCCACGCTGTCCTGAACAGCTTCCACATGAATCATGTTTTCTTTCATTTTTGCTTGAAAATCAGCGGTCACACGCAGTGCAAGCAAGTCAATGATATCATTGTTATACTGCTTATCACACGCGACAAATGCCTTCATAATTGCATCGTTGATTTTTGACAGATTAAAATCCGCAATTTCCCCATCTCTCTTTACTACATTGAACATCCCATTACTCCCTTCCCTCAATTTTATCTTCTGCGCGCACAGCCTTTATTCTGCGTGCGCAGCTGCACATTTCATGTTCTTTGTCAGGAAATCCGAAGGATTTTCTATCAAAGAACCAAATCACCCGGCAACAGTCCGCCCTGCCGGGTGATTAGAAGATTAATTAAGAAAAGTATAGCATCGGGGAATGGAAAAGTCAACTAGAAATACCATATCTTATGTCAGCTTTTAATCAATAACACAAGATATTGTGTTTTGACGTGTCAGACGACGGTATAATAAAGTTCCTTCGGAACATACGCTTTCACGTAAATCCCCTCCGCCCGGTACTCCTCTTCCAAGAGTCTTCCGCTCTTTCTGATCTTTTGTATGACCGCTGTTTCAGAATACGGAATCAGTCGTTCCAAGAGCAGATTACCTTCAGTAAGCATTCGAACCACGAGGCTTTCAAGCTCCTCAAAGCCGGCTCCTGTCTTCGCAGAAATTTTTAATACGGCATCAGCCTTCAAATCTTTGGATAGGATTTGCTCTGTTATTTGATCTTGTTTATTAAACAGCGTGATTACTTTTTTATTGGAAATTTCAAGCTCCCTGAGCGTCTCGTATACAACATGCATCTGAATGTCCCTATCAGGACTTGCGGCATCCACGACATGAAAAATCAGATCCGCATAGTTCGCTTCCTCAAGTGTACTGCGAAAGGCATCGATCAGATGATGCGGCAGCTTTCTGATAAATCCTACCGTATCGGTTAAAAGTACTTCCTGCTTATCGGGAAGCTTCCAAATGCGTGTCGTCGGATCAAGTGTGGCAAATACCTTGTCCTCTTCGAGCACCGACGAGCCTGTCAGAACGTTTAACAGCGTTGATTTTCCGGCATTGGTATAGCCAACGATCGCAATGACCGGCAACCCGCTTTTTTTACGCTGCTTGCGCGTCTCCTCACGGTGCCTTTTGACATCCTTTAATTCTCTGTTTAGAACTGCCATCCGTTTATTGATAAGGCGCCGGTCCATTTCGAGTTTTTTTTCGCCGGGCCCCCTTGTGCCTATACCGCCTCCAAGTCTTGACATCGAACGGCCAAGCCCTGTCAGACGTGCCTGTGCATAAGTGAGCTGTGCCAGCTCAACCTGTATCTTTCCCTCCGCGCTCATCGCACGTTTGGCAAAGATATCCAATATAATCAAAGTCCGGTCCATGACCTTGACATCGACCGCATCTGTCAGGCTCCTCAACTGTACCGGAGACAGCTCATCATCGCAAATCACACCGGTCGCCTCTGTTTCCCATATCAAATCCTTCAGTTCTTCCAGCTTTCCTTTTCCGAGATAGGTGACCGGATGCACCTGCTCCCTGTTCTGCACAAGCCTGCCGACCGCAGCGGCACCCGCTGTTTCAGCCAGCTCAGAAAGCTCATCCAGGCTTTGTGCACCGTTTTCCTCTTCACCTGAATTCACCGCAAACAGAACGACCCGTTCCTGCTCCTTAAGAGTTTCCATATCGTTTCCTGATTTCCTTTATCTTGTCTTTAAAAATTCATATTCCCGAATCGCTTTTTTGTCGTCCGGATACAGCTTTAAATATTCCTCCATCTGCACTGCCGCCTTTTTAAACTCAGTCAGATATTCGTATGCAACAATTTCATTAAATTTCAGGCTCTGCATATAAGACGTGTCCCCTGTCGCAATGCCGCTCTCAAATGCGGAAAGCGCGCCCTGATAATCTTTCAAATTCATCTTTGCAAGTCCTAGCTGGTCATAGACCGCAGCCGACTCCGGATTTTTATCCAAAAAAGTCGTATAGAGCGAAACAGCATAATTGATGTCGCCAAGCGCCTCATAAGTTTTTCCGAGATAGAGCACCATATCCTCCGAATCCTTTGTTTCACGCGCTTTTTCAAGGTAATTCCTCGCATCTTCATAAGAACCAAGATAATAGTTGAAAATACCGAGCTGATAATCGCTCATTTTTCCGTTGCTTTCCATGGCGCGGTTGATATAGGCCTTTCCGTCCTCCTGATATCCCGCTTCATCCAGGTCATCATAAATATGGATATACATATCATAATCCGACGGAGCAAGCGATACTGCCTTTTCAAAATCAGCAAGAGCCTTTTCCTTTTTTTCCTGAGCCAGCCACACCTTGCCTCGCAGGTAATACGCATTCGCATCCTTTTCATTCATAGCAAGAATCGCCGAATAGGTATCACACGCCTCCTCCAGCTCACCGCCCTTATACTCGGCAAGCGCAAGGTAATAGGAAATGTCGTATTCGATCTTGTGTATCTTTCCGTCGGACTCCTTAAGTGCTGCCTCAAACGAGCGAATTGCTTCCTCATACTGCGCCAGTCCGAGATAGGCCATACCCTGACCTCTGCTTGCCAGCTGTTTATCCTCTCCTGCCACAAGCGCCGCCTCAAAATATCCGGATGCCGCACTGTAATCAAGCGCCTCAAGTGCTTCCATTCCAAGTGTGATATTGTCCTTGCTCTTCTTTGTCACACCGCAGCCGCTAAGCAAAAGCAAAGCACACAGACCCGCGCACAAACAAATCAGTCCAACCGTTCTCTCCACATTTTTTAATAAAATCTTTTGCATGGCAACCTCTTTTGCATTGTATCAAACAACTGCTTTCCCGCGGCAGTTTTTACCGCGCTGTTCCTTCTTAGTATAGGTGAAAAATCAGAAATTATCAACCGTTCATTTATTATAAGGAATTACGATGGCTGAATCGCAGTTACTGTTCACGGGTGACATACGCGACGTGTTTTTTGTGAGTGAAGCGAAGCGAAAGTCACAGAAAACCGGAGAATTGCAGCGCCAAAACGCTATCTTTGCGTTTTGTGTGCATCGCATAGGGTGTTGCTGGTCGCGGAACTGCTGTATTTTACAGTGGAGTGAACAGTAACGAATCGTAATCCAAAATCCGTTGTAAATTTTGGTATTGCATGATACACTTAACAATATTGCAAAATTCAGGAGAAAACACCATGTATCAGCCAGAAGAACCGGTCTTATCAAACGAACAGCCTGCCTCCATACGCCATTTCGGGCTGTCCGGAAGTACACTGAAGCTCATTGCCATGCTTTCGATGCTGACAGACCATATCGGAGCCGTCATTGTTGGACCCTATACGGATGCAGTTCTGGAAACAGTAGGTTATGAAACTGTCCGCAGGCTGAGTGTCTGCTATGATCTGCTTCGTGATATCGGAAGGATTGCCTTTCCTATTTTTTGTTTTCTTCTTATCGAAGGTTTTCTTCATACAAAGAATGTATGGCGCTATGCCGGAAGGTTATTGCTGTTCGCCGCCATATCTGAAATACCGTTCGATTTGGCATTTCAAAACAAGATTTTTAATATAAACTCTCAAAACGTATTCTTCACGCTGCTGATCGGCCTGCTGATGCTGATCGGCCTTAAATCTATCAAAGAGCTGCTGCAGATTCCGGTGTTTATCAAAACTCTTTTATCACTCCTGACAGTTATCGTCTCAATGCTTGCCGCTTATTATCTAAAGACCGATTACAGCTATATCGGTGTTTTTTGCATCGCTGTACTCTATCTTTTCAGCCGCAAACGGATCGGCCAGGCAATTGCGGGAGCCGTATCCTTCTGCTGGGAAATTCCTGCTCCGCTCGCATTTATTCCTATTTTCTTTTACAACGGAAAGCGCGGATGGAAAATGAAATATGTCTTTTATCTCTTTTATCCGCTCCATCTGCTCATCTTATCCATGATTGCGATGGCAATCATTTAGTTCGGTCTTTTTGCAGTTTTTCAATTTCCGGCTGTACCTTTTTTGTGACCTTCAGCTTAATGATTTCGGACATTTCCTTAAAAAGTCCCTTTATGACGAGCTTCATCATTTCCTTGGAATCCGCATCCATCTCCTCAATCGCATTCATGATCGCCGCGGAATTCTTTTTTAAATCCGTCTTTAAATCAATGAGTGTCGCGGCTCCCGGCGCATTAATGACCGCAAAGAGCTGTTCCACAAATTCCTTAAGCTGCTCCACATCCATTCCACGAATCCATTGGTTGACGGATTCATCTCTCATTTCCACATGCTTATACAACCCGCCCACTTTTTTAAAGTCCGCACCGTCCACGATCCAGTTATACGGGTCATGCTGCAAGAGACCAAAACTCCTGCATTCAATAACCTCATAATTTTCCTGCGACTGCAGCAGCATTCCGACAAGAGAGGAATGAGGAATCAGCTTATGCACCCGATCCTTAATTTCGTCAAAATCACCGCTGTCCAGCACTTCCTGCCGAAAACCCGGGCCATCGTGACTATATATTTTAATGATGCGCTTCTTTACCGCATCCTTGCATTTCATGGAGGCATAAACCGCCAGATTTCCTCCCTTGGAATGTCCGCCGACGTAAAAACCGCCCGAGACATGATCCGACGCAAGGTTTAAATACTGTACAGCCTTCTTCTGCGCCGGAACAGGCGTCTGAAACGCCATGTTAAAATCCTCCTTCCAGCCGACAATCGACTCATCCGTTCCTCGAAATGCGACATAAACAAGCCCCTCTGCGAATAAATACGTAATGGCGGAAAACTGGATTTCCCAGCCGGCATCCACAATGTTTACATAATCATTCAGGCGCATGTTCTGAAATCGTCTGCTTTCGATCGCCGCCCTGAAAAGAGCCTTATTCACCTTTTCATAACGCTCATCGTCAAACAGATGCAAAAAATCCACATGCTCCGGCAGATCCTTCAGAAGAACGGAGGGACAGTTTTTGTTCACCCCCGGCACCATCCCGTCATATTTCAAATAGGAAAGCTGCGACAGCACAAGACTGTCCACATCATTAAAGGGCTCTTCTGTTATGGAATACTTTCCAAATTCTTTTACATAATCAATGACATTTTTCATGTGCGTATGCCTCCTGTCTCTCCCTTCCGGAACAAAAGTGTGCCCGCGAATTCTCACGACGAGCGCGGTTGACATACTATCTGTTAATACGTACCCTTATAGTATAGCAACATTTCCTTTTTCTAACAACCGTAAAGTAAACGAGTCCCTCCAAATTTGTTTACACCGATTTTTTATAGTGTTATACTTGCATAGAGCACTTATGATCTAAATTCGGAGGCTATTGCCATGACATTTGAGGATGTAAAACAGCAGACACCCTGCTATGTTATTCAGGAGACACTTCTTAGGGAAAATTTAAAGGCCTTTGAGGATGCACTCAAAAAAAACTGGAATCATTACGGCTTCGGCTACTCGGTCAAAACGAATCCGCTCCCATGGCTGCTTTCCTATGTAAAGGATTTCGGCTGTATGGCGGAGGTCGTTTCGGATACGGAATATGAGCTCGCAGAACGCATAGGCTTTCAGACTGATAATATTATTTTTAACGGTCCGATCAAAAGCCGCGAAAAATTTATTTATGCGCTGAACAATAACAGTGTTGTCAACATTGATTCCAATCGGGAATTAAAATGGCTGAAGGAGACATCGGCATCTAATAAAGAAATCACCGTTGGGCTGCGGGTGAATTTTGATTTGGAGGCAGTCTGTCCTGAGGAATCCTTAACGGGAGGGGATGGTAACCGCTTCGGTTTTAATGTGGAAAACGGCACATTCAAGGCAGTCCTTTCTGAAATTTCGGCGCTTCCAAATGTGCATGTGGCAGGACTTCATATGCACACCAACTCCAAAACACGTTCCCTGACCGTATTTCGGGAGCTTTCCAAACAGGTTTGCTTCCTTGCCCGTGAATACGAACTGGACCTTTCCTATATTGATATCGGCGGCAGTTTCTTCGTGAAAAAGGGGGATTTTCAAGCATTTGACGATTATGTGCGTGTGATTGCGGATGAGCTGTCCTCCTCTTTTAGTCCGGAGAATACCGCTCTTCTCATCGAACCGGGCTCTGCCGTTATTTCAACACCGGTCCAATATCTGACAAAGGTTTTGGATGTCAGAGATACGCATCGCGACCGATTTGTCGTCACGGACGGCGGACGGCTGCACATCGACCCATTCATGCGAAAGACGGGGTATGTGTACGAGCTGCTTGATGAAGCAGGAAAGACAATTACCATCCGTCCTTCCCACAAAAAACAAATTGTCTGCGGATTTTCCTGCATGGAAACCGATCGAATCATGTCAATCGGCCAAATGCCGGAATTAATGGAAGGCGATTATGTGCGTTACGATATGACAGGAGGCTATACGCTCAGCTTCAATGCGCTGTTTATCGAATATCTCCCTCCTGTTTTTGTGCAAAAGAGCGACGGCTCTTTCATACTTGTCAGAGAAAAGTGGGGGCTCACGGAATTTTTGCAGAAAAACCGGCTTTCTCATGATGAACAGGAATAACCGGTTCTACTCGATTTTCCCGAAATGAGGAAAATAGCGGAACACCGCCTTTCCGAGGATCTTATCACTGTATACAAACGGTTGATTCCAAAATCTTGAGTCAGCTGAATTATTGCGATTGTCTCCCATCATGAAATAAGCATCCTCCGGAATTGTAACAGGACCGTAATCACCGACCGGTATAACTTCCAGATAGGACTCCTCAAGCGGCTCCTTACTGCCGTCTATATAAATCTTGCCGTCACGCATTTCCAGCATCTCGCCAGGCAGTCCTATGACGCGCTTGATAAACAACTGTTTTTCATCATCAGGGAATTCGAAAATGACAATGTCACCACGCTTTGGCGTATCGTTTAAATAAGCGAGACGGTAGCCGAATATCCGGTCGCCGGTCATGATCGTCGTCTCCATGGAAGCGGATGGGATAACCGCATTTACAATAATGAACATGTTCAAAACCACGGCAAGTATGATCGCAACCTCGACCACGATAATCCATTCCATAATTTCCCGTTTCATAGATGACTTTTTTATTTCTTTATCAGACATTCCGTATCCTCTTTTTCCGCTTTATTTTCAGACTTCGGCCTCATAGCAACAGAATGTGGTTAACTAATAACTTCTCCGCCGCAGTTTAAAACAGCTCAAATTGACATCGCTTTACCATTATAGTACAATCAAAAACAGATTACAAGTTCGCAAATACCTAGTTCAGCGGAGGATAAAAATGCTGTTTAATTCCTTGCAGTTCTTAATATTTTTTCCGATTGTCGTGCTGCTGTATTTTCTGATACCACACAAATTCAGATATATATGGCTTCTTTTTGCGAGCTATTTTTTTTATTTTTGCCAGAAACCTGTTTATGTCATTTTTTTAATACTGTCAACGATCATTACATGGACGGCCGGTAACCTGCTCTGTCAAACAGATTCCGCTCATACAAAAAACGGAATTGTTGCCACTGGGTTTTTACTGAATCTTTCTATCTTGATTTATTTCAAATATACCGGTTTTCTGCTCTCGCTGTTTGGCAGCGAAAAGCAGTTACATCTGCTGCTTCCGGTAGGCATCTCCTTTTATACGTTCCAGTCCCTGACCTATATTATGGACTGTTACAGAAAAGAAACGGAGCCGGAACACAATATTTTTAAATACGCACTGTTCGTCTCATTCTTTCCGAATATTTTATCGGGTCCGATTGAGCGTTCCAAAAACCTGTTAAAGCAATTTGAAGAAGTGCATGCATTTGATGCGACTCGGGCAAAAGAAGGGCTGATGCTGATGCTTTGGGGTTATTTTCTGAAAATGGTCATTGTATCCCGTCTTTCCATTTTGACCGATCTGGTTTATGACAACTACAACGACTATGCCGGCGTTCCGCTGATCATTGCAACACTCAGCTATACCTTTCAAATTTATTGCGATTTTGCCGGTTATTCCAGTATTGCGATCGGTGCAGCTAAAATTATGGGGTTTCGGATCATGCAAAATTTCAGACAGCCCTATCTGGCTCTCAGTGTTGCCGATTTCTGGCGGCGCTGGCATATTTCGCTTTCTTCCTGGTTCCGCGATTATCTCTATATCCCACTCGGTGGAAACCGTCATTCCAGACTTCGCAAATATGGAAATATTATGGCAGTCTTCCTCACAAGCGGCATCTGGCATGGTGCAAATATCACATTTGTCATCTGGGGCGCGTTAAACGGCCTCTACCAGATCATCGGTGATCTCTTAAAGCCTGTCAGAAAACGACTGTGTGAGCTGACCGGTATATACCGTCAGCCTTTCATTCTGCGTATTCTGCAGACAACCTTTACATTTCTGCTCATGAGTGTCACGTGGATATTTTTCCGTGCACCCTCCATTGCGCAGGCGGGCGATATCCTTCATAAAATAGTTACGACACTGAAGCCCGTAAGTTTCATCGACGGCACTGTTTTTTCACTCGGACTCGGCACGGCAAACCTTCTTTTTGTCTTTGCCGCCCTGCTCCTGTTATTTACCGCGGACATCCTCTGTGAACGAAAAAAATGCGATATCAGCAGTCTTCTCACACACGCCCCGCTCCTGCTGCGTTGGGGAATCTACTACCTGCTGATTACCATGATTTTGCTCTCCTGCAACCTCTCCACGCAGGAATTCCTATACCTAAAGTTTTAATCAATGAGGCATGCTATGAAACCAAACCACCCGATAACAACCTTTCTGTTCAAGTGCATACTCGCATTACTACCGCTGCT
This sequence comes from Bacillota bacterium, assembly GCA_023402845.1. Lineage (GTDB taxonomy): Bacteria > Bacillota > Clostridia > Lachnospirales > Lachnospiraceae > JAEYFP01. Next base: position 92,075 of record JAEYFP010000008.1, read on the forward strand.
TTTCCTGATCGGATATACAGCTTTGTTTCCGTTTGCTTATATGGATGCCGAATATCCCTCATGGGCCTACACAAAAGATGTCGCCAGCGGAAAGCTGACAGTTGCCGCAGCTGCGGACAGCGAAGCCGATATGATTCTGATTCTCGGCGATTCCCGCGCAATGGCGGATCTTGTCCCCGGCGAGTTTGACAGTCCCGCCCAGAATCTCGCGCTTGGCGGAGCTACCACTATTGAAATGTACTATACGCTTTCGGATTATCTTACCCATCACGAGCCTCCTTCGGCAGCGGTTATTTTATTTGCTCCATTTCACTACTCCTATATGGATAATTTCTGGCAGCGCACCATTTATTTTAACTATTTAAGTATTCCGCAAATGTTCGAAGTGTTTGCAAATGCAAACACGGTCGCCTCCGAAACGGTATTACAGGAGCATTATCTGATCGACAGTGCAAGTTATCGGCTCCGTTTGCCGGACAAATATCTTCCGGCGCTTATCAATAGCCGTCTCTGCACGCGTTTCAGTGAAAATAATACTGCTTACGAAAAATTGTACGCCGAGGGCGGGCACGGTTTATTTGGTACAGCGGAAGGTTCCTCCGATTTAAATTATGAAGTTAATTACACGCAGATGAAAGCCTCCGGCGATTCGGCGTTAATCTCTCTTTATTTTGACAAGCTGCTCACTCTTTGTGCCGAAAATAAAATTGATGTGATCGTAGAACAACCTCCGATGAATGAGGCTTCCTATGAAAAGCTTCAGGAGAGCTATATTAACGAATACACTTTTTATATAGAAGAAATACAGAAAAAATATCCCTCTTTTTCCATCAATAGCTCAATTCCATGCTATAAAAATGACTTTTTTGGAGATTCATCCCATTTAAATGAGAAAGGGGCCCTCGCTTTTACACAAGACTTTAAAGAAAAATACAAAAATATTCTTTTGACAAACTAATGCATTTTTGTACTTTCTTAAGAATTCTTAAATAATCACGAATACCTCTTTACTTTCTTTTCTTAATTATGTAAAATTCTCATTGTGTTATTCATTTATTTTCAATTTAATTACTTTATAACATTTTTGTAAAAAAGTCGTAATATTTTGTATAAAATAACAGTGACTTACACCTTATTTTGTGTTATAATCAACGACGGATACAAAAGTGAACAAAATCGCAATGAAATAAGGGAGGAATTATACCGATGAAAAAAAGAACTTTACTTCTTCTTTTCGCTTTGACAGGAACACTTGTACTTGCCGGATGCGGTAAAAAAGAAGAGGAAGCGCCTGCTGAGGAAGCAGTTGCAGAGCCTGTCATTCAGGTTGTTAAAGAGGAGACTGACACAGCAGACACTCCTGTCGAAGAGGAATCCCGTGAGGGAATGTACCGAAGCGAACTTACAAATGAGTGGATCGATGAAACTATAAAGGACCAGAGACCAATCGCGGCAATGGTTGATAATGAAAAAACAGCTTTACCTCACTATGGGATGTCAACTGCAGATGTTGTTTATGAAATTACAAACAGTACCGCAAATGACGGTATTACCCGTTTTATGGTTCTCGTAAAGGACTGGGCAAGCATCGAGCAGCTCGGAAGTATCCGAAGCGTAAGACCAACCAACCTGCAGATTGCTCCTGAATGGAATGCAGTCGTCTGCCATGACGGCGGTCCATTCTATATCGATGACTACTTGGCAAAGGATTATGTAGAAAACTTCAGCGGTACATTCTCACGTGTGGATAACGGCAAGTCCAGAGAGTTTACGGAGTATATTCTTTCCGGCGATCTTGAAAAGAATTTTTCGAACAAAAGCTACAGCGAGACCTATAATGAATATTATTCGGGTCCGCACTACCAGTTTACAAGTGAAACAAGCCCCGTTGATCTGTCCTCAAATTCGGACGCTAAGGATTGTACACATGTTCAGATGCCGTACAAGCATAACAAGCCTTACCTTGACTATAATGCTGAGGACGGCCTGTATTACTACTCTGAGTATGGCAGCGCACATGTAGACCCGGGCAACAACAATGCACAGCTTTCCTTCAAGAATCTGCTGCTGCAGAATGCACGCTATGTAGAGTTTGATGATAATGGTTATATGATGTTCCATTCCATCGACTACAACCGCGACGGTTACTACATTACAAACGGAAAAGCGATTCCTATTACATGGTCTAAAGAGGATGAGTTATCTCCTACAAAATACTATGATATGGATGGTAAAGAAATCACCTTGAACACAGGCAGAACTTATGTGGCACTTGTGCCGGATGATATCTGGAAAAATCTTGAGATTAAATAAAGTACGTATATGAAATACAGCCGGGCTTCGATATTTTCGAAAAGCCCGGCATTTTTATTGTTTTATTATTTTGAAAAGTTTGGATCTGCTTCGCAGCAATGTACTACAATCAGATGATTCGCAGGAGATCGGAAAATTGGGTGAGGGAATAGGTAGCAAGCGGGGAGAACGCGGCATCGGCGATTGCGGCCGCATCCATTCCGGCCGCTTTTGCCGCTTCCAGGCCGGCGACAGCATCCTCTACGACAAGGCAATCCTTCGGCGCAAGTCCCAAATAAGAACTCGCCTTCAGAAACACTTCCGGGTCGGGCTTGCTTTTTGTAATATTGTTCCCGTCTGAAACGGCATCAAAAAAGTCTCCCAAGCCGAGCTTATCCAAAATCAATTTCGCATTTTTACTCGAAGAGCCGACAGCAAGCAAATGTCCGCGTACGCGCAGCTCATGCAAAGTCGTAAGGACCGCTTCGTCTAAATCCGCCGGACTCATATTGCCAAGCATCTTCTGATAGTCTTGATTTTTTTGTGTAAGGTACTTCTGCTTCTCATCCTCAGAAAGTGTGCCCGGATATTGCTCCAATATAATTTCCAGGCATTCCCGCCGGGATACCCCGCGCAGCCGCTGATTGATCGTCTTATCAAACGGCATACCGAGCCTGTCGGCAAGCGCTTTCCACGCCTGATAATGATACAGGTCGGTATGGCAGAGCACGCCGTCTAAATCAAATAGAATCCCTTTATAGTTCATTTTTCTCCTCCAAAGCAACCGTGATCATATCATTTAATTCATAAGGCTTTCCATATACAAAAAGATTTTTGGCCGCACCGTCGAGTAAGGTAAATTCTACACTCTCCCTGCCGACCGCAACCTGAATATGGCTGCCCTCATAGCAGATCCGAAATTGATAGCCATTCCATTTTTCAGGCAAGGAGGGTGAAAAATATAAGCCTGTCTCCTTAAGCCGGAGACCGCCGAAGCCATATACCATAACCATATAGCTGCTCCCCATATTAGCGGTATGTATTCCGTCCTTCGTATTATGATGTGTATTGAAGAGATCCAGCTTGGCGGAATCCCCAAAATAATCATATGCTTTCTTCGTCATTCTGAGCCGCGATGCCATAATACTGAAAATACCTGTAGAAAGAGAGGAATCATGTGTCGTGATTTTTTCGTAATATAAGAATGAGTTGCGCATTGTCTCCTCGGATTGTGCATCCTCAAATATCACATGAGAAAGCACCGTATCGGCTTGCTTGCACACCTGATACCGATACAGGTAAAGCGGGTGGTAATGAAGAAGCAGTGGAAATTTTTCCTTCGGCGTAGCTGCAATATTCCATATCTCCTTCTGCAGAAAAGAATCATCCTGCGGATTGATTTTCAGTGTTTCATCATAAGGCAGATACATCGTATCCGCCGCCCGTGCAAACGCAGCAATCTCATCCTCCTTTAAACCGATTTTCTCGGCAACCGGTGCAAGTCTTCCGGCTTTCTTCAACAGCTCGTAAAACCGGACCGCCCAGCGAAGATGATATTGCGCGGAAACATTTGTAAAATAATTATTGTTTACCATGCAAGTATATTCATCCGGCCCGGTTACTTCATTAATACAAAACCGGCCTTCATATTCGTTGCCCGTATCGATCCACAGCCTGGCTGTTTCAAAAATTATTTCTGCGCCCTGCTGTGCGATCATTTCCAGATCCTTTGTTGCCAGATAATAGGAAACAATTGCATAGGCGATGTCTCCGTTAATGTGATAGGCTGCTGTCCCGGAGGGAAAATACCCCGAGCACTCCTTCCCCATGATCGTACGCCACGGATAGAGGGCTCCGCTTTGATGTCCGAGCAGACGGGCATTTTCCCGTGCTTCCTTAAGCGTGCGGTAACGGAAAAAAATCAAATTCTTGGCAATCGCCGGATTGGTCAACACAAAAAATGGCTGAATATACATTTCCGTATCCCAGAAATAATGCCCCTCATAGCCTTCTCCTGATAGTCCCTTTGCCGCAATGTTGCTATATTCATCCTTCCCTACGGATTGGATAAGCTGATACAGGTTGTAGCGGATTGCAAGCGCCAGCTCCTCGTCTCCGTCAATATCTAATGAAGTCTGATTCCAAAATTTTATAAGATACTCCTTTTGACGCGCATAATGAATTTCCAAAGGAATCGACAACACAGCATCCATTTCCCTGAATGCATGGTCCACATAATTTATAAAGCGGAGAGAGTCGGAGAAAATACAATACTTTTTCAGTACAACTGTTTCATCCTTTACAATGCTCGCAGTTGCTTTGTAAATACTGCGGTGCCCTACGAGATTCTGCTCAGAGGCACAGTCCTTCGATAACACATTCCTGACAAGCGTACATACACTTAAATTGGATTTGGCCGTTTTCGTCACAAGACATGATGTCCCGTCGATCAGCTGTGCCCTGACCGGAACGAGATGCTCAAAGTTTTCCCCGGCCACACGCGGATCATCAGGATTGCAGTAATTTTGCACATCTCCTGCATGTGTTGAGGTAAATGACAGAAACCCGTCAAAATTCAGAGCCGTCACAGAGTATTCAATCGTAAAAAGAGAAAGACACTGATAGGAAGCCATTCTTTTGATACAAATTTCCACTTCTTTTCCGCTCTCAGAACGCCACACAACTCTGCGGACTGTAATTCCGGCTGCCATATCCAAATAGCGCTCACAAGCAAGAAGCTGTCCGTCAAACACAGAAAACTCCTCCTGGTCTATGTTCAGGCAAATCCCCTGCACATCCGCGACATTTAAAATCGTCTGCTTTTCCTCAATCAGCCCATACAGCTTCTCCGCCTGCTTCATCGGCGCAAAATCATAAAATCCGTTGATATAAGTACCGCGAATTGTCTGCATACCGTCCGGATATCCCTCTTCAAAATTTGAGCGGACTCCAACATAACCATTCGCATTATGGAACAGCGTTTCCTGCAAAAGCAGAGAATCGTTGTCTAACAGCGGATCGCTGATCCTGTAGATATATTTATTTTTCATAGGAATTCTCCTCTTGATACCGGCGGCTATTTCACAGCGCCGGCTGCCACTCCTTTAATGATGTATTTCTGTGCACAAAGGTAAAACACGATAACCGGAATAATCGTCAATGTCAGTCCCGCCATCGCCATATTCCATTGAATCGTAAATTGACCAAAAAAAGACGCTGTAGACAATGGAATCGTGCGATTTGCCTTTCCTGAAATAACGAGTGAAGGGAGCAGATAATCGTTCCATATCCAGATGACATCAAGAATAATGACAGTTACTGTCGTCGGCTTTAACATCGGAAAGACGATTTTCCAAAAAACACCCAGCCTCGTGCAGCCATCTATCGTAGCCGCCTCTTCCAGTGATATCGGTATCGACTTTACAAAACCATGATACAGAAATACCGCCATGCTTGCTCCAAATCCGATATTCATATAGATCAGGCCGCCGAGCGTATCCAGCATAGGAATGTGCAGTGTATCCCGGACCCAACCCATTTCCTGCATGAGAGGCATCATCAGTGTCTGAAACGGAATCAGCATCGTGGCGATAAACAAGTTGAACAGCAGAGTACTGACCACGTGTTCCGTGCGCACAAGCATCCATGCAGTCATTGACGCCAGAACTACAATAAAGAAAATAGAAACGATTGTTACGATAAGCGAATTTTTAAACGCATTCAAAAACTCCATTTTTTTCATCGCATCCGCATAATAAGTAAAACCGATGCTGTCCGGAAGCGCCAAAATATTTTCATACAATTCCGACCTGCTTTTAAAAGAATTCACGATAATTATATAAATCGGAAACAGATATACGCAGCAGAAAAAAACGACAGCCGCATTGGCCAGAATTTTTTGTAAACGTTTCATTACATGGACACCTCCCTTTTCTTCGTAACAGAAACCTGAACAAGTGTCACCGCAGCCACAACAACAAAAAATACAATGGCTTTCGCCTGTCCGTAGCCGAAGTTATTAAGCTGAAAGATCTCGTTGTAAATATTTAAGGCAAACATTTCCGTCGCATTGTTCGGGCCGCCGCCCGTCAAGGAAAAATTCACATCAAATATTTTAAAGCAGTTCGACAGTGTCATAAACAGGCAAATCGTAAAGGACGGCATCAGCAAGGGGAATTTGATGCGAAACAGTGTCTGCCAAAAACTCGCCCCGTCGACTCCCGCCGCTTCTATGACATCCTCAGGGATTGCCTGAATTCCCGTAATATAGATGATCATAATATAACCGGCCATTTGCCAGACCGCTACAACAATCATCGCCGCAAGTGCATAACCAGGATCCAAAAGCCAATTTCTGAAAATACCGCCCCATCCGGTCATCTCTCCGATGTTGGACATTGCCTCTCCAAGTAAAAACTTCCAGATATACCCTAAAATCAAACCGCCGATCAGATACGGCATAAACAGCATTGTTCTCGCAATATTGCGGACCCTTAATTTTGTCGTCACAATCAGCGCGAACGCCAATCCCAGCACATTAATGAAAGCAATTGCCAACAACGTAAATAGAATTGTATGGAAAGCCGTCGAAAAGAAACGCTTGTCGGAACCTAATTTAATATAATTAGTAAAGCCTACGAATAGCTTTGGATTTAACGGTAATCCATCCCACGAAAAGAACGAATAGCTGATACCGATTATAAACGGGATGAGCACCACCGTTATAAAGACAAAGAGTAACGGTCCTGTAAACAGGAGAAACCACCCGATATTTTTTCTTTTCTTTATCATATACCCAGATCCTTTCTTTACCGGAAACCGGACAGCGGGCCGTCAAAGCCCCTCCGTCCGGTTTTCTTTCATTCTTATTTTCCTGCCTCCGAAAATGCATTTTCCAAAGCGATCAGAAAATCCGTACCGGTCATATCTGTTGTAAAAAATTCTTCAGCAATCGGAACGAGGTACACATCTACAATTCCTGCCGGCCAGTCGCTCATAGGCCAGGGAATCGTCTTGCCTTCCTCCGTAAAACGCGCAACCTCCTGGGACAGGGAATCCAGATTTTCATTGGACATGCCTTCCACGACCGGAATAAACCCAAATTCATTCATCAGATAATTTTTACCCGTATCAGATGTATACAACCAGTTAATAAAATTCTTTCCTGCCTGAATTTCCCCTTCAGATGCCTGAGAATTCACATACCATGCAGCCGGAACAGAAACAGCCAGCTTATCGTTGCCGCCGATTGGCAGCGCCATCATTCCCATATCAAACGTCACATCATAATCGGTAAACATACCCGCACTCCAATTACCTTGGTGGATCGCCGCAGTCTTTCCCGTTGCGAAGTCACCGCATTCCTTATCATAATTCACCTCGAGCGGATTATAGGAATGATCGCGGACTGCCTCATAGAATTTTGCAAATTCCTGAAATTCCGGTACCTCAGACAACTTCACTTCTCCGCTCACAACCTGCTGTACAAATGCCTGCGGATCTGCCTGCAGGGCAAACGGTGTATTTAGAATATGTCCGATTAAAAAATAACTCTCCTGTGATAATCCAAATCCATTTATCCCGTTTGCCTTCTGTTCCTCGAGCATCCTGACAAACGAATCATAATCAGTCACGGAACCTTCCTGAATCAGCGCCTTATTATATACCATTCCGAAGCCTTCTACCGTATAAGGAATGCCCACTGTTTTGCCGTCAATGACATTTGCCATACCCGGTGCTACCGCGCTCACCATTTCCATATCGGAGAGATCTGCCAGATAAGCAGCCATCTGCTGTGACTCCGCGCCCGGTACCATAGAAAATACAGTCGGCCCCTGATTGTTTGCAAGCTTCGTCTTTAATTGCTGAAAGTAGTCATCGCCTGTCGTTCCCCATACTTCGACCTCTACACCGGTTTCTTCCTGATATTCTGCCGCACAAGCCTCAAGCTGGTCCGAAATTTCCACCTTTGACTGGAATACGATGATCTTGTCAGCCGCTTTCACGGATTCCTCCTGCTCACCCGCGTTCTGCTGTACGCTTACGCTGTCCTGTGAAGCCTGTGCCGCGTTATTTTGACAGCCGCTTAATAGAGCCCCCGCAGCCAAAATCGCTGCCAATGTTAAACCAAATCCCTTTTTCATTGTTTTCCTCCTTTTTGAAAACACAAATTTATTTTTTGGAAAATACTCCTTTATGATCGCTGCAGCGCATGTAAAACGTTATACTATGTACACTCTTATGTTATGATAATTGTTCTAATCCGTCAACGAAATTCCCTCTGCTTTTTCTTTAGAGATTAAAGTTCAGCATAAAACACAAAAATTTCAATATAAAAAAGCTATGTGTCCACTGCTCTTTCGGCAATTTTCACATAGCTTTATAAATCATTTTAGTAAAACCAGATAAAATATTTTTGTAAAATCTACTTCATTTTATCTAAAACCGTTTTTCTCCATTTTACCTTTGCTGTAATCTTAAACGGCTCTACGTTCTTTTTCCCGTTGATATTTTCCGCCAGATATTGGGCAGCCAAATATCCCCTTTCATAATTGGGAATGCTTACCGTCGTCAGCCCCACAACCTCCGCCAGATCGCAGTTATCAAAACCGGTCACTGCAATATCCTCCGGAACCCGAAGCCCATTCTCCCTAAATGCCTTAATCGATCCGATCGCCATATTATCATTGGCACATATAAGCGCTTCCGGAAGCCCTTCACTGAGCATCATGATCTTCGCCGCACGGTATCCGCTCTTCTCCCTGTAATTTCCCGAAAAATAGTTCTCACGGTGAAACGGAATGCGATTCTTCCCCAGTGTATCCAAAAACGCCTGATAACGCTCGATATTGTCCGTTGTATCCTCCAGACCTCCGATAAACCCAAATCGGCGGTAACCCCGGTCGACAACACCCTGTACAAGCTCACACATCGGCTTATAATTGTTAACCACAATACTCTTCACATACGGGTTACTGACGACCCGATCCAAAATCACGACAGGATAATGTTCCCTCGCAACCCGGTTCAGAAACTCGTTGGTCATTTGAGAGTCAAGACTGATGCAGCCAGCGGTCAAAATCGCTGAAATTAAAAAGAAGGGTATTACTCGTTCCGCTTTTTAGACCCTTTCCCGCAACATTCGGAAAATAGGCAAGCTCACTGCAAATCCGCAGCACACGGTTTTTTGTCTCTTCCCCCACATTCTTCTTATTATTCAGCACATTCGAAACCGTAGAAATCGATACACCCGCCGCCCTTGCAACATCCTTGATACCAGCCATAAGATTACTCCTTTGCCAAAAGCCTTCTACAGACAGAATAGCAGACCGAAAACAAACTGGCAAGAATAAAATGGCAAATTACAATGCCGCCAACTGCTTTCCAAGCGCTTTGCACTCGGCAAGGGCATCCTCATCAGGCGCATCCTGACAGATCAGGCCTTCTCCGTTCAGCACCTTTGCACCGGCAGCGCTCATCCTGTCTGCCCAGTCACGCATCCATTCTCCGTCTCCCCAACCGTAGGAGCCAAAAAGTGCAATCGTCTTTCCGGCGGCAATGCTCTCTACCTCCGCTACGAAGGGTTCCATTTCTCCCTCCTCCAGCACCTCAGCACCCATCGCAGGGCAGCCCAGTGCAAATGCATCCGCGCCTTTTAATTCCTCCAGAGAGGCGTTAAATACAGCTGTAACCACTGCTTCTTTTCCTGCTTCCTCAATTCCTTCCCCGATCGCCTTTGCCATCTCCTGTGTATTTCCTGTCTGTGTCCAAAATATTACATTGATTTTATCCATATTTCTCCTCCTATCCCGCTACTTTCTTTGTTTTTTCTTCACTGTAGATATCAATAATATCCACAACACTCATTCCGCAGGAAATCAACTGAATCATTGTTTCCCGCACATGCTCGAACCTTTGGAACAGCCTTTCCTTCGCCGGCAGGTTGCCGTATACCTTCCAGTATCCGGTGCAAAGAAAATCCTGTCCGTTGTTTTGAATAAACCCCTCCACATCCTCGATCGGATATCCGAGAAGGACACCCATTTCATGAGGAAACGTCTGCTTCTGCTCCATATACGTCTGATAACGCCTGCAAAAAATGAGAAGGATCTCTGTGATGTCATTCGACTCATATCCCATTTTCCTTAACAGCTCCGCAACTTTTCTTTCGGATAAATATGCAGCAAGCCTTTCCTGATCGTACAATAAGACGGTTACTTTTTCCTCTGTCTCAAGCAAAACCTGGCAGCAGATGTCGGTCCCCCGTAAAATGTGCTTCACTTCTCTTAACTGATCAGGCCGGATGATGAGCAGGTTTGACAGCTTCAGGCCCGAAATCAGCGGTGCACATTGAAGCGCTAACTGAAGCTCCGTATCCTTCAAATCCATCTGCCGGATCATTTCAAATAATTCCTGGCTCATGTTGTCTCCTTTGGGGTTAGTTATATCTAACTCATGGTTATAATAACTTACCGACACAGGTTTGTCAAGGGGGCCCGCTCACTTTATCAGAATTATTGTTTGTCCCCCTTAAGCATACATCCAACATAATCGCCAATCCGGCGGATAAAATGCTGCCCCATATAATTTTATAAATATTCATCGTCCGAAGACCGTCAAACAGAACCGTTCCAAGTCCGCCCGCATTGACCTGTGCCGCAATCATGCCGATACCGACTGTCGAAACAGCGCTGAGCCGAATCCCCGTGATCAGCCCGCTTTTGGCGAGGGGCAGACGAACCCGGAGCAGTGTCTGCATAGTAGTCATCCCCATACCGGCAGCTGCTTCCACGATTGCCGCATCCACGCCGGTCAAACCGGCGATAAAATTCCTAAGCAGCAAATATTGATTGTATACAGTCAGAACAATAACCGCCGTCGTTCTTCCAAGGCCGGTCAGCGGAATTAATATGGCAAACATCGCAAGGCTCGGAATCGAATAAATCATCGAAAACAGATGAATAAGCAGTCCGGACACCGTTTTGGAATACATACTGAAAACAGTCAGAAGAGCTGCCAGAAACAAAGAGCACAGCAAAGATACAAACACGAGCTCCAGATGTTCGAGCAGCGCCCCCAGCAATTTATGATAATAGTTTAAAAAAAATTCTATCATAGGAACTGCCTCCAGAATTGTTCTTTATCGATTGCGGATTTCACCAGTGAAGCCACAAATGCATCCGCGGGCATCTTCACAAGATTTTCGGGTGTATCGAACTGAAGAATTTTTCCCTCGTTCATGACAATGACCCGGTTTCCGAGCCTGAATGCCTCCTCTACATCATGCGTAACGAACAGAAACGTCTTTTTCAGCCCGGCATGAAGCCTCACCAGCTCGTCCTGCAGTTTTGTCCGGGTGATCGGATCAATCGCCCCAAACGGTTCGTCTAACAGCATGATCTTTGGATTGACCGCCAATGCACGCGCAAGCCCTACCCTCTGCTGCTGTCCGCCCGACAGCTGGCTCGGATAGCGGTTGTAAAATTCCTGCGGGGAGAGCCCCACAAGCATGAGCAGCTCCTCCACTCGCGCATCAATCCGCTCCTTTTCCCACTTTAACAGCTTTGGGACTGTCGCGATATTTTCCGCAACGGTCATATGCGGAAACAATCCTACCTGCTGGATCACATAACCGATCCGGCGCCGCACCTGAATCACATCCACTTCCTGAATATCCTCTCCAAATAACAGAATTTTTCCCTCATCCGGATCGTACAGCCGGTTGACGAGCTTTAACAGCGTCGTCTTTCCGCAGCCGGAAGAGCCGAGTATCGTAATAAACTCCCCCTCCTCGACCGTCAGTGTCACATGGTCAACCGCATTTTCATCCATTCTATGAAATTGTTTACTGACATTTATAAATTCTATTGCATGAATCATGGCCGGCCGCTCCGTTTTCTACTGTTCCTTCATACTGTTCCAAAATTCTCTGGCTACTTCCTCATACTCCTGTTTCTCCACATCAGCCTTCGCGTTGAGCGCCGTAACAGTCTCTGTGTCCAGAGCTGCACTGATCCGATTTAAAATCTCCGTAATTTCAGGATGCTCTGAAAGTGTATCTGCTCTTACTACAGGTGCCAGATAATAGGGCGGCCACATCTGCCTGTCATCTGCAAGCAGCGTGAATTGATCCGTATTCACCAGCTGTCCCTCTGTCGTATACGCGGGTGTCGCATCCGCCTCGTTGTTCAGCAGAATTTGATATTTCAGCCCGTTGTCATAGACCTTGGAAGATTGAAATGCAAACGGCCCGTATATTTTTTCCAGTCCGGGAATCCCGTCGTCTCTCTGGTCAAATTCTCCCTGTGAAGCAAAGCGGACTTGCTCTGCCTGTGCCTGCAGATCGGAAATTGTTGCGATATTCAGCTTCTTTGCAAGCTCTGTGCGAATGACAAGCCCCTGGCTGTCATTCGCCTTTGAAGAATCAAGCCACACCAGATCAAACTGCTCTTCATACTCCTTCTTGACAACACGATAGACCTCCTGCGGATCGGTGATCAGCTCCATCTTCAGAACGGAAAGCAAACCCGTTCCCGTATATTCCGGATACAAGTCAATTTCATCATTAACGATTGAGGTGTGGACAATGGAACCGGCAATGTTCAGCTTTCGTTCAACCTCAAGGCCAGCATCCTCCAGCGCAAGCGCATAAATCTCAGCCACAATCAAGCTTTCGGTAAAATCCTTTGATCCGACGCGGATCGCATCCGATTCCTTTTTACAGCCTGTAACTGTACACAAAATTGTTATCGTAAGTAAAATAGCAAGCACTTTTTTAGATTTCCCTGTTTTCATGTTAAGTCCTTTCTTTTTAAGCGCAGGAATTTTTACTTATGCAGCAATATTAACCTCCGCCAAGATAATGGTACCGCAGCAGCCTTCTGTCGAGCAGCTCCAGCAAAAGACTGGATATAACGGACATGGCAGCCACCGTAATTCCGCCGATGAATAATAAATCGAAACGATTCAGGCCAAGCCCCGTAAAGATAATACCTCCGAGGCCGCCCGCACCAATTTTGGCGGCGAGAGCCGCACTCGCTATAATCTCAATCAGAGCCGTCTTGACACCGGTCAAAATCATCGGCAGCGCTAATGGAAAACAGACCCTTTGCCATATCTGTGCTTCCGTCATACCGCAGCCCGCAGCCGTTTCCAGCATAAATTCCGGTACCTTAGATAAGCCCTCCGCCGTATTCATCATGATCGGCGGAACAGCCAGTAAAATCAGGGCCGTCAAGGCCGGACCCACACCGGTTCCCATGACCGGAATAAGAAGCAGAAGCACCGCAAGGCTCGGAATGACACGCAGCACTTGAAACAAAGCCGTCATCCATTTCTGTATACGGCTGAAACGAGCGCAGATAAATCCCGCCGGAATGCCGATCAGTGCCGCTACTGCCAGCGCCTGCAGACTGATTATAAGATGTTCTTTGATTGCCAGCAGATACGCGGGCATATTATCTTGAAAATAATGATACATACTTTTCCAATTTCCTTGTCTTTTCCCGTATTATCCATAAATTGGTTATCTTTATCTTTTATTCTATTATAATAAATCCGGAAAAGCAATCAAGTATGCAAAGAATTCTTGCCGCATACACCTTATCATACTATGTTAATGCAGAAATCCGGGAATTTAGAATAGAAATGTTTAAAATATAACTTTTATTAATGACTGTACGTTCCTGCTTGTTGTATTAGCGATTCCTCTGTTAAGGCTGTATAATGGCAATCGGGGAGTTTACAGTGGGCTGAAATGGCTTTTTTATATGGCAATATGAGTGTAATAATTGGCGGTTAGGACACTGTCCTAACCGCCTGATGATTTCTATATTTATTTCTCTATTGTTTATTTCGTCACATTAAACGCATCTATTCCCGGATACACGGCAGCGGCGCCAAGTTCTTCCTCGATGCGCAGCAGCTGGTTGTATTTTGCAACACGCTCGGTCCTGCTCGGTGCACCGGTTTTAATCTGGCATGTGTTGAGTGCTACTGCAAGGTCGGCAATCGTTGTATCCTCCGTCTCGCCGGAGCGGTGAGAAGAAATTGCGGTATATCCTGCCTTGTGCGCCATTTTAATTGCTTCCAGCGTCTCGGACACAGAACCGATCTGGTTCAATTTGATCAGGATCGAATTGCCGCAGCCGCCGTCGATTCCTTTTTTCAGCCGCTCGGTATTCGTGACAAACAAATCGTCCCCGACAAGCTGGATCTTGTCTCCAAGCTCCTTCGTGAGCAGCTTCCAGCCATCCCAATCTTCTTCATCAAGAGCGTCCTCAATAGAGATAATCGGATATTTCTCCACTAACTGCTTCCAATGCGCAATCAACTCTGCGGAAGTGAATTTTGTGCCGGCCTTCGGAAGCACATACTCGCCCTTTGCGGCCCCCTTCCATTCGCTGCTGGCTGCATCCATTGCAATCATAAAATCCTTGCCCGGTACATAACCGGCTTTTTCAACAGCTTTTAAAATATATTCAATTGCCTCCGCATCACTGGCAAGATCCGGTGCAAAACCACCCTCATCACCGACCGATGTCGCGAGACCCTTTTCCTTTAACAGAGAAGCAAGCGCATGGAATACCTCCGCACACTGACGGAGCGCTTCCTTAAAGCTTGCAGCACCGACCGGCATAATCATAAATTCCTGCACATCCACAGTATTGGCAGCATGGGCACCGCCGTTCAATATATTCATCATCGGAACCGGCAGACGATTACCCGAAATCCCTCCCAAAAAACGATAAAGCGGAATATCCAGAGAAACCGACGCTGCTCTTGATGCGGCGATAGAAACCGCCAGAATAGCATTTGCGCCAAGCCGGGACTTGTCCTTTGTACCGTCTGCGTCCATCATTGCCTTATCGAGCGCATAAATATCAGACGCATCCATTCCGGCAATTGTATCGTTTATAATTGTATTGATATTTTCTACCGCCTTTGTAACACCCTTCCCGAGATATCGTTCCTTATCCCCGTCACGAAGCTCCAATGCCTCAAATTCCCCGGTGGATGCACCGCTTGGCGCCGTACCTCTTCCAACAGTTCCGTCTGCCAAATGAACTTCGGCCTCCACTGTAGGATTGCCTCTGGAATCCATAATTTCTCTTCCGACTACTTTTTCGATTTCTAAATAATTCATAATCCACATCTCCTTTCACTTGCTGCTGCCGGTCTTCAAAGGAAGCTTTGCTTCTTCCGAAACCACAGCTGTTATATTTTATGTAACTCGCCTTGTTTCCACGAATAAGTATATTCTAACTTTTGTTAGCTGTCAATGACTCTTTCTGTAAGCTCCATCACAAAAATCCCATTCTCTTCTTCAAAAACAAATCCGCAGGACAGAAGTGTGCCGCATGAAGACTTATTTTCAATCTCCGGCTGAACAATAATACACCTGGCACCTTCCTGTGCCCTGATTTTTTCAATCAGTTCTCCGATCATTGCTTTACCGAAGCCTTTCTTCAGGTAAGACGAATCCCCAATCAAATAATCAATACTGTATGTCCCGGCAATTTCTCGATTTCCATGCCATGTTTCACCGCTGTTATGATATTCATAAAGCTGGCAGAAGCCGATCGGCGCACCGCAGCTTTGTGCAATATAATGATGAAGCCAGGGATATTTATCCTTTCTGTTCTCTACCTCCTCCATCCAATCCAGCGGCTCATGATACCACTTTGCAACATGCGGTTCATACAGCCATTTTCGAAACAGCGGGACATCATTATCACTAAACTCTCTCAGCATAAAATCTTTTTCCATCCGATAGTCCCCTTTTTTATTATTCACTGACACTATTCACTTCCGCATCAGACAGGCAGACCATCGCACTTTCCATCCGGTGATTTTTAATTTTTGTAACCTTTATTGTCAGACCGTATTCCTCGAGCTCCGGCGTGCTTCCATCACTCGGAACCGACCCTAAAAGGCCGAATACAAGTCCGCCAAACGTGTCATGCTCCTCATCCGGAAGTAATACGCCCACCTGCTCGGACACCTCGTCAAGCGGTGCCGCCCCCTGAATATTCCATGTCTTTGAATCTATCCGCTCAATCAACGGTGCTTCCGGTGCTTCTGTAATATCGTCGTCAAGATCACCCACCAATTGCTCCAGCAAATCACTCATTGTGACAATCCCACTCATTCCGCCGTACTCGTCTACAACAACGGCAAAATGATTTCTGGATTTTTTCATATTGCGAAACAACACATCTGCCCGAACAGACTCCGGAACAAAATAGGCAGACTGTACCGCGCTCTCCATTGTATTATTGCGATTTCGATTCTTAAGTCTCAAATAATCCTTTGTATACAAAACACCGACAATATGATCCGGGCTGTCCGAGCAGACAGGATAAATGGAATGCCTGCTTTCATTGATGGTCTGCTCCCATTGTTCATCCGTTTCGTCAAGCCACAGCAGAGAAACTCCTGTCCTGTGGGTCATAATCTCTCCCGCAGAAATATCGTCGAATTCAAATATATTTTGAATCATACTCTGCTCATCCGGCTGTATTGTGCCTTTTTGCTTACCCGCATCCAAAATCATGCGAATTTCTTCTTCCGCGTTGTCATCCTCCTCACTGTTTGGATCTATACCGAATAACCGCAGCAGTCCGTTTGTGGATACTGTAAAAAGCCAAACAGCCGGAGTAAATATTTTAGAAACTGTATAAATAAGGCCTGACATGCCGAGCGCAATTTGCTCGGCTTTTTTCATCGCCAGCCGCTTCGGAATCAATTCACCGAGAAGCACGGTAAAATAAGTCAGCAAAACAGTAATGATAGCCACAGATAAAATATTAACCACAGATGCGGGTATATTAATACCTATGCGAACAAACCAGTCCACCAGCCGGTCGGAAAAATTTTCTGTAGCAACGGCACTGCTCAAAAGGTTAACCAACGTAATGCCGACCTGAATCGTGGCAAGAAAGCCCGCAGGCTGTTCGGTAAGTTTGGTAAGGCGTAATGCCCGTTTATCTCCGGCAGCAGAAAGCTTTGCAAGTTTGTTATCATTCATTGTAATAACGGCAATTTCCGCACAGGCGAAAATTGCATTAAGACCTATAAATACAAGTTGAAGCAAAAATAACCAAAACAAAGGATTGTCGTCCAAAATTTTAACCTCCTAAAAGTATGTTTCATAATATGAATTTTTATATGGACAATTACATTAATAGTGTTTGAAAAAATAGGTAAGTAATTTTTATTACATTAGCAAAAAAACACATCGCAAAAAAGACAATATGCAATTGCCCTCTGCCATGTGTATGCAACACTTAACTGTTTGTCCAGCGTCCTTAAGTAAAACTAATTCCGTCCATCGTCGATTAGGCGGCTCTGAATCAGAATCAGAAGAATCATTCACAATAATACACCTATCCTTTCAAGAATTTAGTATAGAATATTTTATAACATTTGTCAAGAATTCTATATTTGCCCCTTATGTCCATCACTGCTCCAGTGAACAATAACCTCCTGGTTACTGTTCACTGAAATCTACAATAATGGAGCCGATTGAACTGCTAAGACGCAGGGTCTTTGAAGCATCCCGGTTTGTATGATTGGTTTCGCTCTGCTTCACACCATTGATGATAATGCTGCCGACTCCCGGTTCAATCCGCATATCGTACGTATTCATCGGCCATGAAAAATTCATTTTCACCTCTCCGACTCCCGACTCTACCTCGATTTCATCTGCGTCAATATCTTCACATGACAGACTTCCGGTTCCCGTGGCGATCGAAATTTCATCTGCCTTCAGCCCTGTAATTTCCATATTTCCGATCCCGTTTTCAATCGATACCTCCTCGAATACAACATCCCTTGGAAGCTCAATCACCATACCGCCATTTTCGTTATCAACTTTTTCTCCGATCCGAATTCCGAATATTTCCACATCCACCCCGGAATTTTCGACTTTAAGGGTACTGCCCGACAGCTTTACCTCACTGTATTCCGTTGGATTGCCTAACAACACATGAATTTTCTCATTATCACTCTCTCGAACTGTCATTGAACCAATCCCATTTTCAATCGAAAGCTCATCCACCTCCTCCGGAGAAAAATAATAATCAGATGCTTGAGAGAAATGTTGGGCAACTCCATTATAAAAATCCTGATGCACTTGTGAAGTCGAGTCAGAAATAGCCTCCGAAGCAGATTCTGCCGCTTCGGAAACAGCCTCTGCTCCAATCTGAAAGCCCCGCGAAATATTACCGATCATGCCGACAATACCACCGATAACCGCTATACTAAGAATGACCGCCAGTGCAATGGCGAATGCTTTAACACCCTTTTCAAAATCTGTCATTTAATCTCGATTCCCCCGAACATGCACGTTGCATTAATATGAATAACCGCCCTGATATCTCCCACGGGATTCATCGCCTTGTTGGTCACTCCGCCAAAAATCGGAACACTGCTTACCACAACACGCACATTTTCAGGAACAAGAATATCGATCCCGCCAAATACCGCCGATGCAACTATTTCAATATTTCCGTTCATCGACGCATTACGAAGATCCAAGCATGCACCTCCGAAAATTGCATTCATTGTTGCACCCGTAAAGATCTCATTCTGATAGGTTACCTTTCTGGAACCGAAGATTGCAGAAATATCCTTCGCTTTACCGTAATCACTGCTCCCCGTAGCGCCGGAAAATCCGCCCGTATGCGCATAGGTTTCTTCAGAAGTATAACTGCTGCTATTTTGAAAATCGGAAAAGCCCCCGTCATTTTCAAAAGGCTGAGCGGTCCTTCTGTGATTCGGCCGCAAAATGAAACCAAGTCCGATCACAACAAGAATAATCGGCACAATCAGATCTCCTATCGTACTCCACCGAACAATTTCCTGCTGCATGAGCAAAAGCAGAATACCAATAATCAGACCAATCATGCTGCCTGAGCGCGGTCCGTTCTGAATAATGGAAATTGCACACGGAACAATAATGAATAACGTCCACCAGCCATTAAAAAATAAATCAAAATTCCATATATGAAATGCATTCCCGGCAATTCCCACGCCAACTAAAATAAATGCCACGCCCCATAAAACGCTCCCTATCCTGTTTCTATTGTTCATACAAAAATCTCCTTTTATAAAAAGATGCCTTTGACGCTTCAGCGCCTGTGCTCCGGATCTTAAAGAGAAAGACACTTTTTCTCGCTGTTTAAGTTTATCATATGGTATTTGCCCCTGTTTTCCTAGTTACATTTGTCATTTTATAGCCTTATATTTTTCATCAATTTTCACATAATCCCTTTTCATTTTTGTAAAATAGTATTACAATGGTAATACTATTGAATAGGAAAGGAGTTTAACATATGGCAAAAAAATTTGGTAAATTTCTCGCATTTGCTGCTCTTGCCGGAGCCGCTGCCGCAGGTGTCTATTACTATCTGAATAAAAAAGATGAAAAGCCCTGCGACTGTGAAAACGACTTTGATGACGATATAGAAAATTTCTTTGATGATGAAAAGGAAAAGGCTGCGTCAAACGCAAACAGGGAATATGTTTCCTTAAACAAATCCGCCTCTGCCGATTCCGCAAAGGATGCACTTAAAAATGCTGTCATGGAAACTGCCGCAGAATTAAAGGAAAAAGCCGCAGAAGCAGCGGATGGTGTCGGTCTCGTCAAGGATGCCGCTACAGAAGCTGCCGAATTCGCCTTTAAGGAATTCAAAGACGGCGTGGAAAAGGCAACCGATGCAGACGTATAATTCTGCTTTACTTTTTAAAAAGAAAGAATGTGAAGGAATTCTCACATTCTTTCTTTTTGTTTAATAGGAACGTAATCCTATTGCACAAAAGCACTCCTATCATAAAATTACTGGCCCTTGCGCATCCTGATTTCCAAAAGGATCTGCTGCTTTAAATCTCTCGCTTTATCTTTCATTCGGGTATTTGCATTCTGGGAAACAAGGATACCGGAAATCAGTCTGGAGGCAATATCATACTTTTCGAATCTGGCCGCCGTGACTGCGATCAAGTAGTCCACCGTCATCTCATCCATCCCGCACATCGGGAAATTTTCTGTCTGTCTTGCGGAGATAAACCCGTCCATGGCATTTTCCAAGAGCTCTGCTTCATCCTTCTGCATCTGCCCCATGGCTTCGTCATAATCAGAAGCTTCCAAATCATAGGTTTCCATCTTTCCGCGCACAAGCCATGCCATTTTCAAACAGGTATATGCCTTCTCACTGGCACGTGCACGTTTTACAACCGCATTGGCAAGCGCAAGCTGATAGCGTTCGATTGCATCGTCATAGTTGTATTCCTCCTTAACAGCAAACGTCTTGAAGTTCTTTGAAATATTCTCCTTAATCAGCTTTGCCTGCGGCGGCGTAATAGACTTAAAATATCTTGAAATAGCCGCATAGCCGCAATGCGGGCAAGCAATCACGTCATATTTGAGAGGATCAACTTTCTCATATTTCGGACGCAAATCCGTGTCAGTCCCAAGAAGCTTTGCTTTTCCAGCCTTAATCGTCCTCACTTTAAATTCCTTATCACAAACAGGACAGGTATATGTCTTATCAAACAAAAAATCCGACTCCGTCACTTCCTTTTCAGCTGCTTTTGGCTGTCCCGGCGATCCTGATTCCTCTTTTTCAAAAAGTGCCGCATCCTCCAGCTTTCCGAGTCCCAGATTTCCTAAACCTGACAAAATTCCCATCTTTCCTATCCTCCTGTGTATTTGTGTTATTTACCTGTTCAGTATGAAACAATCCTTTTTAGCAGCCGATTCTGTGCTTCACACCTGTGCCGGCAGCTTAAAAGAGCTTTTTAATGAAACGATCCTGTTGAAAACAAGTGTCTCCGGTCCGGAATCCTTTGCGTCAACGCAGAAAAATCCCTGCCGCACAAACTGAAAACTATCATATGCCTTTGCAGCCCCAAAATTCGGTTCTAAGCGGCAGCCCTTTAAGAGTGTTATAGAATTGGGATTCAAATTCAGACTGCCGTCATCATTATAAACTCCCTTTTCCTCATCAATCAGATTTTCGTAAAGACGTATTTGCGCGCTTACCGCATGCGGCGCGCTCACCCAATGAATCGTGCCCTTTACCTTGCGCTCAGAAAAACCCCCTCCGGATTTTGTAGCGGGATCATACGTGCAATGAACCGTCGTCACTTTGCCGTTTTCATCCTTTTCAAAGCTGACACAGGTTACAAAATAGGCATTCATCAGGCGCACCTCATTGCCTGGAAACAAACGGAAATATTTCTTGGGCGGAACCTCCATAAAGTCCTCCCGTTCAATATACAGCTCTTTTGAAAACGGAACCTTTCTTGTTCCAAGTGCTTCGTTTTCCATATTATTCTGCACTTCAAAATATTCTGTCTCATTTTCGGGATAGTTGTCAATCACAAGCTTAATCGGATCCAATATCGCCATCATCCGCGGACGCTTCA
Source organism: Bacillota bacterium (assembly GCA_023402845.1). GTDB lineage: Bacteria > Bacillota > Clostridia > Lachnospirales > Lachnospiraceae > JAEYFP01. The sequence continues at coordinate 113,795 of JAEYFP010000008.1, forward strand.
GCTTCAGATCCTCCCTAATGCAGTATTCCAGCATTGCGTAATCCACGGAGGACTGACTTTTGGAAATACCGCACAGATCCACAAACATCTTGATGGATTCCGGCGTAAAACCCCGTCTTCTAAGAGCCGCGATCGAAACAAGACGCGGATCATCCCAACCGTCAACGATATGATCTTCGACCAGCTTTTTGATATATCTCTTTCCTGTCACGACATTAGTCAGATACAGCTTTGCAAATTCGATCTGCTTTGGAGGAAACTCATACTCCAACTCGCTCACCACCCAATCGTACAGCGGGCGGTGATCCTCAAATTCCAGCGTACAGATGGAATGAGTGACACCTTCGATTGCGTCCTCGATCGGATGTGCAAAATCATACATCGGATAAATGCACCACTGGTCTCCCGTATTGTGATGAGACATATGTGCCACCCTGTAAATGACAGGATCACGCATATTGATATTAGGTGATGCCATATCGATCTTCGCGCGCAGCACCTTCTCACCGTCCTGATACAAGCCGGCCTTCATATTATCAAATAGCTGAAGATTTTCCTCAATGCTTCTTTCCCTGTAGGGACTGTCCTTGCCCGGCATCTCAAAGCTGCCTCGATACTCCCTGATTTCATCTGCGGTCAAGTCACAAACAAACGCCTTGCCTTTTTTGATCAGTCTGACTGCCGCTTCATACATCTGCCCGAAATAATCAGAAGCAAAAAACAGCCTGTCCTCCCAATCAGCTCCAAGCCATGCCACATCAGCCTTGATCGACTCTACGAATTCTATTTTTTCCTTTGTGGGGTTTGTATCATCAAAACGAAGGTTGAATTTACCGCCATACTGCTGTGTTAATCCATAATTTAAAAGAATTGATTTTGCATGTCCGATATGCAGATAACCATTGGGCTCCGGTGGAAACCGCGTACAAATCGTCCGATACGTTCCTTCCTCTAAATCTTTATCAATGATCTGCTCAATAAAGTTTCTGGAGACAATTTCCTTTTCTTCTGTTCCGTCACCCGGCATCTCTTTTTCTTTCTCATCCATTGTCACATTCTCCCGTAAAAATTATTCCCTTTTTATCTCATTATGACTTATTATACTTGCAATTATGATTTTTAGCAAGATCTGCACCTGTTTTTTTTCATAATCCAAGCACAGTAAGTTACTGTTCACTTTGTTCTCAACAATACAACAGTATACTTTTATCACCTCAATTTATGACAAATGTAAATTCCATTTTAATGCCGATTCTATTATGATAAAAGAAATTCACTTTAGGAGGAATTGATTATGATATGTCCAAGATGCGGAAGCAATATGGTTCTGTGCAATACATCAAGCGAGACGACAACCGATACAAAAACAAAAGGCTTTGGCTGGATCAAGGCATGCCTCGGATATCTTTTCTTTAATATCCCCGGCATCCTGTGCGGACTTTGCGGAATGGGGAAAGGAAAATCCAGAACAACGACAACAACGCGCACCATCCATACATGTCAGTCATGTGGGTATCGTTTCTAGGAAATACTCGGTTTTTACCATGGTCCGATCCTTATCTTTTTTATCAGACCCGAAAGGATTATTATATGCCGATTAAACAAAAACTGCTGTGGCTGCTGCGCACAGCCGGTAATTACAGCGGCTGCCATCAGCTTCCCGAGCGAAGCTTTTTCTATAAAGGGAAGCAGTTTCCGGTCTGTGCGAGATGCACCGGCGTTACGATCGGCCAGCTGCTATCCATCCTTGTCAATATGAGATTCCGGAAAAGCTCCCTGCCGCTTTCTGTCCTCGCTCTATCCTGCATGGGTGCGGATTGGCTGATCCAGGAGACCGGAATCAAAGAATCCACCAACCGCCGCCGGCTGATTACAGGCATGTTAGGTGGATTCGGATTATTTAATTTGTATTTTCTATTCTATTATAAACTTAAACACTTTCTATTACAACGCCATGAGCGATTCCCGGAACGGAATTTCCTTCATTAAAGCTGACTGTGGATAACAGCGCACCTGTCGGAACGAATAAAATCCGTTTCCACGTGCCGTTCTGAAGCTGTTTCAGAATATAGGCACTCAGCACGACTGCCGAGCATCCACAGCCACTACCGCCCGCATGGGTATCTTGACTTTCCGGGTCAAATATTTCGATTCCGCAATCCATATGCCGGTCAGAGATATCCGCCCCCTTTTCTTTCAGTAACTCTATTAATAAGGTCTGACCTACCGTACCGAGGTCTCCGGTAATAATCTTGTCATAGTCCTTCGGTGTCCTTCCGAAGTCGGTCAAATGCTGGTAAATCAGATCACAGGCTGCGGGTGCCATCGTTGCTCCCATATTCATGGAATCCTTTACACCGTAATCTACAATTCTGCCCGGTGTAAAACCTGTGATTTTCGCCCTCGACAACAGCGTCTTTTCTTCTGAGAGTATAAACGCGCCGCTGCCCGTCACCGTCCAGGACGCCGACAGAGGACGCTGGCTTCCATATTGCAGGGGAAAGCGGAACTCTTTTTCCGCACTCCCAAAATGACTGGATGTCAGGCAAAGCACCCGTTCCGCAAACCCGCCCGCCACCGCCATTGAGCCGAGCCCCAACGATTCTCCGCAAGTTGAACAGGCACCGTACAATCCCAGTAGCGGAATATTCAGATCGGCCAGACCGAATGACGTCGCTATCAATTGACCGAGTAAATCCCCCGCGAACACATAACGGATATAATCCGGCTTTAAGGATGCTTTCCCAATCGCGAGCAAGGCAGCCTCCTTCTGTAATGTACTTTCCGCCTCTTCCCATGATTCACAGCCGAACATCGCATCTTCGCTGATCATGTCAAACATACTTCCAAGCGGCCCCTCGCCTTCCTTCTTACCGACAATGGACGCGCTGCTAATTATATATACCGGATTCTCAAAGCATACGCTCTGCTTTCCCGCCATCTGTGCCATTTCTATCCCATCCTGTTTTATTTAATAATAATTGCCGATCTATTTTCTTGGCTAATTCAATCTTAGTTTTTCCATCGAATTGCTATTTATACAAGGATTTTTTCAAGCAATAATTTTATTTCTACCATAAGCCAGCCATTTTACCGAGCCAATAAAACAATCCCAAAACCCAGCTTGTAAAAATTCCGTATAGGATGACCGGTCCGGCGATCGTAAATACTTTAGAACCGACACCAAATACCTGACCTTCCCTTTTAAATTCCAAAGCGGCTGATGCGATTGAATTGGCAAAACCCGTAATCGGTACAAGAATGCCGGCGCCTGCAAATTTAGCAATGCTTGGATATAGATTCAATCCTGTCAAAAGAGCGCTGAGCAGTACAAGCAGCATTGAACACCAGGCACCGGCTGTTTCTTTATCCAGCCCTCTTAAAGCTGCAAAATTCAATATCCACTCACCGAATGTACAGATGAGCCCGCCTGTTACAAACGCCTGCAGCAGCATCCTCCACATGGTATGTGTCGGGGTGACTGCCTTGATTTGCTTCTCATAATGATCAATTGTCTCCTGCGAGACGTTTTTATTTCCCTGATGACCCATTTTTCTGCTCCCGTTTATTGTTTAAATTTTTAATTCAGCAGGATTGTTCCTGCTTAAAGTATTTACAAAAATGATAGAATTATACTGTTACATATTTTCCGCACTGCTCATATCATATACGCATAAAAAAACGAGCCCAGCAGTTTTCCGAATGCCATGCCAAAAATGATGGCCTTGATGCCAAGCGTCAGGTTTGTACGCCTTGCAAAAATCGGAATTGTATCCAAAAGCTCCGCAATAGCAAGCGCGAGACAACCGACAAAAATACCCGTAAACAAGCCATAGAAAGACAGCATCCCCTTCCCGAGCCATTCTGTCCATGGCAGACCGGAGTTTTCCCATAACACGGCAGACCTTTCCCGCAGGTGTGACAGAAACACGCAGATTGGCTCGTAAAAAATGCTTGAAAGATTGCCGAAAAGCGTCCCGAGCACAACCATCTCTTCATATAAAAATGCTTTGTCCGCCGTATGTGTCTTTCCTGCGAACCGCGGTACAAGCCCAACCGCTGTCAGAGTCGTAAACACGCCGCCTGACACAAACAAGCCAAAGCTCAGCCCCAGCACACAAAGCCCCGCTTCCTTCATCCACATCCAAACAATTTCCCTCCCGTTTCCGGTTTTTTGCCTCTAAACAGCTATCAAAAGTATCTGCAAAGGCAAAAAAAATATACGCCGTCCCTTAAGACAACGTATATTCTCTATCATACTATTTATTTCACAGTTACCACCCGGGAAACTTCGTCTGCGAGCTCGCAGATTTCATCGGGCAGCTGGATGCCTGTGATGACAAGGCTCTTATCCTCCGGCTTAGCGGCAATCAATGCCTTGAAATCTTCGATCGTAACAATTTGATTATCAATCAGTCCCAATGCTTCATCCAGAATCAGGCAGTCACACTCGCCGGTAGCCAATACCTTTTTAGCAAAGTTCAGGCCGTTGCGGATGTTTGCGATTGCCTCTTTTTTCTCCTCTTCAGATAGATCAAAATAGAATTCGTCGGATTTTTCAAATGTGAACAGCTTGATTTCCGGCTCAAGACGTCTGATAAAATCAAGCTCTGTCTGATTTTTCCCTTTTAAAAACTGTACGATGAATACACTTTTCCCCTGACTTGCGGCACGGATCGCCTGACCGACGGCAGCCGTCGTCTTGCCCTTCCCGTCACCGAAATACACGTAAATCAAACCCTCACTCATAAGCCACCTCTTAAGGAATTTTTCTCTCATTGTTGGTGATACGCTGGATATCATATCACTATCGTCAGGCAAAATCAACTGTTTTCTATTCTTCATATTCCAATTTTCCTACGGATACCTCATAGGCAACCCGCTTTTCCAGATCCTCCTCAGAGACACGCTTCATATATTCCCTGCTCTGGATACGCCCATATACCTTTGTTCTCTTTCCGACTTCAAAATTTGCGGCAAATCTGGCGTTTCTTCCCCAGCAGATGCATGGGATATAGTCACTCTTTCCATAAGGCCTGTTTACGGCTAACAGCAGATCGGTGATTTCTCTTCCAAGCGGCGTTTTTCGGTAAATAGGAGGTTTGCAAATATAACCGTCTAAAAAAATCTGATTTGTTTTCTGGTTTTCTTCGATTTCGTCTATGTAGGATACTTCTCTTACAAATACAGATAATACAAGCCGGTTTTTCTTTTCCTCATGCCTGTTATAAGAACGAAATTGTCCGATAATGGAAATTTTACAGCCCTTATAATCCTCCTGCACATTCATCAGCCGCTCCGATACCATGAGGGGAATCACATCGGCTGAGTCGCTCAATCGGGTTACAAGAAGATCTATCATATAGAATCCCTCTCCAAACACCTCGTGGCTGTAAGTGAAATCACCGATAATTTCTCCCATCATTGTTACCTGATTGTTTTCAATTACTTTATCTGTCATTTTAGTTCTCCCTTCCTGGAGGGCACCGTAACCCCCGCTTCAGAATTTTTTCTAGTTCGGTATTACTATATATATGAAGGGATTTTTACTTTATGATGATTTGATGCCATAAATCGTTCACCTTTTTCTCCGATAATGCGGGCATATTCCTTTCCAATCTGCATTTTTCATTCCAAGCTCCTTTTTTTCTACAAGATTCGCGGCAAAAGCATTTTTTCTTTGATTTATTTGATTTTTCTTGTTTTCCCAGAAATATGTGCTATACTATTACGGTTGAGCATACTTTTCCAGTCCAGACTGGAATTTTTAAATTAATGAAGCGTCACACACCGAATTAGGAAGGAAGGTTTTATGTTAACCAAAAGAGAGGATATTCGAAATATTGCGATCATCGCCCATGTCGACCACGGCAAAACGACGCTCGTGGACGTGTTGCTGCGGCAGAGCGGCGTCTTTCGCGAAAATCAGGAAGTTGCCGAACGTGTCATGGACTCTAATGACATTGAACGTGAGCGCGGAATCACAATTTTATCTAAAAATACGGCTGTTACTTATCAAAATACAAAGATCAATATCATCGATACACCTGGACATGCCGATTTCGGCGGCGAGGTGGAGCGGGTTCTGAAAATGGTAAACGGCGCGGTGCTCGTTGTCGATGCATTCGAGGGAACGATGCCGCAGACAAAATTTGTTTTAAAAAAGGCTCTCGCCTTAAAACTGCCTGTCATCGTCTGTGTCAACAAAATCGACCGTCCGGAGGCACGCTGCGAAGAAGTTGTGGATGAGGTATTAGAGCTGTTCATGGATTTGGATGCCTCCGACAAGCAGCTTGACTGTCCGTTTATATTCGCTTCCGCAAAGACCGGCCAGGCAGGACTCGACTATAAAAACGTGGGGCCAAACATGGTGCCGCTGTTTGAAGCGATCCTTGATTATATTCCCGCGCCCGAAGGTGATACAAACGCCGGTACGCAAGTACTCATCAGCACGATTGATTATAACGAATATGTCGGCCGGATTGGAGTCGGCAAGGTCGATAACGGAATCATCCGCGTCAATCAGGATGCTGTCATCGTCAACGCGCACGAGCCTGAGAAGCAGAAAAAAGTAAAGGTCAGTGCACTTTATGAGTATGACGGATTGAACAAGATCAATGTCAAGGAAGCCGGTATCGGCTCGATTGTTGCAATTTCGGGTATTTCCGATATTCACATCGGGGATACGATCTGTGCACCCGAAAATCCCGCACCGATTCCGTTTCAGAAAATAACGGAGCCGACAATTTCGATGCAGTTTATGGTCAATGATTCCCCTCTTGCCGGACAGGAAGGCAAATATGTGACATCCCGCCATTTAAGAGACCGCCTGTTCCGCGAATTGAATACCGATGTCAGCCTGCGTGTTGAAGAAACCGATACGACAGAATGCTTTAAGGTATCCGGTCGCGGCGAGCTGCACCTTTCTGTGCTGATCGAAAACATGCGCAGAGAGGGCTATGAATTTGCGGTCAGCAAGGCTGAGGTTTTGTACCATACCGATTCCAAGGGCAGAAAAACAGAGCCGATGGAACTTGCCTATATTGATGTACCGGAAGAGTTTACCGGCACCGTTATTGAAAAACTTGGTCAGAGAAAAGGCGAGCTGCAGAATATGACACCTATTACCGGCGGCTACACACGAATGGAATTCTCAATTCCCGCTCGCGGACTGATCGGCTACCGCGGTGAATTCATGACTGACACGAAAGGAAATGGAATTATCAATACCATTTTCGATGAATATGCGCCCTTCAAGGGTGACATCCAGTTCCGCAAGCAGGGCTCCCTCATTGCTTTTGAAACCGGCGAATCCATCACTTACGGCCTCTATAACGCGCAGGAACGCGGTATTTTGTTTATCGGACCCGGAGAAAAGGTCTATGCCGGGATGATCATCGGACAGAGCGGTAAGCCGGAGGATGTCGAAATCAACGTATGTAAAAAGAAACAGCTCACGAATACGCGTGCTTCCGGCTCTGATGAAGCACTGCGCCTCTCTCCGCCTAAAATCTTGAGTTTGGAGCAGGCATTGGAATTTATCGATACGGATGAGCTGCTTGAAATCACGCCGGAAAGCCTGCGTATTCGAAAAAAGATACTTGACCCGACGCTCAGAAAGCGATCTTCCTTTAAGAAGTCATAAATGCAGTAATTGTGTTGCTACCTGAAAATAGATAATCAGGGAAAGCGCATCCATAATTGTAGAAATAAACGGGCTTGCCATGACTGCCGGATCAAAACCGAGCTGCTTTGTAACCATCGGCAGCACACAACCCACAATTTTGGCAAAAAATACGGTCGCAAGCAGTGTCAGGCATACAACAAGCCCGACAACAACAGGTACATGATCAACCATCATGACCTTAACAAAGCTTGCGGCCGCAAGCGTAATGCCGCAGAGGATCGCCACGCGTGACTCCTTCCAAACGATGCGGAAAATGTCCTTAAACTCAATCTCATTCAGTGACAGGCCTCGGATAACCGTCGCAGATACCTGTCCTCCTGCATTACCGCCTGTACCGGTCAGCATCGGAATGAACGAAGTCAGCACGATATATGCGCCAAGCGCTTCTTCATAATGTGTAATGATCTTTCCGGTCACCGTAGCAGAAATCATCAATAACAGCAACCAAGGAATACGCTTTTTCCACATTTCCCAGACACCGCTCTTCATATAGGGTTTATCGGTCGGCACAATAGCCGCCATTCGTTCGATATCCTCTGTCGCCTCTTCACGCATAATATCAACGATATCGTCAATCGTAATAATTCCAACAAGGCGGTTCTCATTATCAACAACAGGCATTGCGGTGAAATCATATTTGGAAAAAAGCATTGCGACCTCTTCCTGATCCGTCAGAGTTTTGATCGAAATAACATTTTCCTCCATGATATCCCCAATGACCTCATCCGCTTTATGGATCAGCAAATACCGAAGTGACACCGTTCCGATCAGGTGCCTCTCCCTGTCAAGTACATAACAGATATTGATGGTCTCGCTGTCAATCCCTACCTTGCGGATCCGCTCAATCGCCTGCTCTACAGTCAGCGTCTCCTTTAAATCCACAAACTCGACTGTCATAATGCTTCCCGCGGAATATTCGGGATATCGGAGCAGATGGTTAATATCTCTCCTTGTTTCCGAATTTGCACCCGCAAGCAGCTTTGTAACAACACCCGCCGGCATTTCCTCCATCAAGTCGGTCGCGTCGTCGGCCATCAGATTGTTGATAATATTAGCAGCTTCGTTATCGGTCAGGGAGGTTATAATAATCTGTTCTGTTTCAATGGGAAGGTACGCAAAAATATCTGCCGCGATAGTTTTGGGCAGAATGCGAAATACCTTGATCAATTCCTTTCCGGGCAGCTCCTCTAAAGCAGCGGCAATATCGGCCTCATTCCATTCGACAAGCTCCTGGCGAAGACGGGTATACTGCTTGTTCTCAATTAATTCTTGGATTTCTTCCATAGACATAGACATAGTAGTAGTCTCCTTTATATGTAGTTTTTATGTGAGACGATCGCCCGGGAACATCTGATGACGAGTTATTCGCTGTCTTCTTCATAAAAACCACCACCTTTCCACTATGTCCGCCCGGCGGTGAAAAACCGATACCACCGAAGCCATGGACCTGATATGTCATACGTACTGTTTCACTATAGCAAACAGCAATTTTTTAGTCAAGAAAAATATATTACTCCTCAAACAAAAGAAGTTTACCATTTACATCCGCATAACAACATTCACTGCCTTTTTCAAGCACTGCCTGCCCGCTTGTTACTTCAGTAATTTCCAAAACAGCCTGTTCCAATGCGGCCTTCGGAAGCAGAATTTCAAATGCGGCCTTCTCGGCATAATCCGACTTCAATAAGGAATAACTATTTTTTTCGAATAGGTATTGCAGTTTTCCGATACCGGAATAATCCGTCGTAACCGACAGTCTTCTGCCGAATTTCTTCTCAATCACAAGGCAGCTTTTCAGCCCCTCCTTTACGGCGCTCTGATAGGCACGCACAAGTCCGCCGGTACCTAACAGCGTCCCGCCGAAATAACGCGTCACGACGACAGCAATATTCCTGATTTCTTCGCCTAACAAAACCTCCAACATCGGGCGGCCCGCCGTACCACCCGGCTCTCCGTCATCCGAACATCGCGTCAGCCCGGCATTCCTACCTATTACAAAGGCGCTGCAGTTATGTGCGGCATTCCAATATTGCTTTTTCATTTCATTGATAAAGGCAGTGGCCTCCTCCTCTGTCGCCGCAGGCCTCACCGTTGCAATAAACCGAGACTTCTTCTCTTCGATTTCTCCCTCACCGCCCTCATACAGGCATCGGTAACTATCCATTTGCAAGCAATTCCTCCCCTATTTTTAAATTTAAAGATACTTTTTGCATGAAATTATTAAAATCTGTATACAATCATATCAGTGCTGCTTTTCCTCGTCAATGCTGAGAATGGCGTGAGCAGTAACGGAGAAACGAAAACTTTTCTTAAAAAATCTATTTTTGCTTTATTTACATAAGAATTATGCTATAATGTCGTAAGACATTATAGTGCGCCGGAACGAAGAGGAGTGCGCATAGAAGCATGAAGGGAAGCTTCATGTTATAATGTCGTAAGACATTATAGTGCGCTGGAACGAAGAGGAGTGCGCATAGAAGCATGAAGGGAAGCTTCATGCTATAATGTCGTAAGACATTAGTTTATTTCAGCCCTGCAGCTATACGGCAGGGTGTCAGTATAGTAAGGAGGCCATACTCATGAATTATGGTAGACGCGGTGCAAGAAAGAGACAAAAGGAGCTTTCTTCACAATCTACAAAAATAGGGAAATTTTTTGCCATCACGCTTTTTAAGGCGCTGGTATTTGCTGTTGTCGCGGTCGGGGTTGTCGGCCTGTGTGCCGGTATCGGCCTGTTTATGGGCGTCATCGATACTGCACCTGATGTGTCTAATATCGACGTGTCTCCCGCCGGTTTTTCTACAACCGTATATGATAATGAAGGAAACCAGATCACAAAGCTCGTCGCGGAAAATTCGAACAGAATTTATATTACGATCGATAAGATCCCTGAACATTTGCAGAATGCATTTGTTGCAATCGAGGATGAACGTTTTTATACGCATAACGGCATTGATATCCAGGGTATTATCCGTGCGGGTGTTACAGCTCTGACGAGCGGTGATTTATCGCAGGGAGCCAGTACGATCACCCAGCAGTTACTGAAAAATAATGTCTTTACATCGTGGACCGCAGAGTCTTCTAAGATTGAAAGCTTCAAGCGTAAATTTCAGGAGCAATATTGTGCGGTGCAGCTTGAAAAGGAAATGGACAAGGCTACCATTCTGGAAAACTATCTGAATACGATTAACCTCGGACAGGGAACCCTCGGGGTACAGGCAGCTTCTCTGCGCTATTTCGGCAAACCGGCATCAGAGCTGACAATTTCCGAATCCGCAGTCATTGCTGCGATCACACAGAATCCATCCCGTTGGAATCCGATCTCCCATCCGGAAAATAATACAGAGCGCCGTAAATCAGTCCTTGTCAAGATGCGCGACCAAGGCTATATTTCGCAGGCCGAATATGATGAAGCGCTTGAGGACGATGTGTATTCCCGCATTAAAACTGTGGACGAGCAGACACAAAAAAATACAATCTACACGTATTTCGTCGATGAACTGACCGCACAGGTGATTGATGATTTGCAGGAAATCAAGGGCTATTCCTATACACAGGCATATAATTCCCTGTACAGCGGCGGTCTGAGCATCTTCACAACACAGGACCCCAGCGTCCAGAAAATATGCGACGAGGAATTTGCCAATACGGAAAACTATCCGGAGGATACTAAGCTCTATCTAAATTACGAGCTGACCTTTGAGGATGCAAACGGCGAAACAGTCAATTTCAGCACGCAGAGCTTTGAAGCCTACTTCAAGCAGGAAAGCCCGAAATTTAATATGATTTTCTCAACCGAAGAGGAAGCGCAGGAAAAAATCGACACCTATAAAGCGGCCGTCACGGAACCGGGCTACAAATTTATAGCCGAAAACGCCACACTGACCCCACAGCCGCAGGCATCCATCAGTGTCATAGATCAGTCTAGCGGAGAAGTTCTCGCCATCGTCGGCGGACGCGGACAAAAGGCTGCCAGCCTGACACTCAACCGCGCAACGGATACGAAGCGTCAGCCGGGGTCCTGCTTTAAGGTGCTCGCAGCTTACGCTCCGGCCCTCGACAGTGCCGGTTTCACGCTCGCTTCCACACAGGTCGACGAACCTTACAATTATGCCGACGGACGGCCGGTTTCCAACTGGTACAGTACCGGTTACAAGGGGATCTGCACCATCCGCTACGGTATCGAGCAGTCGCTGAATATCGTTGCTGTCAAGACACTGACAGACATCACGCCGCAGCTTGGCTTTGACTATCTGCTGAATTTCGGATTTACGACACTCGTAGAGCGCCGCACAGAGGCAAGCGGTGCGATTTCCACTGATATTACACAGGCACTCGCACTCGGCGGTGTAACCGACGGTGTGACAAATCTTGAGCTGACCGCAGCTTACGCCGCTGTCGCCAATAAGGGAACCTATACAAAACCGATGTTCTACACGAAGATTGTAGATCATGACGGCAACGTGCTCATTGACAATACACCAAAGACCCGTCAGGTAATTAAGGAAACAACTGCTTTCCTGCTGACAAGCGCGATGGAGGACGTTGTTACAAAGGGTACCGGTGCCAAGGTTAATTTCGGCAATATGGCAATCGCGGGAAAAACCGGTACAACTTCAAGCAATGTGGACGTCTGGTTTGCAGGCTATACACCTTATTATACCTGTGCCACATGGGCGGGTTATGACAACAACGTCCACATGAGCGGCTCCGAAACAAGCGTCGCAAAAAATCTGTGGAAATCGGTCATGGGAAGAATTCACGAAGGAATGGAATATAAGTCCTTTACGACGCCCGAGGGCATTACGACAGCCACTGTCTGCAAAAAATCCGGTAAGCTCGCCGTTGCGGGACTCTGTTCCTTGGACGGCAGCGCCATCACGGAATACTTCGCTACCGGCACGGTGCCTACCGAAGTCTGTGACAGGCATGTTGTTGGTAATGTATGTGCGCTCACCGGTCTGCGGGCAGGCGATACTTGTCCTTACGCGACACCGGGTGTCATCGTTGTGGACGCGGAGGATGATGTATATGCATCCACGCCTTACTGTATCCACAGTTATTTGAACGGTGTTCCTCTCTTTGCCATACCGGAAGGCATGACAATAGAAGATTTTATCGTCAACCCTGCCAACACAACGACAACCACACCCGATGCCGGAACGGCAGCACCGGATACTTCCATCCCTCTGGACCCAAATGCGGTGATCTCACAATAAGGGAAAGGGAATCAAAATACGCCTTGATCGGCTTAAAGCCGGTTTCAAGGCGTATTTTTATGTAATTTAAATATTTATTATATCCTTTTAGTTTTCTCCCACAGATGCCGTCTTAAATTCTATACGATATAGGAGCGCATGCTCCCGGTTCTCAAGCTCCCATCGGATGGAAAGTGCATCCAACAGCTCCCTGACGAGCTGTTCAGACAGATCCGGAAGCGAATGATTCACGATACCCTTAAGCGTTATTTCAAATGCCGCCCGTTGAGGATCGAGCAGTTCCGAGGAAATCAATATCCCGCACTTCCCCATCACAACCGCACCGTATTTTGCTACCAGCCAAAGAGCAAAACGGATATTAACGACCTTTGCTTTCCTTATGCATCCCATAAGGCAGCTGTTAATTCCCTCCGTATGAAAATCCGGATACTCCCTTTTGATTTCCTCCATATCGTGAAGTACTAACGATTCAAAGCCGTTACTATTCGTCGTACCCGTCGTTCGCATTTTCAGCATCGTCGTAAAGATATCCTCAATCATTCCGTACTGCTCTTCAAAATATGGCGAATCCGGCACACACAACCCTTTTAACTGAGTCAGTAAAATCTGTGTAATCGCATTCAGCTTATAATAGCTGTATTGCTGTTTTTTAAGTGCATCTGTCAGACTGCCGAGTGTTTTTTCAAATTCTGCCTTCTCTTTGTTGAACAGATACTCCTGCTTTTTTTGTTCGGCAGCGATTTTCATATGCATGAAAACATCATTGATTTCTTCAATAATTTCATCGATGTCCCACGGTGCCGGAAACAGCTTGCGAACCCGATATCGGTTCACAAGCGTTGTCACGAGCCGCGGATCCTCCTCCTCAAGGCAAACAGCAAATACCATCTCCGGATACCGGGTACACTGATCCAAAAACTCATCAAGCCGCATACCCGGTATCTTGCAGGATATTAGCAACACAGCCATTTCCTGTCCCCGCAAAATATCCAGTGCTTCAGCTGCGGAGGCCGCTGTAAATAATTGTATTCCGTGCTCGGCAAACCGCTTCCGAAATCGCTCTGCAAACTCCTTATTTTCCTGAATATAGAGGATTCTTTTTTCCATCCGACTTCCCTGCCGTATTTTATGATAATTTATTTAGTTAGAAGCAGCATAATTTCATTGCTTCTTGCAACAAACTTCGTCATAGCCTCCGACGACAGGGGTTTATTAGAGAGTACCGCAAGATCATAAAGCTGCTCACAGATCATCGGAACATTTTCACTGTCCTTGTTTTCAAAAATATACTGAACGAGCTTGTTTCCCGCATTCAGGACAAGTGTTTCTCCGCCCTCACCAAACATACCCATATCCATACCGGACATATTGTACATTTTCATCATATCCTGCATCCGGCGGCTTTCCTCTGAAATCGTCAGCATCGAAGAAACTGTTTCATTTTTGAGCTTCTCCACCTTGACCTCTAATTTCTCCTTATTCAGCACCTTTCTGAACAGCTCGGAAAGTGTCGTCGCCTTCTCGGCTATTGTCTCCTTGTCTGCTTCAGATACCTCTTCCTTGAATGAATCCGTCAGATCCCCATCGATTCTCTGGAACTTAATATCTTCATTTTTAGACTCAAGCTGGGACACGAACGGCTGATCGATATTATGTGTCAGGATAACCGCGTCGATCCCCTGCTCCTTGAACATGTTGATGTACTGGGACTGCTGCTTCTCATCCGTTACATAGTAAATGACCTTTCTGGGTGCTTTTTCTTCACTGACGGCTTCTTCGTCGTTTTCCTCGTCCTTCTTCTCGTCTACGACCTCTGCCTCCACTTTTTCGCCGTTCTCATCAGAAGCAGTTTCCTCGTTCTTCTTGTCAAGCTCCAGACATTCCGGCAGAGTTAAATAGTTACCTTCCAGATTTTTAAACAGGATATAATCCGTCATTTTTTCACAGAACTTATCATCCTTCAAGCAGCCGAATTTGATAAACGGACTGATATCATCCCAATACTTCTCATACTCCTCTTTCTCGGTCTTGCACATACCCGAAAGCTTATCTGCAACCTTCTTGGAAATATAATCGGAGATCTTCTTTACAAAACCGTCGTTCTGCAGCGCGCTTCTCGACACATTCAGCGGCAGATCCGGACAATCGATCACACCCTTTAAGAGCATCAAAAACTCCGGAATAACCTCCTTGATGTTGTCTGCGATGAACACCTGATTATTGTACAGCTTAATTGTTCCCTCAATTGATTCATACTCCATATTAATTTTCGGGAAATAAAGAATCCCCTTCAAATTAAACGGATAGTCCATATTCAAATGAATCCAGAACAAAGGCTCCTTATAATCCATGAATACTTTTCTGTAAAATTCCAGATATTCTTCCTTCGTGCATTCGTTCGGATGCTTTGTCCAAAGAGGCTGCGTATCGTTGATGGAAACCGGACGCTTTACGATTTTCAATTTTTCCTTTGCCGGAGATACTTCTACCTGCTCCTTCGTACCATCCTCATTTTCCTTTTCCTCAAACTTCGCCTCTTCTTTGATTTCTTCGATCACAACATCCTTCTCAGTCTTGTCGGCTTTGTCGATCGTCTCATATTCCGGCTCTGCATTTGCCTTTTCCAGATAGATGGGCACCGGCATAAAGGAACAGTATTTCTTCATGACCTCTCTTGCACGGTACTCGTTACAAAACTCAACACTTGCTTCATTTAAAAAGAGTGTAATTTCCGTACCTACATCAGTCTTCGTACCCTCGTCAAGTGTATATACGGTGCCGCCGTCACATTCCCAATGAACCGGCTTTGAACCCTCCTTATAGGAAAGTGTATCGATATGCACATCATCCGCCACCATGAATGCGGAATAAAAGCCGAGTCCAAAATGGCCGATCATCTGATCCTCGTTTGTCTTGTCCTTATATTTTTCCAAAAATGCGGTCGCACCGGAAAAAGCAATCTGAGTAATGTATTCCTCAACCTCATGAGCATCCATACCGATACCGGTATCAATAAACTTCATCGTCTTTTCCTCAGGATTTACAATCACCCTGATTTTGTTCTCATGTCCTTCCGGAAATGAGTATTCTCCCATCATATCAAGCTTTTTCAGCTTTGTGATCGCATCACATCCGTTGGAAATCAACTCCCTCACAAAAATATCATGGTCCGAATATAACCACTTCTTGATAATTGGAAAAATATTATCACTGTTGATCGATAAATTTCCTTGTTTTGCTGCCATTCCCATACATCCCTTTCCTGAATAATTTTGTATAGCCGTTTTTCGTTATCATATAGAAGTTTAATAGCAGTCGGCAAAAAAGTCAAGAAAAATTAGCACTCATTTTACATGAGTGCTAATAATTTATGATTTCTTTATAATTTATTTAGAATTATCCGGCAGCCACGACAAAATATTTATCATAAATAGTAAAGAAGCTCGTCGTGTTTACATTTTCATTTTTCTGATAGGTCACGGATTCCCAAAGCGGTGCATTTAAGTTTGAGGTCAGTGTTTTGACATATTCGTCATATACCTGATTAAATGCCTCCTGACGCCTCTTTGCCACAATAGCCTGTTTGTTCGCATCCGTTTCTTCCTGGTTAAATGTGCTGACACACTGCAACACATGATAACCATATTCCGTTTCGATAATACCGCTGATCTGCCCTGTTTCAAGATTAAAGGCAGCCTCCTCATAGGCAGCAGGCATCACACCCCGCCCAAAGCTGTATTCTAACTGTGTATCCTCATTATAATCCGCAGCCAGTACATCAAAGTCCTCACCATCATTCAGCTTCTGCACAACCTCGCGAATCCGCTCATAGGCACTCTGCTTCTGATTTTCCGTAAATTCTGCTTTATTTCCCTGCGAATCAGTCGAATAAGTCTTAACTAAAATACTTTTTACGGTAATTGTGCGCGCCTCGTCATCACTGATTTCAGGGTTCACCTCATCTGTGATTACATGGTAAAGCTTATCCGCAACTGCAAATTCATGATAAAGCTGCTCAATAGTCGCCTCATCCACACCCATCAACGCAATTTCGCTGCTGTTCAAAGAAGAAAAATATTCTCTGGCTGCAGCCGCAACCTTTTCCTCTTCTTCCCCGCTAAGCTCTGTTTCATACTGTGCGGCAAGCAGATTCATGACCTTAATCTGGGCAATACGGGCGATGATTGTCTCTTTATATTCCTGTTCCATCGTCCCATCCTCCACCGGCACCTGCCAGATTTCAGAACCGAATATCTGATCATACTGGTTTTCCGAATTCACCAGATATACCATAATCTCCGGTAACATACAGGAACTGTTTTCGATCCGAAATACCTCTCCCTGCTCAAAATCCGTCGTCAGGACGATTTCCGTCTTTTTATCTTTTTTACATCCCGCAAGCACTGCCGGCAAAAAAAGTACTATTAGAAATAACAGACAGCTCGTCAGCAACCGCACGAGCGCCCCTTCGTTCTTTTTACCTTGCATATGACCTCTGCCCCTGATTATATGATACGGCAGCATGATTACAGTTCTGCCTTCTTATCTAAAATACTGCGCGCTACGCTGATCCCGTTCGCAGATGCCTGCTGCAGCCCTCTTGTGACTCCGGCACCGTCTCCGATTGCAAACAGCCCTCTGATACTGGTTTCGAAATCTGTGTTGACAACGACCTTGTTTGAGTAAAATTTAACCTCAACTCCGTAAAGCAACGTCTCATCGCTTGCCAGACCCGGTGTCACCTTATCAAGTGCCAGTATCATTTCCTCAATATCCACCATGATACGATGCGGGAATACAAGCGACAGATCGCCCGGTACTGCATCCTTTAACGTCGGAATCAAGTTATTCCTGCAAAGACGTTCCTCGGTCGTTCTTCTGCCCCTCTTAAAATCGCCGAACGTTTGCACCAGAATACGGCCGCCGCAAAGCATGTTGGAAAGCTGTGCAATCTGTTTACCGTATTCGATCGGCGTCTTAAACGGTTTTGTGAAGTTCTTCGATACGAGTATCGCAAAGTTTGTATTGTTTGTTTTATAATCCTTAGATTTGTAAGCGTGTCCGTTGACGACTGCCAGCCCGTTTTCATAATATTCTGTTGCCACCTCACCCGATGGATTCGTACAGAATGTCCGCACCTTATCATCAAACGTCGGTGTATGGTAAATCAGCTTCGCCTCATACAGGTTTTCATTGAGAAACTGCATGACCTCGTCGCGCACCTCTACGCGCACACCGACATCCACTGTGCCTACCTGTGTCTCCACACCTGCCTCACCGCATAAATGACTGAACCAGTCAGCACCTTCTCTGCCAACCGCTACAACGATTTCATCAGCCAGAAACGTCTCTTCTTTACCGGCCACAACACCCTTCGCTTGGCCGTTTTCAATCAGTATCTGGTGTACCATTGTGTTAAATTTCAGCTCGACGCCGCATTCCTCCAAATGATGCTGGAGCTTTGCGTAAATCTTATAGCCCTCCTCTGTCCCAAGGTGTCGAATCGGACATTCCACGAGCTTTAAGTTTGCATTAATCGCCTTCCGCCTGATTTCACGAATTTCAGCCGCCTTATCCAAGCCGTACACCTTCGTGTCCGCACCAAATTTCAGATAAATATTGTCCGATTCCCTAATCAATTCGATTGCTTTATCATAGCCCAAAATATCCGGCAGATTACCGCCTACATCCGGAGAAAGTGAAAGCTTCCCGTCCGAAAATGCACCCGCACCCGCAAAGCCTGTCGTAATGGCGCATGGCTTGCAGCCGACGCATACTTTTGTATCCCGCTTCGGACACTTTCTCTGTTCGATCGAACGCCCTTTCTCTATCATCAGAATTTTCATATCCGGTTTTTTCTCTATTAATTCATAAGCGCAGAAAATTCCGGAGGGACCTGCTCCAACAATTATCACATCATATTTTTTACTCATTTTTATCCTCCTGTCCATACGGCGCTAATTTTTTCATACATGCAGATAACATTGTATCACAACCTTCGCTAAAAGAAAATAGCGATCTGCTATTCAGCCCCCGTCCTGAAGCCTCAGACCTCCATATGTACATGGCTGCCGCCTGTACGCTCTTTTGTAACAACAATCTGCTTGTCAATACGCTCTCTAAGCTCTGCTACATGGGAAATAATACCTACGAGCCGATTGCCCTCCGTCAGGTTATTTAGTGCACGCATGGCCTGCTCCAAGGCTTCTTCATCGAGCGTTCCAAATCCTTCGTCAATAAACATCGAATCCAGGTGAATACCGCCCGAGGCCGACTGAATTTCATCGGCAAGTCCCAGTGCGAGGCTTAAGGAAGCCATAAAGGTTTCTCCTCCGGAAAGCGTCTTGACGTTTCTAAACGTCGCGTTGTAGTGATCGATAACATCTAATTCCAAACCGCTCTGGCTCTGGCGGTTGCCGGACTGTCCCCTTCGCTTCAGCTCATACTGTCCGCCGCTCATCATCATGAATCTGGTGTTTGCCCTGCCGATAATCTTATCAAAATAAACCATTTGCACGTATGCCTCCAGCATAATTTTTTCTTTTCCGCCGACGGTCCCGTTTACCGTATTGGAAAGCGCACGCACCCACTGCCACCGCTCCTCCGTTTTTTTCTGTGCCTCCCATTGGTTTTGGATGTTGTAAAGGCACTTTGCATCTGCTTCCATCCAAAGCAGCAGCCGCTGTTTTTTAGAGCGCTGTGCTTCAAGTTCCTCTTTACAAAGGCGGATCACTCCTTTTAATTCCTCCATGGCATTCTCATCCAAAAGCTCCCTTGCAGAGTCCGCCTCGGCAAGCTGTACCGTAAGCGCTTCCTCGCGCGCCCGTTCAGTAAGAGCCGCCTGCTCTGCTGCCTTTAACTGCCGCTCGGCTTTTGCAAGACGCTCGGCATATTCTTCCTTTGCAATTTTTCTGCCGGCACTCCTTGTTACATCGACGTCGGCACAGCCGCCTTCCAATGCGTCTTCCATCCTGTGCGTAATTTCCTCAAGCCGGTTTTCTGCATTGATTACCCTGTCAGCCAGAAGTCCGGCCTGCAGGCTCAACTCTGATGCTTCCCGATTATATTGGTCACATCGTTCCTTTTCACGTTCCAACGCTTCGCGCGTCAATGCCCTCCCCGCACCTTTACTCAAAACGGCCTTATGCGGATGCTCCGTCGAGCCGCAGACCGGACACGGCTCTCCGTCCTTTAACTCCGCAGCCAGAATGCCTGCCTGCTCGTCCAGAAATTGTTTTTGGTGACTCATATAGATACGATTGGAGTTCACACTCCGCTCGGATGCTGTTTGATAGCTCTCCCGTGCCTGCGCCGCATGCCTGCGCTGCTCTTCAAGCTCCTGTTCCGCAAACAGTTTCTGAATGACCGCTTCTGTTCCCCGTTCCTTCTGATAATTCTCCCTAGACCGGACCAGTGTCTCTTCGCATTGCTCTCTGCGCCTTGCTGCCTCTAAAAGAGCATGCCGCAAACGCAGAATATTTTCCTGCTTTCCGGCGAGCTTGTTTTTTTCCTCCAATTTCGCCTCAGATCGGCTGATTTGTTCGTCAAGCTCCTCTTGTTCCGCTTTTGCGCGTTTTAAATATTCCTTAAGCAGGATCAGCAGATGCCCCCGGTCCTCCATCCGAATCGCCTCACCGAGCTGCTCCTTCATCTCTTCATCCTTGTAAAGAATGCCCGCGGCATACTGCCGGATGCTCCCGTCATATTTTTCGTACTGCTCTTTTAAGCCCGACGACTCGGATTTTAAATAATTCTGAAAAATCTGATAGGGCGTCGTCCGAAACAACCGCCTGAAAATTCGGCTCCGCTCTTCCGTCGGTGCAAATAAGAGTTTTCTGAATTCCCCCTGCGCCAGCATACAGATTTGTGTAAACTGGCTGCAACTTAGACCGACCAGCTCCTCCATCCGCCTTGTAACGGCGGCATAGCCGGTAACAATACTGCCGTCCGGCAGATACAACACAGCTTCCGCCTTCTGCTTTGTCTCTCCGCCACCCTTTTTGGCCGGCCGTATGTATTCCGGATTTCTGACAACCCGATATTCCTTCCCCGCATAAATAAACAGAAGTTCCACATAGGTCGCACAATCCGCGGCGGCATACTGGCTCCGAAACATCGCAGGCTCTCTGAATTCCCCGCTGGCCGTTCCAAACAGCGCAAATGAAATTGCATCAAAAATCATCGTTTTGCCCGCTCCGGTGTCCCCCGTAATTAGATACAGGCCCTTCCCGCCAAGCTGCGTAAAATCGATTGTCGTCTCCGCCGCATAAGGTCCGAATGCGCAGAGCGTCAGTTTATCTGGCTTCATCGCTTTCCTCCCATATTTTCTCAAACAAGGCTTCACTGTAATTTTTCTGCTGATCACTCATTTCCCGGTGGTTCTGCAGCCGGTACAGCTCTTCCAAAAACTCAAGCGGCGTGCGCTTCTGTGCTTGTTCCTCCGAAACTTCCGATGTCATTGCCTGATTTCTCGTCCGTGTATTATCATAGATAAGCTTTAAGACGTTCGGATAAACCGCACGCAGCTTTCCGATCGCATCAGGAATATCTTCCTCATCGGTCAGCGTAATCTGCAAATAGTCCTTAACTGCCGTCCCCTGGTAAGTTTCCCTCGCGGTCAGCTTAAGATAGCTTCCTTTTATGCACCGCATGTCATGCAGCGGCACAAGCGGCACGGTTCTCACAGAAACCGCTCCCTTTTCAGCAAATTCCACGATTGTCACTGATTTTTGATGCGCGGCCTCGGAAAAAGAATATTTAAGCGGTGTTCCGCAATAGCGAACCGTTTCTCTTCCTATTTGCTGAGGTCCATGCAAATGTCCAAGTGCCACATAATCAAAGTCTCCAAACAGCGATACTGATATTTGCTCCAGACCGCCGATGAGAAGCTCCTCCGATTCACACGTTTCAGCTCCCGCCACAAACTGGTGCAGCATCAGCACATTTCGTTTTTTAGCATCCACCTTCATATGTGCTAAAACAACCCGTATCGCCTGCTCATAATTTTCAACTTCCGCTTCGGGATAAACGTGCTTCACATGCGCAGGCTTTAAAAACGGCAGCATATGAATACAGATCTCGCCGTAGCCGTCTGTCAGCGTCACACAGCGCACATTTCCGTCATAAACCGGAGAAAAATAAATTTCCTGCTTATCAAGTACATCCGACGCAAAGGAAATACGCTCCGCCGAATCATGATTTCCGCTGATAATGCAAAGCGGAAGTCCCTGTCCCGCACAAAAGGTTAAAAAGCTGTCGAATAAGCGAATCGCCTCCACGGGCGGAACCGCCTTGTCGTATATATCTCCCGCAATCAGAATGCCCTCCACCGATTCGTTTTGTATGATTTTTTTTATTTCCTCAAGGATATACTCCTGCTCTTCAATAAAACTCACTTCGTAGATTCGTTTTCCCAAATGCAGGTCCGATAAATGGAGCAGCTTCATAATGACCTCCTTGTTTTTTGTTCTTTCTATGATGCATACAGCGGATTTGCTTTACGAATCAGGCTGCCGCAATCAGTCTTCATAGCTTCAAAGGCAGAAAGTACCTGAACAGGAATATCAACATGTGCAATGAAATCCTTTCCGTTCGGTCCATAGCCTTCCTTGTTATCAGATAGTCTTGGCAGTTCTCCCATCAAAAGAGTCAGATAATGTTCCATATCCCACATTCCCAGGATCTCCTCTGCAAATGAAAGCTCACCTGCCCGCTCAATGACCTTAGCCTGATATGATGCATAGTTAATAATTATGATATCATCTGACAGATATTTGCGCAGCCCTGCATACATTCTCCTCTGCATTGTCGCATCCTGACATAAAATAATGGATCGGAATGAAATCCCATGGGCCTGCAGAAGATCCAGCAAATTAGTAATATTGTTTCCGCAGTTTGTAGACTTGCATTCGAGATAGTCCGCCGCAAGCCCGTAGCGAAGCTTTAAATAAGCTGCAAACAAACCTGCTTCGGGTAAGTTTTCCGCTTCAAATTCGGGGAACTCTCTATGCATTTGCACGCGCAGCGCTTCAGTTGTATGCCCAACCCCTCCGACAATTACATACGTCTTTGCAGCATTTTGCTTCATTGCCTTCGCCAGCACATCACCTCCGCACAAAATACTGCCGCCAAACAGCACCATAACATCTGCCTGACTGATTCCATATGCTTCTCTTAACTTCTCATTCGTCAGCTCCGCAACATCCCTGCAGCCGCAGAAATCTCCAAGCATATTAATGAGCTTTGCGCTCTCTTTTTTATCGATACCCACATTCATATCAGGTTTTCCTCTCCTAATGCTTTTTCCCTTTTCATTATACAGGAATCAGACGTCCGATAAAAGTAAAAAACCTTTTCATTCGAAACATCATACAATGTTTCAAATGAAAAGGGCTTAAACGCTACAACGATACCGCACAGCTTTTGTTCTGCGCGCACAGCTGGGCACAATATTTTATTGAATAGAAAAATCAGGCCAGAATTGCTTTGTCACTGGCAAATTCCTCTCCGGAAACAACTTCAAACTGATGCAGCAGATCCGCCACCGTCAGCCTTTTCTTTTCTTCTCCGGCTATATTGAGTATTACCTTTCCGTCATGCATCATAACCAAACGGTTCCCGTGAGCGATGGCATCTTTCATATTGTGAGTAACCATCAATGCCGTGAGCTGATTTTCTTCAATGATCTGATCGGTGACACGCAGTACCTTTTCTGCTGTTTTCGGGTCCAGTGCTGCGGTATGCTCATCCAGGAGCAGTAAATCCGGCTGCTGCAAAGTTGCCATCAGCAAGGTCAATGCCTGCCTCTGTCCGCCGGAAAGCAGACCCACTTTCGAAGTCATACGATCCTCCAGTCCTAAATCCAGCACCTTTAAGAGTCCGCGGTACTTTTCTTTCTCCTGTCTGGTAATTCCCCAGTTAAGCTTCCTGCTTTTCCCGCGGCGCGAGGCCAGCGCCAAATTCTCCTGAATTTCCATGCTGGCTGCCGTTCCTGTCATCGGATCCTGAAACACACGGCCGAGAAAGCCCGCTCTTTTGTGTTCCTGCAAACCGGTTATATTCTGTCCGTTCAAAAGGATTGCTCCACTGTCTACCGGCCAGACGCCTGCAATCGCATTCAATACGGTGGATTTGCCGGCTCCGTTTCCTCCAATGATTGTACAGAAATCTCCTTTATCCAGATGAAGGTCAACTCCGTTAAGCGCAGCCTTCTCATTGATCGTACCAAGATTAAAAGTCTTGTGAATATCTATAATATTTAACATCTGCTATTTCTCCCTGTCCTTTCTTGTCTCAAGTGCAGACAGAGATGCCTTTGCCGTGCGTCCAAAAGAATTCTTTCGCTTCCCCTGAAGATAGGGGACTGCCAGAAAAGCAGCCACAATAATTGCAGTAAACAGCTTCAAGTCATTGGAATTCAGCTTCAACCAAAGCACAACACCGACAACAACATAATAGATAATACCGCCCATAATCACAAATACCAGACGAAGTGCAAAATTCATTCGTTTTCTTAAAACGCTCTCTCCCAATACTTCCCCGATAATAACTGCGGCCAGTCCAATCACGATGGCTCCCCGGCCCATATTAATATCTGAAAACCCTTGGTATTGTGCCATCAAACCTCCTGCAAGCCCCACCAGTCCATTGGATAAGGCCAAAGCAAGAACCTTTGTAAAATTAATGTTGATTCCGTTCGCCTTACTCATGGAAGGATTGCATCCGGTAGCACGTATCGCACTCCCCTGTTCCGTTCCGAAATACCAATACAGAAGCGCAATTAAAGCCGCCGCCAGCAGACCTCCCACCAAAATCGACCGTGGAATATTCATTAACGAGACAAGCAGCTGATACTTCTGGGAGCTTAAGGCCATATTGGCCGCCATTCCCATAATATGAAGATTGACGGAATACAGCGCAATCTGCGTCAAAATGCCGGAAAGAATCGGCGGAATACCAAGATACGTATGCAGCAGGCCGGTAACCAGACCTGCAAGAAGCCCTGCAAGCATAGCAACCAGCAACGCTGCCGGGACCGGCACCCCCGCAAGAGTCAGCATAACGGTAACGGCCCCTCCTGTAGCAAAGGAACCGTCAACTGTCAAATCCGCAAAATCCAGCAGTCGGAACGTCACATAAACACCGAGTGCCATAATTCCCCAGATAATTCCCTGTGCAATGCATCCCGGAAGCGCTCCAAGCAGATTCAAGGGATTAAGCGCAGCAAAATAGCCCATTTTTGTCCTCCTTACATGAATTACTCTACTTCTATCGCCGTGTAGCTTTCAGGAATGGCAACACCCAGTTTTTCCGCACGGTCAGCCATATATTTGTAAGTGATGTCCGGTGAGTACTGCACTTCCATTGCGGATACATCAGCACCGTTTACCAGAATCTCATAAGCCATTTCACCGGTTGTATAACCCAGCTCATAGTAACTGATAGATAAAGTAGCAACTCCGCATCCCTTACAAATCCCTTCTTCACCGCACACAATAGGAACTCCTGCAGGCTCCGCTACGTTATTGATTGCCTCCGTACAGGAAGCGGCAGTATTATCGGTAGGAATAAAGATCACATCACTGTTTGCACATGCGTTCTGTGTTACCGAGGCCACATCATTGGAATCCGCAAACGTAAACTCCGTACACTGATAGCCCATAGATGTCAGATATCCCTGTATCGTTTCCGACTGGTATTTGGAATTTGCTTCCGCAGAACAGTAAAGAATACCGATATTTTTTACATCCGGAAACAGCTCTTTGATCATTTCCGCCTGCTTGTCAAGCGGAGCTAGATCACTCGTACCGGATACGTTTCTTCCGCTTACGCCTGTCCATTCATCCATATCGAGCGCCGTGGCATAATCGGTAACCGAAGTACCCAGAACCGGAATCGTACTGGTAGCGGATGATGCAGCCTGAAGTGCCGCCGTTGCATTTCCCATAATCAAATCATAATTACCGGAAACAAACTGATTTACAATCGTCGCACAGGTAGCGGAATCTCCCGCCGCGTTCTGCTCGTCAAAAACCACCTTGTCTCCCAGCTTTTCAGTCAGTGCATCCTTAAAGCCCTGCGTGGCAGCATCCAACGCCTCATGCTGAACCAGCTGGCAAATGCCCACCTGATATACTTTTTCTGCGTCCGTCTGGCTTTCCTCCGACTCGGCAACCGGTTCTGCGGACTCAGGTGCAGCAGCCTCAGGTTCTACAGACGCCTTACTGCCGCAGGCAACAAAACTCAAGGCCATAACCGCGGATAACATCATTACAGAAATTTTTTTCATAAACATCCTCCTTAAATTAAAAAAATCATCCAGAATTTAACACTTCAATGTGTTAAACTATACGTAGTGTATTATATCATTTATAAGAGGAAAGTCAACTATTTTCCGTGTTTTCAATACCAATTGATCTCAAATTTTGCTTATTAAAGTAAATAAAACCGCCGTACGGAAAATGAATTTCCTTACGGCGGCTAGACGATTTTTTATCTGATACGGACATCCTGCCGTTTGTGTTTTTCTGCTTCAAAGAATTCTTTAGGCACCATGTTGAGATGACTGCCCACCACACTGTCAGGAAAGGAAACCAGAAGCTGATTAAAGGCTGAAATATTACTGTTATAAAAGCGGCGCGATGCCTGAAGATGCGCTTCAACATCGCGGATGCCAAGCTGCAGCTCACGAAACTGCTCACTGGCCCGCAGCTCGGGATATGCCTCTGCAATGACATTGATCCGTTCTGCAAGTGCATCCATCTGTCCGTTAGCCGCACCGCGTTCAACCATGCTCATGCCCTTTCGCAGATGAATCATATCGGCAAGTGTCTCTCTTTCATGTCCGGCATACATTTTACAAACATCAAGCATCTTGGTCAGCGTATTATAACGCTTGCTCAGAGCAGCGTCCACTCCCGACTCGCTCTCGTCAATTTTAACAGCCAGCCGGCGGAAACGGTTACCGGAAGAAATCCACCAAAAAATCCCAAGCAACACCGGCACGCCAAGAATTGATAATAAAATAATGGGTGGCATACGACCATACCTCCTGTCTAAAATTAATTTTCAATTGAATTAGGAATCAGCAGGCTTATTATAAAAAGCATCAGCCTGTACCCAAGCTCCACCGGACTCCTCATAATAGACATTGCCGCTTTGGTAAGCATATGCACAGCCAACGCCCTCCTCATCCAGACGATAGAAATAGCACGGCTCTCCCTTGATGTCAGCAATGCTGACGAGCACCATCGTGTATTCTGTGTCATCACTGTATTCCGGAATACGACTGTCAGATTTCAAGGCTTCAAACGTCAGCTTTGCAGCCTCGGCTGCATTCTTGTATTCACCGGGATCACTATGGTTTTGATATTCCTCGGCATACCCAAGATTTGGCCCAAAATCGAATCCATTCCAATACGCAAGGTCATCCTCGTCCGAATCAGACACTTCGCCTTCTTCGCCAACAGTAATGTCCAGCATAAAATTCCGCCTGCCGTCTTCAACAACAATTGTACCTGTAATGGTAGTTGTCCCTGCGCTGTGCGCCGTCACTACACCGTCCTCGTCTACTGTGGCCACATCGTCATAAACGGAGAGGGGCTCGGCAATCGTGGAGGCAAACGGATAGGGTGAATCTAATAGTAGCTTGGCGCTGGTTCCGGGTTTGAGGAAAGTGCCGTTTTCCATTATCACACCCAGAAGAGGAACCGCTTCGGATTCCTGATATACCACCTGGTCAAGCATGGTCTGTGCCTCGCCAAAAATAAGAGCAGGCACGCCATCCTCCGTATCAATCCGCCAAACAGCGGTCAGATCACCCGTGACGAGAAAATCCGCAAGCACCGCGCCGGTGTCATCAAAGGTGGCTGTCACCGGATAAAAATAGTCTAAAACCCCGCTGTCCTGATAACGGACAGTATAAGCCCCGAGATTGCCGTTCAGCGAGGTAACGGCGGTGGGCAGATTTTCAATCAGTGCGATTGCCATGCCTGCATCAGCTTCTACAAAGGCATCTATCCATTCATAAGTTCCGTCCGGATTCATGGCAATACTGCCCTCATGCGTGACAGTCAATATTTGGCCATCTTCCGCAAGCTGAAAATAAATGCTGTACAGGGTCTCTCCCGTCTCGCTTATGGCTTCATAAGTACCTGTCAAGTCAGAATCAGCAACAAATACGCCGGAGATATTCATCTCTTCAGCACTGTCCTCAGATTCACTGCCCTCCATCATGTCAAAACCAAACAAAGCAGTACCATCGCCTAAATCCTTGATTTGCAGTGTCGCGTTACTGTACTGACTCCCGCCGGCGCGTGTAAATGCGCTGGAAAAGCCGCCCCACCCCACTGCGTCACCGCTGTCTGCGCCGTCCTGATCATCAGGTGTGCCGGAAGTAACGGGCATATCAGCATTCCCGATGTCTTCAGAATCGGAACCTGATCGCTTTTCCTCACTCCCACAGGCCGTAAACGTGGTAAAAATTAATAGAACACATATAGAGACTGCAATAAATCGTTTCATAAATACTCCTCCCTAATATTAAAATCCTTATGATGACCCATTTTTATTGTTTACATCGACAGCCAGACAAGTATTTCCGACAATGCAATCTGCGTTCCATCCTGCCATATAATATTCCATCCGTCAGTGACAGGGCGGGGCTGCAATTCCAAATCCCGCAGGCTGTCATAGCCTCGATCCCTTTTGGGCAGACACTTGGTATCAAACAGAATCAGATGACCGTTATTCAGCTCAATGTCCAATGTCTGGCCATCTAAAATATCTACCCGAGCAATTTGAACCATCCTTCATCGCCTTCTTTCCTCCGAGCCCGCTGTCATAACCCGGTACAGTTTCAGCATAGCGAAAAAATATTCTTCTATGTAAAAAGTTAAGAAATCTTATCTTTTTTCAAAAGAATTTGCTGCATTCCAATTTTATATAAAATGCGGTACAATAAATTTCAAAAGAGGAGGCGACGAAATGATGAAAGCAAAGCTATTGCTGATTGAGGATGAAACCGATGTGTCGGAGATCAACCGGGAATACTTTGAGGGACAGGGCTATGAAACCATATGCGCCCCCACGCTCGCGAAAGCGCGTTTTTTTCTGGAAGAACATGCCCCCGACCTGATCCTGTTAGATGTGATGATGCCGGACGGCTCCGGATTTGATTTCTGCACAGAGCTTCGGCAGAAAACAAACGCCCCCATTATCTTCCTGACATGCAGGAACGAAAATGAGAGCGTAGTGAAAGGACTGCTGAAGGGCGGGGATGATTATGTCACAAAGCCCTATGATTTGAATGTTTTAAATGCGCGTGTTGCGGCGCAGCTTCGCCGCAACGGTTTTATGTCTGCCGGAATCATTGAGCTTCCGCCCTTAACCGTTGATTTTCTGGCAGGTGAAGCGGTGCTGAACGGTGAGCGCATAGCACTGACGCTGAAGGAATTACAGCTTTTAGGCTGCTTTGCCCTCTTTGCCGGGCAGCGCCTGAGCCTTACAGATATCTATCGCCGGGCATGGGGAGCACTGTCTCCCGGTGCGGCCGGAACCGTCAAGACTCATGTGGCCAACCTGCGCAAAAAACTTCGGCTGGATGAAAGAGGATGGTTTGAGTTGACAAGCGCCGGAAAAAGCGAATACATATTCAGCAAGATACGCTATTAACGCACGCAGGGCGGCAGCGTGAAGAATACGGAAGTCCCTTTACCCTCCTCGCTCTTAAGCCAAATCGTTCCCCCGTGCTGCTCCACAATATGTCTGCAGATGTACAAACCCAATCCGGTGCCGGTATCCTGACCGCCCCCGGATTTTTGTTTTTTGCCATAACGCTCAAACAAATAAGGAATCCGCTCCTGCGCAATACCTGTGCCGGTATCTGAAACACAGACAAGCAGCTGATTTTTTTGCTGTTCGGCAGAGATCGTGATTTCTCCCTCAAAGGTAAAGCGCACCGCATTGGAAATCAGATTCACAATCACCTG
The DNA here is from genome assembly GCA_023402845.1 of Bacillota bacterium. Classification (GTDB taxonomy): domain Bacteria; phylum Bacillota; class Clostridia; order Lachnospirales; family Lachnospiraceae; genus JAEYFP01. The sequence goes on from JAEYFP010000008.1 coordinate 143,689, forward strand.
CGAAATCCTGGCAGGATCAGCGAAGATGTCGGGAAGTCCCCGATCAATCTGAATTTTTAAACGATTTTGATTTTTATTCAGTATGGGATAATGGGTCTTTACGGCGGAATGGATAATTTCATCCAAATAGCAGCATTCCGGCTCCATCACCATGCGGCCCTCCTCCATGCGAGTCACGTCCAGAATCTGTCCCACCATCAGTGACAATCGCTCTGCCTCGGAGGAGATAAGCGTCATGCGGCGGGAAATCTCAACGCTTTCGGGCTGCCCTGTCTTTTTTGCAAGCTTCCCGGCAGTCTGAGCATAGCCGGACATGACAGTCAGCGGCGTTTTCAACTCGTGTGAAACATTTCCCAGGAATTCCGTTTTCATCTTATCAAGACTTTCCAGTGCCATCTTTTCCGTGGCCAGCTTCCGCTCCGCTTCTTTTGATTCCTCCAGCACCCGGTTGTTCATCAGGTATAAAGAGAATACCTGTGCCAATGCAAAGATCAGCATAGTTGCCTCGCTGACCGGCAGGTTTGTTTTTTCGTCTCCAAACACATCAAGGTACATCAGAATATCCGCCACGGCAGAAAGGAAAAAAACAGAGATCCCGTACAATGCCGTTATTTGCTCTCTGATTGGATGGCGAAGGTTCCAGAAAACACCGGCAAGCCCCGGAACGATGCACATAATCAGCAGGGTCTGGTAATAGATCAGTATGGAGGTGTAAAAATAAGAATCTCCAAACAGGACACAAATGCCATAGATGCCGGAGCCGATCAGGGCTGCTGCCTGAACCGCTTTTAAACGGTTTCCCAGCACATATTGTCCTAAATACAGGGAAAGGAATATGGTCAGCAGCACCACACTTAAATACTCCATCATAAAAGAAAGATTCCCTGATATCGGAAAATAGGTCCACGCCTGACTTTGAATGCATTCCCGCAGAGCCATGGCGACACAGGCCATGGCAAAATATAAGGTTGCTCTGGTACGCGCCAGAAAACAAAAGATGCCCAACAGAGAGAGCGCCGCGCTCAACAGCGCACCCATGACCAGCAGTCCCTTGATACGATCGGCATCAAAAGAATCGTCTGCTTCATCCTGTGTGTTCAGGCTGATTTGTGCAAGTGAAGCGCCTCTTTTTGCGTGATAAAACTGGGCACTGTTTAGAATAATGTCCATCTTACCCTTTACGGCAGAAGCGTGGACGGTAATATTATTTTCCCAAACCTCCGTATCCTGCTTCACAGCTCCCAGTTTTCCGCTCTGACCGGCCAGTCTGCCATTGACATACACCCGCATGGCATGGCGGCCGGCAACCTTAAATGTGAGTGTATAGATATCGTTGTTATCCGGGAGCAGCAAAACAAAGCGTTGCGAAAGGTAATCTGCGTGGATTTCGTCATAGCGGCGGGTACTCTCGAAAACCGCCTGATCAGCGATGTCCGGTGTCAGATAGGTATTGGGATAGTAGGTTTCCGGCGCAGAGAGGAGAAACCGTGTTCCAGCCATGTCCTCAATGCCTGAAAGATCGTACACACCGCCTTTTCCCATAAGCATGTCACTTTCAGGAGGCTCCGACATGCGAACCAGCACCATCATCAGAATAACAGTAAGAAGCGCCGCCGCAAGAATAAACAGCAGCTTATGCTTATGCAATATCGTTGTAAAACACAAGTGCATTTTTGTTTTATCCGGCATGACTGCGGCCTCCTTTCACAAAATTTACGCTATTATAATAGCATAATGACTTTACCTTGTCATGCCAATAGGTTTTTATCTTTGATAGGATCCAATTACTCAACTTCACTTTTATAGGGAATGGAAGGAGACGCTCCCGCTCTTGTAACTGTGATGGAGGCTGCTTTGGCTCCCAGCTCCAGAGATTTTAAAACGGTGCCTCCGTTAAGCACAGCTGCCACAAAATAACCGGTAAAGGTATCCCCTGCTGCCGTTGTATCAATTGCTTTTACGGGGAATATCGGTTGATGATATTCCGTATCCGCATCTTTATACATCGATCCTTCTTTGCCCAAGGTTAATACAATTTTAGCCTTTGGATAGTTCTCTAACATCCTGGTTACAATCTTCTCAGGATCCGTCTCCCCTGTTATCTGCTCTCCTTCTACTTCATTCATAATAAAATAGTTCACCTTGTTCAGATCGCACGCTTCCATAAAGCCGTCATACGGCGATGGATTCAGCACAATGATCATTCCGATTTCATAGGCCTTTTCAATGATGTAGTCAATCTCATTCATTTCATTTTGCAGGATCAGGAAGTCCCCCGATTCAAAATCAGCCAATACTTCGTCTATAAATTTTTTTGTTAGTTTTCGATTTGCCCCCGGATATAACAAAATACAATTCTGAGCATCCCGATCTACCTGTATAATGGTATGTCCGCTTCTGCCTTCTATTTTTCTTACATAGTTTGTCTGAATCCCATAACGCTTGCAGGCTTCAATAAATTCGTCTCCGTCCTCTCCTACAAATCCTGCATGATATACCAAAGCTCCTGCCTTTATTAATGCAACCGATTGATTAAATCCCTTTCCGCCAAGAAACGTTTCCATTCCGGTCGTAGTCAGCGTCTCCCCACCTGTTACAATTCTGGGTACCGCGTAAACATAATCGTAATTCATTGATCCAAAATTAAGTATTTTCATTTTCCCTCCAAAAAACATACTGCACCTTCTATGAAAGATGCAGTATGTCCTCTCTATGTATTGTTATAAAATCACTTTTTTATAATCATATTCCGCCATTTTATCCAATAATTCCGTTTCCTGTTCTGCCGTTAGATTTTCCATCGGCCTGCGCATTTTAGTGGTACTAAGAATTCCTTCCTTCTTCAAAATAACTTTATATGCCGCAATATTATTAATTTCACACATCTTTGCATTTAATATGTTTGTTCGCCTTTGAATCTTTGTGGCAAGGTCATAATCCTTGTCCTGAATTGCTTTCCAAAGGGCAGCGTAATGTTCCCTGACACACATTGCATTTCCGGAAACGACACCCTTTCCGCCGATGGCACAGACCGCCTCAAATAAATGATCGGGTCCCACGAGCACATCAAACTTTCCGTTTTTAATCGTCATCAGCTCCTGTAATCTTGTCATATCCGGAAAGCTATATTTAACACCAATCACATTTTCACACTTCTCCGCAACCGCCTGACAGACCGCCTTATTTAAATCGTTAACCGCATTTTGCTTAATTCCATACAAATAGACCGGAAAATCTTTCGGTACACTGTTTGCAACTGATACATAATAGTCAATTAAGCCTTGATCACTGATTGCATAGAAGGACGGTGTTACAACTCCGATTCCATCCGCACCTATGCTGACAGCATGCTTTGCCAGTTCTATTGTATCTGCCAGATTCCATGCGCCTACATGAATAAATACCGGAACTTTTTTATCAGCCCTTTTCACAACTGCTTTAGCGACCTGCTTACGCTCTTCAATCGTCAGATACATCATTTCTCCTGTTGTGCCGCAGGGATACAGGCACTGCATCCCTCCATCAATACAGTAATCTGTTAACCTGTCCAGGGAAGCCGTATCAATCTGATCCTCCTCTGTTAATGGTGTCACCATTGGTATTACCACTCCGTATAGCTTTTGCATTTCTCTTTCCTCCAAGTCTATTTATTTACCCAATAGGTAGGGTTTTCATCTTTTAATACTTTAATGATATCTCTTGCTGTTGTCATGCTGACATTGTAATAGGATTCTTCTGTCTCGGCTCCTGTGTGTGGCGTTAAGACAAGGTTCTCACATTTCAATATTGCCGCATCCTTCGGAAGCGGTTCAATCTCAAATGCATCTAAGGCCGCTCCTAAAATGTGGCCGCTCTGCATCGCCTCTGCCAGTGCATCCAAATCTACAAGTGCTCCTCTGGCCGGATTAATTAAATAGGCTCCCTCTTTCATGGATGCAATTGTATCTTTATTAAACAAATGATAGGTTTCGGGTGTCGCAGGGATGTGAATGCTGACGATATCACTGTTCTTTATAACCTCCTCCTGTGAAACCATCGTGACTCCTAATTCTTTTGCCTTTATTTCATTTGGATACAGATCGAAAGCAAGAACCTTTACATCAAAGCACAGCAGCTTTTCAGCAACCAATCTTGCAATCGCGCCAAATCCGAGCAGTCCTATTGTTTTTCCTTTTATTTCGTTACCCATGAAACGGGGCCATAAGCCTTTCTCCATATCTTTATGCAGCGGAATGACATGTCTTAGCAAATTCAGCATAAATGCAACGGTAAGCTCTGCAACCGCATTGGAATTCTGTCCGGGTGCATTCAGTGCCTTCACCCCATATTTCTTTGCCAGTTCTCCATCAATATTATCAACTCCCACTCCAAATTTTGCCACGGCTTTCAAATTTGGCAGTGCCTGATATTTCCTCTCATCCCGATAGTCATCCATTCCTATCAATGCCGCTACAATAGTTTCCTTGTCAGGAAACTGCTCAATTTCTTCTGTGGTGTATGCAGGAAAAGATCTATTCGGATCAAAAATCACTTCATAACCATTCTCTTCAATCATTCTCCATGCATCTTTGCACAATGTATCATAGTGGGATGCCGAAACTAATACTCTTTGCATAATACTCCTTCTTTCTACTACGATGTATTTGTTATCCAAAAATATACTACCATACTATTTTTTGAAATGCTTACAATTTCATTTTCAAAACTTTTTTGCCTTTTTTTATCAATATAATTTCATATCAATTTTTTGAAATAATTATCAATATCATATTAAGCACGATTTCAACATTTATAATTCCAAATATTTTTCCTTTCATTTTGCTTTTTTTTATGCAATAATGAAGTGTCTGTTATCAACAAGATTACTACACTTATAAACAGGTGATAAAATGCAAGAAATTATTGATGAATTCTGCTGGACAAAAAACAAGCAACGCATCACAAAAGATAAGCACTTGGTTCCCGGGCTTGGTAATTTTACTCATTACACCCACACTTTTTCCACTCCCCCGGCGCCTTTACATTTTCATTCAAATATTATTGAGATCCATTGTATGGTGAAAGGGAGCCTGCATAACCAGATTGAAAAGGACGGGGTTATTACAAATTATACGACCTTGGGAAATCAGGCGTTTATTTCCTATCCCTTCGAAATTCACGGCAATGGGAATGAACCCCTCCCGCCCCATGAGTTTTATGCTTTTCAAATAGATGTATCCAACCCACACAAATTACTGGGGTTAAATGAGGAATATAGTCTGGAATTGTACAAGAAGCTGATTACCTTGAATTACCATCAGGCAATCTTAGGTGCTACTTATTTTAATAATATCAGAAGTGCATTTAATTTTTTTGCTGATTTAAACAATAATTCGATTAAAGTGGGGGTTCAGTTTTTGACCTGTTTTTTATTTAATCTTCAGTTTCTGACTCCTAACTTAGAAACTCATGTTACGAGTATTGATTCCTCCATTAAAGAGTCGATAGATTATTTGATGGCAAATATATCTGAAGAACTGCAAGTAAGCGATCTTGCGGCGGTTACCGGTTATTCCCTGTCAAGATATAAGGTGAAATTTAAAGAAACCATGGGAATCACTCCGGCGGAATATATTAATTTACAGAAAATTGAAAATGCAAAAAGACAGCTGGCTGATACGAATATAAGTATTACTGATATTGCAATTAATCTTGGTTTTTCATCTGTCAGCTACTTTAGTTCCGTATTTAAAAAATATGTTTCCTCTACGCCGCAGCATTATCGGAAAAACCACAGCTCATTTTTATAACACAGAAATAAACCTAACAGACGGCCCCGCTTTTATACGGGACCGCCTGTTTTTTTCAACTGGAGCACTGTGTTACAGCTTCGTATCGACTCCTATTCCTTTTAAGTCCTCTTGGGTCACCTGCAGCTCATCCATAATTTTCTCGAGCTCCTTTTGAATTTCCCCCTGCATACTTGTAAGGGAAAGCATCTGCTCTGTTTGTTTATCTCCTGAACGGCTGCTGCGGTCTGCTCCATGATTTTGCGCAGATCCTGCTTCGTTCTCCTTACTCTCCTCCGGCTTCAGCTGTTCGTTTTTCTCCTGTATGTCTTCCAGGCGTTCTTCAAATTCTTCCTTCTTCTCCTGGCGTTCCTTGACGGTTTCCTCTTCTTCCTGACGCTCTTCGTCCGAAAGTTCCTTTGCTTCTTTAAGCAGCATGCCAATAGCTTCTTTGGATGCGGTTTTCAAAATATCCTCCGCCGCCTTTGCGGCATCGAGAATCGGCGTGCTTTTAAGCCGTTCATTTCTGATGGAGCCGATGATGGCACTTTCCTCCATAATGACAGCCTTTGCCTTATCTATTGTATCTCTGTACGGTTCGCCTAACTTATCATATTCAAGGGACCGTTCCTGATACTCCGTTATCCCCTGCTGATCAATCTCCTCAAGGCGTTTCCATTCATCCTCCGTAATTGTAACATTGCTTCCCGGCTCCTTAAAATCCCGTCTCTTTTCAAGCAACTCCAGATCCTTCTGCTCCTGACTGTCGGCAGTAATCCCATAAGAAGTCTTTAATTCTTCCTTCCAGCTCTCGATATCCTGAAGACCTTTTTGCGCGGACTGCATGTCCTCCTTACTGTCCTCTATTCTCCTATAGCGCTTTGCAATATCCTCATCAATCTTCCGTTCACCGGAAAATGCATCAGAAACAACTTTTGCCGCCTGTTCTCTTGCCTCTCGCTTTTTCTTTGCGATACTGTCCTCAGGTAAATTCAGATCGCCGGCAAACAAACGCCCGCCTTTTATTTTACCCGTCTCTTCCTGCACTTCCCCGCTGCGGTTGGCACGCTCCGAACTTCCTGCAAAAAAATGATAACCCTTTTCATTAACCTTCATTTCATCAGCCTCCGTCTGTGTCGTTCAACATCCTTGTCGATATCATAGTTATCGGACAAAGTACGCCGTTTCATAAGGCTAAAATTGTTTTTAAATTAATATTCATACCACACAATAGTAATTTCCGGCCACCTGCTTGCATTTTTTCTTTAAATTCGCAATTTCCATCGAAAACTGCTCCACTTCCCTGATTTTTTTCTCCTTATTGGACAGACCTGCAATCGACAGTGTGGCAATCGGAAATTCCTCGCGAAATCCGTTCCGGTTTTTTGATATGATAAAACCTCTATTCCAATCTTCCTCGCTGTACAGGTGCTCAATCGAGCCGGAAAAGCAAGTCATAATATTTTCACACAGTACTTCTGATTCCCAGTATTCCGTGACAATGACAAAATCATCTCCGCCGATATGTCCCAGAAATTCTCCCTTTACGCAGCATTCCTCCATACAGTTCACAACGGTCTGGATCATGGCGTCTCCGTTATTAAAGCCATACGCGTCATTATAGGCTTTAAAATTATCTAAATCCAGATAAATGACGGTAAACGGAATATCCGCCTCCAGGCAGCAGCGAATCCGCTTCTCGATCGTCTTATTTCCGGGAAGCCCTGTTAACGGGCTGGCATCCACTGCTCTGGTTACCTGTATGGAGATGGCCGTTTCAAGCAGGTCCTTTACAGTCACAACTCCCAGATATTTTTCATCCCGCGTCACAACAACCGCATCATAAAGGTGCTCCTGCGGTCTGACAAGTGCCATTTTGGAAACAATCTCAATGGAAGTTCTGCAATCGACAGCCAGAAAATTCTTGCTCATCAAATCCTTTGCAAACTTTTTGGAGTTCAAGTCAAACCCAAAACGTCCGCCCAGCTTTTCCAAAAGCAGCTCCCTCGTTAAGAATCCGACCACATGCTGTGCCTCGTCCAGCACGCTGATCTCCGTAATAGAAGGATTATGCTGTACAAAATCAAACAGGACAGCAATTCGCGTATCCTGTGTGGTCGTTTCCCTGCTCTTGCAAATCGTCTCCACCACTCCAAAAAAAGACGGTTCATAGTAGCTTTGATTTTTCTTCCTCAGCTTTTTGATCTCCTGTTTTTTTTCCTGTCCAATACCAACCATCTCCTTTTGCGGCCGCTGTAAATAATAGCCCTGCCCGTACTGCACCTGAAGTCGGACCAGCTCACTGATCTCCTCCTGCGTCTCGATTCCCTCCGCAATAAGAGTAATCCCCAAGCCCTTACACAGGCGCACCATATTTTCCACCATAGTCTGTTTGACGGAATCCATGTTGATATTTCTCACAAGCTCCATATCCAGTTTGATATACTCAGGCATTGCCGCACAAATCCTGTTTACTCCGGAATACCCTTCTCCGAAATCGTCGATCGCAATCTCAAACTGTTCCCGCCTGTAGTGGCGGATCGTATCCTTAAACATCTCCGCATCGGTAATTGCACTTCGTTCCGTAATTTCAAATATAATATCTGACGGCTTTAAATTATACTGTTTTAAATATTTTGCTGTAATACCGCTCTTAAACTTTTCATCCTTAATACAATTCGGATCCACATTTAAAAATAATTTTGCTTCCTCCGGCTTTGTTACCGCATTTTTGAGAGACCTCCTTCTGCAAAGTGCCTCTAACTCCCATACCTTGCCCAGTTGCTCTGCTGTCTGGAATAATTCTCCAATATTTAATAAGCTGTCTTCTTTCCTGATTCTGCTGAGTGCCTCATATCCAAGAATTTCCCCGTCCTCCAGAGAAACAATTGGCTGATAAACGGAAAAAATCAGCTTTTGCTGTACAATCTCCTCAAATTCCTTCTCAATTTCCTCGGTCATTATCACTTTTGTATCCATTAAATTACCTCATCCTGATCATATTCTCCTTCAGTCTAAAAAATGGAAGAGGAACATTCTATCAAAATGAGGTAAAGTTTCGTATAAACTATGTAAAATTATTTGCTGCCATGAAATAACATCTTTTGGTCAATTTCCTCAAGGGTATGGGCACCGCACATCTGCATCGTGTCGGCAAGCTCTCCGGCAAGCTTGCCAGTATAGGTTTCAATACCCGCCGCGCCTCCGCCGTAAGCGGCCACGACAAACGGACGGCAAATGAGCACTGCATCCGCGCCAAGAGCCAGCGCCTTAAAGATATCCGTGCCGCAGCGAATTCCACCATCCACAAAAATTTTCATACTGCCCTTCACTGCATCGGCAATTTCGGGCAGCACCTCGGCGGTTGAGGGACACTGATCAAGCACCCGTCCACCATGATTGGAAACGACAATCGCCGCTGCCCCGGCTTCCTTCGCTTTCAGCGCTCCTCCCACTGTCATAATGCCTTTTGCGATAAACGGGATACCGGCCTCTTGAATGACTTCCTTCAGCTGCTCCACTGTCTTGCTTCCCGCAGGCGGGATCCTGTTTTTCAAAATAGGCAGTCCCGCCGCATCAATATCCATTGCAACCGCATAAATACCCGCTTCCTTGACAAGCTTAAGCTTTTCCAGTACAAGCTCCTTATTCCACGGTTTGATGGTGGGGATCGCGTTACCGCCTGCCCGCCTGATTGCCACTGCGGCATTTTCTATGACCTCGGGATTCGTTCCGTCACCGGTAAATGCCGCAATTCCTGCCTTTGCACAGGTCTCGATCATTAAATCATTGTATGTCAAATCACTGTATTTTTCACCATAATGCAGATTCACAGCTCCGACCGGCGCCGCAAAAAACGGATAGGCAAATGTTCTGCCAAACAGACTAAGGCTCATATCCACCGGCTTATTTTCACAGATCGTATCCATATTTATGCGGATCCGTTTCCACGCATCATAATTTCTAATCGCCGTGTCCCCGATTCCCTTTGCACCCGGCCCCGGTATTTTATTTCCGCATGCTTTTCCGTTACATTCCTGACATGCCCTGCAATACTTTCCGATGCAGGTGCGGGCATTTTCCAGCAGCTCCTGATATTCCATTTGGGATCCCCTCTCCGTATTCGTGCTTTTTTAAACCTGTTTTATGCCTACTTATTTGCGTCTGAATCCGGAATGCCGTGTGTCATCGGCGGGTTCAGCACATCGGTCTGAGAACTGTCGATCAGCTCCTCTCCTTCATAGAAGGTCATGCCGCCGTCCGACATTTGATACACAGCGATTTCACTATGATCCTCAGCCAAATCATTATTAATCCATACTTTCAAATAAAAGTCAACCGTTCCATCCTGCTTAATTCTAAAGCCGCCAAGCTCCGCATGGTCATAAGTTTCACTCTCCTCTGCTGCCGTATATGCGGAAGCTGCCCTGTCCAGAAGCTCTTTCTCCGTAATCCCTGCTGCCTTCAAGCCGTCCTCGTTCGTCATAGCCCGTTTATTTACTTTATCATAATTATAGGAATAGACTTCGCCTCTGGTCGCATAGTTCGGATAGACGATGACTGTTGATACTGCCTGCAGATAATCGTCATCCGTGAAGAAATAAGACTTAACCTCGGGCCAATCCACCTCAGATTCGTCCGTGGAATACACTACATCCCAAAGCTCCGTCTGAATCCGGTCATTCAGGGAAGCAACAGACGTATCCTCATAATTAAAGCTATTAAAATAAGGAATCTCCACAATCTCAAAATATAAAGCATCACTCTCTTCATATAGATCAGAGCCATAGGAAATATAGGGAATCAGATACGGTACTCCCGCAATTTTATCGGCCGTCAGCTGATCCGCCGGTTCACTGCCGATAATCTCATACGCAAATAAGGAATTGACCGTTTGATGTGTATTCTCCCGCAATGTATAGCGAAAACTGACTATTTCATTTAAATCCGTTCCTTCTTCTCCATTTAAAGATACCTCCATGGAAAACGTACCATCACCGTTATCGATGCAGCTTTCCGCACGCGGAGCGCTTAATCCCCGATCTCCCAAAAGCATGATATAATTTCCTGCATCATCCAAACGAACCGCTGTCAAAATGTCTTCCTCCGGATTCACATAGCTTTCCGGCACATCCGGCAGGTTTGCCATGCTGCCAAACATGGCAAGGCCCATCGCCTCCGCAATTTCCGCGGGTACACAAAGTCCCATCCCATCCTCCGAAACCTCAAAACCATACTTCTCCCAGTCGGAATTAACAGCGGCAAGCGCAATCGCGCTCCACATATCCTCTGCCGCAGCATCGTCATAATATTTTTCATATTCTGCAAAACAGATATTCAGCGAATCCATCAAGGGCACCATGTTCTGCAGATCCTCAGGAAGATTCGCCACATCCAGCTCCTTCGCATTCCCTTGCTCTGCCGCGGTTCCTGTTTCAGACTCCTTTGTTTCTTCTGCAGCTGCTTCCATGGCTGCCGTGTCCTGAACCGCCCCCTCTTTTTTTCCGCAGCCGCCAAGGATCAGTCCTGCCAAAATGCTCACAAACATTGTCACCACAAGATAACGGTTATTCTTTTTCATTCACTTCCTCCTCTTCTTTATTAAGCACATAATTCTTTATCTGTTTTCTGATTTCCGCAAACTGTTCCTGCGTTTTTTTATTTTCAGATTGAAACTCCATCATTTTTTTTAGATACCCCTGCTCCATGACGATTTTGAGGCTAAGCGGATAAACAAGCTCATATACAAGGGAAATATGGCCCGCCAAATTGTCAACTGCGGTCCGCTTCAGGCTGCGCAGGACGGCATGCCGCTCATAAAAACTCTGCATCACGCTTTCTGTTACCTCCGCATTAGCAAGCTCCTGCGTCGTCACATTATAAATTTCCTCTATCGGGACCTCCACATTGACCTTGATAATATCAATTTTGTCCGCATCCCTGAGTATCTCGGCAAATATGCGTTCCCGCCGTGTCAGCGTTTCAGGCAGCCGATAAATGCTGTGCACCCGGATGACTTGTTCCAACAACGCATCCGCGGACGGATCTGCAATATAGTCCCTGATTTTCCCTTCCCGGAACAAAATATCCGCACCGCAGCCTGCATGATCCACGGACTCTGCATCATTGAACGTATGATAGTTTTTGAGCTGCTCAAATCTGCCGATATCATGCAGCATCCCCGTAAGCCAGGACAACTCTGCATCCTGCGGCAAAAGCTCCTGTGACTGTGCAATTTTCTGACACAGTTCACTGACCCGGTAGGTATGATCGATTTTCAACTTGATTTTTTCGTCGCTGTCATCATAATTTTTCACATATGCGGCAAATGCTTCACGCACATGTTTTTTATCAATCTTCATCGTATACTCCGTTTTATATTTTCTAACAGCATTGTACCATAATGTTATGCCAAAGGATAGTCTTCCTGCTGTTTCTGTTATCCCCGCACCATTGAATAAAGACTTTGATCCAGAACCTTTCCGTTTTTAAAGGCGCTGCTGCGCATTGTCCCTTCCAAAGTAAAGCCTGCCTTTTCCAGCACACCCCTGGATCCTTTGTTATAGCTGAACGGCTCCGCATAGATTCGAACAAGATCAAAGGTTTCAAATGCCTCCATGCAAATCTGACGGACAGCGGAGGAGACAATTCCCTTGCGCCAATATTCTTCGGCAAGCCAGTAGCCCAGTTCCGCACTTTTTTCTGCAATGTCGTTTCCCAGGAAAACACCGATGCTGCCAACCGCTTCGCCTCCGATTTCAATTGCCCTGACAAGCCGTCTTTCATCTCCTCGTTCCACACAATCGGATACATATGCCCTTGCATCCTCCAGTGTATATGGATAAGGAAAGGCATTTCTCAAATTTGCTGCAATTTTCTCATTATTTGCGTATTTAGCAACACTCTCGACGTCGCTGTTCTTCCATTTTCTAATAATAAATTCCATTTTTATTACCTCCCGTCTTTGTTGTCAGTTTCATTTTTTAAAAGAATCATTCTTGCAAAATAGAACAGCATCAGATACATATCCCAGAACAGCAGTGTCCACGGGGGATAATCCAGACCGGCAAACATCAATGCATAAGCCGCGATAATCAGTGCCAGATTGAATAGATTGCCGTAAAGGAAAAGCCTGTTTTTATCCCGATGAAGCAAATGCAGAAACACCGAGATCAGAAATGTCAGATCCATCAGCATGACAGGTATATCCAAAGCCCCCGGATATGGGGTCAGTGTCAGCCCCTCATATGCCAGAATTGCAACGGTCGCCGCTGCAGTCAGAAACACAAGTCCATCCACGGCCATGATTACCGGTAATAAAATTTTATTTTTCATAAGCTCCCTCCGATCAGCATTTCCGTTATGGCATTGATCACATGATCCGCTGTCTCCTCTTTGAGCGGAATCACACGGCTCCACATTCGCGCTCCCTGATAGGAGTACAGTATCATATCGACTGCCTGTGCGATATCGATCTCCCTGAACTCCCCCCGCTTGATTCCATAAGCAAGAAAACGCCTCCATTTTTCAGTGCCTGCTTCATTCAGCTCTGTAAACAAACTACTGCTCACCGCATTGGAATATTCATAAATCGCCAGACTCATAGAATTATTGGCATCCTGAATGTCCTCCCGCAAAATGGAAAGTATCTCTTTTAAAATGACCGGTGCCGGTATTTCGCTCTTCATCTGCCGTTCAAACTCATCAATACTGTTTTCAGACATTTTCCGAAATAGTTCTTCGAAAATCACCGCTGTGCTTCCATAATGCCGATACAAGCCGCCTCTGCTAAGTCCTGTTTGCTGACAAATGTCCTTCATTGTCACTTCCTTAAAACCCTTATCTGCAAACAGCCTATAGGCCTCCTTTTTTATCAGTTCTCTAGTTTGCTTCCCTTTTTCTCCCATATTTATAATCCGCCTTTCTGCGAAAGGCACCAATGGGGTCATGAAACGCCCCAAGGACTTCCGCTCTCTTAATTTTTTTATTAAACTCCTCTTGTAGGTCGCTGGCATACTACAGAACCCGAGG
>JAEYFP010000013.1 GCA_023402845.1 Bacillota bacterium
TGTTATACTAGCCATGCGAGGAAGCTCCTTTATGTGGATTTGTTTTGTGGTGATTCAAATATAACACAAAGAAGCCTATCCTCGCTTTTTAATTATTCAGTTGTAACACATGTATTGTAATCCTACAATGTTCAAGGATAAGCGCAAATGTTTTCTCTTGACAAAGGAAAACAGCTGTGATTAGATCAGCAACCGCACATTAAAAACGCCGTTCTCTACCTGATAGAGAAGTTCTCCGCCGTTTTCCCGTACAAAGGCGCGGACACTCTCACCACCCCAACCATGTCCTTCATCTCGTACGACGGGATAGCCGTTTTCATCCAGAGATATCTCTCCGGAATAAGGATTCTCCACCTCCAAAATGAGTTGACCGGTGTAAACAGCATGGACAAGAAGACAACGCTCCGCTTGGGGGTCGAGTTTTTCACAGGCGTGTATGGCATTTTCCATCAGGTTGGAAAGCGCCATGGATAGAGCCAGCTCAGAAAACGACAGATTTTCAGGGATATCCAGTTGAAGATCACAACAGATTCCCCGTCCCTCGGCCAAGGCTGCGTAATAGCTTATGGCAGCGTTTACAGTGATATTCTCGCAATAACGTATCGGCTTTTTTGGTAAGGAATCAATTTGCCGGCGAAGCAATGCGGCGGCATCTTCTGCATCGCCATTTTGAATCAGCTCTAAAAGGGCGGCGTTAAGATGACGCTGATCATGCTGCATAACACGCATTTGCCCGACTGACTCATCCATAAGGGAAAGGTGCTGCTTCATTGTCTCACTCGACAGCTCCAATAATGCCTTATCCTGCTTCAGGCGGTATTCCGCACCAACGCTTTTGAGACCAAGAAACACCGAGCCATACCCCGCCAGAGTTACAAGAATGAGCCAAAGTAATGGCACAGCTTGTATTGTAAGGGTTTGCACGATATCATCGCTGGTGAACATAAACCACGATAATGCAATAAAAGCACTGCCCGCCACATAAAAAAACACCGCCCAGTGTTCCGCTACCTGGCGGTAGAGAGGCCGCAGCACCTTGCGAAACAGTAGAATGATGGCTCCGAAAAGGAACAGCCGCAATACTGTGTTCGCATATTGCGGATAGGGCAGAGCCCTTGAAAAAATAAAACTGAGTATAATCACGATAATGCTTACGTTGATCGCAGTGATGTAAGAAAACAGCCATTGCATAAAACTGTCACTAAAAAAAGGCCGCGCCGCAAAGCAAAGCAGCGTGAATAATATCACGTCTATCTTTGTGAGTAAGGTGAGGTTACCACTGGTATAGCAAAAAACCGCTGTTGATAAATTCAACGTAAATATGGCGAGCAGAACAAGATTTGTAATTTTTCGGCTATATTTTGGCTGTAAAAGCGAGCTCAGAAGCACCACGTTTGCGGCAGCGGATACGGTGGCGCGCAAGAAGTGCGCAAAAAACATTTCCATTATTTCTCCTCTCTTCCCAATCGATAGCACAAATAAGCATTGCGCACAGCAGCATACTGTCTGGCGGAAACAGGCACAAAGCCTCCATCGCGCAAATAAAACCCCTCGCGTGCCAGCTTATCCACACGGCTCATATTGAGCGCAAAAGAAACATGGGGCGAAAGAAAGCGCACATCGCGCAGAAGCGGCACGATATGCTCGGCAAAGCCGCATGCAAGCGTGGTAGTTTTCACTTGTTCGCCGCCGATCAGCGTATAGTGCGCAACATGGTTTTTATACTCACAGCAGGCAATTTGGCTTGCGGACAAGGTGCGCAGACCATCTTTGATTTTTATAGTAACGGTAATTTCCTTACCGAAATCCACCTTGGAAAAAGCCAACTCGAGTGCAGAAAAAAGAGCCTGCTTTTCTACGGGCTTGACCAGATAATGCAGCGGATTGACCGCATAGGCGTCCAGCGCATAACTCGGCTCGGTGGTGATGTAAATGATCTGCGCCTCCCGGCTGATACGGCGGATGCTCTGCCCCAACTCCAGCCCACTGACCATAGGCATGACAATATCCAGCAGGTAAAGATGAAAACTCTCTGTTTCAATAGCGGTCAGTAATTGATCAGGGTGAGAGAATTCTTTCATTTCTGCTTCCAATGTATGAGTGCCAAGGTATTCTGTTATGTATTCTTTGATGAGTTCCAGCTCTCTCGGCTGATCGTCACATATTGCGATCGTCATCATACACTACACCTCCATATCAATAAATTTTAACAAAAAAGAGTATAAATTACAATTATTTTGTCGGTTTCAGTAAAACTTTGTTACTTAATATATAAAAAAGCATGAAGACTATTCAAACCTTCACGCTTTTTATATACCAGATAAAGTAAAAACTGGTGTGTTATCTGCAATTATTTTATCTTATCTTTTTTTATTTTTGCCTGATCCAAACAGCGATTTCTCTGGGTTTCCTATTGCACCATTTCCTCTTTGAATTCCAGCCCTTATTTCAACAAGCAAGTTGGGTTTTAAGGATGAAAAGTACTTCATGAAACTTTTTTAGGAATATGAAAATCTAACTCCTTCTACTTACAGAAATGCATATTACAAAACTTTATACAACAAAGAATAACCCTATTATTCCATGTATCTTTCATCATAAACATCAATTACTATGATCTTTTTACTAATTTGCAGCAAATTCTTTAACAATGCCGTCAGTATAATAAGGAACCATCAAATAATTACCTGCAATCAAAACAGGATCCTCTGTGAGATGATTGATGCAGGAAATCTCATAGATATATTGTTCCGCAGAATCATATTCTTCGGTTAGATACCTGGAAGTAATAGATTCCAGTGTGTCTCCATTGTAGATCATGATACTCTTGTAATACTTTACCCGTGTAACTGTGCTCGAATCCGCACTGGCATAGGCAAAGTGCGTGATAGACAGTACAGCAATCACCAAAACAACAGCAAACAACATGCCGATAATGAATCGACGCTGTCTCTTTACCTGCTTTTCTCTTCGTAATCTTTGTATTTTCCTTGTCTCTGCTCTTTCCATATAATTGCCGTCCATATACCTATTCCTCCATACATAGACCGAACGCCTGTTGCGAACGTTTGTTCTTGTTGGTTAAATTATACCGAACATACATTCTGCTGTCAATACTTTTTTCGAACAAATATTTGGAATATACGTTTGCTTTCTTCGAACATATGTGTTAAACTAATAGAAATTAATATATCTGATTACAATATCCGGAAGTTCTTCCCCTATACTTAAGCACCATATTAATGAGCATCGCCAAAACAATGGCATCACATAGCCGAGAGGCATTTAGAGCAAAGAATATTTTTATTTATACAAGCATTAAATTTGTACAGCATCCGGCAGTTTTAGATAGAAATCATCATTTTACAAGGAAGGATATCATTATGAGTTACGGAAAAATCACAACAAAACAGCAGGAAATTCTTGAGTACATTAAAGAGGAAATATTAAAAAAGGGATATCCGCCTGCGGTCAGAGATATTTGTGAGGCGGTTCATTTAAAATCTACGTCATCTGTCCACTCTCATTTAGAAACGCTTGAGAAAAACGGCTATATCCGCAGAGATCCTACAAAGCCCCGTGCGATTGAGATTATTGACGACAGTTTTCAGATGGTCCGCCATGAAATGACAAGCATTCCGGTTATCGGTACCGTGGCGGCGGGGATGCCGATTCTGGCACAGGAAAATATAGAGGGCTATTTTCCGATTCCGGTTGAATTCGCGCCAAGAGGTGCGGCTTTTATTTTAAAGGTCAAGGGAGAAAGCATGATCAATGCAGGTATTTTTGACGGGGATCAGATATTTGTAGAGCAATGCAATACGGCCCGCAACGGTGATATGGTTGTCGCACTTGTTGATGATTCTGCAACGGTCAAAACTTATTATAAAGAAAACGGGCATTATCGTCTGCAGCCTGAAAATGACACGATGAATCCGATCATCGTCGAACAGGTTACTATCTTGGGTAAGGTATTTGGTGTATTCCGTCTAATGAGTTAAATAATACCATTATTACCTATTTTAATTGTCCGAATAATAAAAATAAATCAGCCTGCATTATTTTCCGGTAATGAAAATATACAGGCTGATTTATTTTTATACTATTAGAGTTCACTTTAGCAAAATACATCGAATTACTGTTAAAACTCAGATTCCTCCATCAGAACGCCATCTCTCCAAATTCGTTCCAAATCATAAAACAAGCGATTTTCATTATCGAATACATGAATAATGATATCGCGGTAATCCATCAAAATCCAGTTTGCCGAATCATAGCCTTCAATTTGTTTACAGTCGTAGCCTTCCTTGTGAAGTTTTTCCTGTACATTATCGATCATTGCCTGTATTTGGCTGCGATTGGAACCGGATGCGATGATGAAAAGATCTGCCATGACGCTTACCTTGCTGATATCAATAACTTTAAGATCCTCTGCTTTTTTATCATTTAATGCCTCAATGGCTATCTTTGCCATCTTTTTTGATTCATCCATTTATTTCAGTTTCCTCTCTTTCATCAAGAATTCGTTTATAATAATCATAGGTTTTCTGTGTCATGTCGTCAATCTCAACATGAATGGCCATCAGATAGTCGAGTGTATCTTTCAGTATATTCAAAAGTGCAAGATCAAGATCTACAAACGCCTGCTTTCGTATTTCCTTTAAATTAGGCGCTTTATAGCGGTTGGGCTCAATATAGTCGGCAACAAAAATTATTTTTTCAAGTAAAGTCATATTGGGATGACCGGTCGTATGATTGATGATAGAGCCGATGATTTCCTTATCATTTACATGATATTTCTTCATTGCAAAAAAACCGCCCAGCTTTGCATGTAACAGAAACGGATTGTTGCGTTCCACCTCGGTAATACTAATGTGGTATTTTTCACAAAGCTCCAGCATTTCCCTGCCGTCCATATACTTTGCACAATCATGCAGTGTACCGGCGATTTGAGCCTTTTTAATATCCGCATCATAGCGCATGGCAAGCGCCGCGGCTGTATAAGAAACGCCAAGTGTATGCAAATATCTTTTCTGATCGAGTTTACGCTTCACTTTTCGGCGTAACTTCTGAATATCATTAGATTTATGATTTGAAAGGTTTACCATATTTAAATTTTCCTTTATTTTCTATATAGCTTTTTTTTATAAATGTACATTTCCACATCTTTAGGAACATAGTAACAAATTGTTCTTTTTTCAATGATCCTCGCTCGTATCATATTGGACGAAATATCAATATTGGGTGTGTTCAGCAAATGTACACGGGCTTGGTAAAACCGTTCAAGACGATTTTTTTGTTCAAATAACGCTTCATCAG
The DNA here is from genome assembly GCA_023402845.1 of Bacillota bacterium. Classification (GTDB taxonomy): domain Bacteria; phylum Bacillota; class Clostridia; order Lachnospirales; family Lachnospiraceae; genus JAEYFP01. Next base: position 5,320 of record JAEYFP010000013.1, read on the forward strand.
CCATATGGTACCGCGGTGCTGCAACCAAAACACAATGGTCAAAAACGACTTGCGGTTCCTTCCATTGTTCGATATTAAACAGGGAATCCGCACCGATGATAAAGTAATATTCGCAATCCGGGTTTTCCTCCTGCAGCTGCGTCAGCGTTTCATGAGTATAGCTGTTTCCGGGCCTGTCTGTTTCAAAGGTAGATAATTCCAGATGCTTATTATTTCCAATTGCAAGCTGAACCATTTGGATGCGCTGCTTGGCAGGCAAAATATCTGCCGGATCCTTCAAATAAGAAATTCCGCTCGGCATAATCAAAACCTTTTCTAACTGCAGTGAATCATAGGCATTTTCCGCCAAAATTAAATGTCCAATATGAATGGGATTAAAGGTTCCGCCAAGAATTCCGATTTTTTTCTTCATCCTGCACGCCCCCTTTCTCGGAAAACCACTTTGTCATACAATAGATTATTATAAAAGCGGAAGCTTAATTTTCGGCTTGTTTTTGGATTCCTTATATAACACAATTTTTTTCCCTATTACATGAACAATTTGAGAGCGCGTGCGCTCTGAAATGATCTGTGCAATTTCTTTTGGATCGTCTGCGCAATTTTTCAATACACCGATCTTAACCAGTTCCCGGGCCTCAAGTGCCTCCTGCACGGAAATGACGAGTTCCGGTGTGATGCTTGCTTTGCCGATATGGACGATTACCTCCATCGTACTTGCAAGTCCCTTTAAATATGCCCTTTGTTTGCTTGTCATATTTATCCTTTCTCATATCGGGCAATAGAGTACCCCGATTTATCACTTTTTAACGATAATAATCAAATTCATGTCCGTAAATTCTAACAGTGTCGCCCTCCTGAATACCAAGCGCAACAAGTTCTTCCAGAATTCCGTTATCCTTCATGAAATTCTGAAAGAATGTAAAGCCTTTCTCCGAATCCAGATTGGTATATCCAAGCATCTTTTCAATCCGCGGGCCCTCGATGACATATACCTGATTTTTAGTATCGTATTCGACCGTATAAGGGATGTTTGCATCATCCTGACCGGTAATAAAATATTCCTGCTCAAATATAATCGGCTGCTCATTCAATGTAGAAAGCAAAGTGCTCATATAATAGAGCAGTTCTTTCATACCCTGACCACTGACAGCAGAAATCGAAAATACCTTGATGCCCTGCGGCTCAAACTCCTGTTTCAGCTTTTCAACCGGATCTTCGGCATCGAAAGCAACCGCATCCATTTTATTGGCTGCGATGACCTGCGGACGCTTTGCCAAGTCCTCATTATAATTTTTCAATTCTTTATTAATTGCATAAACATCCGAAACCGGATCACGCCCTTCTATGGAAGCCGCATCCACAACATGGATCATCGCCTTTGTGCGTTCAATATGCCGCAAAAAATCATGACCAAGCCCGATGCCTTCTGAAGCGCCCTCAATCAGTCCGGGGATATCAGCAACGACAAAGCCCTTTGCATCCTCCAAATCCACCACTCCGAGATGAGGATTTAATGTGGTAAAATGATAGTCTGCAATTTTAGGACGGGCATTGGACACCCTTGTTAAAAATGTCGATTTCCCAACATTGGGAAACCCAATCAGTCCGACATCTGCAATAACCTTTAATTCCATTGCAATATTCAATTCCTGACATGACTGTCCGGGCTGTGCATATTTAGGTGCCTGCATTGTCGGAGTCGCATAATGTTGATTGCCATTGCCGCCTCTGCCGCCCTTTAACAAGACGATATGCTTGTTATCCCCTGACATATCGGTGATGACCTTTCCGCTTTCTGCATCCTTGAGTACCGTACCGGCCGGAACCTTAATAAGAATATCCGAACCGTTCTTTCCGCGGCAGTTTCTCTTGCCGCCTTTCTCGCCGTCCTGTGCACAATATTTACGAATATGCCTGAAATCGGTCAGCGTGTTCAGTCCTTCGTCCACTTCGAAGATGACATCACCGCCTTTTCCGCCGTCACCGCCGTCAGGGCCGCCATTCGGCACATATTTTTCCCGCCGAAAAGAAACATGTCCGTCGCCGCCTTTTCCGCTTCTTACATATATTTTTGCTCTGTCTGCAAACATCCTGCTCTCCTTGCCTGTATGATATCTAAATTGCCAACCCATAAGCTGTGCATAAAGTTCTCCTATATAGGAACAAAGCAAATACAGGGTTTTAAACAATGAAGTTTAAAACCCTGCGCACTCTTTACTGTTCTACCGGATATACGGAAGCCTGCTTTTTGTCTCTTCCTTTTCTTTCGAATCTGACTACACCATCCACTAAGGCAAATAATGTATCGTCTCCGCCGCGTCCCACATTCACACCTGGGTGAATTTTTGTTCCGCGCTGTCTAAAAAGAATATTACCGGCCTTTACGAATTGTCCGTCAGCTCTTTTGGCGCCGAGTCTTTTCGACTCTGAATCTCTGCCGTTCTTTGTAGAACCAACACCCTTTTTATGAGCAAAAAATTGAAGGTTCAATTTCAACATGGTTTACACCTCCTCGAAAATAAGTCTTAAATATCGTTTTCCATATTCATTTTGAATTTCTTTCAGTCCCAAAAGCATGGCATCCATTAAAAGAATCGCTTTATCACCGGGGATCGATAGGAATTCCCATTCGATTGTATCCGATGTGCTGCATTTCAATTTTTCATCCGTAAACTGTTCGATTGCATTTACCGTGTTGATTACAAGCACGGAAACCGCCGCACATACGATATCCTTCCCTTTGACGGAAAAACCCGCATGTCCCAAACAGGAAAACGAATGGTAGCTGCCATCGCTATTTTTCAGAACCTTTGCTATGATCATATGAATCACCTGACGCACTCATTAAGCATTGATTTTTTCAATTTTAACTTGTGTGTATGCTTGTCTATGACCATTCTTTTTGTGATAGCCGCTCTTTCTCTTATATCTGTAAACAATGACCTTTTTACCTCTTCCATTGTCTACAACAGTAGCTGAAACAGTTGCGCTTGCAACTTCCTCACCTACTAAGAGCTTCTTATCACTAACAGCAAGAACCTGATCAAATGTTACAGTATCTCCGGCTTCCACACCAAGCTTTTCAACCTTAATCACATCGCCTTCGGAAACTTTATACTGTTTTCCGCCTGTTGCAATAATTGCGTACATAGGGCACCTCCTATTGTTTTACTCGCTAGCTTCGGTGGCATCCTTTCTAAAAAAGGGCACACTTATCACCCCACTATGCGGCATACTCATGTATAATAGCATAAATGTCATTCTATGTCAAACAAAATTTCAAGGGTACCCGCAAAAAACGGATACCCTTTCTGAATCTGTATCAAAACTCCATTAGTTATTGATCAGCTTATCATTCTCATTATTCCAGCTATAGAGCTTGCGAATTTCAGCACCGATTTTCTCGGAAGGATGCTCTGCCGCAAGGTTTCTCATCGCACGAAAATGTGCCTGTCCGCCAGCCTGTGACATATCCAGAAGGAAATCTTTTGCAAAGCTGCCGTCCTGAATATCGCTCAGGATCTTCTTCATCGTCTTCTTTGTCTCTTCTGTAATGATCTTCGGTCCTGTAATATAATCGCCGTATTCCGCTGTATTGGAGATCGAATATCTCATTCCTGCAAAGCCTGATTGATAGATCAGATCTACGATCAGCTTCATCTCATGAATACATTCGAAATAAGCGTTTCTCTCATCATACCCAGCCTCTACGAGTGTCTCATAGCCGGCCTGCATCAAAGCGCATACGCCGCCGCAAAGCACGGCTTGCTCACCGAACAAGTCTGTTTCGGTTTCGGTGCGGAACGTCGTTTCAAGCACACCTGCCCTTGCGCCGCCGATTGCGAGTGCATAAGCAAGAGCCTTGTCAAGAGCTTTACCGGAAGCATCCTGTTGCACTGCAACAAGACACGGAACGCCCTTGCCAACCTGATACTCACTTCTTACTGTATGACCAGGTCCCTTCGGAGCGATCATTGTAACATCGACATTTTTAGGCGGTACAATTTGTCCGAAGTGGATTGCAAAGCCATGTGCAAACATCAGCATGTTGCCTTCCTCAAGGTTCGGCTCGATATCTTTTTTATACATCGCAGCCTGTTTTTCATCGTTAATCAAAATCATAATGATGTCGGCTTTCTTTGCTGCTTCTGCCGCCGTATATACTTCAAATCCCTGCTGTACTGCCTTATCCCATGACTTTGAGCCTTCGTATAAGCCAATAATGACATTGCAGCCCGACTCCTTTGCATTTAATGCATGTGCATGTCCCTGACTGCCATATCCGATGACAGCGATTGTCTTTCCTTCAAGCATGGACAGGTTACAATCTTCCTGATAATAAATTCTTGACATTTTTCTTTCCTCCTATGATTTTTAATGCTTTCTATAACTGAAAGGTTTTGCCCTCTAGCTAACAAATCAATCGAAATTGATGACACCTTCGGTTCCTCGCGACAATCCGGCAATACCGGTTCTTGCAAGCTCCAGTATTTCGTAGCCTTCCAGCAGCTTAATGAATGCATCAATTTTTGCCTGGTTTCCGGTCAATTCGATGATCAGTGAATCAAGAGCGACATCCACAATTTTAGCTCTGAAAATATCAGATACGGCGATAATGCCAGGACGCTGTTCCGCATTCGCGCGCACCTTCACCATGATCAGTTCCCTGTAAACAGAATCATCAGGAATCAGCTCTTTAATACTGCGCACATCGACAAGTTTCCCGACCTGCTTTTCAATCTGGTCAAGAATATCTTCATCTCCGTTTGCCACGATTGTAATACGGGTAAATCTCGGATCAGCCGTCACGCCTGCCGTAATGCTTTCAATATTATAACCTCTGCGACTAAAAAGACCGGATATCCGGCTCAATACACCCGAGGTATTATCTACGATCAACTGAAACACTTTTTGCATGCTGTATTACCGCCTTTCTATTTCCCGTTTTATCTAATGAAAAACCGCTTATCTCTGCCGCTTTTCCCATTCTAGCAACATTCTAAAGGCTTGTCAATGTATGTGTCATATTCATATTTTCTATAATTTCAAGTTATATTTCCCAAATAAAAAGAATCAGGAAAGTAATAAAACATTTAATCACTCAAAGCACATTTTTGAAGCGCCAGAGTACCAGTCCTTGCAACCTCTACGACGCTGATGGAAGCCAGCATTTGAATGAGAAGCGCCGTTTTTTCAGGTGCATCACAAATCTGGATCATCATCAGGGTTTTTGACATATCCACGATCTGTGCTCCTAAAATCTCACAAATTTCCATTAGTTCCCGGCGGTTGCTTTTGTTATATTTCACTTTGACAAGCATTAGTTCCCGACTGACGCTCTCTTCCTCACCGAAGGTTTTTATTTTTATGACATCAATTTTCTTATTGAGCTGCTTTTCAATCTGCTCTAATGTTCGTTTGTCTCCCGAGGAAACAATCGTAATGCAGGAAACCTTTGGGTCATCGGTTTCGCCGACAGCCAGGCTGTCAATGTTGAAACAACGTCTTGAGAACAGTCCGGCTACTTTCATCAAAACACCCGAACGATTTTCAACAAGAACGGAATATAATCTTTTCATTTATTTTATTGCGGCATAGCGGATGCTTTGCCGCATCTCCTTTCTTCTTGTTTTTCGGTCAATATTATCTTGAGGGTTCCATTGGATTGACCATACATTCCATCAAAACAGGGCCCTCTATATGCAGGAACGCTTCTATTGTTTGTTCCATATTCGATCCGTCGCTTAATTTCATGAAAGGAATGTCATAAGCAGATGCCAGCTTCCCCAAATCCGGACTGCCCGACAAATCCACGACTGAGTAATTTCCTTTATATGTTTGATCCTGATATTCACGAACAAGACCCAAATACCCGTTATGAAATACAATGATCTTAAACGGGATATGGTACTGCTGCATTGTGGCAAGTTCCATCATGGACATCTGAAAGGAGCCGTCACCGCAGACAGCAATGACCTGCCTCTCCGGAGCTGCCTTCTTAGCACCCATTGCCGCCGGGATTGAATAGCCCATTGTGCCCATTCCGCCCGATGTTAAAAACTGCCCTTCCTTTACGATGTGATAGCCGCAGGACCACATCTGATTCTGACCGACATCTGCTACATAAATTGCATTTGCGTCCATTTTTTCGGATAGTGTTCGAACAAATACGGAAGGATCTACAAAACGGACATCGGAAGGCTTTCTGGCATGTGCCGCATTTTTATAGCTGTTCAGCGTATGCAGCCATGCGGAAAAATCGCAGGATAGATCCTGCTTTTCAAAATCGCCGAAAATATGCTTGATATCTCCTACAAGCGGGATTGGCGGCCCGATATTTTTGCCGATTTCCGCAGGATCAACGTCAATGTGCACCAGAACTTTATTGCCCATAATTAAATCGGGCTGGGATACCGCACGGTCTGCCACACGGGCACCGACCATGATCAGTAAATCCGATTCGTTCATCGCGCGGTTTGCATAAGGTTTGCCGTTATTGCCGACCATGCCGAAATATAACGGATCATTCGTAGGCATCACACCAATTCCCATCATCGTGGTGACAACCGGAATCTGATGCTCTCTGGAAAATTCCCGCAGCTCATTTTTGGCATCGCTGAGCAATACCCCTCCGCCGGCACAGATAATCGGACGTTCCGCTCTGGAAAGTTCCTTGATGACTTTTTTAATCTGCACAGCATGTCCTTTTACCGTAGGTTTATATGTTCTTAAACTGACTTCTTCTGGGTATTTAAATTTGCCGATCGTCGTATTTTGGATATCAATCGGCACATCAATCAATACCGGCCCCTTTCTTCCGGTTGTGGCAATATGAAATGCCTCCCTGAAAATGCGCGGGATATCCTCGGCATCCTTAATCAAATAACTGTATTTGACAAAGGATTCCGCCGCGCCGGTAATATCTGCCTCCTGAAATACATCACTCCCAAGCAGGGAAGAATTTACCTGTCCCGTAATACAAATGAGGGGAATGCTGTCCGCATAAGCTGTCGCAATACCCGTAATAAGATTGGTCGCACCCGGACCCGATGTCGCCACGCATACGCCGACACCGCCTATCACACGTGCATAACCGCTTGCGGCATGTGCCGCGTTCTGTTCCGTACGTACAAGAATCCTTTCGATGTCCGTGCTTATCATACTGTTAAAAAACGGACAGATTGCCACCCCCGGATACCCGAAAACTGCTTTTACACCTTCCAGTTCAAGGCATTTTACCATCGCATCTGCACCTATCATGTTATATTCAATCCTTTCCATATGTTCTTTATTAAAACTGATTTATCTGCCAAGCAGCTTTGCAAGCGGAGCCACGATAGCTCCCAAATCCTTAATCGCCTCATTTAGAGAATCAATATCGATATCTGTGACTTTTTTCAGTGCTTCTCCCATGCCTTCCTCACTTGTCGTCACAAGGGTATCCATATCCTTGAGCATACCGGTAATGTCCGCGGTCGCAAGTTCTGTCGTTACCTGTTCCATATTATCCATAACGGTTTCCGCCTGCATCATCAGGGCGTCGGTCTGCCGTAAAATGGCATCCGCCTGATTAGCAAGCATCATCACTCGCGGAACAATAAATGCCACTCCCAATGCAATGATGATAATGATAATCAGGGAAGTAAAGGAAGTAAATACAGCCAGTCGCATCTGTGTTTTGGCATACTTCATTTCGCGGGAATTTTCATTCCGAATTTCCTGTAAAAGCTCTGCAATAACTTTTAAATCTGCATCGCGGACGGTAGCAAGCCGTTCTGCATCAAGCACCTCTTCGCTTTTTACAATTTCCATAACGGAACTTTCGTTATTTTCCGATTCCGGTGTCTGCTGTTTTCCGTTAAGTTCTTCTATTTTCACCTTATTGCGCATATTATTCTCCCCTTTGAAGTCAACCTATAACAAGTTCATCAGCTGCTGTGTCAATTTTACCGCCTCCTGAGCATCCTTGGAATAACCGTCCGCATGGATTTCATCGGCATATTCCTGTGTAATGACAGCTCCGCCGATAATGATCTGTGCTTGTACACCTTCCTGCTTTGCAAGCTCCACAACCTGCCGCATTTCCTGCATTGTCGTCGTCATCAGGGCCGAAAGTGCAATGATCTGTGCATTATGCTCTTTTGCAGCCTTGATGATATCTTCCTTCGCGACATCCTTACCAAGGTCAATGACTTGAAAACCGTAATTTTTCAGCATTAGAGCAACCAGATTTTTGCCGATGTCATGGATATCGCCCTTGACCGTCGCGATAACGATCGTAATCTGGGGACCATTTGAACCTTTGGACGTAAGCATGGGTTCCAGGTATTCAATTGCAAGCTTCATTGCCTCGGCGCTTGCAATCAACTGCGGTAAAAAATATTTTCCTTTTTCAAATAACCGACCAACTTCATTAATCGCAGGAAGCAGACTTTCATCGAGAAGCTGCTTCGCTTCTTTTCCGCTTCCAACCGCTTCCTTCACATAAGCAACGATGGATTTTTGATTTCCGGACAGCACGGCTTTCTGTATTTTATCAACGGTCTCGGCTGAATTATGCCCTTTTAAAACAGTTGAATTCTTATCGGCCTCCGAAGGCTGGACCGCTTTTCCACTGCCGTCTCCGCCGGCAGATTCCCTGCGACTGATGGTTCCCATCGGTGCCATATCAGGATACTGCTCCTTCAGATCATTAATAAACTGAATATATCGGATATCGGAATCTTTCTTATTTAAAAGCATATCGGCAGCCAGCGCACTGGCAACAAGCTGCTGCTGAGAAGGATTTAGGATCGCCATCGTCAGGCCTGCCTGAATTGCAAGCGTTAAAAAACTCCCATTGACATTAGAACGTTCGGGAAGTCCAAAAGAAATGTTGGATAAACCTACAATTGTTGGAAGAGAAAGCTCTTCCCTGCAATATCGGATCGTCTCCGCCGTTTCTAATGCCGCAAGCTTGTTTGCACCGACTGTTGCAACAAGGCCGTCAACAACAATGTCATTGTTACTGATGCCAAGCTCTTTTGCACGCTCTAAAATTTTATGTATTATATTCTTTTTTTCCTCTAACGATTCAGGAAGCCCTTCATCTGAAAGGGGAAGCAGAATAAACATCGCCCCATATTTTTGAGCGATCGGCATCAAGTGATCAAGTTTTCCCTTTTCACCTGAAATTGAATTAATGAGGGCACGGCCGGGATAACGTCTGAGCGCCTGCTCGATTACATCGATATGACTCGAATCGATAACGAGCGGCAGACGTACGTTAGTAGTAATTTCCTCAATTGCTTTTAACATAGTCACTTTTTCATCAATACCGCTCATTCCCATATTGACGTCAAGCAAAGAAGCTCCCTTTTCCTCCTGTTCCACTGCAAATTCGTTGACAAGCTCAAAACTGCCTTCCCTAAGCTCTTCCTGAAGCCTTTTCTTTCCGGTCGGATTAATTCGTTCCCCAACGATCATAAACGGAGAATCCAAATCGAACAATACCGTTTCCTTTTCGGAAGAAAGATAGCGTACCGTATCCGGCACGATCTGCCTGTGCGGCTTTAATGTTTTTGTTTTTTCATAAAGAGCTTTGATGTGTGCCGGTGTTGTACCGCAGCAGCCGCCGACAACTGAGGCTCCCGCCTCGATAATCGGAAGCATTTCCTTTGCAAACACCTCCGGTGTCATGTCATAAACTGTGCTTCCATCCTCAGCCAGTCTTGGCAGCCCCGCATTGGGCTTTGCTATGATTGGAATCTGCCCGATCCCGGCCATTTTTTTGATATTGTAAAGCATTTTATCGGGTCCTGTAGAGCAATTCGTGCCGACGGCATCTGCTCCGAGGCTCTGCAAAACAGCCATTGCCGTCATTGCATTCGTACCGTAAAGGGTACGTCCGTCATTTTCATAGGTCAGGGAAGCAATGACAGGCAAGTCGCAGGTTTCCTTGACGGCAAGTAAAGCGGCCCTCGTCTCCTGCAGGCTCATCATTGTCTCTATGATGACCAGATCCACGCCGGCATCGACAAGGTATCGTAACTGTTCTTTATAAATATCGACAAGCTCTTCAAAATCCAGTGATCCCATCGGCTTTAACTGCTGTCCTGTCATCGTAATGTCCGCAGCAACATAAGCAGCCGCATCCGGACACTGATTTTTATAATGTCTGACAGCCGTCATTGACAATTCGACAAGTCTCTTATTCAATTCTTCGATTCTGTCAGCAAGCCCGTATTCGGCAAGTTTGATACGGTTGGACGTAAAAGTTGGTGCAAGCAGGATGTTTGTTCCGGCCGCAAGATATTCCTCCTGCAAGCCAATCAGGATATCCGCATTGTCCAGAATCCAAAGCTCTGGGCACACACCGGACGGCATGCCTCTCTTTACAAGGTTGGAGCCGGTTGCCCCATCCAGATAAATAATCTTTTCGCTGAGTAGTTTAAATTCCTTTTTTGTCATTCTGTCCGTATCCCGTCCTTCTAAATAATACGTCTATATAGAATAATTCTTTCAATAACATACAGTATATAGAAATATCATTGATTTATCAAGCAATTTCTTATGGAACAGGCTGATTGACTTACCAAATCCCCACTCTGGTTTCCGGTGCCGTATACATGTCATCCTTTGGCCGTACACCATAGGTGTCATAAAAAACGTCCATCGAGCTTACGACTGCATTGACCCTGATTTTTCCGGGTGCGTGTACGTCGTTGTTCAGATAATTAATCATGGTATTCTTTGTCTGCTTAAGTGCCCAACAGCCGGCATAGTTTTCAAACATCACTTTTAAGTCCTCCCTGTCATCTCCGCAAAGCTCACACACGCAGGAGAGACCGCCTAAATCGGCAATGTTTTCACTGAGTGTCAGCGTTCCGTTTACATACAACCCATCTGTCAGCTCATAACGATTATAATAATTCACAATTTTTTGCTTTAACTCATCAAATTTCCTATACTCTTCTTCTGTCCACCATGCATTATAATTTCCTTTTTCATCATAAAGGGAACCGTCCGCATCAAATGCATGTGTAATTTCATGACCGATTACCATACCGATTCCGCCAAGGTTTGCTGCCCGGTCTGCAGTTGGATCGTAAAAAGGTGCCTGTAAGATCCCGGCCGGAAAAACAATTTCATTCATAGAAGCGTTATAGTAGGCATTTACAGTTTGCGGTGTAAAAAACCATTCACTTCTGTCAACATGGTCGCCTAACCGGCTGTATTCATGCTGTTTATTGATGCGGCTTAGTTCTAAAATATTGAAAAGCAGACTTCCTCCGTCTTCAGGCGCTTTTATAACCACACTCTCCATATAAACAGGCCATTCGTCCGGATATCCTATTTTTACAATCATCGTATCCAGCTTTCGCTTTGCTTTTTCCTTTGTTGCTTCGCTCATCCAATCCTGTTGATCGATCCTGGTTCGGTAAACTTCAATAATTTCCCGAACCAGCCGCTCAATTTCCAGCTTACTTTCGCCGGAGAAATAATGTTCGACATAAAGCTTTCCGAAATCAAAGCCCAAAGCGCTCTGTACAAGGCGGGCGGCAATCTCTTCATCACTTTTTCTCTCCTGTATCCCATAAAATTGATTTGTGAAATCCAAATCTGCCCGATAAAACTCTTCCGACAAATACGGTGCCAAATCTTTTAACAAAATAAAAATAGAAAAGTCCTTCAATAAAGCAAGATGCTCCTCCGTCAAATAAGTGTTAATTTTTTTTGCCTGCTCCATATCTGTGACAACCCATTCCTCAACGCCATCCACCGGAGAATACTGAAATGCCTGCAGCATTGCCTCTGCGTCAATGTTAAAAAATAGTTCCTGAAGCTCCTTTAAATTTTTAGGATTATATATGATAGTGGGGTTACCAGATTCTTCAATGTTTAATGTAGAATATGCGAGTTCCTGCTGGAACTGAAAGATTTCTTCTGATTTTTGCTCTGCTTCTTTTTCCGAAGCCCCATAGAGCAAAAAAATATGTTTGATATAAGTCTGGTAAATTGTCCAGCTGCTGCTGAGTGATTCGTTAATTAGATATTCTTTTCCCAAGCCGAGATCCGCACCGGTCAAATATAAATTATATAAGTCGGAATCCTCCTTATCAGCTCCAATATAAAAGTCAAGCAGACTGGAGTATCCATACTCCCGATCGAGCGCTCCGATTGCAGCCAGATATTGTTCTATCGTATCCGCGCGCTGAATCGATTCGATCAATGGTTGTATCTTTACAAATCCGGCTTTATTTCTGCTGTCCATATCGACAGCACTCTGGTAGAGTGCCATAATCCTCTGCTGCTTTGTTCCCGCTTCATAGCTCTCAGGATTCTTCATGATGTCCTTAATTATAATGGAAAGCTGATCCACGATTCTTGTATCAAGCGCTTCAATGACTGTCCATTTCTTTTCCCCTGCCGGAATCACCGCCTGATTAATTGTGTCAAAATTCACACAAGAATAAAAATCATCTTCAAGACGCGGACGTTCCTTTGGCAATAAAGTAACAATTTCACTTTGTGCCGCGTTGTTCGCGGTTTCCTGTGTTGCTTCTTTTTTCACAATCTCATTTGATTGTACGATTTCTGTATTATTCGGCTCCGGTTTGTTATTGCAGCCTGTAAAAAGTACAGACTGCAATATACAAAGACACAGCATCCGATATAAAACTCTTTCCATTATTCTTTTCATAATTGCTTCTTTCCCTATTTTTTTCGGTTGTCTTGACAGACGGCGGAAGTCAGAGTAATATATGCGCATACCTCTGTTGGTATGAATGCATTCGCAATAACAAATAAAATTTTGAACCTGAATGAGAAGGAAGGGATGTCACTAACTATGGAAAAAAAACCTTTAATCCTCGGCGAATTGACTGCCAGAGTTCCTATTGTCCAAGGGGGTATGGGCGTAGGCATCAGTTTATCGGGACTTGCAGGGGCTGTTGCAGCCGCCGGAGGAATCGGCATTATCTCCACCGCTCAAATAGGCTATTTAGATGAGGAATTTGAGAGGTCTCCCATTAAAACTAACTTAAGAGTAATTGGTGAGCAGATAGAAAAAGCAAGAGCACTTGCAAACGGCGGCATCATTGGGGTTAATATTATGGCTGCCACCAGGAATTACGAAGATTACGTCCGGGCTGCGGTAGATGCCGGCGTGGATCTGATCATTTCAGGGGCGGGTATTCCGACCGGTTTGCCTTCTTTCGTAGAAAATTCCAAAACAAAAATTGCCCCCATTGTCTCTTCTTTGAAAGCAGCCAGTCTCATTTGCCGGATGTGGGATAAAAAATTCAAAAGAACTCCTGATATGGTAGTCATTGAAGGTCCAAAAGCAGGCGGGCATCTGGGCTTTTCCACAGAGGAGCTGGCTCGGATCGAGGAACTGGACTTTGATAAAGAGATCATAAAAATTATCGATTTTATAAAAAAGTTTGGAAAAGAAAAAAATAAGGATATTCCCGTGGTGGCCGCCGGAGGAATCTATAGTAAAGCGGATATGGAACATTATTTAAAGCTTGGCGCGGACGGGGTACAGATTGCCACCAGATTTGTCACTACATACGAATGCGATGCAGATATCCGTTATAAAATGACCTATATAAACGCCGAAAAAGAAGATATCCGGATTGTAAAAAGTCCTGTAGGAATGCCGGGAAGAGCAATTTGGAATCCTTTTATTGAGAATACTTTAAATGGACCTGTTCCCATTAAGAAATGCTACCAATGCTTATCTCACTGTAATGCAAAAGACATTCCCTACTGTATTACCGGCGCATTAATCAATGCCGCAAAAGGCGATGTGGATCATGCTCTTTTATTCTGCGGAGAAAACGCATATAAAGCCACAAAATTAGAATCTGTTGAGGATATTATAAAAGAGCTTATGGCCTGACACAATTGATATTACTGATTCGGTATATATTCTCTGTGAGGAACAGAAACTCCTTAAAGTGATACTACTAACCGTTATATCTGGGTATGAAAAAAATCATGCCTTCGGAACCGTGATAAGGTTTTTGAAAAACTTACTGTATTGATTGATTCTATGAACACAAGTCTGTAATAACATAAGTATTTATAAAAATAAATCTAAAATAGGATTCATACCAGCGTTCACTGATATGAATCCTATTTTTTTAGGACTTATTTTACAACCCCTTTTAGATGGGCTGGTCTTTAGAATAGCCGTAAAAATTTATTATGTAGTCATGAAATTTTTGTCTTTAATTCTCGCACATCGGTTTCAAGCATCCTTACTTTGATTGCCAGCATTTCAACTTCATTATTTGGTTTAATTACGTCATGTAGATTTCGAGACAGATCAAGATGCCCCTCGGCCACACGCTGAATATTTACCCTAATTTCATTTTCTATCGTTAACTTGATATCTGTAATACTATTTTCAATTCCTTCCAAACACATGGAATTATTTTGTACAATCTGCAGTAATTGATCAAGTTTTTCACTATCTGTCATTTTATTAACTCCTTCCTGGTGATTTATTGAAACATTATATCATAGTGTAAATGCAAAGTCTATTTAATTATATCTGTCATTTAATTGCTTTTAATGGTAAAATGGAGATCGTTTGTGTATTACCTCAGTGTATTGCATGTGTATTATATGCAAATTTCGGCAAGTTTTTGTAAGGTGTCGCACGAAATAATAAAACCCCGCAAGCTCCAGTAAACTAGCGGGGTTACAGGGTTTTATTATGATGATTTTTTAAAACTTTCCGGCCTTTGCTGCTTCTTCAATAGAAACGGCTACGGCTACGGTCATGCCGACCATAGGATTGTTGCCTGCGCCGATGAGGCCCATCATTTCTACGTGAGCCGGTACGGAGGAGGAACCAGCGAACTGTGCGTCCGAGTGCATACGTCCCATCGTATCAGTCATACCGTAGGAAGCAGGACCTGCGGCCATATTATCCGGATGAAGCGTACGTCCTGTACCGCCGCCGGATGCTACGGAAAAATAGCTTTTGCCCTGTTCGTTGCATTCTTTCTTATAAGTACCTGCTACCGGATGCTGGAACCGCGTAGGATTGGTGGAGTTACCCGTAATAGATACGTCGACGCCTTCCTTATGCATGATAGCAACACCCTCACACACATCATTTGCACCATAGCAGTTTACCTTTGCACGAAGACCTTCTGAATAGGCCTTTCTGTATACTTCCTCTACCGTATTGGTATACGGATCATACTCTGTTTCCACGAAAGTAAAACCATTGATTCTGGAAATGATCTGAGCGGCATCCTTGCCAAGGCCATTTAAAATGACACGAAGAGGCTTCTGACGAACTTTGTTTGCTTTTTCAGCAATACCAATTGCGCCCTCCGCAGCCGCAAACGATTCATGTCCCGCAAGGAATGCAAAACATTCGGTTTGCTCTTCCAAAAGCATCTTACCGAGATTTCCGTGTCCAAGACCTACCTGACGGGTGTCCGCAACAGAACCCGGAATACAAAAGGACTGGAGTCCTTCGCCAATTGCTGCTGCGGCATCAGCTGCTCTCTTGCAATCCTTCTTGATTGCAATCGCAGCACCGACTATGTAAGCCCAGCAAGCATTTTCGAAACAGATCGGCTGAATGCCCTTCACCGTATCATATACATTTAAGCCGGCATCCTTTGTGATTTTTTCAGCTTCTTCAAGAGAAGCGATTCCATAACTATTCAACACGGAATTGATTTTATCAATTCTTCTTTCATATGATTCAAATAAAGCCATTATAGTTGTCCTCCTCTTCTCTTATTTTACTTCTTTGTCTGTTCTGGGATCGATGATCTTGACAGCATCAGCCACGCGCCCATACTGACCGCATGCCTTTTCGTATGCAGTATTAGGATCGTCGCCTTTCTTGATAAAATCAGTCATTTTTCCAAGGCTTACAAACTTGTAGCCGATGATCTGATCCTCGGCATCCAAAGCAATACCGGTCACATAGCCCTCTGCCATTTCCAGATAGCGGGGACCTTTTGCAAGTGTACCATACATCGTACCGACCTGAGAACGAAGGCCCTTGCCCAAATCCTCAAGTCCAGCCCCGATAGCAAGTCCGTCCTCTGAAAATGCGGACTGGGAACGTCCGTAAGCAATCTGCAGGAATAATTCTCTCATTGCCGTATTGATCGCATCGCATACAAGATCTGTATTGAGCGCCTCAAGAACCGTTCTGCCCGGAAGAATTTCAGCGGCCATCGCTGCGGAATGAGTCATGCCGGAGCAGCCGATCGTCTCTACCAGAGCTTCCTGGATAATACCATCTTTAATGTTCAGTGACAGCTTGCAGGCACCCTGCTGCGGCGCACACCAGCCAACACCGTGTGTAAATCCGGAGATATCCTTTACTTCCTTTGCTTTTACCCATTTTGCTTCTTCCGGAATAGGTGCGCAGCCATGGTTCACGCCTTGTGCGACCGGACACATTTCTTCAACTTCTTTTGAATAAATCATTTGAAAACTCCTTTCAAAATTAAATATATGAATCATCATAGCCACTACATATTCTCTCATAAAGCGACAAAAAAATCTAGTTGTTTTTCGCACTTTTTTCTATATTGCCTTCCTACAGGCACATACATACAAAACATATATTTATTGAAGTAAATTACATTCCATCTTCGTAAGTCGTACATCCGTTTTTTCCATATTTTTTTGTTACATAAAGCGCCTTGTCCGCATGCTCATACAGCTCCTGAAAGCTGCTTCCGTGCATACCGGAAAAAGCAATCCCCATGCTGGCAGTTACTGTAATGGCTCCGGTTTCCTTCGGATAACTCATTGTCAACAGACGGTTGAGCTTATAGCCCAGCATCTGCGCATTCCTGATTTCACTGACATCACTTATAAAAATAATGAATTCATCACCGCCGATGCGGCCTAAAATATCCCGGCCCTTGAAATTAGCGCGGATATTTTGGGCCGCTTCGATAAGCACCTCGTCTCCTGCCGCATGGCCGAGCGTATCATTAACCGCCTTGAAATTATCCAAATCCACCATCAGGAGAGCATTAATTGTATTTTTTCCGGCAGCATCCTGAAGCGCTGCTTCCACCATTTCTTTTGTCGTTCCTTTATTGTAAAGTCCGGTAAGCGGATCCCGCTCTGCTCTTGCTTCAATCTCCAATTCCTTTAATTTCTTTTCATGAATGTCAATAATCCGCCCAACGGCACGCGTCACATATCCCTCTGTTCCGAGAATGCTTGTAAAATTTACACGATACCATCTGATCCCTCTGTCGAAGAAGGAAGCACGTACATCGACTGCATCCCTTTGCGGTTTTTTTAGAATGCTGGAAAACATCTCAAAGTATAGTTTGCGATCCTCTTCATAAATATTTTCATGTGAGTTTTTTTGTATATAATCTGTAAACAGCATATCGCTTCCGCCGATGCTTTTTGCCGGCTTGATTACAAGCACATCCGTCTTGGCATTGTAATCAAATATCATTTCTCCTTCGGCTTCTGATAGAAGATGCAGCCGTTCCGCCTGTTCCGCCAGCTCAATCTCTATATTTTTACGTTCTGTCACGTCCAGAATAATTGTCGTAATCAGACTGCTTTCCCCGCTTCTGGAAAGCAGGTTTCCCCGCACCTGAAGCCAGCGGATACCGCCCTCTTTTGTAACTGTTTTGAATTCGACCTCAGACCACCCGTCATCCTTGAGTATATCGGTAATCGCCTGACGAAAAGCCTCCCGATCCTCAAGGATAATATTGGACTCGATATCCCTTAAAAATACGGCGCACTCCTCTTTTGTATAGCCAAGCATCCGGTAAAAACCATTGTTTAGAAAAACCGGCGTAAGCTTGCCATTCCGTACTTCGAATACGCCAATTCCTCCAAGCGTATTCTCAATAACTGTTTCAATTTCACTCAAAATGCCATCCACCTTTAGCATTCCCATGATTCATCGTTCTCCTCGCAGTTTAATGAAAGTCCGACCTATTGTTTCGCTACGATTTCTCCCTGTTTTTTGTAAATAGAATGTTCAGCAATACAACCTCTTACCATCGAACACGGATAGATATGACTGCCCCTGCCTATGACCGTCCCGGGATTCAGAACGGAATTGCAGCCAACCTCCACATGGTCCCCGAGCATCGCACCAAATTTTTTGAGTCCCGTTTCGATCTGTTCCTTTCCGTTTTTCACAATGACAAGTGTTTTATCGGATTTTACATTGGAGGTGATAGAGCCGGCGCCCATATGTGACTTAAATCCCAGAATAGAATCACCGACATAATTATAGTGCGGCACCTGCACGCAATTAAAAAGAATAACATTTTTAAGTTCTGTCGAATTCCCGACCACGGCGCCCTCTCCGACAATTGCATTTCCTCTGATAAAAGCACAATGTCTGATCTCTGCTTCCTTTCCGATAATGGCAGGACCGTTAATGAAGGCGGTCGGAGCAACTTTTGCGCTTTTGGCTATCCAGATGTCTTTCCCGCGCTTTTCATACTCATCTTCACTCAGCTTGCTGCCGAGTTCTGCAATGAATGCACTGATTTTAGTAAGTGCCTCCCACGGATAAGTAAACTGGGCAAGGAACTCCCCCGCGATTGATTCCTGTAAGTGATACATATTGCTGATTTTAAATTGTTCCATCGCTTCTCTCCTCTATTTTATTATGCAGATTCCGTTGTTTCAAGTTTATAATTATTAATTTTATGTATCAGGCTGTTCTTTTCCTTTTTTTGCCGCTTTTGGTGTCTTTCCGGACGGAGTGGCGGCTTTATAATTTTTTGCTGCTTTCGCGAACATGGTACGCAGCGAAGTCTGATTATTCAATTCCCGCACCGCATTTGTACGTCTTGCCACATAGTCATTGAGCTTTTGCATATAGACATCCGAAGTGATTTTTCCTTCAGATACCTGTGTCAGTCCTTTTTCCCAGCTCGCGGTTAGCTTCGGATCCAAAAGAGGACGGATCGACGCATCTACGACATCATAGATTATTTCTCCGAGCAGGGCCGGTGTGATAACCTGTGTCTTTTTATTTAGCATCAGATATTGATTGGCAACAAGCTTTTTTAATATTTCCGCTCTTGTAGCTGATGTCCCAATACCGCTGCCTTTTATTTGCGCCCGAAGCTCCTCTTCCTCAATGAGCTGTCCGGCATTTTCCATTGCAAGGATCATAGAACCGGAGGTATAACGCTTCGGCGGAGAGGTCTCACCCTCCTTCAGTTCCATTCCGCCTACCGCCAAAATATCACCCTTTTTCAAGCAACTCAATCTTTCCAGGAATGCCTCGTCACATTTTACTTCCTCTTCCGCGCCGCTCTGATCCTTTTCATCTCCGTCTGCTGCGGCATTCTCTTCATCTGCTGCTACCTCGTGGGTGCCCCCGCTCTCCTGTTTGTTTTTTGTAAAAGAGAACCTGCTTACCTTTAAATAGCCTTCGTCAACAAGCACCTTGAAGCTTGCAAAAAAGCTTTCATTTTCTATCTTTGCAGTAATCCCCATTTTTTGATAAATAGCCGGGGGATAAAAAATGCTTAAGAAACGCCTGACGATAATCTCATATACCTGCTCGGAGAGTACAGAAAGCCCCCTTAAGGAATCAATACCCTGACCGGTCGGGATGATTGCATAATGGTCCGTGATTTGCTTATCATTCACATAACGAGTCTTTGCAATCGTGCGAAAGGAGGTTCCCTGTAATATCTCCTCTGCGATCGCGGCCGTTTTTTCATAACGTCTCAGACCGCCGATATTTTTATCAATTTCCTTTGCCACTGCTGTGGAAAGCACACGCGCATCCGTCCGCGGATAGGTTACAAGCTTCCGTTCATAAAGCTCCTGAATAATGCGCAGCGTTTCGTCGGGACTGATTTTAAAATATTTGGAACAGTCATTTTGCAGTTCCGCAAGATTGTATAACAGCGGGGCATTTTTAGTTTCTTTTTTCTTTTCCAGCCTTTCAAGAACCGCACTTCCGCCGGAGGCATCAAACAGTTCCTGTGCAAGTATTTGCGCATCCTCTTTCTTTTTGAAACCGTTCTCTTTGTAAAGAAGCTCGGAGCCGAAATAACGGGAGCCTTCGACTGCTCTCCATTCGGCTTGAAAGCTGCTTTCCTCATCCTTTAAGCTCATGGATGCAAGAATCCGATAAAACGGAGTCTTTGTGAATTCCCTGATTTCCCGCTCGCGCCTGACTGCCATTCCAAGCACACACGTCATCACGCGGCCAACAGAAATCACGGCATATTTCATACTCAGAAAATTGGATACTGCATCCCCGTATTTCAGTGTGAGTGCACGGGAAAAATTGATGCCCATCAAATAGTCTTCCTTAGCACGTAAATAAGCCGCTTCAGAAAGATTATCATAGGCAGATAAATCCTTTGCCTCCCTGATTCCTCGGCGAATTTCCTCCTCCGTCTGGGAATCAATCCAGACGCGCTTACGGTTCTTTCCTGTCACGTTAGCCTGTTGTTCCACGAGACGGTAGATATATTCTCCCTCTCGCCCGGAATCCGTACACACATAGATTGTATCGACATCTGAACGATTCAAAAGTCTGCTTACGATGTGAAATTGCTTTGCCGCAGAAGGAATCACCTCATATAAATAAGAGTCTGGTAAAAACGGAAGTGTCGTGAAGCTCCATCTTTTATATTTGCTGTCATAGGCATCCGGATAGCTCATCGTCACAAGGTGACCGACACACCAAGTCACAATCGTATTCTCAGACTCTAAATAACCGTCATATTTTTTCGCATTAATTTTTAATGCATTCGCGAATTCTCTTGCGACGCTCGGTTTCTCAGCGATAAAAACTGTTTTTCCCATAGCCAATCCTGTTCTTTTACTAACTTCAGCCGGTCATCCCGAAATAAATTCCAAATAACCGGCTGCTTTTATTAAATGGTCTGTTTATAGCACCTTCCCAAGAAAATTTTTCAACCTTTCATTCTGTGGTTGTCCGAAAAATTTCTCGGGAGAATTCTCTTCAAGTATTTCCCCGTCTGCCATGAACATTACCCGATTGGCAACCTCTCTGGCAAAGCCCATCTCATGGGTAACAACGATCATTGTCATTTTATCATTTGCAAGTTCACGCATGACCTGCAGCACTTCGCCGACCATTTCGGGGTCCAGTGCAGATGTCGGCTCATCAAACAGCATGACATCCGGATTCATGCACAGTGAACGCACAATGGCAATTCTCTGCTTCTGTCCGCCGGAAAGCTGGCTTGGATAAGCCTGTGCGCGCTCAGATAAGCCTACACGCTTTAAAAGCTCCATTGCCGTCGCTTCTGCCTGGTCTTTTGTCTTTTTCTGAAGCTTCATCGGCCCAATCGTCAGGTTTCTTATAACGGTCATATGCGGGAATAAATTAAACTGCTGAAAAACCATTCCCATCTTCTGCCGCTGCAAATCGATATTGCTTTTTGGATTGCAGATATCTGCGTCTTCAAAAAAAATCTGTCCGCCGGTCGGTTCCTCAAGCCTGTTTAAACAACGCAAAAACGTACTTTTACCCGAACCGGAGGGCCCTACAATAAACGCGACATCTCCCTTATAAAAATTAGTTGTAATGTTCGAAAGCGCAACGATTTCTCCAAACTGCTTTTTTAAATTTTGAACCTGTATTAAAGGCTTGGCATTAAATTCAGTGGTCACTGTTTCGCAGCCTCCTCTCCAGGTTTTTAATCAATTTATCAAAAATAATTACCAATACCAAATAAATTGCCGCAGCCATCATCAACGGCATAAATGCGGAATATGTCTGACTCCTGATAATATCTGCGCCCTTTGTCAGATCCTGCATCGCGATGTAGCCGGCGACTGATGTCTCCTTAAGCAGTACGACAAATTCATTTCCAAGCGCAGGCAGAACATTTTTAAATGCCTGCGGAAGGATAAAATAAACCATTGTCTGGATATAACTGAATCCCAAGCTTCTGCCGGCTTCAAACTGTCCGTTGTCGATCGACATAATTCCGCTGCGGATAATTTCAGCCACATATGCACCGGAGTTAATGCCAAATGCGATAACCGCAACAAATATTTTACTGACATTAACCGACGCGAAAATAACAAAATAAGTAATCAAAAGCTGCAATACAATCGGTGTACCGCGAATTACTGTCAGATATAAATTGCAGACGGCATTCAGAAGCCGCATCCGTCCGGTCTTATCATAGGTCGAACGAACAATCGCAACAATAAAGCCCAGCAGAATGCCGATCAGCACTGCAAGAGAAGTCACCAGCAGCGTATTTCCAAG
The DNA here is from genome assembly GCA_023402845.1 of Bacillota bacterium. Classification (GTDB taxonomy): domain Bacteria; phylum Bacillota; class Clostridia; order Lachnospirales; family Lachnospiraceae; genus JAEYFP01. The sequence goes on from JAEYFP010000013.1 coordinate 27,563, forward strand.
ACCCGTAAGAATATATTCGTAACGATTTTCCTTTATGAAGTTTTGATAAAACGAATTTGCAAAACTATTCATGGCTGACATCCAATTCTATTATTTATTCGGCAGTGATGTATTTATCTGTGATTTCCTGAAGCTTACCGGATTCCTGCAGTTTTGCAAGAGAAGCGTTGACCTTGTCAAGCAGCTCCGTATTGTCCTTTGCAATGGCAATCGCATAATCCTCCACAGTGAACTCCTCGTCAAGAAGGACAAGCCCCTCGCCTTGGCTTACAAACACCTTTGCCGGTTCCCTGTCGATGATGACTGCATCAATCTTATTCTGCATAAGTGCCTGAATTGCTTCGAAGCCTTTATTATAACGCTCAATTACAGCGCCTTCAATATCACCCGCATAAATATCTCCGGTCGTTCCAAGCTGCACACCGATGGATTTTTCTGTCAAATCCTCGGGACCTGCAATTTCACTTCCCTCATTAACAATGATAACCTGTGCCGCCTGCGTATAAGAATCAGAAAAATTGACATTTACAAGCCGGTCCTCAGTTACGGTCAAGCCTGCGATACCCATATCGGCCTTGCCGGACTGTACTGCGGCAATAACAGAATCAAAGGCCATATCCTCGATTTGAAGCTTCATACCCAAATCATCGGCAATTGCCTGTGCGATTTCCGCGTCAATTCCTACAATTGCATCTCCTTCATAGTACTCATACGGCGGGAATTCAGCATTTGTTGCCATAACAAGTGTATCATCCCCCTTACTTCCGCAAGCTGTCAGTGCCAAGAGACAGGCTGCACTCAATAAAACTGTCACTATTTTTTTCATAATCTTTCCTCCACTTATTTTTATTATAAAGCATTATTAAATTATCATTTTTTATCATTATTGTCAATGTCAAGCACCCGCTTCTTATTCATAACTGGGCACCGTCAATCAGATGAATCGTTTTTTCTGTTTTCGCCTTTGCCGAAAGCCGTTTATCAAAGCCTCCCGAAGAAAACAGATAACAGACATCCGCATTCAGCCCTGCCTGTCTCGCAAGGGATAACAGCTGTTCATAATCTTGCAGCGCGAGAAGCCCTTGTTCCCAAACACAGCAGCCAAGCAGTGCCCGCCCATCCTCATCCTGTGCGGCGATGTCGATCCTGCCGAATTTACCGACCCAGCTTCCGATTTGTGTGAATTTGAATTCCAGCCGATCCTCCCGATTCATCATTCGCAAATATTCCATGCATACCTCCACAAAGTAATCCGCCGTATAGACGCGAAAAGAAGGCTCGATATATTTGCGGTAAAACTTTTCCGCACTCATTATCTGAAGTCTGGAAAGCCGGACAAACACATATCGAAACCAGAAATGAACAAAATGATTCGAAATGCGGTATATTCCTTTTTGTGAGTGTTCTCTTCCGGCAATTTCCACTGACGTGACCTTTTCCACAATTGAAAGCTCAATAAGATTTTTTAAATAAACGCTGATTTTTGCCCGATCAAAGCCGGTATGTGCATGCAGGTCGTTCAATTTCCGCTTACCGGACGCAAGCGCCAGCAGAATCGTATTGTACACAACGGGCTCCCTTACTTCCTCAGGCAAGAGATGTAAGCCTGCTTGGTGTAAATATGATCCTTTATTCAGCGGACCGTCACATATATTTTCGGCGACAGTCTTTGCGCTGTCCCAATATTGCCACAACCCCGGCAGTCCGCCCAGTACCGCGTAAGTTTCTAAACGACTTTTCACGGAATACTTCTTATAGTTTTTTGTAAGCTCTGAAAACTTTAGTTCTCCGATTTTCAAAAGCCCTGTTATTTCATAGGCATCCTCTTTAAGATGGCCCACCATGGCATTTTCCACCCAATAAACGGAGGAAGAACATAAAAGAAACAGGGCAGACCGGACAGATGATTTTTCATAGGCCGTTCTCACAAGTTCCTTCATAAAGGAAGGGCTGTGCTTGATCATCTGTTGAAACTCATCGATTATGACTATTTTTTTTTCTGTTCCCAAAGATAACAGTGCTGCCAGCAAGCCGGCGTAGCTTTCTGATATTGGTGTATTGACCGGCAGTTCTTCTTTCAGTTCCATACCGAACTGAAGGAGCTGCTCTTTTTCGGAACATGGCCTTGCAAGGTAATAAAAGACATCCTTATTTCTGCAAAATTGCTTTAATAGCGACAGCTTGCCGGTATCTTTCTGTCCATACAGTACAATTATCCCGCTTTCCCTACGGGTATAATAATTTTCAAGAGTTTGTAATTCGAGTTTTCTTCCTGAAACCATGTGTCCCCTTTAGGCGGCTACGCCAACTGCCTGACGATCAGCTTTTCAAAATCTGTTCTCGACATAGGCCGGCCAAATAAATACCCCTGTACGCTGTCACATTGGATTTTTTTCAGATATTCAAACTGATCCTCCGTCTCCACACCTTCCGCAATCGTTTCAAAGCCAAGCTTCCTAACCATGCTGACAACAGATTCCGTAATAATGTTGGTCGAAGCATCTTTAATCGCCGTATCAATAAACGATTTGTCAATTTTGAGTGTATCAATCGGCAGTGCCTTTAAATAGGACAGCGAGGAGTAACCTGTTCCGAAATCATCCAGTGATATTTTAATTCCAAGCTTTCTTAAGGAGTTGATTTTAGTAATCGCTTTGTCGAAATCATTAATAAAAACGCTTTCCGTAATTTCAAGTTCCAACCACTCGGGATTGATTTCATTAGAAGTCAGCAAATGCTGCACATAATCGACGAAATTGTCTTTTTCCAACTGGATTGCGGAAATATTGACCGAAACAATCATCGGAAAGCGATATCTTGTTTTCCATAGGTTCATGACCCGGATCGATTCCTTTAATACCCAGCTTCCGATCGGAACAATTGCGCCGTTCTTTTCTGCAATTGGAATGAATTCTGCCGGACTTGTAATAAAACTGCCGTTTTCCCCCGGCCACCTCAACAGTGCTTCGGCACCGCGCAGCCGGCCGGTTTTCGCTGAGAACTGAGGCTGAAAGTAAATGATAAAATCTTCATTTTCAATTGCTTCCTTTAGCCGCTGCTCTAAGGAAACAGTTTTAATAAAATCCTGCAGAATCGTATGTTCAAAATACTGAATATTGTTCTTACCCTTTTCCTTTGCATTAAACAGCACAATTTCAGCATTTTTAATCAGCTCGAGGGCAGTTTTGCCGGCTTCCGGATATTCAGCCACACCGGCGCTGATGCTGAAAATAATTTCCGCTTTATTTGTCAGAATGAACGGACGCCGAAGGCGCTCACGGATAGACCGATAAATATGGTCTGCACAGCGCTGTCCATACGGATGATAAACCGCCACGCAGAACACATCACTTCCAAATCTTCCGGCGATCACATTTTCATTTTGAAATTCCTTGATAAATGCGGCAAAATCCTGAACCAGTTCATCCCCGAATAAAAGCCCCAAGCTGTCGTTTACTTTTTTAAAATCATCAATGTCCAAAAATAAAAGTTCAATGCCTACCTGCTCATTTTCTGCCCGCTCACACATATCCCGCAGGCTTTTTACAAAATAATTGCGGTTATATAAACCGGTCAGAGAATCGTAATAAGCAAAGTAAATCAGCTCCTCATTTCTCGCTTTTATCTTTGTGATGTCACGAAATGCAATGATTTTATCGACAAGGTTGCCCGATTCTCCGTAATGGACACGAGCTTCACACTCAATCCAATATTTTTTTGTTTTGCTGCGAAATTCCACCTTTGCGGTAGTTTCCCTGCGGCCTTCCATCTCCAGAATGACATCCCGAAACTGCTTCTGATCCTCGTCATGGATCAGGCTCATCATATATCGTTCGTCAAACGGATGATTTGAAATTCTGTCACCGACCAGTTCATCCCATGGACCGACCAGCTCAACGCTCCCATTTTTTCTGTAATCAAAGTACAGAAAAACATTGCCTGAAAACTCTGAGACAAGCCGGTAAATTCGTTCACTATTTAATAATTTATCATTTAAAGCCGTCAACAAGTCGATCTGATACTTCAAATCATCCATCCTTTATCCCCTGTGTATCTAATGCCGCTCCCCGCATAACAGACTGAAAAATCACTGTCACAATAATTTCACATAATTTTAGAGGGAGAAAGACTCCCTCTAAAATAAAGCCTCAGACCTTGCTTGAAATGTACCCCTGCGCTTTTAAAAGTTCCGCACAAAGAACGGCACCGCCTGCGGCACCTCTTACCGTATTATGAGAAAGTCCCACAAACTTATAGTCAAATAACGTGTCTTCCCTCAATCTGCCGATCGAAATTCCCATACCGTTTTCATAATCGACATCTAGTGTCACCTGCGGACGATTGTCTTCTTCCATATATCTGATAAACTGCTTCGGTGCGCTCGGAAGCTTTAACTCCTGCGGAATTCCCTTGAAACTGGTCAGCTTTTCTATCAACTCTTCCTTGGAAGGTTTCTTTGAAAATCTTACAAACACGGCTGCAGTATGACCGTTTAAAACAGGCACACGAATACATTGTGTTGTAATAAGCGGCAAAGCTGCTTTTACGATTTGCCCATTTTCAATTTTACCGAAGATCCTAAGCGGCTCCTGCTCGCTTTTTTCTTCTTCACCGCCGATATAGGGAATGATATTTTCAACCATTTCCGGCCAATCCCGAAATGTCTTTCCTGCACCGGAAATAGCCTGATAAGTTGTCGCAACAACTTCGGTAGGCCCATATTCCTTCCATGCGGACAAAACAGGTGCGTAACTCTGAATAGAGCAATTCGGTTTTACCGCAATGAAACCTCTCTTTGTACCGAGTCTCTCTTTCTGAAATTCGATAACCGCAGCATGCTCAGGGTTCACTTCAGGAATAATCATCGGCACATCCGGTGTCCATCTGTGCGCACTGTTGTTGGAAACAACAGGAGTTTCCGTCTTCGCATACGCTTCCTCAATCGCCCTGATCTCATCCTTAGTCATATCTACGGCGCTGAATACAAAATCCACTTTGGACGCAACCTTTTCTACCTCATTGACATTCATGACAATCATTTTCTTCACCGATTCCGGCATCGGAGTCGTCATTTTCCAGCGGCTGCCCACAGCATCCTCGTATGTCTTTCCCGCACTTCTTTCACTTGCGGCAATTACCACAACCTCAAACCACGGATGATTCTCCAGCAGAGAGATAAACCTCTGTCCAACCATTCCTGTTCCGCCTAAAATACCGACTTTTAATTTCTCACTCATACAATTCTCCTCTTTTATGTTTTTATTTCAGTTCCCTCTGTTTTTGAAGGAATTCCCGATTGATTCGAATAACCTCACGCATCGCCGCCTGCCCTGGTGCACCGGTCGTCAGACGCTTTTCCACACAGGTTTTCAGGCTGACCGCGTCATAAATATCTGCTTCAAATGCTGGACTGATTGCCTGCAGCTCATCAAGAGGCAGTGCATCAATGCAAGTGTCCTTTTCGATGCAGTACAGCACAAGTTTTCCGATAATGCCATGAGCATCCCGAAACGGAACTCCTTTACCCACAAGATAATCGGCCGCATCTGTCGCATTTGTAAAGCCGTTCATCGCGCTTTTTGCCATGATGTCCCGATTGAATTTCATTGTCATAAGCATTCCGGTAAAAAGAGAAAGACAGCCTTTTACGGTATCCATCGCATCAAATGTCAGTTCTTTATCCTCCTGCATATCCTTATTATATGCGAGAGGAATTCCCTTCATCGTTGTCAGAAGTGCTATCAGCGCTCCGTATACCCTGCCCGTCTTTCCTCTGACAAGCTCTGCGATATCAGGATTTTTTTTCTGCGGCATGATACTGCTTCCCGTAGAATAGGTGTCATCAATTTCCACAAAACGATATTCATTGCTGTTCCAGATGATAATTTCTTCACTGAAGCGGCTTAAATGCATCATAATCGTAGAAGCCGCTGACAAAAACTCAATAAGGTAATCCCTGTCTGCAACAGAATCCATGCTGTTGAGTGTCGGACCGTCAAAGCCTAATAATGATGCCGTATAGGCCCTGTCAAGCGGATAGGTGGTACCTGCCAGCGCACCGGCGCCCAGAGGACAGTAATTCAGGCGCTTGTAAATATCCTGCATCCGCAAATAGTCCCGTTTGAACATCTCAAAATAAGCGCCCAGATGGTGAGCCAGTGTAATCGGCTGTGCCTTCTGTAAATGGGTGAAGCCCGGCATATAGGTATCCAGATGTGTCTCCATCATGGTAAGCAGAGTCTCCAGAAGTTCCTTTAATAGCGATTCTGTCTTAATCACCTCAAGCCTTGCATACAGCTTCATATCCAAAGCGACCTGATCGTTGCGGCTCCTGCCGGTATGCAGTTTTTTCCCGGCATCTCCGATCCGCTTGATTAAATTCGCTTCTACAAAACTGTGAATATCTTCATATTCCTCTGTGAGGGTAAGCGTTCCGGCCTCTAAATCCTCACGGATACCGTTCAAACCCGAAATAATTTCATTTTTTTCTTTGTCTGTCAGAATTTCCTGTTTTGCAAGCATGTTAACATGAGCAATGCTGCCTTCGATATCCTGACTGTATAACCTTTTATCAAAAGAGATTGATGCGTTAAATTGATAAACAAGCGCATCTGTTTCTTTTGTAAATCTTCCGCCCCATAGCTGTGCCATTTTACTTTTCCTCCAGGTGAAGATGCCAAACAGTTACAAATTACACTTGATTTTAGCACATCTTCACATTAATTTCAACGACCGCATACAATAAAGTGTAATGAAAATCAGCATTTTATAAATAGGATACTACTTGGAGGAGCGTTATGTTCGAATTTATGGAATTAAAAGATATTTGCCTCTCCTATCATAGTCTGGCAGGAGAGACGGCCGCCCTCGATCATATCAGCTTTCAGGTCAGAAAAGGCGAATTTCTTTCAATAATCGGTCCAAGCGGTTGCGGGAAGTCCACACTGCTATCTTTTATGGCCGGATTGCTGAAAGCTGAAGAAGGACAGATGATTTTTTATGATGAAGGCGGCCGCCCCTTTCAGCCGCGCATCGGTTATATGCTCCAAAAGGATCACCTGTTTCCGTGGCGGACTGTTTTTAAAAATTTAACACTCGGCTTGGAAATTAACCACCAGCTCACGGAGGAAAATCTGGAACTTCTTGAAGAAATGCTCGTAAAATACGGGCTTTCTAAATTTAAGGATAAATATCCGCATGAGTTGTCCGGCGGAATGCGCCAGAGGGCTGCTTTGATACGAACCCTTGCCATCAAGCCTGAAATCCTGCTTCTGGATGAGCCGTTTTCGGCACTCGATTATCAGACACGATTAAATGTTTCCGATGATATTTACAGCATCATTAAATCTGAAGGAAAAACAGCCGTCATGGTCACACACGATTTGTCGGAAGCAATCAGTCTTTCGGAACGCATCGTTATACTGTCCAGTCGTCCCGCACATGTAAAAAATATCGTCACACTGGGGTTTTCCCTTAAAGAACGTTCCCCGCTGCTCGTTCGCAATGCGCCGGAATTTAAAGACTATTTTAATCTGCTATGGAAGGAATTGAATGAATGAATCATGCATCTAACAATCAACTGAATTATATCAGACAGCATAAAAAGAAACGTTCTCTCATTAAGCTGATTCGGATTGGCATTCTATTTCTGTTTTTAATCACATGGGAGCTGGCCGTCGATACGCATCGGATTGACGGCTTTTTCTTTTCCTCCCCGTCAAGGATCATTGTCTGCATCCAGCAGATGGCATCGGATGGGTCTCTGTTTTCCCATATCGGAATCACACTTTTGGAAACGATCATCAGCTTTTCCCTTGTCATCGGAATCAGTATTTTGTTTTCTACTCTGTTATGGACCAGTAATTATTTATCTGATATCTGCGAGCCTTATCTGATCGCTTTAAATTCGCTTCCGAAATCGGCGCTTGCACCCCTGTTCATTGTGTGGCTGGGAACCGGGATCAAAACAATCATTGTAGCAGGAATTTCTGTTTCCATTTTCGGCTCGGTCATTATGATTTATACTGGATTTACTTCTGCCGACAGGGAAAAAATCAAACTGATTAAAACACTTGGCGGGACAAAGGCTGACGCATTTTTAAAGGTTGTGCTGCCAAGCAGCCTGCCGACACTTTTAAGCTCCGCAAAGGTAAACATTGGTCTGTCGCTTGTTGGTGTGGTCATCGGTGAATTTCTCGCCGCCCGTTCGGGACTCGGCTACCTGATTATTTATGGGAGCCAGGTATTTAAGCTTGATATGGTCATCATGAGCATTTTTATTTTATGTATCATTTCCATGCTGCTTTATGCTCTGCTGCAAATGTTTGAAAAAAAACTGCGTGGACGCTATTAATTTCAACTCCGAAAAACAGATTCTTATCTATATCTATAACAAAAATCCGCAGTCTCATTTTACATACAGACTGCGGATTTTTGTTACAATGAAGCTCCCGAGGGGATTCGAACCCCTGACCTACGCATTACGAATGCGTCGCTCTACCAGCTGAGCCACGGAAGCCCGCGGCCGTTTTACGGCCACCTTTGCTATTATATTAAATTTCATTTCATTTTGCAACAACTATTTTCTTTTTATTTCTTTTTTTGCACCTTTCTTGTTTTCATTGTCATTTTCGTCGATCAGCGCATGCAGCTTTTCAAAAGCTTCTCTAATGCCGCCAACCTCACTGATGATACCTTCCTCCACCGCCTGCGTGCCGACAAGGATCGTTCCCATGTCCTTGGTCATCAAGCTTGTTTCCATCATCAGCTTTAAAAAGCGTTCTTCGGAAATATTGCAATGGCTCGCCACAAAGCCGACGATCCGATCCTGAATCTGTTTAAAATAATCAAACGACTGCCTGACGCCAAGTACGACACCTGTCGTCCTGACCGGATGAACAACTGCGGTTCCAGTCGGAACGATAAAGGAATAATTCGTGCTGACTGCAATAGGAAGTCCGATGGAATGACTTCCTCCAAGCACAAGTGAAACTGTCGGCTTGCTTAGGGAAGCAATCATTTCCGCAATCGCAAGCCCTGCTTCCACATCTCCGCCTACCGTATTGATCAGAATCAAAAGTCCTTCAATTTCCCCGTCATCTTCCAATTCAGCAAGCTTTGGCAATACATGTTCATATTTAGTAGACTTTGTATTTGGACCCAGCACGTCATGCCCTTCAATTTCCCCAATGATAGAAAGCAGATGTACCTTGTGTTTACTTTTACTTTTCTCCAAGGTCATCTGCCCAAACTCTTTGATATCCTGATCCGCACTCATTCACACAGCTCCTTTTGCATACTATTTCGTATAGTATGCGGATAAAAGGGCTGATTTATACTTCGAAATCATCCTCATCCCTGACTTCAATGTCAAAATCCAACTCCGCATCCTCTTCCATATCAAAGGAATAATCCATTATCTTTGAAACATGCGGCTTTGGAAGCGGCAGCGGATTTTCCAAAAACTGAATCTCTTTTTTTTCTTCATTCATTGGTTTTTCTTCCTTCTCATCCATAATGATATTGACAGACTGCTGCAAATCCCTCAGAGCAAGCGTCTGATTACCCTTTTCCTGGGCTTTGATTTTCTCATAGAGTACATCGTTTTCACCGATGAACACCAATGCCCTTGCTCTTGCAAGCCAAATTTCCTTTTCTTCTTCCGTTTCCGCTTCGATAACAGTAGTATCCCCGGAAGAGGAAAGATCTGAAGCTGTTAGGGCAGATCTCACTGCAGGGCGGTAATTTTCATATAAATAATGCAGACTGACACATCCGGTAATGATCAACAGTTCCACAAAAAACCAGGTGTTGCGCTCTTTATTCGCGCTCCAAAAAAGAATTAAAACCGCGCCGATCAGCGAAAGCAGGCACGGGACAACCTTTGCATTTTTCCCTTTTATTACACAATATGCACAGGCCATCGACAGCACAATTAAAAACAGATAGAAAAGCTGGTTCCCAAGCTGAAACCAGGCCGCCTGCAAAGCAGTATAGGTTTGAAGATTTCCCTTTGACAGGAAATAGTAATTATCCGCGATCGGTGCATTCTGGCTGTCAAGCCGCAAATGGAAGCTGTTGAGGATATGTTCTGCCTCATACTGCTCTCCTGTTTCTATATTAGAAGTAACCGAAAATCTGTTCCAATATGCCTGTATCAGTTCTTTGTCCGTACACTCCAGTGTATTGCCTTTTCCAAAAAATAATACAAGAAATGCCGCAAGCATTGCTGCTGCTGATACAAAGCCGCGCAGCCAATTCTTCCGCCTGCAAAAAATATCAATCAGCAAAAGTCCGGCTATGATTACAGCAAGCGGTTCCGTAAAAAGCAGCAGGCCGAGCAGCAGGCCAAATAAACCATACAAAAGCAAATCCCGCCGTTTTTCCTCCTCTTTTTGGTCAGACAGATAAACAAATACGCTGAGTGCTGCAAATAGAATACATGCAAAAAACAACTCTGTATTATATGAATAGACTGTAAACGACTGAGAAGGCATAAAAAGACTGCAGGCAACAGAAAGAATTCCGCATACCCTGCCGCCAAGCCTTCTTACAATCCGGTACACGAAAAAAACTGTTAAAAACAAAATCGCCGTATTGATATAAATGATAACGGACGGACTGACACCCGTCACCTGAAACACGAGCCATACAACAATTGAATAAGCATATTGGGCAGGATTGTGCAGCAGCTGCGGCAATATATCCATGCCGCCGACACTTAGCAGCTGCTTATCAAGCAGGACCGCGGCCTTATAGAATACCGTCTCTTGTGCAGGAAGCGATAATGTATAAGTAAGCCGCATGCGAAGGAACAGCACAAATAAAACAAGAACGGAAACTGTCTCCATCACATACCAGAGCTTACGTTCCTCGACTTCATGAGAAATGGCAAGGAGCTTCGTCATCAGACTAAGCAAGATAAACGCCAAAATAAGGATTCCTCCAAACACAATCATGTAGAAGAATCCTTCATTTTGGGTAAGGATCTGATTGAATACGGAAATGAACAACACATATCCGAATAGAACAAAAAAAATCCCCGCTGTTGTCGTTGAAAAAACGCTACCTTTTCCTCTCATACTACCCTATCTTCCCAAGGCCTGCTCCAAGTCCTCGATAATATCAGCAGCATTCTCAATGCCGACTGAAAAGCGGATCAGATCCGGTGCCACTCCGGCCTCTATCAGCTGCCCATCCGTCATCTGGCGATGTGTATGGCTTGCCGGATGTAATACACAGGTTCTGGCATCTGCCACATGAGTCACGATCGCTGCGAGCTTTAATTGATCCATAAAGCCTACGGACGCTTCTCTGCCACCCTTTAACCCAAAACAGAGCACGCCGCAGGTACCCTCCGGCATATACTTTTGAGCAAGTGTATGGTATTTATCATCTGCAAGGCCCGGATAGGAAACCCATGCAATCTTCGGATGATTTTTTAAATATTCCGCAACCTTCAATGCGTTTTCACAATGTCTGGGAACACGCAGATGCAGCGTTTCCAAACCGATATTCAATAAAAATGCATTCTGAGGCGACTGGGTTGAGCCGAGATCGCGCATAAGCTGTGTGACCGCCTTCGTGATATAAGCGCCTTTACCAAAACGCTCCGTGTAAATAATTCCGTGATAAGAGTCATCGGGCTCTGTCAGACCCGGAAACTTGTCCGCATGGACGTTCCAGTCAAAATTACCGCTGTCCACGATGCAGCCGCCGACACACATCGCATGACCATCCATATATTTTGTTGTGGAATGGGTCACAATATCCGCACCCCATTCAAACGGGCGGCAATTGATTGGCGTAGCAAATGTATTATCCACAATTAAAGGTACACCATGGGCGTGGGAGATCTGTGCAAACTTCTCTATATCCAGCACAACAAGTGCAGGATTTGCAATTGTCTCTGCCAGCATGCATTTTGTGTTTTCCTGAAATGCTGCATTCAAAACATCGGCCGTTGCGTCGGGATCAACAATCGTACATGAGATTCCCATCTTCCTCATCGTTACGGTCAGCAAATTAAATGTCCCTCCATATACGGTTGAAGACATAATTACGTGGTCGCCGCTCTCACAAATATTGAATACTGCATAGTAATTAGCAGCCTGACCTGAAGAAGTCAGCATTGCAGCCGCACCGCCCTCCAGCTCGCAAATTTTTTTTGCGACAAAATCGTTTGTCGGGTTTTGCAGCCTCGAATAAAAATATCCATCCTCTTCCAGATCGAACAATTTTCCCATCTGATCAGAGGTTTCATATCGAAATGTCGTACTCTGGTAGATCGGGAGCACACGAGGCTCCCCCTTTTTCGGCTGCCAGCCCGCCTGGACGCAAACGGTTTCCGGCCTGTATTTATTGTTCATAAGGAGACCCCATATATTCTTTCTGCAGGATCCGGATCATATTTATGTAAATTTCTTTGCATGACTCGTTATCTTCTGTTTCAATATGGTGAATACACGGATTGATATAGTCCTTAAAAATATTTTTATAAATTTCCTGCGCATTTTCTTTTTTATTGATCCTATTTACGATTGTGGGCGCAATATTGTAATATTCGTCGATCAAAGCCTTACCGTCCGGCTGACCACTCAGATAATGATCCCTGTAATCTTTTAAAAGCCGTAGTTCATAGCAGTCATCATCTTTTCCGAGACTTTCACAGACAGCGGTTGTTACATAACAGAGCTTTTTGCGAAAGCCGTTTTTGATATCCTCATATTTTCCCATTTTCAAGGTATATTTGGTGAATACTGAATTCCATTTTGCAACGATGGCATTTGCCAACGGTTCGGAAGATTCCCCATGGTATTCTAGAATAGCAGGAAAAACATAAACCGCCATCATTGAATTCTGATCAATTACGAAAGTTTCCTTTTCTGTTTTCTTTTTAAAACCGGCTTGTCTGTCGTTTGCGCAGCCGACAAAATAATCAGCCAGCTCCTCTACAAAGGACTGTTTGTCTTCCGTCTCCTGATACTGCTTTTCAATTTCATCAAAAAGCGGCAGGTATACACCGTAATAGCTCCGAAACGCCTCCTCATACTTGTCTCGTTTGAAATTTTTTAATCCATCCTCGTTATCAAATAGCAGCTTAGGAAGCTCTGTTTTAATATTTTCCATTTTTATCTCCTAATTACTCATCCCAGTTATGATATACCGCCTGCACATCATCATCCTCATCCAACAGATCCAGTGTTCTCTGGAGAGACTTGACCGCCGCTTCATCCGTCAGCTCCACCCACGTCTGCGGAATCATCGTTACCTCAGCTGATGCCATCGGAATACCCGCATCTTCAAGCGCCTTGAAAATCGTACCAAACTCATCGGGATCCGTGAGAATTTCATAACTGTCCTCCTCGTCGGAAAAATCCTCCGCACCCGCATCCAGCGCTGTCATCATCAGCTCATCTGCTTCCAGACGGCACTCTTCTTTATCGATGATAATTTGTCCCTTTTTATCAAACATGAACGATACACAGCCCTGTGTACCGACATTGCCGTTGCCTTTTGTAAAAGCGCTTCTCACGTTTGCGGCCGTGCGGTTTTTGTTGTCGGTAAGCGCATCCACGATAATCGCAATCCCACTTGGCCCGTAGCCTTCATAGGATACATATTCGTAGTTGACGTTTGCGGCATCACCCGCGGCTTTTTTGATTCCCCTGTCGATCGTATCATTCGGCATGTTGTTTGCCTTTGCCTTGGCGATGACATCGCGCAGACGGGAGTTATTATCGGGATCCGCTCCGCCCTCTTTTACGGCCACAGCAATTTCTCTGCCAATGATCGTGAAAACTTTTCCTTTTGCGGCATCGTTTCTCTCTTTTTTGTGCTTAATGTTCGCAAATTTAGAATGTCCTGACATTTCTACACCTCATTCTCCTTTGTTTTATCCATATTGTATAATATTGTAGCATTATTTTTCCGTTTCTTCAACTTCTTTTATACTATGTAGGAAGCTGAAAGCTCACGTACAGCGCTTTATCCACGCTTTCCATAATAGAGACATCCAGATGGCATACCCGATCCTTCAGTCGGCTCTTATCTATCGTACGCACCTGTTCCAACAAAATGACAGAGTCCTTTTCCAGATGATATTTCCTGCATTCGATTTCAATATGGGTCGGCAGCTTTGCTTTATTCATCCGGCTTGTAATTGCGGCACAAATGACCGTCGGACTGTGCTTGTTCCCGACATCATTCTGTATGATCAAAACCGGACGGATGCCTCCCTGCTCGGAGCCGATCACCGGCCGCAAATCCGCATAAAAAATATCTCCTCTTCTTATAATCAAATCCTACACAACCTTTCAAATCATACTATTTGTCAATCATTTTGTAGTTACAGTATTAACAACTTTTATTCGGTGTATTCAGATCTGATTAAATTAATCCCTACTATGTATAGATCCGCGGCACGCGCTTTGAAATATCGCATACAAGCTCATAATGAAATCTGCCGGACAGCCGGGCCAACTCCTCCGCTGTGATTTTCTCCTCTCCAAAGCTTCCTAAGAGCACAACTTCATCGTATTCCCGTGCATCGGGAATATCAGTAATATCAACCATAAATTGATCCATGCATACCCTGCCTGTAATCGGCGCGCGTTTGCCTTTGATCAGAACACTTCCCTTATTGGAAAGCCCTCTCGGATACCCGTCGGCATAGCCGACCGGAATTGTCGCAAGCCTTATTGGTCCCTTTGCCGTATAAGTACCTCCATAACTGATCTGCGTATCCTTTTGTACCGTCTTAATATAGACGATGCTGCTTTTTAAAGACATTGCCGGTGTCAGAACAATAGATTCCCTAGAAATCTCATCAGACGGCCACAGACCGTAAATCGTAATGCCGGCACGTACGATATTCAGATTGGCCTGTTTGAACTCCAGGATACCGGCACTGTTAGAGCAATGCTTATAGGGGATCCTAATACCTCCAAGCTCACACTGCATAACAAATTCCTGAAATTTTGCAAGCTGTTTTACAGCATAGGTTTTATCTGCTTCATCAGCCCTTGCAAAATGTGTAAATATCCCTTCTATTTCAATTTCGGGATATGCGGCAATTTTCTTTACAACTGACAAGCCGGCGTCATCGGCAGATACGCCGATCCTTGACATTCCGGTATCAACTTTTATATGCACATATGTTTTTTTATTCAATTTTTTTGCACATGCAGACAGATGATTTACCGTTTCTTCTTTAAATACAGTCAGCCTGATATCCTGTGCTATCAAGGCTTCATAATCCTCCGGAAATGTATAGCCGAGAATTAAAATCGGCTTCCTGACTCCGCTTCCCCTCAGTTCAAACGCTTCCTCGGCCGTCGCCACAGCAAACCCGAATACATAGCCAAGGGGTTCCAGCCTTTCCGCGAGCCTACTCGCACCGTGCCCATAACCGTCCGCCTTGATGACTGCGATCATTTTCGTATGTTCACTCAATTTGTGATACATATGCTCCATATTGGAGACAACCGCATCCAAATCAATTTGTGCATAAACTCTTCTGCTGCTCATTACAATTCCTCCCTGTATCTTTCACCCTCAAACGAGGTGTGCACTATTGTAAATATTCCCGCATTGAATCGATCAAATCGCTTGCCAGCATCCCACGCTCTCCACATCGCAAAGAAGCCAGGTCTCCGGCTGCGCCATGCAGATAAACGCCGCAGGAAGCCGCGTCAAACGGCTGCATACCCTGTGCCAGCAGTCCGCAGATAATTCCAAACAGCACATCCCCTGTACCCGCGCTTGCCATTCCGCTGTTTCCGTTTGAATTGATCCTGCAAAGGCCGGAAGGTTCGGCGGTAACAGTTCGCGCATCCTTACATGCACAAATCACACCATATTCTTCGGAAAGTCTTCTTGCAGCGCCTATAAGATCACTTATCACCTCGGATTTCTCAAGCTGCATAAATAGACAGTACTCTCCGATATGCGGCGTCATAATGATCGATCTGTTCTGCTTGGCATGCAGAAGTTTTTTTTGTTCGGACAACAGGGAAATTGCATCCGCATCAATCACGAGCGGCTTACCGGTTTGAAGAAGCACTTCTCTCAAGAGCGTTTCTGCAGACAATCCTAATGATATTCCGGGTCCTATTCCGATAATATCAGCCCACTCCATTGCTTTATAAAGCGGCGGAAAATCAATTTCCTTTCCATAAACGGTCACAATTGCTTCCGGCAGACTTTCGATCAACACCTGTCTGTTTTTCTCATGCGTGAACACCTGCACCATACCGCACCCGCTTTTCAGACAGGCTTTCGATGCCAACACGGCTGCTCCCCCCATTGCTTCACTTCCCGCGATAATCAGCACTTTTCCGAACGTTCCTTTATTTGAATAGGCCGGCCGCTTTGCAAACACCAGATCGGAAGCTTCCAGAGCGAAGATTTTCGGAACTCTTTCCCGAAATGATGCCTGTGTAATGCCGATGTCCTTTTTGATCAGCTTTCCCGTATGAGCGGCTCCCGGATAAAGAAGGTGCCCAATTTTCTTATATGCAAAAGTCACTGTCAGATCAGCCTTTACTGCCGTTCCCATGACCGCTCCGGTATCTGCCGCAATTCCAGAGGCGATATCCACGGAAACAGTAACAGCTCCCCGCTCCTTGAAACGATTGATCGCGTTAATGACCTCCTGATAGCTGCCGGACAGCTCCCTGTTTAAGCCGATCCCAAATAATGCATCTATAACAGTAGTATATGCATTTTCTTCTATCGTGCGATTAATCACGACCCCATAACGGGAAGCAATTTCCCATTGAACCTTCGTTTCCGGTGTACAGGAATCATCTGTTCCTGCAAAGACAACCTCTACAGGAATTTGATTTTCCTTTAACAGTCTTGCAATTGCAAAACCATCTCCGCCGTTATTTCCGCTCCCGCAGACAACAAGTACCTTGCATAACGGCAGCTTTTCTTCTTTAAGTGTATCAAAAACGCCAAGCGCCGCACGTTCCATAAGAACAAGCGGCTGCATACCGAAATATTCGCTTGTATAGTTGTCACAGTACTTCATTTCTTCTGCAGATAAAATTGCTTCCATGGGCATCCTCCATTTTTAAAGGGCCGTAGACTCCTTAATACCAGTAAACGCATCACCAGAAACCGTATCTGTATGATGCGCCTATTCTTTCTCTGTCTCCTCTGCCATCATTTCCCCTTTCTTTCTTGCAGAGGGGAGCGTAGGCTCGTATCTCATGTCGAATAATTCAAGCACTCCACGGCCGAAAATATTATGCATATAACCGTATAACTCTGAATTATTGATTTCCTTATCCTGTTTTTTGATGATATTTGTTTTGAGTGCCACGCGCATTTCACGAATCCAGTCAGCAATCTCTTCAATTTCATCCGTATTTTGGGAAAGCTTGTCATAACACAGCTCCATCGTCCTCAACATCAATTCACGATTGACTGCATCAAGTTCATGAGGAATTTCCAGAAGCTCGTCCTCATGACTCTCCACCTTTTCGTTGACCTCATTGACAAGACGTTTATTATCACTCAGCTTTTTATCAACCGATGCATCGGTGTCCTGCTCAATACCTTCCATGTTGCTCATAATATCCGTCAGCAGATTGTTTTTGATTCTTTTTAAATCTTTGATTTCATTCGTCAGTTTTCCCTGGCGCTTCAAAAGATTGTTCAATTCTTTTTCAAGCCTTTGAATCTCCTTCGTCGCACTTAATCTGCCAAACAGCTTATGCCATTTATTGTCCAGCGTCAGAATCGGGATCTGCTTATCCTTGAGTGCTTCTTTAAATTTTTCCTCAGAGCCTGCCATCGCTACTCACCCCGAATATCCTTCTGTTCCTGTTCATAACGGTTTAAATTATAGGAGAGACGCATCAGATTTTCCGATAAATGCACATTTTCAACAACGACTCCCTTAGGCACATTCAAATCAATATGTGCAAAATTTAATATGGCTTTAATTCCGCAGGTAACGAGCAGCTCTGCCACCTGCACAGCACCTTCTTTCGGAATAGTCAAAACGGCGATGTCTACATTGTTTTCCCGCATAAATGCTTCAATTTCCTCCATCGGCGCAATCTGGAGATCCCGAATAAGCTTCCCATGGATCTTGGGATTTGCATCGAAGATTCCCTTAATAATAAAACCTCTTTTTTCAAAATTAACATAATTAGCAAGCGCCTGCCCCAAATTGCCAGCGCCTACCAAAATCAAATTATGCTTTTGATCAAGTCCTAAAATCTTTCCGATCTCTTCATATAAATATTTCACATTATATCCGTAGCCCTGCTGACCAAATCCGCCGAAATTATTCAAATCCTGCCGGATCTGCGAAGCTGTCACCTTCATCCGCTCGCTGAGTTCCCGTGAAGAAATACGCTCCACACCGTGGTCCTTCAGCTCGCCGAGATATCTGAAATACCTCGGCAGCCTGCTGATTACGGCACGTGAAATTTCTTTTTCTTCCAAAACAGCTACCTCCCCATTTATAAATAACTTTCCAACGTCTTCCTGACTGCCCGGATGAAATCACGGCTGTTCAAGGTCACCGTTTCCTCCAGGCTTGTGATTATCGCAAGATCCTTTGTCATCTTTCCCGATTCAATCGTTTCAATTGTTGCTCTTTCCAGCTTGTCTGCAAATCGCATCAGATCAGAAATGCCGTCCAGTTCGCCCCGCTTCCTCAGCGCACCGGTCCATGCAAAAATCGTTGCAACAGAGTTCGTCGAGGTTTCTTCTCCTTTTAAATGCTTATAATAATGGCGCTGCACAGTTCCGTGTGCTGCTTCATATTCAAATACGCCGGAAGGAGAAACAAGAACAGACGTCATCATTGCAAGAGATCCAAAAGCAGAGGAGATCATATCACTCATGACATCCCCGTCATAGTTTTTACATGCCCAAATCATACCACCCTCCGACTTCATGATCCTTGCCACAATATCGTCGATCAGCGTATAAAAATACTCAATTTCAGCATCCGCAAACTTCTCTTTATATTCCGCTTCATAAATACTCTGAAATAGATCCTTGAAATGATGATCATACTGTTTGGATATCGTATCCTTCGTGCCAAACCAGAGGTCTTGTCTGATGTCAAGTGCATAGTTAAAGCAGCTTCTTGCAAATGCCTCTATGGAATCGGTGCGATTATGCATACCGCGAACAACACCACCCGAAGCCGGAAACTCATGGATCAGCTCCCGCCTCTGCGTTCCATCCGCAGCCGTAAACAACAGTTCCGCTTTTCCTGCCTGTTCAATCAAATATTCCGTATTGATATAAATATCACCGTAAGCATGTCTTGCGATCGTAATCGGCTTTTTCCAGTTCTTCACGCACGGTTCAATGCCTTTTACAATAATCGGTGCCCGAAACACCGTTCCGTTTAATATTGCCCGGATTGTCCCGTTCGGGCTTTTCCACATTTTCTTGAGTACATATTCCTTCATCCGATCCGCATTCGGCGTGATTGTCGCACATTTTACCGCAACACCATATTTTTCCGCAGCTCTCGCAGAATCAACCGTCACCTGATCCTCTGTCTCATTTCTGTATTCGAGGCCAAGATCATAATATTCCGTCTTTAAATCAATAAATGGATATAAAAGCTCCTCCTTTATCATCTGCCACAAAATTCTCGTCATTTCATCTCCGTCCATCTCTACAAGAGGAGTTTTCATTTTAATCTGATCCATTTATCCATTCCTTTCTGCTTATAGTTTCATTTTTAAGTCCAGGCAGGCCTGTTCAATCATACTCACAAGCTCCTGGTTCGTCATAACGGTCACCCGTCCGCTTTCATATTCCGCGTCTACCTCGTCCTTAATACGCACGACAAGCGCATCGCTCTTGTCCACATGACGTTCTTTCGGAAGTTTGTAGTAGGTGTTAATCCAATGGGCGATGCCCGCAAGCCCGGATGTGTTGGAAACAGCACAAAGCACCGGCCTGTTCAAAAACTTTTCTGTATCAAAAATATTATAGATTTCTTCATTTTTTAAAAGGCCGTCCGCATGGATGCCCGCTCTCGTCACGTTAAAATTTTCTCCGACAAACGGTGTTCTGGACGGAACCTTATAGCCGATTTCCTTTTCATAATATTCTGCAAGCTCCGTGATTATAGTCGTATCCATGCCGTTTAAATCGCCCTTTAACTGCGCATATTCAAACACCATTGCTTCAAGCGGCGTATTCCCCGTCCGCTCGCCGATGCCGAACAGTGACGTATTAACACCTGCGCAGCCGTACAGCCAGGCTGTCGTCGAGTTGGAAACCGCCTTATAGAAATCGTTGTGTCCATGCCACTCAAGCAGGTGCGGGCTGACTCCGGCGTGCTTGTTCATGCCATAAATGATGCCCTGTACGGAACGGGGAATTACAGCACCCGGATAATTGACACCATACCCCATCGTATCGCAGGCCCTGACTTTGACCGGAATTTTATACTCATCCATCAGGCGCATCAGTTCCAAACAGAATGGAATGACATAACCATAAATGTCAGCACGTGTAATGTCCTCCAAATGGCATCGCGGGCTGACCCCTGTCTCAAGACATTCCCGTACGATATTCAGATAATGCTCCATCGCCTGCCTGCGGTTCATTTTCAGCTTATAAAAAATATGATAGTCCGAGCAACTTACTAAAATGCCTGTTTCCTTCATTCCAAGGTCCTTGACCAGCTGAAAGTCCTCCTTGCTCGCGCGGATCCAGCTTGTGATTTCCGGAAACTGGTAGCCTCTTTCCATGCATTTATATACGGCATCCCGATCCTTCTTACTGTATAAAAAAAATTCACTGGCACGGATCATGCCGTTCGGGCCGCCGAGCTTGTGCAGATAATCAAAAATTGTCACAATCTGCTCCGTCGTATACGGTGCCCTTGACTGCTGGCCATCACGGAATGTCGTATCGGTAATCCAGATTTCCTTTGGCATATTATGGGGAACCGTTCTGTCATTGAATGCGATTTTCGGCACTTCCTCATAGGGAAACAGATTCCTGAATACATTAGGGGTCTCCACATCCGCTAATATATACATATGCTCTTCAAGTTCCAATAAATTATTGCTGCTGTTCATCTTCACAGCGCGGTTTTCTGTCTTCATCATATGCCTCCTCTGATCAACCTGTATAATCCTTTTCATTATACTAGTGTCAGAAAAAAAAGCAACTACCGATTATTTTAATCTCACATTTTCTGATTTCGTTTCTCTCTCCACAAAAACAAAATTGCCGCAGAGGAAAGCAGAATGACAATGACAAACCATTTGGCCTCAATTGTTCCGACTCTTCTGTTTAAAGTTTGCACGACCCCGGCAATCTGATTTCCGGCAAGCCCTTCCGCATTCTCTGTTACAACAGTTCCGGCTTGTTTGGAAGCAATCCGATAAATGACATAGGGTGACAGATGGCTTGCGACAAACCGCAGACAATCCGTTCCGTCCACCGTAATGCGCTCTGTCGAAAGTTCCTCCAGGGAGCCGTTATCATCAAGAGCACCGATCTTTAAATTTTCTGTTCCGATAAAACGTGCCGGAATCGGAATTATGATTTCCAATTTTCCCGTTGCCAGCTTTTCGATCGGAATGGTCCCGGTTTGATCTGTCATCGTCATACTAAGCGGCATCATGGTAATATCTCCAACCTGACCATAATAATTATAGAATGCAAGATTTAGTTTGGCACGCAAAGATTCATCCTCGCCGATTTGAAGCATATAGCGCTCCGTATTGCCAGGAATACGGGCTGACGCCTTAGAAGCATCCGCCGCCTGAAAGCCGGCAGTATTTAACTGTACAAGAATCGCATTATCTTCCGTCAAATTGGCAAGCTCCTCAGACACTCCCGGCGACGTAGAAAAGGAAATCCCTGATAGCAATGCATTTAAGCCTTCCGATGCATTTCCGTCAATCGTAATACCGGTCAGGCGCTTTCCGCTCCACTCCTCGCAATTTTCATAGGCATCAAAAGCACTTTCCTTTACACCCGTCATAATATACTCACTGCCGCCGGCTGTTACATGAGGATCAATTGAAACAATGCCGCTTTCTTCCGCAGGCTCCTTTGTCGCTCTTTGCAGCTCAAGTGTTCCCTGTCCGCCCGACGCATCGGCTGTCACACAGTAAATCTGTCCTCTGAAGCCATAACTTCCCGTATCAAAGATCGTACCGGAATTCAAATTGCAGTCCTTATTTACAATTGCGTTTTCCACACCATCAAACGCAAGATTTCTTAAATCCTGTGCGGAAAGCCGGGATGCTGTCTGCTTATAGGTTACATTCGGCAGGAGGTTCCCCGTAAAAATAGCGGTCTTGAGCAGACTTTGATTATCGGTGCCGCCGAAGGAGCCAAGTCCGATTGACGTTACTGTGGACGGAATCCGCACGCTGTCCAGACCTGTATTTTTAAATGCACGGTCCTCAATTTGAACGAGTCCCTCCTGAAGCTCTGCCGCATTAAGTGCACTGCATCCATTAAATGCATCCTCACCGATCGTTGTCACAGAATTCGGTATCGAAACTCCTGTAATGGATGTATTCCCCGAAAAACATCCCGCACCGATCGTCTTTATTCCCTCTGGGATTGAAATGTTGCCGCCCTCCCCCTTATAGGCAAGGAGAATCCCGTCACCCACCGTGAGGAAATTGTTTCCGTCATTAGCTGAAAGCCAGTTATTCAGCCACAACGAACCTTCAAAAGCGCCAAGTTCAATCGTTTGTACACTGTCCGGAATTGTTACATCATTCAGTGCCTCACAAAAGTAAAACGCTGCATAACCGATCCGTTCTACACTATTTGGAATATGAATCTGCTGTATACCAGAACGGGCAAAAGCAAAATCACCAATTTTTGTCACATCCTCCGGCAGTTTAGCACCCGTAATCGTTTCATTTTGATAAAAAAGACGGTTTCCGATTGTATTTACACCGGAAGGAATCTTTACCACACTTTCGTTTCCGCTGTAATGTGACAGGACGCCCGCAATCATATCATAGGTATCCGAGGAAAATGTTGTATTTCCACCGCTTGACGCAACACCATCCTCAATTTCCGCATCATCGAGAGCAAATCCCCTCACCGGCATATCCGAGGACATCAGCATCACAACACTTCCGCCAACAATTTTGCCGGAGCCCAGTTCTCCCGGCAGGACATTATCTGTAAAATCGACACTGGAATATCCTTGCGGGGACATGTCGGGCGAAGCACCCTGCGGCGTTTGGCTATTGTCAGATTCTGCGGCACTGTTGCCGGAAATGGTATCGGCTTCATTCTCAGATACCGAGCCGGAAGCACTTATCTCCTGCACCGGTGCTGACACCGCATCCGACAGCTGTATTTCAACATTGCCGCTGCTTGCAAACGCAAGATCATCGATATAGCCTACGGAATTCGGCATGACGATCGTCTGAAGGTTTGTACAGTCACCGAACGAATATGCCTGCAGCGCCGTAACCGATGCCGGAATTGTTACAGATGTCAGTCCGCTGCAATTTGCAAACGCATATTCAGGAATTTCAGTGACACTATTTGAAATTGTCACATTTGTCAGAAGATTGGCACCCCAAAAGGCATACTCGCCAATCTCCTTTACTGCGGAGGGCATGGAATAAGTGCTGAATGTCCGCCCTGCCAGATATTGGACGAGTGTTTTGCCATCCGACGTATAGAGCACACCATCAATGCACTTATAAGATTCGTTTCCCGATGAAACAGAAATATTATTTAAACTCGTACAGCGCGCGAAAGCTGCTGATCCGATCGTTGAAACCTTTGACGGAATATTGATCCGCTCTAATTTCTCACAACCCGAAAAAGCGCTAGAACCAATGGTTTTAACGCTTTCCGGTATGGATACCTCCTGCAGGTTTTTACAATTTTCAAATGCTGCATAATCAATTGTAGTTACAGAATCCGGAATGGTCACCTTGACAAGGTTTTCATTGCCTGAAAAAGCATCCTTACCGATGACCGTCACATTGTTCGGTATGGTCAGTTCAGACGCATTTCCCGTGTAACCGGCTATCGTGGAGCCGTCCATGCTGAAGTCTCCGCGCTGCGTAAGTGCCTGCGTATCCGCCGGCGGCAGACACATCAGCAATACCGCCGTCACGGCAAGCAGGATCGCTATCGCTCTTCGTATTGTCTTTCCCATACCTTCTCCTTATGCAGTCTTTAACATTTCTTCCTTATCTCTCTTTAAAAACAGAACAACCGAAACTGCCGCAAGACCTATCACAAGAAACCATTTCGGATGCAGCAGATCACCGGTTTGCGGTGTCGCATCCAAAACGCCTGCATCTGTCAAATTAGCAGTATCTACATAAACAACATAGGGCGATAAATGCGTTACGGTATAATTCATGCATGGTACGCCGTTGATTACGGTAAATCTCGGCGTTATCTTTTCAAGCGCGCCCGATTCCGTGCCGGCTACCTTGGCATTTCCTCCGTAAATGGCCAGATCATCCGGGATCGGCATCGTAATTGTAACCGACACGCCATCCGGGATCGGTGATATTTTATTTGTACCGGTACTGTCATAAAGGCTGATATCAATCGGCAGATACCTGAGCGGCTCAAGTGACCCAAATGCCGCGAGTAATGCCGCCTGTGCGCTTTCATTCGATTCCTGCGTCTCTGTGATCTTGATCACATAATTATCGGAGGAGCCGTTTACCGTTGCGGACATCTTTCCGACATCCGTAATACCACCCGCCGTAGAAACCACATTTGTATTACCGTTTCCGCTGCTGCTGTCCGTGCCATTACTGTCTGAGCTTCCGCTCCCATTTCCGCTTCCTTTACTGCCGGCTCCGCTTATGACGGTCAGTCCTGTGGATGTTGAGCTGGAGGACGAGCTTGTACTGGAGGACGAGCTTGAGCTTGAGGATGAACTGGAGGACGAGCTTGTACTGGAGGACGAGCTTGAGCTTGAGGATGAACTTGTACTCTTGCTACTGCTTGATGTACTCGTTGTACTTGTTGTGCTTTTTGTCGTCGAGGTGCTTGACGAAGTGGAGTTGCTTGTGTACTGTGCCACACACGTCGTATTCTCCAAAATATCCTGATAATCCGGATTCCATCCCGTAAACGTATAGCCGGTACGTGTCGGATTCGTTGTAGGAGGCGTCGCGTCATCTCCGGCTTCCACCGTTTGCGTTTTTAAAACAGTACCGTTGTAATCGACAAATTTAACTGTAAACAGCGTGTCCAGCAGCTCGAAGTCAATTCCCTTTCTTTTCGCATAACGCTGTGCTGCACTGTTCTCATAGCTCCATATTGTGGCATATAACACCTTGGAGAAGGCATTATCCGCAATGTCCACCTCTGTAGACGGAATAATGACATTAATATAATCATTGCATTCTGCAAATGCAGCGTCACCAATCGAATTGACCGTACCCGGCAGTGTTACTTTTGTAAGCTGGTCACAGTCATAAAAACAATTCGCAGGTATTTCAACCAAACCCGAGGATGAGGCAAAGGAAACTTCTCTGATAATATCGCAGTTCATAAAGGCACCCTCAGCTATTTTCGTGACTGCTTCCGTCTCGGATGACTCAATTTTCGTCGTTCCGACGACACTTCCTCTTCCGGGAAGTACCTCTTCCAATGTCGTATCCGTACCGTCATAACTGAATATAATCCCGTTCTCGCACCAGTAGTAAGGATTTGCCGTTGTCGCATTTGCTTTGGTTCCTTCACCGCCAAACGTCACACCAGACACATTTACAGAGTTATAAAACGGCAGAGTACTGATATCCGTTACGTCTGAGTGAAACGTTACAGCGGTTAGATTTACATTGCCTGAAAATGCCTGTCCTGCTTCCGGCAAGGACGTTACCCCATATAAATTCAGTGTCTTTAAGCCGTGCTGACTGTCTGCCGAATCATTGACACTTCTAAAATACAGGTTGCCTCCGGAAAGAGAGTTTGCTGCATTATCAATTGAATCTATTCCAAGCGGAACACTGATTGCCAATGTATTATCAATAATATCCTGCTGGTTTGACGTAATCAGCACACTGTTTGACACCTTGTCGATCAGGTCATGTACCGTAGTTCCCGCCGTATCAATAACTGTTTCTACCGTCGCATAGGATATTAACGATACGCCGCCGGCACCGTCGTTCAGTGTTTTGCTGTACATCGCCGTCAGATTTTGCGGGTTACCGCTCTTGTACAGAACATGGCTGTCGTTGATTGTACTTACCGTATTGCTGCCGTTAATCGCAAACGCAAACGGTGCATAATTTACATCCATTTTACCTTTTATCGTAAGAAAAGCATCATCCGAATTGTCATTGCTCAGCCGCCCTGTTTTAAATGCCTCGCTTCCGATTGAGGTGATATTGACATCATAA
The DNA here is from genome assembly GCA_023402845.1 of Bacillota bacterium. Classification (GTDB taxonomy): domain Bacteria; phylum Bacillota; class Clostridia; order Lachnospirales; family Lachnospiraceae; genus JAEYFP01. The sequence goes on from JAEYFP010000013.1 coordinate 53,929, forward strand.
ATTGTATCGGAATCCGGATCGTCATTTCTGAACTCAATCACGTCCATCTTCGGACAATTTTTAAAGCAGGCATCTCCTAAAGTCGTCGCTCCGTTTGAACTGTCGGTTTGTGTAAAATATACGCCGGTCAGAGAGGCATTGTCGGCAAACGCACTCGCCCCAATTTCAACACCTTTCGTATCAATATAAACCTCTTTAATAGCCGCACAGCTTTGGAATGCGTTGTCACCTATTTTTGTGATTGAACTCGGTATTTTTATAATTTTAGGGTTGCCGTCCGTCGATGACATTTCCTTAAATGCCCCCGCTCCTATCTCTGTAATATTGATACTGCCAATCACATCGGGTATCACTAATGTTTCTCCTGCGTCTGTCCCCGGCTCACACGCAGTAATCACGCCATCCTCATTAAAAATAAATTTATATTTATTTAACGTAAGTTCATAACAAAGAGTTCCACTGCTATCCAAATACATGTAGGTATTACCATTTGTTGTCGCATATGCATAAATAGCCGGTACAGTTTTAGAAACCGGAATGGGTCCCCAAATCGCAAAGGAACTGGGAACATTTGCTGTTTCCGTACCTGATTTATTTACTTCTGTAATAAATTCTCTTTCAGTCGCGGTTGTAGAATTATTATAAAATCGAACATACTGTAAGCTGCTGCATCCATAGAACATGCCCTGCTCAAGCTGTTTCTGGGTTCCCGTTCCGAATGTCTCGGGAAGCACAAGCTTTTTTAAATTTGTACATCCCGCAAAAAGACCGTCTCCCGTAGTCGTTCCCGAGCCAATTCCCAACGCAACCATATTTACATACATTTTCATTTCAGTAAGACTTGTACAATTTGCAAACGCATAATCTCCAATTTCCAATACAACACTGCCATTCAGTTTCCGAAACATGCCCGCAGAAGAATACTCATCTATCGTGTCATTCAAATTAAAACATCCGTAGAATGCGCCTGAACCAATTTTTTCAAGTGTGTTCGGAAAAGCAATGGAAGAAATTGCGGAGTTTGCAAATGCTCCGTCACCAATCTTCTCAAATTGTGTCTGATCGGCAAACGTCACACTTGTGATACTTCCGCAGTTTGCAAACGCTTTAACACCTACTGATTCGCAATCACCTGCCAAATACACGGAATTAAGGCTGCTGCAGTCTTCAAATGCACTGTTGCCTATTTTGGTAACTCCTGACGGAAAGCTTAGATTGGCAAAATTCGCCCTTCCCTTAAAGGCCTCATCTGCAATGGTATAAACCGACTGCTTATTTGTACATGCATAAAACACCTCGGAAACAATGGCATTTCCGCTTACAGTACCCCCTTCCATTTTGCTGACCGTAACTTTCAAATAATTATACTTGCCCGTACCATTAATTTCCTGAACCGGATCATTCGCTCCTTCCATTACCTCTTCATAATACTGGTAAAGATCCGATCCGTCACTCACATAATAGGTAGATTCCGCATAGCTGCTATCTTGATAACCTACTGCGTCTCCCAAATAAATAGTCCCTTGAGGCTGATACCCGCTGCCACCGGTACCGATATATTTTTTGATGGCGGAAAACCCGGTAGAACCGCTTATGGGCCTCTGCAATTGATAAAGCGGCACCGGAACGCTGGAATCCAGCATGCCCGACATATTTATTTTATAATAAGTGAGCGTACCGCCGGAATTTGGCGTAATGGATACTTCCTCGCCTAACGGAAACCCGAATACGGACTCTGTTGCATCCGTTGTAACAGAAGTATCATTACAAAATTTATACGTATCGACTATTGTGTCAAGATCCGGAATACCTGTTGCATCCGAGGTGACCGCCACAACATCCTGCACCGGAACAGCCGCCACAATCAGGGCTGTCACCATGAGCAACGCAGCAATCGTTCTCCTTGCACTTTTCTTTAATTTGATTTTTTTCATTTTGGAAACTTTGGCTGCCATGTACATTCTCCTTTAACTTCTGTACTTATTCTGTTTACGTTTCGCTTTTGTGCAATTTAATTGATCCGTTTTGCGATGACCGCAAAGCGTTCCGAGCCTGCTGTGTAATCACAGGTCGACAGTGTAATCAGCTCATCACCGTATTTGGATGTGATTCCCGTATCATAAAGGGACATTTTTTTCATTTCTTCCATATTAGAATCATATTCCTGCTCTGAATTGGCATTCACGAACTGATAATATTTGAATGCCACCTCCGTCTCGTCATGAACAATCTCCGAAAAGACATACATAACCTGATATTCGCCCCTTTTATAAAGCGTATCAAACTTTATCACAGGATGCTTCTCATAATAGGCTTCACTTTTATATTTACTAAGACTGCCGAACATCTTTCCCGATTTCATGTTATGTCCGTAGATAATGATATTCTGGCTTCTCGGCCAGATACTGCACTGTGCATCAATGAACAGGGAACCATTAGCATCCTTTTGCTGATTGAAATTATGGTCTAAATAATATTCCTCGTTTTTGGAATACATCACAGGGTAGTCTATTATTGTATCGTCAATTTTAAGCCATCCGATTAGACTTTTATTTTTATTATATAAAGTAATATAGTCTTCCAGAATATCCGGCGTGTCTCCCGGCTCATCCACGGTGACCCGCGCAGGCCTGTAAAGTGTGAAGTCTGAATTTTTCAGTTCGGAAAGTGCTTCAAATTCCCTGCCGGATTTGTATGCCTGATAGCTGTAAAATATAAAATATCCAAGACTCAGCACGGCAACAAGCGCGCTGAACCGCATGATCAGCTTTCTGCTCTTTTCTTTTTTTAACAGTATTTCTTTCCCCGGAACCGCCTCCGATTTGGACTTTTGCTGAGGACTTCCCTGCACCGCATTCTTTTTTGCAGCCTTTGCGGATCTTCGTCCCCTTTTGTCCCACTGTTTCATCTGTTGCAGTCTCTCATACAGTTCATCATCAAACTCTCTGCCAAGAGCTGTTTCAAACCGGATGCTTCCGGTCTGCAGCAAGCTGGATAATTCCGTCAAGTCCTCTATCTGATCGAGATTCCATTTCTGACGAATTTGAGCAATCCTATCCGTGTCGCGTCGTCTCGCTTCTTCTATTTTTTCAGCCACTATGGTACATTCCTCTTCCTAATCTTTCGTTTCAAAGAGATCTTGCAAAATAAATTTTATACTGCATCATATTACCTTTACTCCCATATACTGCCTTTGCCGCATAGGCAGATAATAATTTTTCATTCAACCCCGCCAGATCCTTGCCGGCTTTTTTCATCGTCTCATTCTGGTTGATTTCATACAGGATGTCTAAAAGATAACACCGTTCAACTTCTGATAGAATCACACGGGCCCTGTATTCCGAATAAAAATAATCAAAATAGGAGGATAGTGCACTCAGCAAAAAAGCAATGTTTTGAAAGCTATCCCCTGCTATGTCCCCTGTCACCTCATTTGTAATCTTATAATATTTATTAAATGAGCGACGGTCGAACTTCTCCTCGGCAGCAGCAAAAAAGCTCTCCGGCAGCGGTTCCCTCAGAAGATGGATCCGTACAAAATCCTCCAATATCTGTTCCTGATAGGAAAGAACATCAGCCATATATTCCGCCTGTGAATCCTCACTCCCTATACCCGGAAGATGCCTGCCGCATAAATGAAAATGACGAATAATTTCCTGATAGCTCTCCATTCGGTCATTCAACAGCGAAGATACTTGAAACATCATATTCTCATATTCCGTTTCTTTTTCCAGGAATGCATCCTTCCTCTGTTCCTGCCCATCGTCTTCACCGTAATGAAGGAGCGCTGTTCCAAGCTTCTCCAGCAGCTTTTCTGCTGAAAGCAGCTCCCTGCAAAACAGCCCGCTGAAAAAGAACGTATTATGTAAAAAAATCGCGCTTCTGATGTCTGCTTTTTCAAATAAGAGCAGGAGCTGCAGCCGCTCATTCTTATGCAGAAGCTTCTTTGCCAGTCTCCCGACATTAGTCGAAGCAAGGCTCAAAGAAATCATAGCCACCGCTACCTCATTGCATTCCATGACTGCAAGCGCTTCCTCTTCCGTATGTGCGAAACAGCATTGTATATCGCGCGTTCTCAGCAGTTTTCTGATTTGGCAAGCAAAAGATGAATCTTCTAAAACAAACAATGCGGAATGCATAGAACAGCCCTTCTTTTCAACAGATTTTCTGTTATACAAAATAGAAATACTTACGCATTCCTTTCTTTATTTTACTATATCTAGGCAAAATATCAAGTCTTTTTGCTATATATTGTCTCAATTTTTTGTTACAATTTACTAAATTTTTATTTTTGTATGCTGTCACCATTTTTATTGATACTCATACTATATAGCATAAACAAAATATCGGAGGATTAACAATATGGGCGACTTAAATCACTGCGGATGCGGCGGTACCGGGAATGATAGTGGCTGTAATTCCATTATCTGGATCATTCTTTTATTATGTCTGTGCGGTGGATGCGGCAGTAATAATGATTCATGCGGCGGATGCGGCAATGGCAACGGCCTCTTATCTTCCGGCGGTAACGGATGCGAATGTATCATCATCATTCTCCTGCTCCTGAGCTGCTGCGGCGGAAATTCTTTCTGCTAATTACTTCTCTCAAAAGAGCACCTTCGCAGGTGCTCTCTTTTCTTGTAATAGGAAATTTCTAAGTATGCCAAACAAAAGTAACGCCACGCATAAAAGTCGGGGTTGAGACATAAGTATAGTACAAATATAGCTGACGGGATTTTTATGCTTGATGGAAAAAGATGCCTTTTCTTCAATTTCAGAATTTGATTCCTATACAACGACCCGTCATCTGAAAATGATGAAGGTATCCCTTCCGTTTCTGCCGGTTGCCGATAAGGGCATGCTCTATGTCTATATTAAATTTTCCGAGCTGGTTCATACAATCTCGCTCTTCAGAAAACCGCAGACATTTTTTCCGTATCCAAAGGATGCCCAGTGGAATACCGACTACCACGCGCTCTTTTCAGCGCTTTCCATACTTGGAAATGAGGAAGAGACACAGATGTTTTCCCAAATCTCCGGTATTTTCAATGCATTTACAATGTACGAATCTTATGCGCCTCTTTTTAAAATGATGATGGATATGAATGGTGACGGGCTATTTAATGGAATGAATATGGGCAGCGATTTTTTCGGAGGAACCAATATGGACAGCGCCGGGTTTGCGGAAGGCATGGACATGGAAAAAATCATGAATATGGTACAGATGATGAAACAGTTTACCGGTAAAACAAACAGCGACAGCGAGGAAGCTGTCATCCAGGTCATCGATGAGGACGAAATTCCCACTGCGGCCTCCGGAATCAATCCGGCAATGTTTGAGGCAATGCTATCGCCTGAACAGCTGGAACTGTTTAATCAGTTTAAAGATAACATGTAATAATTAAAACCATCATTTAGAAAGGATGATCCTATGGATTCTTCAGAATGGATTAATGATCCGGCACTTGTCGGAATTAATCGTGAAAAAATTGAATTTATTAAAAAAATATTATTTGATTCCAAAAATTTAACGGAGCAGGAAAAAATGCCTTATCTTCTCGCACTTCTTTCCAAGGCGAGAACAAACAGAATTGAATTTACAAACGACGAAACGACGCGCATCGTTTCCGTAATCAGAAAACACAGTGCACCGGATGAGGTGCAGCGAATCGAACAGCTTCTTAAAATGAGCTCATTTTTCAAATAAGCTCCGTTACAGGTCCTCGACAAACAGCACCCCTGCCATATCGCGAATTTCCAAAAGTGTCTCCTCGCGCATATGGCGGTTGGGTAGCTCTATTGTCGCCATAACAGATACACAATCATTTTTTACTTTTGTTTTTGTTGTTTCAAATGCTGCCACGCGCAGCTCCAGCTTCCGAAGCATTTTCATCAGCTCCACGGCACGCTTGCCGCTGTCAACCTCAATATAAAGCTCCAACACCTTGGAATGCCGATATACATATAAATCCAGCTTCGTCAGCCCGATAAATGTAATATAAACAAACGCCAACGCAATCAGACCGCCTTCGTAAAATCCGATACCGAACGCAAGACCAATGCAGGCACACGCCCATAAGCCCGCCGCCGTTGTCAGGCCGCGTACTTGATTCCTGCCGGTCACAATGATCGTCCCTACACCCAGAAAACCGATACCGCTGATGACCTGAGCCCCCAGGCGGCTGATATCATTCTCCGAACCGAAATAATTGTAAATATATTGCCCGGTCATCATGACGACAGTCGAGCCAAGGCAAACAAGCACATGGGTCTTTATTCCGGCTCCGCGCCGCTTCATTCCGCGGTCAATACCAATTAATATTCCTGCAAATATCGCAAGTATTAACCGCAGACTGATAGACAGCAGAGTCAAATCTCGTATACTTTTCACAAAATCCACCCACATAACAGTGCCCCCTGAAACGATTCTTAAAGCCTACCTGCAAACAATATTAATGATCCTTCCCGGAACATAAATTTCCTTTACGATCGTACCCGCAAGCTTATTGCCAAGTGCTGCTTTTCCGGCGGCAATCGCCGTTTCCTGATCGGCTTCCACAGCGATCTTTACAACGACCTTCGTCTTTCCGTTAATCTGTACGGCAACCTCCTTTTCCGTATCCTTCATCGCCTCTGCATCAGCCTTCGGCCATTCCTGTGCAAATACGGACTGCGTATGTCCCAAACGGCTCCAAAGCTCTTCACTGATATGCGGAGCAAACGGAGAAAGCAAAAGAACAATCGTCTCAAGAGTTCCTTTATCAATACCGTCTGTTTTTGCCAGTTCAATAAACTTATTATTGTATTCCATAAAACCGGATACAACCGTATTTAAACTGAAATTATCAAGACGGTTTGTAATATCATGAATCATCTTATTCCGGTATTTCAACATTTCGCCATTCGCCAGAACATTCTTTTCGCAATTATCCAAAACAAGATTCCAAAGTCTTGTCAGGAAACGGTAAACGCCGTCGATGCCTCTGTCATCCCATTCGGAATCCAGCTCCGGAGGGCCGACGAACAGTTCGTAAAGTCTTAGGGAATCACAACCGTAATCACGCACGAGATCGTCCGGCGATACGACATTGCCCTTGGACTTGCTCATCTTGATGCCGTTCTTTCCGGTAATCATACCCTGATTAAACAGTTTTGTAAACGGTTCGTCAAAATCAACGACTCCGATGTCATTTAAAAATTTCGTATAAAATCTTGAATACAGCAAATGCAGCACTGCATGCTCGACGCCGCCGATATACATATCCACAGGAAGCATTGCATCCGCCTTTTCACGGTTGACAAGTTCTTCCTTGTTGTGGCTGTCTATATATCTTAAAAAATACCAGGAGGAGCCTGCCCACTGAGGCATTGTATTTGTCTCTCTTTTTGCGGGCTTTCCGCATACCGGACATGTTGTAGTTACCCAATCCGTAATATCGGCAAGCGGAGACTCACCCGTGCCCGTCGGCTGATAAGACTCCACTTCGGGAAGGAGCAGCGGAAGCTCCTCCTCAGGCACCGGTACGCAGCCGCAGTCCGGACAATGAATGATCGGAATCGGCTCCCCCCAGTAACGCTGCCTTGAGAAAACCCAGTCACGCAGCTTATAGTTGACCGTTTTTTTACCGAATCCCTGCTGTTCAATTATGAGAGGCGCTTCTTTTTTAAGAACGCCCGATTCCATCCCGTTCCAGTCTCCGGAATTGATCATCGTTCCGGCAGCCTCCGTGTAGGCTTCCGTCATGTGCTCGATTTCCCTGCCGTCCTTTGCAATGACCTGAACGATCGGAATATCAAATTTTTTCGCAAAATCAAAATCTCTGTCGTCATGTGCCGGTACGCACATAATTGCGCCCGTTCCATAATCCGCAAGCACATAGTCGGACAGCCAGATCGGAATCTTTTTGTTGTTCAGCGGATTAATCGCATAAGAACCCGTGAATACACCGGTCTTTTCCTTATCCTGCAATCTGTCCACATTTGATTTCATTGAAGCATCGTAAATATATTTTTCGACCGCCCCCCGCGTAGCATCATTGGCGAGTCTTGCCGCCAATGCATGCTCCGGTGCAAGCACCATAAATGTCGCGCCGTACAGCGTATCAGGTCTTGTCGTATAGACAGTAATAACTTCATCAAAGCCGTCCACCCGAAAATCAACCTCTGCGCCATAAGATTTCCCGATCCAGTCTGTCTGCATCTTTTTGACCTTTTCCGGCCAATCCAGTTTATCCAGATCTTTTAAAAGTCTGTCCGCATAGCTTGTAATCTTTAACATCCACTGCTTTAAGTTCTTTTTTGTCACTTCGGTTCCGCAGCGCTCACATTTTCCGTCGACAACCTCTTCGTTTGCAAGCCCGGTCTTACAGGAGGGGCACCAATTGATAGGCATTTCCTTTTCATAAGCAAGGCCGGCTTTGAACATCTTAACAAAAATCCACTGTGTCCATTTATAAAAGTCAGGATCGGTCGTGTTGACTTCCATATCCCAATCATACAACGCCGCAATCTGGTTGATCTGCTTCTTTATATTGGCCACATTCTCCGCCGTGGATTTCGCAGGATGCACCCCCATCTTAATCGCATAGTTTTCGGCGGGAAGCCCAAACGCATCCCAACCCATCGGATGAATAATATAATATCCGTTAAGCAGCTTATATCTGCTCCATACGTCGGAAATCACATAGCCTCTCCAATGACCGACATGCAGTCCGTTGCCCGACGGATACGGAAACATATCAAGGCAATAATATTTCGGCCGCGTTCCGTCATTCACATTGACGGGCGCCTTCTCCCATTCCTTTGTCCATTTCTGTTCCACTTCTCTGTGGTTATAAGGTACTGCCATTTTGCATTCCTCCATCATTTATCAATACTTTATTTCTCGTGTGTGAGCGTACATTGTATAAAAACAGCCCTGCCGCCTGTTTAGGGACGAAAGGGCAGTAATTTTCACCGTCGCGGCTGTTTGAAATATACAATTCACCATACGACGTTTTTATTTTAACTATGTTCCGGTTCACTGTCAAGGCATTTCCATGACTGATTTGAATTTTAAACAGAAACTCAGAACATTTCAAATATCGGTTGAAGCGCAAAATAACTGCTGTCAAAAATCTCTTTCAACTTTTCATAGGTCTTTTCATTCTTGTTATTTGGGATATATTCCTTTTGCAGCTTTAAAAACCGTTCAATTTCATCGAAGCTGTCATAGACTCCCGCACCGACACCTGCTATCATCGCAGCCGCTATCGAAGTAGCCTCCTCCACATGGTCCGGAGTATGAAGTCTCGCAGAAAAAATATCCGACAATATCTGACATACCACATCCCCTTTCGCGGCGCCTCCGGTCAAAATCATTGAATCGACAGTAAGATATTTCCGGTATGCCTGCAAAATCAGCTCCAGATTATAGCCGACACCCTCAAGCACCGCGCGTACGTAGTCTTCTGCTCTGTGATGCATTCTGATTCCCAAAAATGCGCCGCTCGTTTTGGAATTCCAGCGCGGACTTCTCTCACCAAGCAGATACGGCAGGAAAACAAGCTCTTTCGCGCCTGCCGGAGACTGTTCGATCATCCGATTTAATTCCTCATAAGATTTGTCCGCTCCGAGCACTGTTCTGATATAAGAATAAGAACTGCCGGCTGCCTGCATCGCCCCACATGGCATATAACAGCCCGGAATCACATGTGCAAAGCAAAAAAACACTTTTTCTTCATCGAGAAACTTTTTTTTCGTCGTACCGCCGATCCATGCCGATGTTCCGAACGTTGTAAATAATTGATTTTCATGAATACAGCCCGCGCCCAATGCGGCACACGGCCCATCTCCTCCACCGCAGACGACCGGCGTCCCCTCACACAGTCCGGTCGCGGCAGCTGCCTCCTTTGTTACAGTGCCGATGACATCGGTAGACGCATGCAGCTGCGGAAGCTTTTGTGCGGAAATACCTGCCGCCCGTAAAATTTCCTCCGACCAGTCCAGCGCCTCCAGGTCAAATGCATTTGTTCCTGATGCATCCGAATAATCCGTCGCAAATATTCCGGTCAGACGAAAAAGAATATAATCCTTCGCCTGGAGAACTTTTTCTGTTTTCGCATACACCTGCGGCTCATTTTCTTTGATCCACATTACCTTTTCAATCGTATAGCCGGGGCTCAGCCGATGCCCCGTTATTTCATAAACTCTGTCAAAGCCAACTTCCTTTTCAAGTCTGCCTGCCTCTTTTACCGCGCGCTGATCTGCCCAGATAATTGCGGGACGAAGCGGATTTCCGTCCTTATCTGCCATTAAACAGCATTGCATCTGTGCCGAAAAGGAAACCGCTGAAACTTCCGACGGTGAAATTCCTTGAAGCACTCGTTTTGTCGCGAGACATACCGCGTTCCACCAGTTATCGGGATCCTGCTCGGCACAATTTTGCCCGAAGTAATGTACGTCATATGGTATTACGCAGCTTGTTACAAATTTTCCGTCCACGGTGAAAAGTGTTGCCTTATTTCCTGATGTGCCCAGATCATGAGCAATAAGATATTGTGCCATCTTGATTCTCCTGTCCGTTTATAATTGGTCTATTTGCATATCGCCGTATACTTTCTTCCAGTCTGAAGAAAAGCCTGCGATTGCTGCGTCGATCATCGGACTGCTTACCATCTGGGTATACAGTTCTGGAGATGCGGTTACGGCTTGGGCACCTGCATTTAACGCTTCCATGATCTGCTGTGTATTTTTAAAGCTTGCAGCTAATATTTTTGTCTTTTGCTCATGCTTTTTAAATAGTTCGGAAATCTCACGGATTACCATTTTGCCGTCGATACTCAAGTTGCAGATCCGGTTATAATACGGTGCCACATAATCTGCGCCCACAGACGCCGACAGCATCGCCTGCTGAGGCATATAAACAGCAGTTGCCGTCACCCTGAACTCTTTTTCTTTCAGTGTCTTCATTGTCTTGATCCCTTCTTCATTTGCAGGCACCTTGATATAAGTATCCCTTCCGAGCACGGAAACAATTCTCTGCGCTTCCTCTAGCATCTGCTCGCAGGTAATCCCGGTAACCTGCACATGAAGCTGCTTATTCCCGATAATATCCCTGATTTTTATTAAGAGCGGGAAGAAGTCCGCTTTTTCCTTTGACAAAATCGTCGGATTGGAAGTTACTCCTGCAATTTCATAAATTTCATTGTATTTTTGAATCAGTTCTAAATTAGCCGTATCTAATAAAATTTCCATGATTCTCTCCTTTGCATTAAATAAGCATTAATTTGATGCCTTCTTTTTTCAGTTCATCCTGAACAGATTGTTCAGCACTGCTGTCCGTTACTACACAACCCACTTCCCCTGCCCGAAATAAGGGAACAACACCTCTGTGCAAAAATTTTAAAGACTCGGTCAGGATTACGGTTTCTTCTGCATTTTCGGCCATATTGCGGATCGTCTCGACCCTGAGATGGTTATCTCCGGTAAAGCCGACTCCGGACAAATAACCGTCCGTCCCGGCAAACAGCCTGCTCACATGGAACAATTGCGCACTTGCCCTTGTAACAGGTCCGACTACCGCCTGAGAATCTCTCTGATAGTCTCCGCCTAAAAGTACAAGCCGTACACTCTGCATCCTGCCGATATAATCCGTCATAAAAACAGAATTTGTTACAATCGTCACATCCTTTTTTGTCCTGCAGATTTCCTCCGCCAAGAGAATACAGCAAGAGCCCGACTCAATCATAACAATTTCCCCATCATCTACAAGCTGGGCGGCCCTTTTTGCCAGCCGGCATTTCGTGGCATGATTGGCAGCCAGCCGGCGCTTCATATCGTTCTCTTCTAAAATAGCAAAGCCCTGTTCCCGCCTTAAAAGCCCTCTTTCCTCCAATTCGGCCAGATCCTTTCTCATCGTAACGACCGATACTTGGTAGTTAAGCGCCAATGCAGTGACCTCCATACGGCCCGCCCGGCTCAAATCCTCCAATATCTTCGAATGCCGATTTTCGATTGCCTTCATGTCCCCTCCCTTTTACCTCGCACTTTCGTTCGAAAGTCTTTTTTGTTTCGTTTATATATTTATAATATTTTCAAATTATTATTTTGTCAATTAATATTTCTGTTTATTTTACAGGAAATTGTACAGAGTGCTTTTCGTTCATAGGAATTAAAAAGACCCGGCGCATCTTAATCCCGGGTCTTTCAACTGCTTGCTTTTTTATATTAATCCTCTGTCGTTTCATCTGTCAGTTTGCTCGCTCTTGCCGCAACTTCCTTCTCCTGTACATCGGATGGTGCCTGCTCATAGCGGTCAAATTCATATTCGTATGTGCCTCGTCCGCCTGTCATGGAACGCAGTACTGTGCAATAGCCGAACAGCCCTGTCATCGGAATTTCCGCCTCGACGACCTGCTTGCCGCCCACGGCCGGATTCATGCCGAGCACCCGGCCTCTGCGCTTATTCAGATCACCCATGACATCACCCGTATAGGAGTCCGGCACTGTCACCTTTATGGTCGCAATTGGCTCAAGCAGGATCGGCCCAGCTTCCATGAAGCCCTTCTTAAACGCCTGAATCGTTGCCATCTTAAATGCCTGTTCGGAAGAATCTACCGGATGGTAGGAACCGTCATACAAAATTGCCTTTACACCGACGACCGGATAAGCCGCCATCGGTCCCTTTAATACGGAATCCGCCATACCCTTTTCCACTGCTGGGAAGAAGTTTTTAGGAACGGCACCACCTACAACCTTCTGCTCAAATTCATATGCTTTGCTTAAGTCATTCAACGGTTCAAATTTCATCTTAACATGTCCGTATTGTCCGTGTCCGCCCGACTGCTTTTTATATTTAGATTCCACATCAGATGTTTTTTTGATTGTTTCGCGGTATGCCACCTTCGGCTGTGAAAGCTCAATTTCTACTTTATAAACATTAAGCAGTTTGCTTACAATGATTTCAAGATGCTGGTCACCCATGCCATAAAGAAGTGTCTGCCTGTTTTCCGCATCATTGACATTTTTCAGTGTCAGATCTTCATTCATCATCTTCTGAAGAGCGCCGGAAATCTTATCAATATCCCCTTTATTCTTTGCCTTATAGCGCATGTACGTGTATGGCTTGCTGATTTCGGTCTTTGCGTATTGAATTGTATTAGCCTTTGTGGAAAGTGTATCCCCCGTCCTCGCTCCCGTCAGCTTCGGGATTGCGCCAAGATCACCGGCATGCAGCTCCTGCACCTCGATCGGCTTATTTCCCTGCAGCACATACAGCTTAGATACACGTTCTTCAATATCTTTATCATAGTTATATAGGGTATCGTCGGATTTGATGACGCCGGAGCAAACTTTAACGAGTGAATATTTGCCGATGAAAGGGTCAATGATCGTCTTCCAGATCACCGCGGACTTCGGCTTTGAGAAATCATAATCCGCTTCAAAGATCGCATTTGTTTTGACATTGATGCCGGCCAGCTTTCTCGCGTCCGGGCTTGGAAAATACTTAATAATATCATCCATCAGCGTATACATTCCCTGACAGAGAATACTGGAGCCCATCGTCACGGGTACGATGCTGCCGTCGATAATATTGGCGCGCAGAGCCGATCTGATTTCCGCATCCGAAAAGGAATCTCCGCTGAAATAGCGTTCCATGAAATCCTCGCTCGTTTCCGCAACAGCCTCCATCAGCGCATCACGGCAAATTTTCAAATTGGCTTGAGAATAATCCGGAATCGGACACGATTCGACTTTGCCGCCGCTGGTCCAGCGGTTGCCCGTCTCACTTACTACATTGACGTAACCGACGAATTTCTCATTTTCACGGATCGGAAGATGGAACGGTGCAATCGACTTTCCGTACCGTTCCGTCAAATCCTCTACCACTTGACGGAAGCTTGCGTTATCCACGTCCATATCCGTCACAAAAATGATCCTCGGCAGCTTATATTTTTCACAGAACTCCCATGCCTTTTCCGTTCCGACCTCGATTCCGGCCTTGCCGGATACCACAATGACCGCTCCCGCAGCCGCGCTGACCGCTTCCTCCACTTCTCCTACAAAATCAAAATATCCCGGTGAATCCAACAGGTTTATTTTATGTGAATCCCATTCAATCGGCACAACGCTGGTACCGATTGAAAATTGGCGTTTCTGCTCTTCTTTATCGTAATCACTGATTGTATTTCCGTCACTGGTTCTTCCCATACGGGACGTAATGCCTGATAAGTGTGCCATTGCCTCAACAAGCGTTGTCTTACCGCAGCCTCCATGTCCTAACAGCACCACATTTCGAATCTTGTCACTTGTGTAAACATTCATATTGGGTTCCTCCATATCAAGTTGTTGTTTTGAGTTTGTGAATAATAGCAATTCCCTTCTGCCAATTCACACACGCCATGTGAATATTGTAATAAATTTGAACATGTTTTGCAATAGTATTATGCAATTTTAACAAGTGGTTTTCATATATTTTTTTATAATTGTAGTAATATTTCATAATTTTTAGAAAATTTATCGCTTAAAAGCGTTGCGCTTTAAAGTGCCGCAGTATTGACATTTGAGGATACAAGCTATAGAATAAGAAAAGTGATTAATTAAATAAAGAAAGGACCGGATAATTATGATTATTGTAATGAAATCAACCGCTACTAAAAACAATATAGACGACGTTGTATCCCTGATCCGCCAAAAAGGACTGGAGGCTCATCTTTCCGAGGGGCGCCAGGTCACCATCATCGGCGTCATCGGAGATAAGACGCAGCTTTCGAATGACAACCTTGAAATATTCGAAGGCGTTGACAAAGTTGTTCCCCTGACCGAGAGCTATAAGCTTTCCAACAAAAAATTCCATCCCGAACCCACTGCTGTTAAGGTAGGCAATACCACGATCGGACCTGACAATCTGACGATTATGGCCGGACCATGCGCCGTAGAAAATGAAGATCAGCTCATGATTATTGCGAGAGAGGTCAAAAAAGCCGGTGCGACGATCGTCCGAGGCGGCGCATATAAGCCCCGCACATCTCCCTATGCCTTTCAGGGCCTCGAAGAGGAAGGTTTAAAATACATGCAGGAGGCAGGAAAAGAAACGGGACTTGCGACGATCTGTGAAGTCGTCAGCCTCGATGCGGTCAATGCCGCCGTGAAATATGTGGATATGCTGCAAATCGGCGCACGTAATATGCAGAATTTCTTTTTACTGAAGGAGGTCGGTCGGACGGGTCTTCCTGTTTTATTAAAGCGCGGACTTTCCGCAACGATTGATGAATGGCTCAATGCCGCCGAATATATTATTGCGGAAGGAAATTCGAACGTCGTGCTCTGTGAACGAGGGATTCGTACATTTGAGACTTCGACAAGAAACACACTCGATATCAGCGCCGTACCGGTTTTAAAATCAAAAACACATCTGCCGGTCATCGTAGATCCTTCTCATGCAACAGGTGTGCGGGCCTATGTGAATCCGCTCGCAAAGGCAGCGGTTGCCGCGGGTGCCGACGGACTGATGATTGAAGTGCACAACAATCCCTCCAAGGCGCTCTCCGACGGTCCTCAGTCATTAACCTTCCCGCAGTTTGATTCTCTATGTGAGGAAATCAGGCCGTTTTGCGGGTTGATGAACCGCAGGTTTTAAATCCATTGCGACTGTCGATTGTTTTAGGAGAATGAATATATGAAACAGCTGTGTATAGGCTTTATCGGTCTTGGGCTGATTGGCGGCTCGATCGCAAAGTCAATCAGAAAATTTTATCCGGCTTCCGTAATCCTTGCTTATGATATCGATCAGAGCTCTCTTTTGCTTGCCGAAAAAGAAGGCACCATTTCCGGAATCTGTCCCGCGATTAACGACTCCTTTGCGGCGTGTGATTATATTTTTTTATGCGCACCGGTATTGTATAACAACGAAAATATAAAGCGGCTGCTTCCTTACCTTTCTCCTTCCTGCATTTTGACCGATGTCGGCAGCGTAAAGGGCGAAATCCATCAAACACTGTGCTCTCTTGGATTTTCAGGTTTTTTTATCGGCGGACATCCAATGACCGGCTCCGAAAAGTCTGACTATGTTAATTCCGCGGAACGCTTGCTTGAAAATGCCTACTATATTCTGACACCTGCCGAACATGTACCCAAAGAGCTTGTCCGGGAATTTGAGACGTTTATTTCTTCCCTTGGCGCGCTGCCCATTATCCTGTCCGTGGATATGCATGATACGGTAACGGCTGTCATCAGTCATTTGCCTCATGTCATTGCCGCCTCACTCGTACATTTTCTGATCAAGCATGACAGTCCGGAGCATTATATGAGAACACTTGCTGCCGGCGGTTTTAAGGACATGACGAGAATCGCTTCTTCCAATGTCCGCATGTGGGAAGATATCTGTTTGACGAATCAGGAAAAGATCAGTATGATGTTATCAGACTATATTGAGGAATTAAAGCAGTTTCAAAAACAGCTTAATTCAAAGGAACGCACTCAGATTGGCAGCTTTTTTCAGGAGGCTAAGGACTACCGGGATTCGATGTCAGACAATACACTTGGATCGATCAGGAAGATCTATGCATTGTATTGTGATATTGCAGATGAAACAGGCGGAATTGCAAAAATTGCTGTCTTACTTGCCGATACCGGAATCAGTATTAAGAACATCGGCATCCTGCACAACCGGGAATTTGAGGAAGGTGTTCTTCGTATAGAATTTTATAATGCCGCATCTTCTGTAAAAGCGCTTCATACGCTTAAAGAAAACGGATATTTTGTAATAGAAAGGAATTAATCATGTCTATGATATTTGAAAAAGCTGATTCCCTGAAAGGAGAGCTGATCATTCCCGGAGACAAATCGATTTCCCACCGTGCAGTCATGCTCGGTACCTTAGCGGAAGGAATGACGGAGATCAGACACTTTCTAAACGGGGCGGACTGTCTTTCTACGATTCAATGCTTCAGGCATCTTGGCATCACGATTGAAGAAAAGGATTCGGAAACCATTCTTGTTTACGGAAAAGGGCTGTCAGGCCTGACAGCGCCGCAGACAGTGCTCGACGTAGGAAACAGCGGCACGACGACGAGGCTTTTATCCGGAATTTTAGCCGCACAGCCATTTTCCTCTGAATTAAGCGGGGATGATTCGATTAACCGCAGACCGATGAAACGGATTATGGCACCACTTTCCATGATGGGCGCATCGATTCGAAGCAAGGCTGGCAATGACTGTGCTCCCCTTTTGATCGAAGGCCGTCCGTTGAAGGGCATCCATTATGAGAGCCCTGTTGCATCTGCTCAGGTAAAATCAGCATTGTTGTTTGCCGGCCTTTATGCAGACGGCGAAACGAGTGTGAATGAGCCTTATTTATCCAGAAACCATTCCGAGCAAATGATCCGCTACTTCGGCGGAACGGTTCGCACTGAAGGCACAACGGCCACTGTGCTTCCCCGCCCTCGTCTGGAAGGCCAGCTCGTGGATGTGCCGGGAGATATTTCCTCCGCTGCCTATTTTATCACAGCCGGACTCATTGTGCCAAATTCCGAAATTCTCATTAAAAATGTCGGCATCAATCCAACGCGCAGCGGTATTCTTGAGGCCGTCAGACAGATGGGTGGTCGGATTACTCTTTGCGATAAACAGGAAAGTACGGAGCCGCGCGCAGATATTATTGTAAAATCAAGCATCCTGCACGGAATCACAATCGAAGGCGAACTGATTCCCACATTAATAGATGAAATTCCGATTCTTGCTGTTCTCGCTTGCTTTGCCACAGGAAAAACAGTCATTAAGGATGCGCAGGAATTAAAAGTAAAAGAATCCAATCGTATCGATGTGATGGTTGAAAATCTCACAAAAATGGGGGCCTCCATCACTGCTACGGAGGACGGCATGATTATTGAGGGAGGAAGACCTCTTCACGGTGCCATCATCGGCTCCAGACTCGACCACCGTGTTGCGATGTCATTTGCCGTCGCGGGTCTCAGTGCCGAAGGAAAAACCGAAATTATCGGAAGCGAGTGTGTAAATATCTCCTATCCCGGTTTCTATCAGGATTTGTTTTCTCTGATAAAATAAGCATCCGGCTATATGACGGCCAACCGGCATGAAAATGCGGATTGCTGTCATATGGCCGGATTTTTATTCTCCGATTTTATTTTATGCCCGGATCAGGAAATCCTTTCCCTGATATAACGGTTCATACAGCTTTTTTAACCAGCTCTCCTCTCTTCTGTCTGCGTTGATCAAAAGTGTCAACACATTTGACAAATCCAGGCTTAGAATACCAAGCATTGATTTGGCATCGACTACCTTTTTCCCGCATACAAGATCAGTATCATAATGAATGCTGTTATTGATAAAAACAAACCGATTGATTTCCTCATCTGTATTTAATTTGACATGCAACTCTACCATAATGAATTATGCCCTCCTTAAAGTCGTTTGAATTTCCACACAATTTCATTATATGTTTCCGCCAATGAAAAGATGTCAACTTTACAGAATTTCTTGTCCATCTGTCAAAGCAGTCTCCACTGCGGCTTTATCTCCTTTATCAATCAGCGGAAGCTCCACTAAAAATTTACTTCCCATACCCGGTTCGCTCTCCAGACTGATTTTTCCGCCGTTAAATGCAACGATGTGCTTTACGATAGAAAGGCCCAAGCCCGTACCACCCATTTTTCGGCTTCTTCCTTTATCGACACGATAAAACCGTTCAAAAATCCGTTCCCGATCCTCCTTACAAATGCCGATACCAGTATCCTTCACCTCTACCCGCAGTAACTCCGGCAGCTTTCTTATGACGACAAACACTTCCCCTGAAGGCTTGTTATAAAGAATCGCGTTTGTGATCAGATTCATCAAAAGCTCTCTATACTGCCTTGCAGAACCAAAAATCGAGACCGGCTTGCAGTCCACCCGGATTCGGATGTCGTTCTCCCTTGCAAGCGGTTCAACTGACTCCATAATATCTTCCAAAAGCGGGATCAGCCGGATTTTGGAAATGTCGATGTGATCTTCCTTCGTCTCAAGTTTAGAAATCATAAGAATATCATTGATCAATGTCGTCATATGATCCGCTTCTTTAATAATACGGCGGATACAGTCCTCCTTTGATTCCTCGGTTTTGGCAAAACCGTTCTGCAATATTTCCGCATAGCCCTTAATTGAGGTAATCGGTGTTTTGAGTTCATGAGAAGCATTGGAAAAAAACTCCTGCCTGACTTGTTTTTCAAAATCAACCTTTTCGACATACTCCTTAATTTCATTTGTGAGCTTATCTGTCGTATAAGAAATCCGGTTCAGCTCCGGATAACGATAGGTCTTAAAATGAAAATTTGGTATTTCGCCCTGTACGATAGACATCTCGTCCGTAATTTCCTTAAGAGGCCTTGTTACTGCGTCGGACAGTCCGAGAGAAAGACTCATAGAAATTCCAAGCACAATTACAGCCCCAATAATATAAGCAGGCGCCAGTGCACGAATATAATCTTCCGTACCGGTATATCTGATTGACAGACGCAGGATGTAATTGCTTTCCTTTGACAGCATCGCCGTATAGAGCATTTTTTCATGCAACGTGTCGGAATACCGGATACTATAGCCGATGCCGTATTCAATCGCCGCTTTGATTTCCTCTCTTTTCAGATGATTCTCCAATGCGCTCGTGTTCGCATAATCAGTATCAGCCACAACGACTCCGTCATCTTTTATGATAGTAACACGCTCATCCGCATCAAGCACCTGACTGTTCAATTGTTCCAGCTGCTTTACAACATCTCCCTGATAATCGAGCGCATAGTCGATGACCTCCAGCGTTTTTAACATCCCGTCTTTTGTATTTTCAAGCAGTCGTCCGCTTGCAGTCAGGTATGCAATGACTCCGCTGACAAGCAACGCGAATGTCAGTATGAATAAAAAACGGTTGATAATTGCTTTTTTCATCCATGCGCCTCTTTCTGCGTAATTAGTCCGGCATTACAAAACGGTAGCCGACATTGCGCAGCGTTTTGATATACGTCGTGCCGGTCTCTTTTAATTTTTTTCTGAGTGTGCCGATATGAATATCAACTGTGCGTGTCTCTACATCACATTCATAACCCCACAGATGATTTAAAAGTTCTTCTCTTGAAACGACCCGCTTGCTGTTTTCTATCAGATAAAGCAAAAGCTCAAACTCTTTATAGGTAAGCTCAATATTCTCTCCGCCTACAACTACATCCCGCGTAGCCGTATCGATCATAAGCTCCCGGATTTTGATCTGCTGCTGTTCATCCTTTGCTTCAGTTCTTACCCCTCTTCTCAGCAGGGAGCGCACTCTTGCCGCCAACTCCATGACTCCAAACGGCTTCGTCATATAATCATCAGCGCCCTTGTCAAGGCCAAGCACCTTATCATATTCCTTGTCTTTTGCGGTTAAAATCAGCATTGGAATATTTTTTACGGTGTCCATCTGTCTGATTTGCTCGATTGCCGTCAATCCATCCATACCGGGCAGCATCAGATCAAAAATGGCAAGATCGGGAAGCTGTATTTTCAGTTCACCAAGCGCTGTTTCCGCATCCTCAAACAGGCTCACTTCATAACCATATCCTTCCAGCGCCATTTTAATTAAATTGCTGATATTCTCATCGTCTTCAATTACAAAGATTTTTGCCATAGCTTATCTCCTTTTGCAGGGCTACAGCAGTCTTGTATTATCCACCGAGCCCGTCTCCCTGAAAATCTCCCATTCACAGATATTGACCGCATGATCTCCGATCCGTTCCATATACTTTGCAACCATCAACAGATCCACAAGCATATCAGGATTGACGGATTCCTCTTTAAAATGCCTCACAATTTCTTCCTTCATTTGATTGAATAAATCATCTACAATATCGTCTGACGCAATGACCTCTCTGGCCTCTTCAATCTCTCTCTTCATGAAGGCATGTACGGCCCTGTACACCATGTTTTTTGCTTCCTTAACGAGCTGCGGCATCACATCGGAAATCCCATATAAATTGCTTTCTCCGTTCCTGATCACAAGCTCGGCAACGTCTGACGCATGATCTCCGATCCGCTCGATATCCGTAACAGATTTAAGCGTCGCCGATACAACGCGCAAATCTCTTGCAATCGGCTGTTCCTTTGTAATTAGAGACAGGCACTTTGCTTCAATCGCCTTTTCCATATCATCAATCAGCCTGTCGTTCTGAACAATCCGCTTTGCCAGGGCAATATCCTGCTTCTCCAGCGCATGCGCGGAATCCTCTATGGCCTGCTCGACACGGTTTCCCATTTCCTCCATATCCTTATGCAGATCTTCCAGCGCATATTCAAAATTTGTTCGCGTTCTCATGTCGATCCCTCTCTATCATATCTATTTTTTACAAAGCAGGCAAGAACATTTTTCACCCAAATCTTCCTGTGATGTAATCCTCTGTCCGCTTATCCTTTGGATGGGAGAAAATAATATCTGCCGCATCAAATTCCACAACCTCTCCGAGCAGAAAAAAAGCCGTATAGTCAGAAATTCGTGCCGCCTGCTGCATATTGTGTGTGACGATCGCAACCGTATAGGTCTTTTTTAAATCCTGCATCAAATCTTCAATTTTCAGCGTTGAAATCGGATCCAGTGCCGAGGTTGGTTCATCCATCAAAAGCACCTCAGGTTTTACCGCGAGCGCACGGGCGATACAAAGACGCTGCTGCTGACCGCCGGATAACCCGAGCGCCGATTTTTTCAGACGGTCTTTTACTTCGTCAAAAATAGCGGCACCCTTTAAACTTTCCTCTACAATTTGATCGAGCTGATCCTTGGCCTTGATTCCATGGATGCGAGGGCCGTAAGCAACATTATCATAAATGCTCATCGGAAACGGATTCGGCTGCTGAAATACCATACCGATTTTTTTTCGAAGAAGTGTCGTGTCGACACGGGGATCATAAATATTCTCGCCGTCCAGTTTGATTTCTCCCTCAATCCTTACATTTTCTACAAGATCATTCATCCTATTTAACGTTTTTATAAATGTGGATTTTCCGCAGCCGCTTGGACCTATAAAAGCCGTAATTGCCTTTTCCTTGATATCCATATCCACATCCTTTAACGCATGATTTTCACCGTAATATAAATTTAGTTTAGCAATACTGAGTTTATTCACCGAAAGCCCCTCCGTCCGTCTTATCAGTAGTTTTTACCGAGCCTACATCCAACTTTCTCACAGCATACTTCGTTAGAAAATTGATAATCAGCACAATCAGCAGAAGGATAAACGCAATGCCGAATGCTTCATCGTACTGTGCCTTCGACATGCACAGATATAATTGAATCGTCAGTGTGCCGCCCGGCTGAAAAACTTTTTCAAGAAGTCCGAGGCCGGATTTCGGAAGCAAAAAACCGCTTCCCGCAGTGAACAAAAGAGCCGCCGATTCTCCGACAATCCTTCCGATTGCAAGGATTACACCTGTCACAATTCCGGGCAGTGCGGAAGGAATCAGGATTGTTCTGATCATATACCACTTTGTGGCGCCGATGCCAAGCGCACCGGATCTGTAACTGTCCGGCACAGTCTTCAGAGCCTCTTGTGTATTACGCGTGATGAGCGGCAAAATCATAAGTGTCATCGTCAGCGCGCCTGTCAAAAGAGAATACTGCAAACCCAGTGCAGAGCCAAAGAAAATCATGCCAAACAGACCAAATATGATGGATGGAATGCCCGAAAGCGTCTCCGTCGTAAATTCTATAAGCCTGACCAGACGCCCCGGCTTCGCATATTCATTTAAGTAAATGGCCGCACCGATTCCGATCGGTGTAGCTATGAGCAAAGTCAGCACAATTAAATACAGTGTGTTGACAATATTTCCTGCAATACCAAAGGTGCCGTTAATTGTACTCGGGACAGTTGTTAAAAATTCCAAATTGATCGTGCCGATCCCCCGCACTGCCACATAGCAAACAATAAATAAGAGGAGAAGGATGGAAATTGCGGCAGAAAAATCGATCATCGTCTGTAATGCAATATCAGAAAACCTCCTTTTTTTCCCTCCGTAAATGGAACAGGTACTATCACTCATTGGGTCCGTATAAATTGAAACAGCAGAATTATACATCTTCTTTTCCTCCGTTCTTGAGAAGCTTTGTCAGCATGCTATTGATCAGCATAATAAAGATAAACAATACGAGACCGATCGTAAACAGTACTTCCCTGTGCAGATCCGTAGCATAGCCCATTTCACTGACGATCGCCGTCGTCAGGAACCGGACGGAATTAAACGGAAGCGGAAAATTAACGGAACTTCCTGATACAAGTGAAATTGCCATCGCTTCTCCGATTGCCCTTCCCACGCCTAGCACAATTGCGGTTACAATTCCCGACTTGGCCGCAGGGAGGATCACTTTAAAAATTGTTTGGATATTTGTAGCGCCTACCGCAAGCGAAGCACTCCTTAAATGCTCGGGCACTGCCCGTATCGACGTTTCACTGACGTTGATGACGGTTGGCAGGATCATAATCGCAAGTACAAGAATCGCCGAGATCAAATTGGCTCCACCGGTAAATTGATGCGTCGTCGAATCCCGGAATAAAAATAGTTCGAGCTTATACATAAGCGGATTTAAAATCAAAAGGCCAAGCAGGCCATAAACAACCGATGGAATTCCTGCAAGCAGTTCTACCGCAGGCTTTACAATAGAGACCACTCTTTTCGGTGCCGTCTCGGCCAAAAAGATCGCCGTAAAAACGCCGACCGGTACACCAAGCAGAATGGCTAAAAAAGTGCCGATAATAGAAGTCAGAATGACATATAAAATACCGTACTGCGGTTCCTGCGCCGTCGGCTTCCACACACTTCCAAAAAGAATCTCCTTTAACCCCACCTTAAATATAGCGGGTACACCGCCGATCAACATGTAGACGCTGATCGAGACTACTGCTATGATTGCCGCTAATGCACAGATGGTAAAAACCATCTGTGCAATCACTTCTACTCTTTTTTTGTTTTTATAAGAACCAATGATCGTTTCATGCTTCGCGTCCATATATTCACCGCCGCTTTTCGTATTTTGGTTAATCTACCGTAATCAAACCGACGGATTTGATCAGTTCCTTTCCTGCATCCGACTGGAGATATGTAAACAGTGCCTGAACCGCTTCATTCTGTTCTGCAATCTCGCCCTTGGTAGCCATAACAAACGGTCTACTCAAGAAATAGTCACCTGCTTTAATAGTTTCTTCTGATGCTTCCACTCCTTCAAGTGTCAATTTCTTCACACTGTCGTCTACAACATCAAGAGATACATATCCGATTGCTCCCGGTGTGGACGCTACCTTTGCCATTACGGCACCCGTGCTGTCCAATTCGTTCGCATAAGCACAAACATCCTCGATTTCAAGAAGTTCTTCAAACGCACCTCTTGTACCTGAACCGGATTCTCTTCCTATTACAACGATCGGCTGGCTTTCACCGCCAAGATCCGCCCAGTTTTTAATCTCGCCCTTAAAGACACTGATAAGCTGATCTTTTGTTAAATCTGCAACCGTATTAGCCGGATCTGTGACAACTGCAATTCCGTCCAATGCCACGATATTTTCCACGGCTCCGCCTTCTTTTTCACTGTCCTTTAAATTTCTTGAAGAATTTCCGATATCAGCTGTTCCTGCAAGCAATGCTTCAATTCCCGCACTGGAGCCTACGAATTCCGCGCTGACGGTTACGCCGGGATTTTCCTGCATAAATACTTCCGATAATGCATTTGCAAATTTCTCCATTGAGGTAGAGCCTACCATTGTGACACTTCCGGACAAGCTGCTCTCAGCCGGTGCTGTCTCTTCAACTGCCGCCGTTTCCTCTGCCGGGGCCTCTGCTGCATCAGCGGTTACTTCCTCGGTCACTGCCGGCTGTTCCTGCTCTGTGCTTGCAGCAGAACCGCAACCTGCAAGAAGTGCTGCCGTCATTGTTACGGCTGCCATCATTGTCATTAATTTCATTGTACGATTTTTCATAATGTTCCTCTTCTCCTCTTGTTTTCATTTTTAAAAAATCCATACGGTCACAAAATTTTGCTTCCCGCTTACATGATAAAGAATAGCATGAACACTTTTTTCAGGATATCATAGTTATGTATAAAATTTGTAAAGGGAGTGTAAAGTATCACATTTTACACTCCCTCTTACAAATGTTGTCATCGATGCAGTTCCTCAAATGGAGACTCATATACGGCGTTTGTGCCAAGCAGCTCCTCAATACGCAGAAGCTGGTTGTATTTTGCCGTCCTGTCACTCCTGCACGGTGCGCCCGTCTTAATCTGTCCCGCATTTGCGGCAACGGCAATATCTGCAATGACCGTATCCTCCGTTTCTCCCGAACGGTGTGAAATAACCGTCTGGTAGCCGCTTCTCTTTGCCATTTCAATTGCGTCGAAAGCTTCACTGAGCGTCCCGATCTGATTGACCTTCACTAGAATAGCATTTGCTGTTTCCAGATGAATTCCCGCTTCCAGCCGTTTCGTATTTGTCACAAACAGATCGTCACCAACAAGCTGCACTCGCTTTCCAAGCCGTTTTGTCATCTGCTTCCAGCCATCCCAATCATCCTCATGAAGCCCGTCCTCAATTGATAAAATCGGATACCGCTCGATCAGGCTTTCATAATAGCCGATCAGTTCCGAGGAATCCCGTACGATTTTCTTATCCTGCAGTTTTCCCTCTCCTTCGAATACATAGACATTCAGCGATTCGTCATACAACTCGCTCGCCGCCGCATCGATTGCAATTCCGATGTCTTTTCCCGGCATATAACCGCTCCGCAGAATCGCCTCGACAATCAGCTCCAACACCGCTTCCGCCGTCGGCAAATCAGGAGCGAATCCACCCTCATCGCCGATTCCCGTAGACAACCCCTTTTCCTTGCAGAGCAATTTTAATACATGATAGATTTCGGAGCAGATACGGAGTGCCTTTTTAAATTCTCCTGCCATCGCAGGCACAATCATGAATTCCTGAAAGTCCACCGTATTGTCCGCATGCTTTCCTCCATTTAAAATATTCATCATCGGGACAGGCATCCGGTAGGCATTACTGCCGCCAAGATAGCGAAATAACGGGATATGAAGCGATTCTGCCGCTGCCCTTGCGGCTGCCATTGATACACCTAACATTGCGTTAGCGCCAAGATTTTCTTTATTTTCCGTCCCATCCAGCTCTTTGAGCAGCAAATCTATCTGTCGTTGATCCAATACATTTTTGCCTATCAGCGCTGTCCGTATTTTTTGATTGACATTGCATACGGCCTTTTCCACACCGAGACCGCGGTAGCGCGCCTCTCCATCTCTCAATTCCACTGCTTCAAAACGCCCGGTGCTGGCGCCCGAAGGCACAGATGCCAACCCTGTATGAACTCCGTCTGCCGTCACCTCCACTTCTACCGTCGGATTCCCACGGGAATCCAGTATTTCCCTCGCACAAATTTCTGTGATGATTGCTTCCCGGTACATATAAAATTCCTCCTAATACAATGATAAGGATAGTATTAGGAGGAATCCGGTTCCATATTCTATTTCTAACAATTTATTTTTTGATAAGCAAGGACTTTCCCGTCATTTCCTTCGGCTGCTTCATACCCATCGTCTCAATCAGCGTCGGCACAATATCAGCCAGACAACCGCCTTCGCGCAGCGTATAGGAAGAATCATAATTGACGAGGATAAATGGCACCGGATTAGTTGTGTGTGCCGTAAACGGTGTCCCCGTTTCATAATCAACGAGCTGTTCCGCATTACCGTGATCCGCGCAGACAAACAGCACGCCGCCGACTTCTTTTACAGCGTCAACTGCTCTTCCGACACATTCATCGACAGCTTCTACCGCCTTGATTGCCGCACTTTCTACGCCGGTGTGTCCTACCATGTCCGGATTTGCAAAGTTGATGATGATCACATCATATTTATCGGCCTTGATTGCCTTTACGAGGTTATCGCAAACTTCGTAAGCGCTCATCTCCGGCTTTAAGTCGTATGTTGCGACTTTCGGGGATTTTACAAGAATCCTTATCTCTCCCTCATTCGGTTCTTCCACGCCGCCGTTAAAGAAAAAAGTCACATGCGCATATTTCTCTGTTTCGGCAATTCTTGCCTGCGTCATATTATGATCGGCAAGCCACTCGCCAAATGTATTCGTAACAGCTACCTTTTTAAACGCGACAAGCTTGTTTTCAATTAACGGATCATAATCAGAAAAACATACATAAATAATATCAAGCTTCTTATCCCGCTTAAAGGAACGGAATTCATCATCACAGAAGGCATGTGTAATTTCACGGGCTCTGTCCGGTCTGAAATTGAAGAAGATTACAGAATCCTCATCATTGATTGTACCGACCGGTACTCCTCCGTTGACGATCACGGTCGGCTTAACAAATTCATCTGTTTCGTTTCTGTCGTAGGAAGCCTGAATCGCCTCCTCGGCGTTGGCTGCCTTTAAGCCTTCTCCATGTGTCAAAGCGGCATAAGCAAGCTTCACACGATCATAATTATTATCTCTGTCCATTACATAGTAACGTCCCATAACCGAAGCAATTTCACCGATACCAATTTCACGCATCTTTGCCTGAAGCTGCTCTGCATAACCCTTGCCAGACTTCGGCGGCGTATCGCGGCCATCCAAAAAGCAATGCACATAAACCTTGCGCAGATTATGCCTCTTTGCCATTTCCAACAAGCCGTACAGATGTGTGATATGACTGTGCACACCGCCGTCTGATAATAGACCAAATAAATGAAGGGCGGAATCACCCTTCTTACAATTTTCAATTGCCGTCAAAAGCGCTTTATTCTCAAAAAATACACCATCCTGAATCTCTTTTGTAATTCTTGTAAGCTCCTGGTATACGATGCGGCCGGCACCCATATTCAGATGTCCGACTTCGGAGTTTCCCATTTGTCCGTCAGGAAGTCCGACTGCCATACCGCTTGCAAGTCCTCTTACAAACGGATAATCGCGCATCAGTCCGTCAATTACGGGCGTCTTCGCTTCGTATACGGCATTTCCGTCCTGTCGCTCATTTAACCCGTAGCCATCTAAAATCATTAATACTGTTGGTTTTTTACTCATCTTCATTCTCCTTCTGTACAACCTGCATTTACTGTTCCTTGCACTCCATATCCACTTTAGGAATTATACACTTTTTATCCTGTGACCGCAATAACTTTTATACCGGATCAAGCACTTGACAAATATTCTCAAATTGATTGCATTCAGAAAGATCAGCAGCGCAAGCATTCCCATATAGGAAGGATCCGCAGCACCTTTCATACTGTTTATCAGGTACAGACAGCCAATTGAATAAATCGGATAGACAGTAAGAAAGCTCCCCATCAGAAGCCATGCTCTTCCTTCATTTTTCTTTTTGAGCGCTTCACTGTCTTCTTTCAGCATCTCATGTAAAAATAGGAGCTGATGCTTCCCCTTTTTGTCCTCCTGCTCCAAAAGTCTGACGAATCTGCCAAACAGGTAGCCGTTGATCAGATCAATTCCATGCTTGCCTGCATAGACAACCGCATTCTGCGTAAAATCGCTTGTCGTCACGAAGCAGGCGCCATCCGCCTCGGTATCAAGCATGGCGGAATGCAGCTTCTGTATACGCTCCCTGCTGATTCTATATTGCGGCTGGTAAAGCTTGACCTCAGCGACATATTTTTTATTATTTTTATACATAATCACATCCTTACCGCCGTCATTTACCGCCTTTGTCACCGTCACCTGCTCATAACCGGCACTTTCAAATACAGCGGCCACATAGCTTTCAAAAAGAATGGGTCTGCTGTGAAATTCATTAAGCAGTAGCTCGGTTGTCTTTTCCGCTTCCAGATACTCTTGATCCGCCCGTTTTTTTTTGCGGTACCGGCGGTAGGCAAGTGTCCCCCGATTACATGCCCTGATCAGATAGCCTGCAAACAAAAATGACACAAAAATAAGAATTTGAATTGCGTAAGCCATATTCCTCCCCAAAAAAGGAAGCCCTACTCTTCCAACGGCAGAGTGGACTTCATTCTATCCTTTTAATACGACCGGATACCTCTGTTTGCTGCCGGATATCCGTCACTGCTCATTTACATTTGCCGCATCAAACATGTCATAAATGGCAATTTTGCCCGCATCTGCTTCAGTCATACCTACAAACGTCGCTCCATAGACATTTTCCTCGCCGTCAGTATCCAAACGTGTTATATTGACAAATGTATGAATGATCTCCTTTGTCCAAATCGTCAGCTCCGTTTCATAAACCGAATTGATCTCCAGTGTTCTTTTGCATTTAAAACCAATCCCCGTCTTGGAAAGATTAAGAACCTCCACCGGTATGATATCGTCCTTCCCCGAATCAATCCGCTGCATTACAAGAAACGCGTCCAGCACGATCCGTCTGTTTCTTCTCTTTTCCTCCATATGGTACCCCTTTCCATACATGATGTCTCTGAATGATCGGATGCAGTCTTATTTTGGTTAAAACTGTAGCCTCAAATATACATATTTATCATATAATACTTTGCTTATTCTTACAAGCCATATTTTACAAACCGTTTACATATTTTTCAAATGATCTGTAATAAGCATCGCATCTCCAAAAGAAAAAAAACGATAATTTTCCTTCACTGCCTCTCTGTAAGCCGATAAAATATGTTCTTTGCCGGCAAGCGCAGAGACGAGCATCAAAAGGGTAGATTCCGGCAGGTGAAAATTTGTGATAAGACAATCCATTAACTTGAAACGATAACCCGGATAGATAAAAATATCCGTATTCCCTCCACCTGCCATTAAATGCCCATTTTCTTCCGCCGCACTCTCGATTGTGCGGCAGCTTGTCGTTCCAACACAGATGACCCGGTGTCCGCTTTCCTTCGCTCTGTTAATTTTCTCAGCCGCTTCCTGTGTAATTTGATAGTATTCGGAATGCATATGGTGCTCAAGTACATTTTCAACCTTCACAGGCCGAAATGTACCAAGCCCCACATGTAACGTTACATACGCGATGATAATACCGCTTTCTTCAAGCTGTGCAAGCAGCTCCTTTGTGAAATGCAACCCTGCCGTCGGTGCCGCCGCAGAGCCTTCATACTTGGCATAAACAGTCTGATAGCGGTTTTTATCCTTTAGCTTATGTGTAATATATGGGGGCAGCGGCATTTCGCCCAGCTGGTCGAGCACCTCTTCAAAAATACCGTCATAAAAAAACTGAACGAGCCGGCCCCCCGCCTCTGTAGTATCCAAAATCTCCGCCTTTAGAATACCGCCGCCAAAGCATAGACGCGCACCCGCACGCAGCTTTTTACCAGGCTTTACAAGCGTCTCCCATATATCATTATCCTTACGCTTTAAAAGCAGCACCTCCGCATTTGCTCCGGTATTTTCTTTAACGCCCAAAAGTCTTGCCGGGATGACCTTTGTATTATTTAACACAAGACAGTCCCCGGAAGTTAAAAAATTACCGATTTCCCGAAATTGATGATGGGCGATCCCTCCTGTCTGCTTATCAAGCACAAGCAGGCGGGAGGCCGCACGATCCTCCAAAGGATCCTGTGCAATCAGTTCCTTTGGAAGATCAAAATAAAACTCTGAGGTTTTCATTTGCATTCCTGTTTCCTTATTGTCTGAGTTCAATTCCAAGACGCTCCAGTCCATTTAAAATCTTTTTCATTGCTGTATTGACATCGTTATCCTCAAGTGTTTTCTCTTGATCACGGAATACGATGGAATAGGCCACCGACTTAAAGCCTGCTTTGATCTGCTCACCCTCATAAATATCAAACAGCTCATAGCCCTCCAGTATTTTTCCGCCTCGCTGTGCAATAATATCCTCAATCTGGCCTACAAGCACGTTTTTCGGAACGACCATACTGATATCACGATTTACGGATGGATATTTTGCAATGCCGGTATATTTTCTTTCAAATGTTGCAAACGGTTCTATGGACGGCATATCAAGCACTGCCACATAGACCTTGCCTTTCATGTCATAATTGGAAACGACCTCTGGATGCACCTCGCCTAAAAATCCGACATTGACATTTTCATAGACAATATTGGCCTGTCTGCCCGGATGCAGATACGGATAGCTTTCGGAAAGGACAGCATAATTTCTGGTAAAGTTGCTCAGATCCGCACCGTTTGGGTAATAAGAAACTTTTTTCTTCATTCCGACATATTCGAAAAATTCCTCGATCGCGCCCTTCATGCTGAAGAAATCGCCCTCTCCGTAAAATCCAAGTGTCAACTGCATTCTTTCATCCGGCAGTTCTTCAAGAGGAAGCTGCTTTGGCAGATAAACATTTCCAAGCTCATATAGTTTTACATTTTTGTTTCTTCTATTATAATTCGTCGCTAAAGAGCTCAGCATACCGCCGAGGGAAATCGTTCGCATTACTGAGAAATCTTCACCGAGCGGATTTGCAATTGTAACCGTTTTTCTCAGCACATTCCCCTGCGGAATCAGCAGTTTGTCAAAATTTTTCGGACTTTCGAATGAATAGCACATACCCTGTGAAAAACCACAGTACTCCGCAATATCCCTTGCAAGCTGTTCAATCCTTAACTTAAACGACAGTTTTCCGGTCGTTGCTTCGCCTGTCGGCAGTGTCTCCTCAATTTTGTCATATCCGTAAAAGCGTGCAATTTCCTCCGCAATATCGGCAATTCCTTCCAAATCCTGACGGAATGTCGGGATCGTCAGAAGGCTGTTTTGTGCATCATATCGGATTTCCAGTCTTTTCAGAATATCCAGCATCCTATCTTTTGTAATATCGGTTCCGAGCAGTGCATTGATGCGTTTTACATCCAATTTCATTGTCCGCTCCTGCGGGAGCGCCCCATGCACATCCACAACACCATCGACGACTTCACCGCAGCCAAGCTCCTCTATCAGCTGACATGCCCGGTTGATTGCTGCCAGCGCATTATGCGGATCCAGCCCCTTTTCAAAAATACCGGAGGCGTCCGTGCGAAGTCCAAGGCGTTTTGCCGATTTACGAATATTTGCGCCGTTAAAAGTTGCCGCTTCAAATAACACAGTTTTTACAGCATCCGTGATTTTTGAATTTTCGCCTCCCATAATACCGGCGATACCGATTTCCTTTTCCCCGTCGCAGATCATCAGCATATTTGAATCAAGCTTTCTGCTTTGTCCGTCGAGTGTTAGAAATTCATTGCCGTCTTTTGCACGCTTTACAACAATTTTGTGACCGGCTACCATATCCAAATCAAATGCATGCATCGGCTGCCCATATTCCTCCATGACATAATTCGTAATATCAACGAGGTTGTTGATCGGTCTGATACCGCTCGCAGCAAGCCTTCTTTGCATCCACTTCGGTGAAGGACCGATTTTGATATTTTTACATACTCTTGCCGTATATCTCGCACAGAGCTCCTGATCCAGAACTTCCACGGAAACATAGTCATTCACGCTTTCTCCGGCTCCCTCACTTTCCACCTTGGGTTCTAAAAACGGCTTATCAAATGTCGCAGCCGCCTCTCTTGCAATGCCAAGCACACTGTAGCAGTCAACTCTGTTAGAGGTAATTTCATATTCAAATACCGTATCACGCAATCCCAACTCCGCGACTGCGTCTGCGCCTACGGCCGTATCCTTAGGAAAGATATAAATCCCTTCCTCCGGTGCCTCAGGATACAGTTCCCTGCTAGAGCCGAGCTCCTCAATCGAGCACATCATGCCATAGGAATCCACACCTCTCAGCTTTCCGTTTTTTATAACAATGCCGTCCTCCGGAAGCGGACCGCCGTCATGACCGCCGGCCACCTTGCCTCCGTCTACAACTACGGGAACCTTGTCTCCCACCTGCACATTGGAGGCGCCGGTTACGATCTGAAGGCGCCTTTCGCCCAAATCCACCTGACAAACAATCAGCTTATCCGCATCAGGATGCCTTTCGATTGATAAAATCTGCCCCACATAAATATCCTTTAAATTTTTGTCAAGACGCTCAAACGTTTCCACCTTCGTTCCTGAAAGGGTCATCGCATCCGTATATTCCTGATCGGTACAGGAAAGCTCCGGCACATAAGCCTTGATCCATGATAATGATGTATTCATAATCGTCTATTCCTTTCTTTTTCTTATCTCTGTCGTCATTCAAGCTGCCATGGAAAAATAATGTCAAAACTGCTTTAAGAAGCGGATATCATTTTCATAGAGCAGTCGCATATCGTCGATTTCATATTTGAGCAGGGCGATTCTTTCCAATCCGAGGCCGAAAGCAAAGCCGGAATATTTCTCAGGATCAATGCCGCTCATCTTCAGTACATTCGGGTGTACCATACCACAGCCGAGAATTTCAATCCAGCCGGTTCCCTTGCAGAACCTGCAGCCCTTTCCGCCGCATTTAAAGCAGGAAACATCTGCTTCCGCACTAGGCTCCGTGAAATTAAAATGATGCGGTCTGAAACGTACCTTCGTCTCTTCACCAAACATCTCCTTTGCAAATTCCGCAAGTGTTCCCTTTAAATCAGCAAAGGTGATGTGTTTATCAATGACAAGCCCCTCAATCTGATGGAAGGAAGGGGAATGCGTCGCGTCTACCTCATCAGAGCGGAATACTCTTCCCGGTGCAATCATTCGAATCGGAAGCCTTCCTTTCTCCATTTCATGAACCTGTGTCCCCGATGTCTGGGTGCGCAGTAAAAAATCGCCGTTAATATAAAATGTATCCTGTTCATCCTTTGCCGGATGGTCAGCCGGAATATTCAATGCTTCAAAGTTATAGTAATCCGTTTCAATTTCCGGTCCTTCCACAACTTCATAGCCCATGCCGACAAAAATACGCTCGACCTCCTCCATGACAATTGTGTTCGGGTGACGGTGTCCCATCGTATCCTTTTTAGCAGGCAGTGTCACATCAATGACCTCGTTTTTCATCTGTACTTCTCTGACGGCCCGCTCCATTTTCAGCTTGGCTTCCTCCAGTGCCTGCTCAATCGCTTCCCTTGTCTCATTAACCATCTGTCCGACCTTCGGACGATCCTCAGGTGCAACATCCTTCATCCCTTTTAACACAGATGTAAGCTCCCCTTTTTTTCCCAGAAAATTTACTCTTACCTCATTCAATTTTTCCAACACATCCGATGCCTGAATCTGCTTCAGTGCTTCGTCTCTGATCTGCTTCAGCTGCTCTTTCATAGTTCCTTTCTCCTTCCTTCACACTTCCAATTTGATTTGGATCTTCGTACACGAAAAAACTTTCGTCTCCCTGAATCATTCAGAGGGACGAAAGTTTTTCCGCGGTACCACCCATATTCCGGCAACAAAAAAACACTGCCGACACTCATTATGCGTAACGGGCATAACCGTTTTCCCTTACTGGGCGCATTTCAAGAGCCATGAACCTACGCCTCCTGATATACAACATCACATTTCAGGGAAACTGCTCCGGTGGGAAATTCGAACAATTATCTGAACTTAAGGAGACTTACAGCCGGCGGCCTCCTCTCTCTGCAAGAAAATAATGTCCTACTTAACACCTTCATCGAATTTTTCAAATATACTGAATAGTTATGTTTTATTCTATGCAATGATTAACGAAAAGTCAAGCAATAATTTATCTGGGCACCGATAAACATAATATACATACCGGCATACAGCCACAGCATCATAATAATGACCGTGGCAAGTGAACCGTACATACTGTAACTGTTGTAATGCATTGTATAAATAGAAAACAATCCTGAAAAAATCCACCATCCGACAGCGGAGAAAATAGAGCCGGGCACCTGTTTTCTGATTTTCATTTTCTGGGCCGGAAGCACTGTATAAAAGAACAGAAACAGGAAAAAAAGCACAGCAATCATAATGATATCGCGATAACCGAAAATCGCCTTGACGGAAACCGGAAACTCATAAAAATATCGCTCCGCTAAATCACGGATCCGCCTGCCGAACACGCCGCCGACCAGCACGAGAACGACGGCCACAATCATAAACAGCGTATAAAAAGCCGACCAGATACGCATGACAATATAATTTCTGGATTCATCAATTCCCGAAATTTCATTTAAGCCCTTTGTAATCGCCTGTACACCACGAGCAGCCGACCAGATTGCCGCAACTACGGAAATGGACAGAATCGCCGGAGATTTCCCGTAAAGCTCATCGATGATATTGATGCCGAGCGCATCCATCTCACTTGGTAAAAGCTCTACGATCGCCGAGAGCAAATCCGACTTCGTGATCGGCGTATAAGGAATCAGTGTCAAAAGAACCAGCAGAAATGGTATAATTGACACAAAAATAAAAAATGCCGCACTTGCGGAATATACATCCACATGATTCTTTTTCAACTGATCCATAAACTCCATAAACCGGTTGATCAAAGTTCTCAGCTTCCTATTCATAAACTGCTCCTATCGTAGTTCCGTCATAAAAGAATGAAAGAATATCTTGATAGTTCATGCCCGAAAGTGCCATATTTTTGGCTCCGTTCTGAGACATCCCAACGCCGTGGCCGAAGCCGCCGCCGTTTAAAACTATTTCTTCTAATATATCATTACTTTCATTTCTTTTCAATTCCATTGTGAAATAAGCGCTCGGAAGCAACGAGCCGCAATCTGTCATCTCCTTGTCGTTCTTTGTAATGACCGCCCCCTCTGCCGCTAATATGTACCGTATATTATATTCCGTCAGGATTTTGATTTCCTCCTCTCCGAAGCAGAGCAGGATTTCATCAATCAGTCCCCCTTCATTGCGGTGAAGAAT
Source organism: Bacillota bacterium (assembly GCA_023402845.1). Taxonomy (GTDB): domain Bacteria; phylum Bacillota; class Clostridia; order Lachnospirales; family Lachnospiraceae; genus JAEYFP01. The sequence goes on from JAEYFP010000013.1 coordinate 89,641, forward strand.
TTGAATATCACTCAAATCTGAATATTTCTCCGGCAGTCCCGGTACAAAATGGTCACCGTCCTTTATTAAAATCAAGTTTTTATTTATGGCAAAACGTTCGGCAATTCTGTCTTTCAGATAGATCAGCTGCGATGGATAAAATGACATACTCCATCGGTACCAAGGCTCTGCCTTCTCATAATCGGTTTCATCGGAAGAAAGGATATAACTCGCGAAGCCCTCCTCCGTTGTAAGATCCGGTGAAAAATCCTGCCCCTCATCGATCAGCTTTACTGCGGCGATTGCTTCCTCCTTCGGTCCGATATGCTGCGCAGTCAGATACGGCTTCTGTTCTTCCACATTGCCATCCTCATTTCTCCACACCTCGTCATTCGTCGTCTGCCCGCAGGAGGTGGAGAAATAATAGGTGCTTGCAATACCGCCCTGATAAATAACAACCCGCCCGTTTGTCTCCTTTACCGCTGCAATTGCCTCCCCAGATTCCTTCACATTGTTATAGACCTGATAACCGCTGCTGTCATCCACATCCGCTTCATATTCCTTATAGGCAGGATCCAGCATCTGTCTTACAGCATAGCTTCTGGCACATACAGCCTGTGCCTTCAGCGCTTCCGAAGGATAATCCGAAGGCATTTCGCTCGTTACAACGGAATATAAGTATTCCTCAATCGGCAGTTCATTGATGATGAGATATCCCGCATTCGTTTTTCGGATTTCCAAACTGCCCCGATAAGCCGGTGTCCCCTGATGTCTGCCGAGTGTGAGAACCTTGATCTGTCCGTCCGCCGTATCCGTGGTAAATACTGCCTGATTCGGCACTGTCACACTTTCCCCTTCCTGGCCGGTCAGCTCCCCATAAGCGGAAAACAGACTGCTCATGCTGAGTTCAGAACCTGCGGGAATTGTCTTTTTCAAATCTCCGATCGTCACATTAACTGCGGTGTCCGATGACAGAATGACATTTTCATGATAAATGCCTTTAAAATCCGTTGTCTTTAGCAGTACGCGGATCGTTTGACCGATTGCAAACTCATATCGATCGGCAGACTCCTCGGGAAGCTCCGTCTGCTCCTGTACAGGAGCTTCTTCTCTTGACTCTTCCTGATCCCCTTTTCTCATCAGCAGCAGAATCAGTATGATGACACCGATGAGCAATAACAGGATTTTCCCTGTTAGATTCGTTTCATTTCTCATAACTGCCTCCTTTGGATGCGCTTATCTTTGTCCTAGTATATGAGGCAGGCGGCATAATTATGAACAGAGGGAAAAGACACTTTTGTTATAGGAAGTCCATAGAATGATTTGTTTCCCACACAAAATAATAAGCCCACATGGAGCCACCTCCATAAGGACTTATCATATGTATCCCGAAATGCCGGTTCTTGTATTTTGACTCCTAGCCAGCTGCTAGGTGGGTAACCGCAACCGTTCTTCTGCCTTCCACTGAAAATGGTGATGTGGCCTGACATCCAAACGGCGATGTAGGAATCCCGTTTAAAGTGATGTAGGTTCAAAATAACAAGAGTTGTCGAACATTCCAGGAAATTTGTTTTCTATGTTTTATTTAGTATTATTATAACCCGATGAGGCAGCAAGCGCAAGTCATTTGTCTTATTAAAATAATTACATATTTCCAGATTAATAAATAATTTCCACTTCCCTGTTTTCCCATGTACGGAGTCTCACCCGTGTTTCATCGCTTTCCTCAATGTAATTTGGAAGCAAAGGAATCTTCCCGTAGCCATGCGGTGCGTTGACAATGTATTGCGGAATCGCAAGACCGGACGTATGCCCGCGCAAATATTCCATAATTTTCAGGCCTTCTCCAATCGTAATCTGAAAATGTTTTGTACCAAGCACCTGCTTCGGATGAAAAATATAATAGGGTCTCACCCTCGCCCTTAACAGTCCTTCATTTAATAATTGAACAATATACTTATCAGTATTGATTCCCTTCAAGAATACCATCTGGTTACCGAGCGGGATGCCGGCATCCGCCAGACGTTCGCAGGCTTCGACAGCCTCCTTTGTCAGTTCGCCCGGATGGTTAAACTGCAGATTCATAAAAATCGGATGATATTTCTTGAAGATTCCGGCAAGCTGTGGTGTAATACGCTGCGGCATTGTAACAGGAACTCTCGTACCAATCCTGATAATTTCAACATGAGGAATTTCGCGAATACGCCGGATAATGCTCTCCAGCATCTCATCGGGCAGCATCAGCGGATCGCCGCCGGTTATGAGCACATCTCTGATTTCTCTTGTCTCTTTAATATATGCAATTGCGGCGTTAATATTCTCCTCTGACTCGATTCTGTCATTTTCGCCGATCCGCCTTCTGCGCTGACAATGGCGGCAAAACATCGCACAGGAACTTGTCACATTCATGATGAGCCGATTCGGATAACGTCTTGTGATGCATGGTGCCGGATTTGTATATTCTTCGCTCATCGGATCCAACTCGCCGGATAAATCGTTTTCCTCTGCGGTCGGAAGTGCCATCCGGTTGATCGGATAGGACATATCCTCGTAATCCATCAATGATAAATAATAAGGAGTTGTGGCCCAGCGATATTTTTTGGAAATATCCTCAAACATTTTCACTTCTTTATCCGACAGATTAATAAATTTCTGCAAGACGGACACGGAGCTGATCCTGTTTCTTAACTGCCAATGCCAGTCCTTCCATTCTTCTTCTCCGGCATCAAAATAGCTCATCAGTTCTTCCTTATGCTTTTTGCTGATAATATCTCTCTTCTCTTCGGTCTCACGCAAAAATACATCTTTAAATTGCAGGAAATCTTCTATTTCACTATATAATTCCCCGGCCCTTTCAAGAGATATTCTTCTTTTTTCTTCCATTTGATCCCCTCCAAGCTTTTTTACACTTCAGCAGTTTCTTAGTTAATCGGAAATTTCTTCCTTCCTTGCCGCCAGATCTTTCTGATAACGCAGCACCTTCGCGTTCCACACCTTTCGATAATCTTCTTCCTCTGCATGAGAAGGCAAATGATAGGCACTATCAATATAAGTACCCAAATAGCTTGTGAATAATTCAGCCCCAGGTGTGTTCAAATGATTGCCCTCATCCGGTGAATGCTTTAGATAATCCAGTCCGATCTCAGAGCTGAATTGATCAAAATTAATATAAGTGATTCCGTATTCTGCCGCAATTTTATTAATCTGATAATCATAATCAAAGCTCCAGTTATCCGAATAGCTCGGCATCTTCATCAGCATAATCTGCACATCTTCCTTTTGGCAAAGTTCAATTGTCTCACAAAGGTATGAAATATTCCGTATTCCAATCTCTGTATTATCCTTTAGCACATATCCATCGCGCTTCGGAAGCTTCTTTGTTTCTCGAAAATCCATCAGAAAACCGTTATAAGTAACAGGTTCACTGTAAAATGCATTGAAGAAATCCTCCGACCCCAGTTCCTTCCATCTCGTATGAAAACGAAAAATCGGAAACAGATAATCGCTCAACTTTTCATCCGTATCCTTTGCCGCTTCAATACATTCAAGCTTTGTTTTGGAAAAGCGCATTCCGTCGATTGCTTTCCTGTTGGCAGGTTCTTCCGCATAAGTATCCCAGTACTTGATAAACCCTATATCGAGAACAACAAGTCTTGGCTTGTTACATTTGATTGCGTCCTTGATCATATAATAAGAAATCCATATCGGTTGGGAAGCATTACTCCTGTTGTAGGACGTAAATCCGTATTCCTCCCACAAAACAATAGGCGAAACACCACTGTATACGGTAGAGGAACCAACAAAAATAATATCCGTATCCAGCTTTTCCCGATAAAATTCCGCTGTGATCCGCCCGTCTTGATTTTCATAAAGATATTTTGGCATAAAAACTAGATTCAACGCAATAATCAGAAAAACAATGATGGCCGTTTTAAATATCATTAAGCAGATCTTTTGAACAGCTTTTTTTTTCTCCATCTCTGCCTCCTAAAATTGCAAATAAATGAACTGCTGTGCATCAAACCCACGCCCATAAGCACCGAAAACGATGACAATGCCAACAAGCGTACCTAGAACAACCCATTGCAGCGCAGACGGCAATGCAAAAATCCGTTCACGAAGACTGCCCGTTCTTTGCAGCATACTCACGGCAAAAAGAATTGCTATCGCGACACAGGCCACGATAAATTCCTCGATCGGAAGGTTCAAATTCTCAAATATCGTTTGAAACCGAAAGGCCGGAAGCTCCTGAAACATATATTTCATTGTTTCTATTGCAGCGTCCGTATTCGCCGAAATATCAAATATTCTTAAGAATGCCATTAACCAAAACGTCCTGACAACTCTGAAGATCTTCAGGGTAATCCCTTTTTCATTGATGGAGAGCTTTTCGATCACTTTTTTAGAAATCGGTTCAAACTCCGTTCCCAAAATGACAAACAAGCAGTTTAAAAGTCCCCATACCACATAACGATTCTCAGAGCCGTGCCACATACCTGTCGTCGCCCATACGATGATCATCGGCAAATAAATGGGAATCCGCTTTCCAAGAGAAGCATTGATATGTGTTCTCACCCATTTTCCGAGATTCATCACTCGTTTGGAAATCGAGAGCGGATAAAAAATGTAGTCCTTGAACCATGTACCAAGCGTAATATGCCATCTTCGCCAATATTCCGCGATGCTTTTTGAAAAGAAAGGCCGCTCAAAATTCTCGGCCAGACGAATGCCAAACAACTCACTGACACCGATTGCAATATCGATGCCCCCTGAAAAATCTCCGTAAATCTGCATTGAGTAAAAGAAAACAGCCAAAAACAAATAGAGCCCCTTATAATCCGTACGAAAATCCATGGCAGTCGTAACATAGAGAGCGAGTCTGTCCGCAATGACAAGCTTCTTAAACAGGCCCCACATAATCCTGTAGAAACCTGATTTAATCCTGTAAAAATCAAAAGCGGTTTCCTGATAAAGCTCAGGTGCCAGCACACCGAAACGGCTGATCGGGCCTTGAATAATCTGTGGAAAAAACGACACATACAACGCGAAGCGAAACGGATTTTTCTCGGCATCATATTTTCCGTAATAGATATCAATCAAATAACCCATTGACTGAAACGTATAAAAAGAAATTCCGAGCGGCAGGAATAAATCTAAAAAACTAACAAAATTCGTATTATGGAAAAAATGCAGTCGAAAAAGATTAATATAGGAAATGCTCCAATTCGCATACTTCAGAAACAGCAGAATGCAAAAATTGAGCAGCAGACACGTCAAAAGCAGCCACCTCTGCTTCTTTTTCACGGCGGCTTTATAGCTTCTTTTCTCTTCCTTCGTCAGACGTTCCTTATGCTGTTTTAAATAGTCCTTCTGTTTGTCCGTTTCCTTTGCGATCAGGCGCGCAAACAAGTATGCAGAAACCGTAGTAGTCAAAATAAAACACAGATTTCTGAGGCCCGTACATAAATAGAAATAATAACTGGCAATGAGCAGTACGCACCACTGCCATTTTTTAGGCACGAGATAAAATACAAGCAGCGTGCATAGAACAAACACGGCAAACTGCGCTGAAATAAATGACATCGGCACGGTCATCCTTCATTCGTATTGTTGTAATGCATCAATCTTCCTGCAGCTTCGTCACAAGCTTGTAAATAGCCTTTGCGGAATTAAAGTTTTCAGGAACCATATGCTCCGCATTGATTTCAATATCGAATACGTCCATCAACTCTCCGACAATGTTCACGATATCAAATGAATCGAGGATACGTTTATCGATCAGCCCCGCTTCCGTTTCGTAATTCACCTCCGGGTGAACGGATTCTAAAATTTCAATCACTTCCTCCATGCTCTGTTACCTCACTTTATTTATTTAATAGCTGCTGCTTCAATGTAACCCGATCCACCTTGCCGTTTTGCATAAGCGGCAATTTATCAAGCCTGTACAGTACATTGGGAAGCATATAGCGGGGCAGTCGCTTTTTCAGTGACTCCAATACCCTTGCATCCTCATAATTCTCCGATTCATAAAAAAGTACGATCTTCTGCTTTTGCGGTTCAAACAGACAGCAGACCCCCTTCATGCCTGGAAGCGAAGCAGCCGCAGTCTCGATTTCTCCCAACTCGATTCGATGACCCATGTGCTTGATCTGAGAATCCTTACGAGACACAAATACAAGCTCTTTTTGCTCATTATACTTGGCAAGATCTCCGGTACGGTAAATTTTCTCCGGATAATACGGATTGAGGGGATTCTGTACAAATACCTCCGCCGTCCGTTCCGGCGCATTGTAATAGCCAAGAGCCAGACAGCTTCCCTTCACACAAATTTCACCAATCGCATTGGAACGCCTGATCAGCTTGTCCTCTTCGTCCAGCAAAAAAACTTCCGTATTTTTAAATGCCTTCCCAATCGGAATTGTTTCTTCATCCGTATATTCACCGTTCACAATATAATAGGTACAAACACCTGTAATTTCAGTCGGCCCATAAATCTGTACAAAAATCGCCTCCGGATAATTTATTTTCCAGTAGTGATAGCACTTTGTCGGCATCGCCTCCGCACCAAATATAATTTTCCGGAGTGCCTGAGGCTTTAAGGACTGAAATCCTTTGAAGGTCGAAATCAGTTTCATTGCCGACGGCACCCATCGGATTGTTGTAATGTTGTACTTCTGTAAGAATTCAAGCAATTTCAGCGGCACAGAAAAATAAGCGAGCGGCACGATTCCCATCGTCGCACCCATTTTCAGTGTACAGTAAATATCAATTAAGGAAGCATCAAAATAAAACGGGGCTTGATTAGCAATGATATCTTCCTCTGAAATACTTATTTCACGGCTAAATTGTTCGATATAATCGATCAGTGACCGATGACTGACAACAACGCCCTTGGGCACACCGGTGGAGCCGGATGTATACAGTACATAGACCGGATCTGTATCAATCGCACCCTGTCTGCGGTCTGAAAGCGCATCCCATGCAATTTCTGTCTCCACCATCTCTTCATAAATAAAAACCATATTGGAAAATGTCCTTGCCGCATCAAAATGCGCCATATCCGTTATAACCGCGGCAGGCTTTAAATTCTCTACGATCAGACGGATCCTGTAATCCGGCATATTGGTATCGAGAGGCACATAAAAATTACGGCTTGCAACCGTGCCCCAAAACGCACTCAGGGCATGCGGTGTCTTTTCCATATAAATCAATACCGGTCTGCAAACGACATTCAGCTTTTTTATCAATTTGCTGGCAACCGCCCTTGTATCCTGCAGAAGCTGTTCGTACGAATATGCCGTTATCTCATCGAAATAGGCTGTTTTCTTAGGATTCCGTTCCGCCGCTTCTATTAAATATTCCATAATGTTCGTTTTCATCGTTTGCCTCTTTACGTAAAACTTACCGTCCTATTTTAACATTTGCTGCCAACTCCGTCAATCCAGTTTTACCTTCTTAAAATTCTTCTTTCCCCTCTTCAATACAAGTCCGTCCTCTGCAAGCTGCTCCCCTGAAAAAGATGAATAAATATCAGAAACCTTCTCGCCGTCAACGGAAACACCACCCTGCTCCACAGCCCGTCTCGCTTCGGATTTGGAAGAAACAAGCTCCGCCTTAACGAGCATCGTCAAAATATCCAGCTTTCCGTCCGTTAAATCAGCAGCAGACAGCACTGCGGTCGGCATCTGAGCTGCTCCGCCCTGACTGAACAGCGCTTTTGCTGAATCCTGTGACTTTTTCGCCTCTTCTTCCCCATGAACAAGCTTTGTCAGTTCGAACGCTAGAAGTTCCTTTGCCTGATTGAGCTGGCTCCCTTCCCATCGATCCATCTCATCAATCTGCTCGAGCGGCAGAAACGTCAACATACGGATACACTTTAGTACGTCAGCATCTGCTACATTTCTCCAGTATTGATAAAAATCAAACGGAGAGGTTTTATCCGGATCAAGCCATACCGCGCCCGACTGTGTTTTTCCCATCTTCTTGCCTTCTGAATTGAGCAGCAGTGTAATCGTCATCGCATATGCATCTTTGCCAAGCTTTCTGCGAATCAGCTCCGTGCCGCCAAGCATGTTACTCCACTGGTCGTCGCCGCCAAACTGCATATTGCAGCCATAGCTGCGAAACAGTTCCAAAAAATCATAGCTTTGCATGATCATATAGTTAAATTCTAAAAAACTTAAGCCTTTTTCCATTCTCTGCTTGTAGCATTCCGCCGTCAGCATTCTGTTAACGCTGAAATGCGGGCCAACCTCACGCAGCAGATCAATATAATTCAATTGCAACAGCCAGTCCGCGTTATTTACCATCATTGCCTTGCCTTCTGAAAAATCAATAAAACGACTCATTTGTCTTTTAAAACAGTCGATATTGTGATTGATCTTCTCAACAGTCAGCATCTGCCTCATATCGGATCTGCCTGAAGGATCCCCAATCATTCCCGTTCCGCCGCCGAGCAATGCAATCGGCTTGTTGCCCGCCATTTGAAGACGCTTCATCAGACAAAGTGCCATAAAATGTCCCACATGAAGACTGTCTGCAGTCGGGTCAAAACCGATATAAAAGGTTGCCTTTCCGTTGTCGATCATTTCGCGAATTTCCTTCTCATCCGTCACCTGTGCGATTAAGCCTCTCGCGACTAATTCATCATAAATTTTCATTTTTTCTCTCTCTTTCCTGTGAAATAAGAACAAAAGTGTGCTCCGGCAGCACAACTTTTGTCCGCGCGCAAAATAACCCCGTCCTTCTTAAAAGGACGGGGCTTAATTCCCGTGTTACCACCTTTATTCACAAGCCGCTCACACAGCCTGCCTCATCAAGTATCGTCCAACAACAATACTCCGACACGATAACGTGTGCCCAACCCGTCGCAGCCTACTTAGGATCAATCCATTATTCGGTACGCGGCTCAAAGATGTATTCACAAATAAGTCTGTCTGCGCCTCTCATCAGCCGGCTGCTTTCTGTAGACCTTATTATCTGCTACTCTTTCTTCTCATTGCCTGTTGAGTGCATTATAACTACAATTTGCTCAAGTGTCAATACCTAAAAACAGCCTGCGGAAAAATTCCGCAGGCTGTTTGATACCGTAACTATTTTAATTCTTATAAAGAAGATACCTCTTCAACAATCTTCTTAATTGCTGCTAATGCTTCATCAGGAAGCTTGTCATAGCCTTCCTTCTTTGTTATAAAGCCTTCTACTGCGGATACACGGTTTTCCATTGCATTCTTCAGTGCAGCCACATAATCCTTGTCGGAGAGATCCGGCTTGAAGTCACCTGTCTTTCCTGACCAATCATACATAATCTCAATATCTTCAAACGGTCCCCACTTCTCAAAGCTGGCCTTTCCTTCCACAATCGTCTCAAGAATTCCAAGCGTATCGGCAGGTTTAACCTTGGCACCCATAAAATCACCTGTATTTACAATATAGCAATCTACATTTTTCTCTTCCACAAGCTTCTTAAACTTATCATAGTCATGCACGAGCGGATAGGTTCTGAACGGATTTGCATAAGGCACAATCCTCAGTGCGTTCAAGTCTGTACCAGCCTTTACACGCTCTGCTGTGGAGGTCTTTGTTGCAAGTGTCGCACCCATTACAGACGCAAGAGCAGAACCCTTGATCTTCACTACAGGCGGAATCGTAGGATCCTTCATAATCCAGAAGATCGCATTGACAGGAGCTTCGATCTTATCCACACGATTTGGTGACCACAATTTGGATTTGATTGCACGGCCGTTGCCGTTTCTGATATCCTCCGTTACAAGCTGGATTTTACCTTCGCTGTCCACTGTTGCGGAACAGTTCTGAGCAGACAATAAAAATTCATTATCCGCGCATCCCGTCGGATAATCGGAAGTCTTGTCAAAGTACGTAGGCTCTAATGCAATCGACGCGCAGGTATCTGTATTAATAATAAATGCATCATCATGAAGAACCTTGATAGCAGAATACTTTCCGCTGTGCTTTGCATGGGTCAGGGTAGACTTTCCTGATCCTGACAATCCATATACGGAAGCAACATATTTGGAACCATCAGACAACGTGTATTCCTTCTGGCCGCCGTGACAGGATGCATATCCGTTTCTGTTTGCGAGTGCCCAAGCCATTGTCAGCGTACCTTTTTTATGCTCGCCGAAATATCTCATACCGAGAATAGCGGCACAGTTTTGGTTCGTATCGAAATAGCACAGTGTCAGAGGATCACTTAAGCAGCTGTAATCTACGTCCGGCGCATCATGGGGTGCCCACTGAGGATCTGAGAAAATATAGATATCCGGCTCATTGCCGCCACCGATTTCCTTGGAGTCTTTGTACATCTTTACATACTCATCCGACATATACTGAAAATTCAACATCCAGTTGTAGAGGATATTTTCTTCGCCTTCCGGAATCAACAGATGTGCTTTCGCCATGAATTCAGGATCCAGACCGATATAGCATTCTGCATGATACATCGTCTTCCAGCGGGTTTCATAAACTGCATCCATTACCACTTTATCAAGCTTACCGGCATCAACTCCAGGCTCGCCCTTAATACGGCGTGCAGCTGCATAACGTCCTGTTACAGCACCGTCGTTAAACAATAACACCTTTGCATCCTTATCAAGACCAAAAGTATCCCCATCCTTGACAGGCATATCCGTAACAATCGTTCCCGGTGAATTCTTTGCTAATTCATATGCTTCTCTCAGGGTGTTTACTTTTACTACATTATTTCCATAGAAAGGTGCCTCGATAATGGAACGTGTCTTACTAAATCCGACTTTTCCGGCGCCGATCTCTGATATTGGGTAGTACGCTTTTGTTGACATAAATATGATCCTCCTTTTAATTTTAATTTCTATCGTAATCATTTGCTATTATCTCAAACGGACTATTAAAAGTCAAGTTGCAAAATACGATTTTTAATTGATTTTACCCTTTTTTTAGAATTCCCGCGTACGGTCTTGCAGCCACGTTTTTTCGCTGTCTGTCAGGTGCGGACAAAGCGTTTCATATACGTTTCTGTGGTAGACATTCAACCATGTCCGCTCCTCTTCGTTCAGCCGCTCGTTTAGAATCGCCTCTGATTCAAATGGAACAAGCGTCAGCGTCTCAAATCCCAAAAAGTTCCCCCACTCTGTTTTTTCTTTCTCAACACAGAGCAATTCGTTTTCAAGACGGATTCCATGGCTTCCCTCGATATAAATCCCGGGCTCATCGCTCGTAATCATGCCGGCCCTTAATATCGGCTGCGGATGTTCTCTGTTAATTTTATAGCGAAATGCCTGGGGGCCTTCATGCACATTTAAGAAGCTGCCGATCCCGTGCCCCGTTCCATGACGATAATCAATCCCAAGCCTCCAGACCGGTTCCCTGGCAAGGATATCAAGATTTTCCCCGCTGCATCCTTCTAAAAATTTTGCATTGGAAAGATGCAAAAGCCCTTTTAATACGGCAGTATAATGTTCCTTTTCTTCTTGTGTCAGCTCACCTAGCACAATTGTGCGCGTAATGTCCGTCGTGGCGCCAAAGTATTGTCCTCCCGAATCCAAGAGTAAAAAACCCTTTGGTTTCAATACTGCACATTTCTTGGGTTGTGCAGTATAATGTACAATTGCCGCATGCTCTCCGTAGGCACAAATCGTTTCAAACGAAGGTTCTTTAAAGCCTCTTATCCTGCCCCTGAGCGCATCAATGCGCCGGGCAGCCTCATATTCCGTGACATCCCCTGTCTTGACCCGTTCTTTAATCTCCATCAGAAAACGAAGCACAGCAATTGCGTCCTGTACGTGGTAATCTCGGGAAAGTGAAATCTCCGTTTCATTTTTTACAGCCTTTTCGACTAGCTCTGTATTCTGCTTTTTAAGCATCACATTGTTATCTCGAATACTTCCATAAAGGCCGGCGTTTATGCTTTCCGGATCATAAAGAAGCTTCTGTCCGGATATTCCTTCTGCAAACTGTCCGATTTTCTCACAGAAACCGATTTCCACACCGTCCTTTTGTAGCTGTACTTCCAATTCCTTTGAATAACAGCTCTCATTTAAAAATAATACCGTTTGCCGCTCCGAAATGTACGCATAGGAAAATGCCACGGGATTGTACGGGATATCACTGCCGCGCAGATTAAACAGCCACATGATACTGCTCAAATCCGAAAGCAGATATGCATCCGCATCCTCCTGTGCAATCCGCATCTTCAGGTTTCTCAGCTTTTCTGCCCGTAAAACACCTGCTATGGCAACTGGCAGCTGATAGACTTCACTTTTTGTAACGGGCGGCCTGTCCGCCCATATCTCTTTTGCAAAATCCAGCTTCGTCTTTAAAAAAACGCCGGTCCTCTCGGAAATCATTAAAAGTTCCTGATAAAAGGAGGTACTGATCGTCCTTCCGTCACAGCCGATACACATACCCTTTTTTGCATTCGCTTTTAAATATTCAGTAAGAGAGGGCACACCCTTCTCCTGCATCCGGTACAACTCGATTTCCGTTCCGTCAAGCTCCTTTTTTGCCTGTAAAACATATCTTCCGTCTGTCCATAAAATCGCCTTGTCCCGTTCGACAAGCAGAGTACCCGCCGAGCCGGTAAAACCTGACAGGTACTCTCTGAATTTAAAATGCGCATCGATATATTCCGATTGATAAAAATCACTTGTAAAGATCAGGTAAATAGCCACGTCTTCTTTTTGCATACATGCCCTGAGTGCCGCAAGCCTTGCCTGTATCTGTTCTCTCATAGATTCTTCCCGCTTTCTGTTCTCTTTAATAGCCGCCCGCCCGTTCTCCTTTCAGCAATCCGACGGCCGAGCTTGTTCCGATCCTGTCGCAGCCTTCCTCAATAAATGCGATCAAATCCTCGATAGATCGAACACCTCCCGCTGCTTTGATTTTTACGTGAGGACCGATGTGCCGCTTGAACAGGCGGATATCTTCCAGTGTCGCACCGCCTGTACCAAAGCCGGTCGAAGTCTTGATATAGTCTGCGCCTGCTGTCGTAACCACCTCACACATTTTAATTTTCTCTTCCTCTGTCAAAAAACAGGTTTCTATAATCACCTTTAATAAATTTTTCCCCGTTACAGCTTTTAATGCGGCAATTTCCCGCTCAACCTTATCAAAACCATTATTTTTGACATCCCCGATGTTAATTACCATATCAATTTCCTTTGCCCCGTCCAAAAGCGCCAGTCTTGTCTCTGCAAGCTTCGCTTCCGTTACGCTATAGCCAAGGGGAAAGCCGATCACCGTGCAGATGTTGATTTTTTCTCCGTATGTTTCATGGATCCGCTTAACATAGGAAGGCGGCACACATACCGACGCTGTCCCATATTCAATCGCCTCCTCGCAAAGCACCCGGATATCCTCCCATGCAGCAAAAGGTTTTAACAATGTGTGGTCGATATGGCTTAGCAGTTCTTTGTTTGTCATAATGATCTCCTTCTATAATTGTGTTAATTTACTGTTCGTTCCGGCGCACTATAATGTCTTACGACATTATATCATACTTCCATTGTTGAAGTTATCTATAATCGAATAAATTTTTTCTAAATTACTAGTCAATTTGCTTGTCACACTGTATTTTTTCGTGTTATGATAGTACTTGTTAGTTTTTATCGTGTCTTGAGAACGGAGGTACTCTAATGGATCATAACAGTTTTTGCGAAATCACACCCGATATTCTTGCTTTATCTGCTTTGAGTGAAAAGGCGAGCTACATAAACCCCGATTTATATACAAAATATGAAGTAAAACGTGGATTAAGAGATATCAATGGTAAAGGTGTACTCACCGGCTTGACGAACATTTCAGATGTCCGTGCAAACCGCGTGTTAAATGGTGACAGCGTTCCGCAGGATGGGGAATTATTCTACAGAGGTTATGATATTCAGGACCTTGTCAATGGATTTTCCTCTGAAAACCGTTACGGCTACGAGGAGGTTACTTATCTGCTTCTGTTCGGAAAACTGCCGAGCAAAGAAGAACTTCGTCAATTTGAGGCGCTTCTCGCCCATTACCGCTCTCTTCCCACAAGTTTTGTACGCGATATTATTATGAAGGCGCCAAGCCCGGATATGATGAATACGCTCGCTAGAAGCGTTTTGACTCTTTATTCCTATGATGACCGGGCAAATGATATTTCGATGCCAAATGTACTCAGGCAATGCCTGCAGCTCATCAGCCTGTTTCCGCTCCTCTCCGTATACGGCTATCAGGCATATCGCCATTACCATGACGGAAAGAGTCTTTATATCCATTCACCAAAGGAACATCTGTCCACTGCCGAAAATATACTGCGCGTTCTTCGTCCAGATAAAAAATATACACCCCTTGAAGCAAAAATTTTAGACGTCGCACTTGTACTGCATATGGAACATGGCGGCGGTAACAATTCCACCTTTACAACTCATGTCGTTACTTCCTCCGGCACGGACACCTATTCTGTCATTGCAGCATCTCTCGGGTCCTTAAAGGGACCGAAACATGGGGGTGCCAACATTAAAGTCGTGGAAATGTTCGAAAATATGAAAAATGTCGTAAAAGATTGGAATGACGAGGAGGAAGTCACTGCTTATCTGAGAGCGCTGCTTCACAAGGAAGCATTTGACAGACAGGGCTTGATTTACGGTATGGGGCACGCAGTATACTCCTTATCCGATCCGCGCGAACTTATCTTCCGCTCTTTTGTCGAAAAGCTGTCTGTGGAAAAAGGGTTGGAAAAGGAATTCTGCCTGTATGCACTTGTGGAAAAACTCGCGCCAAAGGTGATTGCCGACGAACGTCAAATTTATAAGGGCGTCTGCTGCAACGTTGACTTTTATTCCGGCTTCGTATACCAGATGCTCGACTTGCCGAAAGAGCTTTACACTCCGATTTTTGCTATTGCAAGGATAGCCGGTTGGAGCGCGCACCGCCTGGAGGAGCTTGCCAACAACGGAAAAATCATTCGTCCTGCATACAAACCCATCATTCCGGATGAAAACTATGTTACGATAGATTCCCGTTAATCTTTCCATTATCTTCAAGATGTGTTATTATCTACACAAAGGTTATCACTACTTACATAAGTAAACTACTCAGATAGTTGGAGGATTCTATGAATACAAACGATGTCAAATTTCTAATCTGTGATGATTCTATTTTAGCAAGAAAGAACTTGATTTCTATTTTAAATTCATTCGGCTACACGAGCATTATTGAAGTTTCTAATGGACAGGATGCGGTCGATACTTATCTTACAGAGCGTCCTGCGATTGTATTTTTGGATATTGTGATGCCCGTCAAAGATGGGATTACCGCGACAAAGGAAATCATAGAAAACGATCCTGATGCGCATATCATTATTGTCTCTTCTGTCGGTACCCAGACACATCTGAGGGAGTCGATCAAGTCCGGCGCAAAGGACTTTTTACAAAAACCCATTGATCCGGTACTGTTAAAGCAGATCATTGATCATTGCCTGTCAGAATAGGTAAGGAGAAAGTATGGACAACGAACAATTAATGACAGAACTATTAGAGTCATCCAATTATAATACTCTTCTGGATTCAACGACAGAGTTTGTCAGAACCTATATCAAAAAACTTGTATGGGATGTGCTGACGCATGTCGATGCCTCGATTGCGATCGGCGACATCGAGCTTTTAACCACCTATTCCTCAGGGCTGGAATTATCCCAGGAAATTACCGGGATTCCAACAGCCTATTCTGCTATAGACGGAGAAATTGACACCCTGACCGCTTTTTCAGAACAATATGCGCATCTTGGCATTTCCGAATATGATACGCTGGCGCGGGAAGCAATCTTAGACTTTTTAAATCTTCATAACGGTCTGTTTGTCTCTCTTCTTTCCAGACTCAATAAGTATGAATTGGGCCTTGCAGTGCCAAAGCAGTCCGGCTCCTTTTCGCTGACAAGCCCGGTCACCGGCAAAATTACAATTATTCCGATTACCTTTTCCTTTGGAACCGTCAGATTTTTGCTCTATGAGCTGCCGCTTAACTAAGGCGCTTATACAATCACTGCCGAATTTTCTGTTTGAATCCGCAGTATAAAAATAATCCCCTCTCACTGAGGGGATTATTTTTATACTGCTTCTATTTCGTCGATATCATATTCCACCCGAACTTGCTCATGTCGGCTTTCTCGCTGAAAACTCTCAAGAATACGCTGTGCAACAAACCTTCCATTTCGCATATCCGTATCCATTAACAGGACGATAAACTGGTTGCTGCTGAAATGTGAACAGACATCCCCTCTCCTCAAAGAATCCCTGATAGAATCTTCGAGTATTTCCATCTCCTTTAAAATATCCTCCATGGAAGTTTCCTCATCGGCTTCCATCGTGAACAACAATGTCTGCACCTTCTGCTTTGTCCTTGCAATGCAGCGCGCAACAAACTGATAGATCCGCTTAAAGCCTTCATATTCCACCCGGTAAGCACCGCCATCCTGACTGTACTCACTCACATATTTCTGAAGCTTTTTCAAATCAATTCTGGCATTGTCCGAGCCAACTCGCCCGGCATCTTCGTGCCAGTAAAAATAATAACCACATTTTCCGTTTTGCTTGACAAAATACATGGACTTGTCTGCGTTGTTATATAAGGTCATAAAATCATTTCCATCCCGTGGTGCAAATGTAATTCCGATTGAAACAGAGATTTTAATCTTATTTTTACCATACCAAATCATCTGCCCAATATTTTTCTCCACCTTTGAAATAATTTCATCCGACTTTTCTGCAGCTTTGTCTTCATCAAAATTCCCCTTGAAGAAAATGATAAACTCATCTCCGCCGATGCGGCACACAATATCCTCATCCCGCGTACAGCCTTTCAGGATGCCGGCGAATTCAATCAAAACAGCATCCCCTCTGATATGTCCATAAGTATCGTTGACCTCTTTAAAATTATCCATATCCAAAATGAAAAGCGCACCCTTTGCCGCCTCTCCCTCTAAATATGCATCGACATTTTCCTTCGTGTATTTGCGGTTCCAAAGACCGGTCAGTGAGTCCTGATATGCTTCTACAGATTTTAATTCTACCTGCTTTTCCAATCCGCGCTTGACAGAATCCAGCTCCAGCACCCGCTCAATACGGGATATCAGCACTTCCGGAACAAACGGCTTAATTACAAAATCCATTGCGCCCATGTTAATCCCATGCGCCTCATCCGCATTTTCGGTATCACCTGTCAGAAAAATCACCGGAATATCCGCCAGTTCCGCCATCTGCTTCATTTTCCTGTATGTCTCATAGCCGTTCATACCCGGCATCACGATATCCAGCAAAAGCAGATCCGGTCTTTCCTTCCGCATGGACTCCAGTGCTGCTTGACCGGAGCGTTCTGTTGTGACCCTGAATTTTTTCTTCAGAACAGCGCTTGCAAATATTAAATTTGTAGCTACATCATCTACAATCAGAATATGTCTTTCTTTTTTCATTTATTAGATTCCTAAGCTTTCTTTCACCACACGCTGCATATCTGCCGCATCACATACCTGTTCATGTAAAATTTCAGCCAGTCTGATCTCTTCTATCGCCTTTGGAACCTTGACCTTTGCCAGTCTGCTCAGTTCGTCTGTCAGCTTAAAATCATCAGTTTCTTCATAGGAAGGCACCACTGCCTTCATGACATTTTGCGCGAATTTAAATGGACTCGCCGTAGAAATAATCACACTCTTTGTAGCTGCATCTTCCGGCCTTGCCTTACGATATGCCCTGTCTGCCGCAGCAGCAACCGCCGTATGCGTATCAATGATATAATCCGTCTTTTCATAAATATTATGGATTGTGGAAAAGACCTCTTCTTCCGTCGCATAAGCTCCAAAGAAATCCTGCAGTCCCTCTTTCATTTCCTCAGTAACCTCATAACGGCCGTCATTCAGCAAGCAGTCCATCAAAGCCGCATTTCGCTTTGGTTCCTCCTTACAGAGTGTATAAATCAACCGTTCCAAGTTGCTAGAAATCAAGATATCCATCGACGGGGAGGTTGTTAAAATAAACTCCCTGTTTTTATCATAGCAGCCGGACTCAAAGAAATCAAACAGCACCTTATTTTCATTGGAAGCACAGACAAGCTTTCCGATCGGCAGACCCATCTGCTTTGCATAATAAGCGGCCAGAATATTACCAAAGTTGCCGGTTGGCACGACAACATTCAAAAGCTCGCCGGGCTCAATTTCACCCTGCTTCACCATTCTGCCGTATACATATACGTAATAAGCAACCTGCGGCACAAGACGTCCGATATTGATGGAATTAGCCGACGAAAACTGGAATCCTTTTTCCTCCATTTCCTGTTTCAGCACTTTATTACTAAATATCTGCTTGACACCGGTCTGACAATCATCAAAATTACCGTGTACACCGATTACCTTTGTATTGCTGCCCCTCTGAGTCACCATCTGGAGTTCCTGAATTCTGCTGACTCCTCCCTTTGGATAAAATACGATGATTCGAGTGCCCGGCACATCCGCAAAGCCCGCGAGTGCCGCTTTACCGGTGTCTCCTGACGTTGCCGTCAAAATGACAACCTCTTTTTCCACATGATTCTTTTTCATCGCCGTCGTCAGCAGATGAGGAAGAATAGAAAGTGCCATATCCTTGAACGCGATTGTGGCACCGTGAAACAGCTCCAAAAAATACTGATCACCTTTTTTTACCAGAGGTGCAATCTCCGTTGTATCAAATTTCTCATCATATGCTTTTTCAATACAGTCCTTTAATTCACTTTCTGTATAATCCGATAAAAATTCCTTCATGACAGCATAAGCTGTCTCCTGATAGGATAAATCCTTCAATTCCGGAAGAGGAACCGAAAGCTTTGGGATCTTATTCGGAACGTACAATCCTCCGTCATCCGCCAGTCCCTTTATAATTGCCTCGGAAGCAGATATTCCCTCCTGCAGGCCACGCGTACTTTTATATAGAACACTCATCTCTTCCTCCAACCAGCCACTACACCAATGGCCCTATTTTGTTGTTTTGCTATTATGTTATTATGATTTCAGCAACAAATATACTTTTTTTACTATAGCACTTCCTGCACAATATCGTCAAGTAATCCTTCCCCGTCCGCAGCGGCTGTGGCAAGCTTGTCACAGCGCTCATTTTCAGGATGTCCGTCATGGCCCTTAACCCAGGTAAACGTTACGCTGTGAGGTGCGATCGCCCTGAGCAGGCGTTTCCATAAATCCACATTTTGTACGGGCTTGTTCGTGCTCTTTTTCCACCCTTTTTTCTTCCAATTTTCTATCCAACGCTGATTAAAGGCATCCGTCACATATTTGGAATCGGATACAATTTCTACCTCACAAGGCTTTGTCAATGCCTCCATGCCGGCAATGACCGCCATTAACTCCATCCGGTTATTTGTGGTTTTCTTATAGCCTGCAAAATATTCCCGCTCATGCAAAATTCCTTTCCCATCCACATACTGAAGAACAGTGCCGTAGCCGCCCGGGCCCTCAGGATTGCTTCTCGCAGAGCCGTCCGTAAAAATGGTAACTTTCATTTTCCGTCCTCCATCCTCCAACTGCCTGTCTTTATAAAATCTGCCGCAGTTTCTTCCGCCCGCGCAATGACAGAAGGATCATAACCGATGATCGAAAGCAGCTTGATTGCATTTCTCGTCTCTGTTCTTCCGCTTTGCAAATGATAGTTGAATACGACATCATTTTGAAGTACCTCTTCATCAAAATGATAATTGGCATAATAACCTTCGAGCATCTCAGTCAGCTCAATGTCATGTGTCGCCGCAAAACAAAGGATATGCGGGCGGGCAAGACTTTTTAAAATTTGGGAGGAAGCAGCAATCCGCTCCACAGTATTCGTCCCGCGCAGAACCTCATCGACAAAACACAGCATCGGCGTTTTTGTTTCTCCCGCATCCACAATCCGCTTAAGCGACTTGATTTCCACGATATAATAACTCTCTTTCGTCATCAGGCTGTCCCGCAGGGCCATCGATGAAAAAATCCGAAATAAAGGCCCGCCGTAGAATTTGGCGGGAACGATGCCGATCGTCTGTGCAAGTACCGCACAGACCGCCATTGTTTTTAAAAAAGTCGACTTTCCTGAAGCGTTTGAACCCGTAATCAAGATCCCGCTCTCAGCCCGAATGCTGTTTGCAACAGGCCCCTCCACAAGCGGATGACAAGCTTCCTCCACGATAAGCACCGCCCCTGCATCCCTGTCAAAATGCGGCGCACAGGAATAGGCAAGACTGCATTCATAGGAAGCCGCCGCAATCGCCGCATCCAATCTTCCGAGAATTTCACGAAGCTGTTCGACTTCCTCCATCCGCTCCTGCACAAGTTTTAACATGGAGTTAAATTTAATGATATCAATATGAAAAAGCATCCGCGCATAATCCATTAGAAGTTCCAGCGGATTGCTTGTTGTGTGAGTTCCCGTAGACAGCACATAGGTACCCTTCTCCAAATTGCCGAAGCATTTGATCAGCACCTCTATGCGTTTCCCATAGGGAGCCAGCTTTTCATAGCCAAGCTTTTTAATCTGCTGTGAAACACGCAGCATTGTTAAAATATAAAAAAAGGTCGTAAAATAGGAAGAAATTTCTCCCTTTCGTTTAAAATATGAAATGATTGAAACCGCCAAAACTGTTAAAAAAAGCAGTACCCCGGCACCCGGTGTGATAAATATCACACAGAAGCTGAGCAGCAGCGCCGCATCTATGACATAATGGAGCAGATTGCTCTCCCTTTTCAAATCCATCAGAAAATAAAGAACCTCTGTTAAAGAAATTTTGTTTATTTTCCCGAGGCGGTGAAACAGCTTTTGAATTTCCATGCGTTCTGTTTCATTTCCTTTAAAAAACGCTACA
This sequence comes from Bacillota bacterium, assembly GCA_023402845.1. Taxonomy (GTDB): domain Bacteria; phylum Bacillota; class Clostridia; order Lachnospirales; family Lachnospiraceae; genus JAEYFP01. Next base: position 110,461 of record JAEYFP010000013.1, read on the forward strand.
AGACTGTCCCACTCCTCCCTTCCTTCCTCGCTTAAACGGGGGCATCGAAGAAGATGATACAAATATTCTTCTCCCATGGATGACTGCGTCGCATTGACCTGTAAAAAAATTTCATCCATACTCAAATCATTCCACGTAATATCATCCAGACAAAATTCCCCGCACCTGCCAAGTTCCTTTTGCTTTGCATGATAAATCGCAATCCGGTCAAGCTCTGCCTGAGAAATATTGGACACCGTTTTTTTCCCGAAGTTCTCCTTTAACGAGACTAGGAAGAGCTGATATGCTTTTCTCTCCTGCACGGCGCCGTTTATAAAAATCACAAGCACGACAACTAAGATTGCGATCAGATATCCGATCCATTCCATTACAATATCCAGCTTTCATTCACTTTGTTCACGCGCATGATGCGCTCCTTATATTTTGACAGCCGCCCATACTTGAGACGATCGTCAATCAGATCATAACGTTCCCATAGATGCATCGGAAATACCGCCTTTGCATCTGTCATTTCTAAAAATTTTATGATACCCCACTCTGCCGCTTCACCAAGCCGATAATCCAAGGGTACAAAAGCTAAGTCGATCGTTTTTCCGCTTATTTTTTGCAGCTGCTCATGATAGGTTTTTTCCTGATAAAGATTGAATTCCTTGCTCTCCCCTTCCCAATGCCACCAGTTTAAGTCGCCGGCATGATAGAGGCATACACCCTCCGTTTCGATCAGAAACGCAACACCCTCATCCGTAGATTTCAGTGTTTTTATATACAGGTCCTCACCGATTTTCGTCTCCGTATTCTTTCCGACATGAACAATCTGCTTCAAAACCTGTTCGCCATACCCAAACTGTTCCAGATAGCGTGCATTCAGCCGAATGTCATTTGCAAGCACATAGGTCACATCACAAGCGGCATCGGATCGTCCGAAAATATCCATGCTGAAATGATCCTGATGCTTGTGACTCACAAAAAAATATACAGGCTTGTCCCTTTTAAATACGGGCAGGCTTCCTTTAAAATAGTCAAACACTATCACGCACTTTTCAAGCTCCACGACAAAACAACTATGATAAATATAAATGACCTTCATTTTGTTACCCGACTCTCTGAATAATTTCATTTGCCTTTGTATAGATTTCCTCGGGATCCATGCCGATCTGATAGTTTCCGTTCTCATAAAGAACCTTGCCATGAATCATTGTCAATTTAACATTCTGCTTGCTGCCACTGTATACAATATTCTTCGCGATATGATTGAGGGGCTGCATATTCGGCTGGTGCAGATCGATCATAATAAGATCCGCTTCCTTGCCGGGGGCGAGCACATCACAGTCTGCAAGGCCCATTGCCTTTGCACCGCCGACCGTCGCCATTTTCAGCACCTCCATCGCATCAACAGCAGAAGCATCCTGATTGACAAGCTTTGCGAGGCCTGTCACAAGGAACATTTCGCGGAACATATCTAAACAGTTGTTGCTGGATGGCCCGTCGGTTCCGATCGCAACATTGATGCCGGCATCCAAAAACTTCTGTATTGGCGCGATGCCGCTTGCAAGCTTCGTATTCGAACCGGGGTTGGTTACAACCGACAGATTTTTTTTCTTGAAAACAGCGATATCCTCATCCGTTACATGCACACAGTGATAATTGCCTCCGCCATAATCAAACATACCGAGAGAATCGAGAAATACCGTCGGAGTCATACCGTAGCGTTCCACGCATCCGGCCACCTCCGCAGCTGTTTCGGAATTATGTGTAAAAATCGGTGCCTGATATTTGTGCGCAAGCTCAGCAATTTGTTCCAGAAGTTCCTTAGTGCACGTATATTCCGCATGCAAGCCAAGCATAAAACTCGACAGCGGATGGCGTCCGTTCAGTTTTAAATACCGCTCTTCGAGAACCTTAAGTGTCGGTCCGAATTTATTGATACCACTCACCTGTACAACTCTCATTCCAGTCTCTTCACAAGCCTGCGCAATCGTCTCGGGTGTCAGATACATATCAAAAATAGAGGTAACGCCGCTCGTTAAGTATTCCAATATTGCGAGCTTTGTCAGAAGTGCAACATCTTCTCCCGTCATCTTCGCTTCCATCGGAAATATTTTCTGTTCGAGCCACGCCTGCAGCGGCAGATCATCCGCATAGGAACGCATCGCCGTCATGCCGGAATGCGTATGTGCATTTTTAAAACCCGGCATCAGCACATTGCCTTTGGCGTCGATCTGCCTGTCCCATTCCACCGGACAGCCTGCAAGTTCCTCTTTTGATTTGGCAGGGCCCACATAGATAATTTTACTTCCTTCTATCCACAGCTCTCCTTCAAACAGTTCTTTTTTTTCTTCCATTGTCAATATTCTTGCGTTATAAAACCTTGTATTCATCGTGTCTCCCTTCGTATGTTTCATTCCATCAGCTGTCTCTCATTCCCTTGTGCTCAAATGCTCAGGCCCGAAGCTTTTTGGCAACAGCTGAGCAAGAAAAACTTCCTCATAATCGGTCTCCGATTTTGCAACGAGCACCCGAAATGTATCCTGATCACAAAACTCCCGCATCACCTGACGGCAAATGCCGCACGGATAAGCAAATTCCGCTGTTTCATCCGTCTCCTCATCTCCGCCTATAATCGCAATCGCCGCAAAATTTTTCTTTCCTTCGCTGACCGCTTTAAAGAATGCGGTCCTCTCCGCACAATTTGTCGCGCCATATGAAGCATTTTCGATATTGCAGCCTCCGATGACTTCCCCGTTTTTTGTAAGCAGTGCGGCTCCGACACGGTATTTTGAGTAGGGCGCATATGCTTGTTTTCTCGCTTCCATCGCCGTTCTGATCAATTCTTCATTTTCCATCATTTCACCTCTTGTATTTCTGCTCATTGCGGAATATAGGTAACTGCCGTATTGACGAGCGTCAAATCCTCGGTTGTACCCACCTCAGTGTTTGCACACGGAACAATGGTATCCTCCACAAGCAGCGTAAATACTGCATCATACTCCACGCTGGTAAATTTCCTGAAATCAGACGTTTCCATCGGAAGTCCTACACCCCCGTTTTTAGCTGTCATCGTCGTGATTTCACCGCCTTTAAACGAATTATTGTAGTAGTCCTTTACCCCCGCATAAACCGCATTGGACAACATTTTCATTGCGGAAGTAACAACTGTCCCGGATTCACCACTCTGATCTACATCGACACCGATAACCTTTGCATCGGCTGTCTCCGCCGCCGCCATGACCGACCTGCCCATTGCTCCGCCGCAGGCAAATATGATCTCAGTTCCCGCCTGATACCAGGAAAGCGCCAGTTCCTGCGCCTGCGGACTTTCTATAAACGTATCTGTATAGCAATAGTTGATGTCGATGTTGACCCCCATCTCGATTGCCGCATAATCCGCCCCCTGCACAAAGCCGTATCCATACCGGATTACCGGTTCCTCCGGGATGCCGCCCATAAAGCCCAAATGCGTGTATCCGTCCCGCACGGCAGCATAGCCGGCAAGAAAGCCGGCTTGATCCTCTTCAAATAATATTGGCATCACATTGTCGTTGATCTTATGATCCGTATAATCCGCGTTATGGGGTTTACCGTCCAGCAAAATGAAATTCACCTTCGGATATTTGTCCTGCGCCTGATATACCGCTTCCTCCGGCAGATAGCCCGGACACACAATCAGCTTCGCACCATTTTTCACCGCTTCCTTTATTGTTTCCAGATAGACGGCTGTATCGGCTTCCTTCGGCTGGTAATATCGGTAATTGACACCATTTTCTTCCGCATAACGCTTAATTCCTTCCCATGCCCCCTGATTAAAGGAGCCGTCCTCGATCGTACCGACATCCGTAATAAGCGCAAGCTCCGCCGCATTTTCCGCGGATTTTGCACAGCCCGTAAGCAATAGAATCAGCAATACCGGCAATATCCTTATTCTGCATAATATCTTCCGCATATTTTCCTCTATTCCAATCGTTTTTTGTACCTGTTCCATCCTCTAACAGTTACTTTTGTTCAAACCGGAGGATTGATTCCGTCACAAGCTTTTTAAACATCGGCGCCGCTGCATTTGCCGCAGCTTGCACCTCTTCGTGTGTCAGCGGATTTTCTGAAAGTCCGGCCGCCAAGTTGCAAACACAGGAAATAGCACAGATGCGCATCCCCATATGGTTGGCCGCAATCGCCTCAACAACTGTGCTCATGCCTACAGCATCCACGGAAAGCCCTGACAAAAGCCGGATTTCTGCGGGAGATTCAAACGACGGACCTGTCAATTGCGCATAAACGCCCTGCCTGATCGGAATATCCAGATCAGAAGCTGTTTTCAGGATCAAATCCCGCAGCCCTTTATCATAAACAGCACTCATATCCGGAAATCTCGTTCCGATCTCGTCAATGTTCGGACCAATCAACGGATTGGGTGCAAACAGGGAAATATGGTCTGTCAGCAGCATAAAATCTCCGGCGCCGAAGCTTTGATTGATGCCACCGGAAGCATTTGTCAAAAACAGAATCTCAGCCCCCATCAGCTTCATCAGTCTCGTCGGAAGCACGACGTCGGATATCGGATAGCCCTCATAAAAATGAACTCTTCCCTGCATACAGACAATCGGCACCTCTCCGACGTAGCCGAAAATAAATTGTCCTTTATGTCCCGGCACTGTCGATACCGGAAATCCTTCGATTTCGTGATAAGGCAATGTTTTCTCGACCCGGATACCGTCTGCATAATCACCAAGACCCGAACCGAGCACAAGAGCCACCTTCGGCTTAAAGTTCACCTTTTCCTTTACGCTTTCATAGCATTTCATTAATTTATTATATACTTCGTTCATATTGGAAATCCTCCTGGTATTTTATCGGTTTCCTCTATTTTACCTTACCGCAATTTTATCCGCAACCCCCAATGTCGGCTTATGTGTTGCTAAGAACAGCGTGAACAGTAACATTTTAAATAATAATGCAGATCAACCCGCCTGTGCTGTCATTTACGATTTTCTGCATCGTTTCCTGCAGCTTCACCTGGCTTTCATCATTGATCATCGTAATTTTGCTCTTGATGCCGTCCTGTACCAATTGTTCAATGCTCTTTCCGAAAATATTCGTATCCCATATGCTGTTATCAGCTGCCGAGTTCTCCTTGATATAGGTGATCAGATCCTCCGCCTGCTCCTGTGTGCCGACAATCGGAGCAATTTCCGTTTCGATCAGCGCTTTGATCAAATGAATTGACGGACTTTCCGCTTTTATTTTTACACCAAATTTGTTTCCATGCCTGATAATTTCCGGCTCCTGAAGCGAAATTTCACACCTCTCCGGTGTCACGACGCCATAGCCTTTGAATCGCACGCTGTCAAGCGCATTTAATACTTTCACATATTCCTTTTTCATAGATGACAGTTCCTGCAAAATGCGCATCAGGCAATAATCATTGTCCACAGACTCCCCAACAAGTTCACTGATCAGCTCATAATAAAATGCATCGTCGATCGAAAACTGTACCTGTACGATCCCCGTCGCCAAATCTGTCCGATCCACCTTGCACTGCTTGATATAGCTGCTGTCTGCCTGCATGTCACTGTCTATGACGTCTCTCATTGTATAGACACCGTTTAACAGATCCTTCACACGTTCCACTATATCCAGCTTTACCGGATGATCATTTGCCAGTAATTCTACCCATTTCGGCATATAAAATTCCATGACGGAAACAGGAAATTCATAAAGCATATTGGAAAGAATTCTGAAAATATCCTCTTTCTTAAGCTGCTCGCAGTTCACTGTCTGCGCGTTCACCTGATAAGTCTCTTCCATTTCCTTTGCGGCTCTTTGTGCTTCCTCACTATAAGGTCTCGCACTGTTGACAAGTACAATAAAAGGCTTGCCGATCCGTTTTAACTCCATGATCGTCTTTTCTTCCGCCGCCACATAATTCTCCTTTGGGATTTCGCCGAATGAGCCGTCCGTCACAATAACAATCCCGATTGTAGAGTGGTCGTTGATGACTTTGCGCGTGCCAATTTCCGCCGCCTGTGTGAACGGGATTTCATAGTTGTACCATGGTGTTTTAACCATGCGTTCGCTGTCTTCCTCCAGATGCCCGGCGGCTCCCTCAACCATATAACCTACACAGTCAATCATGCGTACTTTAACATCTACATTGCCGTTCAAGGAGATATTGACTGCTTCCTTCGGAATGAATTTGGGTTCCGTCGTCGTGATCGTTCTTCCGCCCGCACTTTGAGGAAGCTCATCCCTTGTTCTGGCAATTTCATATTCGTCTTTCATGACGGGCAGCACGAGCAAATCCATAAACCGCTTAATAAAGGTGGACTTTCCCGTTCTGACCGGACCGACAACCCCTATGTAAATTTCTCCGTTCGTTCTCTGTTGTATATCCTTGTACAAGTTAAATTCATGATCTTCATTCATTTTTTCCATAAAAATTCCCCTTACCGGTTTGTAACATTATATGTAAGGGGAAAGGATGTTTATTACCTTTTGTCTGAATTTTTATAAGAGTCGTCCATGCCCCGACGATCCGTTTCAAAGAAATTCAATCCGTTCGATTTTCTTCTCGATATGTAAGAACAGATCTACTAATTGCGGGTCAAAATGGGTACCTCCCCACAAGCGGATGCGGTTCATCGCCTCACCGTGTGTAAGCGGTTCATCCCCGTCATTTTCATTTCTGAAACTATCATAACTGTTTACGATCGCAAGAATCCGTGCCTCAATCGGTATCTTGTTTGTTACCAGCCGATCAGGGTAACCCTCTCCGTCCCAGCGCTCATGATGACTTCTGCACATATGGTACGCATAAGACAAAAACGGGCTCTGCGGCACAACCTCCATAGCTTTCCTGATGGCCTGTCCGCCAAACTCTGTATGCGCATGATGGAGTTTCTTTTCCTGAAGATTCAAATCACTGCCATTGATCAGACACCGATCCGGAATACAGATCTTTCCGATATCATGCACTCTTGCTGCAGGCACGATAAGACGCGCGTCTGCAGCAGAAATACCGGACTGCTTTGCACGAATAATTTCTTCCATGTACAGGCGCATATAAGCTTCCACACGCTGAGAATGTTCAAACAGCAGCGGGGAACGGTTCTTCATCAGCTTTGAAAACAGTTCAACGACCGTCTGACTTAACTCTGCGGCATTATGCGTCTTTTTTTGCAGAATTTCCGAAAGTGCTTCATTGCCGCGTTTTAACTTTCGCTCGGCACTCAGTATCTGTGCACTCATATCGATATGTTCCCGCAAAAGCTCTCCCGCATAGGGCTTTTTGATGTAATCAACCTTGCCGGTCAGCAAGCTCTCCTGCTTCTGACTGACATCCTCCCATTCGGTCATAAGCAGAATCCTGATCCTCCTCAGCTTCGGATTACTTTTCAGTTCCTTCAGTACGGGCAGACTGCTTTCCTCGGGCATATTTAAATCCAGTAAAACAATATGCGGCGGCTCCATCATATTCTTCAATACCTCAAGCGCTCTGGCCCCCGATGTGATCGACAGGATTTCATACTCATCCTCCAAAGCTTTTTTGGCCGTGGCAAGATTTGTTAAGTTATCGTCGACAATCATCACCTTATACATCGCAGTCTCCATTCTCAGTCGTTTCTATTGCCCTCAGGCAAACAAATAGCAGGTTCTCCGGTTAAAACCTATCTCGCCGTCATCAGATACTTCATGCCTTCCTTCAGACCGTCAACCGTCAGGCGGTACATTTGAAAAATATTCTTTATTACGGTTTCCGCTTCTCTCCACGGGGCATGTCCCTGCGCCATCTTCGGGTTCAGCCAAATAATGCGTTTAAAGTGCCGTTTCATGAGATGCAGCCATTCATATCCGGATAGGCCGTCATTGGGGCCCCTGTAATTTCCAGTTGTAGAATACAGTTCTTCCGGCGCCATCGCCGCATCCCCAACAATGATGACCTTATAGTCGCCGTCCAGGTTTTTGAACAGCCATTCTGTCTCAATCCAATCCCCGTTCTCACACTCCGGTGTGTTATATAATCTGGAATAAATACAATTATGAAAATAATACATTTTTACATCCTTAAAATGATTGGATTTGTCCACTGACTGAAATAATTCGTTCAGCAGACTGCTGTACGGGATCATCGTACCCCCGGAATCCATTAAAAGCAGCAGCTTTACTGTATTCCGGCGCGGGCGGTCAAATACGATCTGCAGATAGCCCCCATTATTACAGGTCTTATCCACTGTCCCTGTGATGTCCAACTCGGTCTTTGGAATATCAATCCTTGAGGAAAACTGGCGCAGTTTTTTTAAGGCCACCTGAAACTGCCTGTTGTCAAGCACGCGGTCATTTCTGAAATCACGAAATTTCCGTTCACCGATAACCTGAAACGCGGACTGATAGCCGGTGTAACCGCCGATACGAACGCCGCCCATGTGCCCGCTGAGATTGCCGAATGAGGAATTTCCCGTCGTACCGATCCATTGATTACCGCCGTTGTGCTCCGCATCCTGTTCCTTCTGGCGTTCTCTGAATTTCTCCAAAACTTCCTCTTTATCAAGCGGATTTGCTTCCCCCTCTACGGCACCTCTCTCAAGCTCCAGCTCTTTGCTCAGTTCTGCCAGTTCCGGTTTGTCAAGCCATCGCTTCAACTGTTCGGAAATATCATCATAAGTTCCGTGGATACCTTTGAAATATTCATCAAAGATCATATCAAATTTATCAAAATCTGTTTCTGTTTTGACAAGAATCATACGGGAAATATAATAAAACTCCGTAATGCTTGAACGGCACAATCCCCTGTCCATTACTTCCACGAGAGAAAGCCATTCACTAAGCGATACATCCATCCCTTTTTCCCGCAGAAAATAAAAAAAGTCAGTAAACATCATCCCACCTATTTCTGTGCGTGCAGCACGGCTTCCAGATCCTCATCCTTTTTGATGACAGTTCCGATAAACGGCAGCTCCTTCTGAATCCGGTCCGCCGGTATCCCGCCAAGCTGCAGCGCACGAATCCAATCAATCAGTTCGGAGGTGCTCGGCTTTTTCTTTATATCCCGCATTTCACGGATTTCATAAAATACCTCCATTGCGTTCTGAAGTAAGTGCTCTTCAACACGGGCAAAATGCGTCATGACAATTTCCTGCATAAGCTTCTTATCAGGGAATGCAATATAATGGAAAATGCATCTTCTTAAGAATGCATCCGGCAGTTCCTTTTCAGCATTGGAAGTGATAATCACGATCGGGCGTTTCTTTGCCGTAACTGTCTCCTTTGTCTCATGAATATAGAACTCCATTTGGTCAAGCTCCCAAAGCAGGTCATTGGGAAACTCCAGATCTGCCTTGTCAATTTCGTCAATAAGAAGCACAACCTGATCTTCTGAAGAAAATGCCTCTCCGAGCTTTCCGAGCTTAATATATCTTGCAATATCATCCACTCCCTCTTCACCAAACTGGCCATCATAGAGGCGTTGTATTGTATCATACATATATAATCCGTCCTGAGCCTTTGTCGTTGACTTAATATTCCATATGAGCAGCCTCATTCCAAGCGATTCCGCAATCGCATCAGCTAACATTGTTTTTCCTGTACCCGGCTCTCCCTTGATCAAAAGCGGCTTTTCAAGTGCCCTCGCCACATTGACTGCCGACATCAGCTCCTCAGAAGCAACATAGGTTCCCGTACTTTTAAATCCATTTTCATTAATATTCATCATTGATCCCCAGTGCTTCTCTTTGCACTGCCTCCATCCATAGAATTGGTTTTTCCGTTTCATCAGATATTTCTTGCAAAACGCTTTGCTATTATGTTACGATATTCCGGTATGAAAATCAAGATCATAATAGAGGTGCTTCCATGATTAAACAAATTTATCAAGAAAAAAAAACACTGCTTTCTTTTGAGGTATTCCCGCCTAAAAAGGTGGATGATTTTCCGGCCGTCTACAGTACACTTGACGAATTAAAGACGCTTTCTCCTGACTTTATCAGCGTCACGTTCGGTGCCGGCGGCAGTAATTCCAAAAAAACAGCGGAAATTGCTTCCTATATTCAGAATGAGTGCCAAATTGAAGCGCTCTTACATATGACCTGTGTCGGCTATAAGCGCTCAGATTTAGAAGAAGCTCTGCTGCTTCTGAAAAACAGCGGCTTGCACAATCTGCTTGCACTGCGCGGTGACCGCCCACAGCTCATGACGGACGAGCAATATGAGGGCCGTGATTTCCTCTATGCAAATGAAATGATCGCCTTTCTCCGAACACATTACAGCGATGAGCTTTGTATCGGTGCCGCCTGCTATCCTGAAAAGCATTTCGAAGCCGAAACGATTGATGCAGATTTGCGGATGCTCTGCCAAAAGGTCAATGCCGGCGCAGATTTTTTGATTACACAGATGTTTTTTGATAACAATCTGTTCTACAGCTTCCGGGAAAAGGTAGAGAAAATGGGAATTTCGCTCCCGATCTCGACCGGCATCATGCCGATCACAAGTGCAAATCAGCTTGGCCGCTCTGTTTCTCTGTCCGGCTCCTCCGTGCCGAAAAAACTGACTGATATCATTGCCAAATATGGTGAATCAGCGGTCGATATGCGCAAAGCCGGCATAGAATATGCGGTTGGACAGATTAAGGATTTAAAGAATAATGGCGTTGACGGCATCCATCTATATACAATGAACAAAGCCGCCACTGCGAAGGAAATTCTTTCCATGCTATAAACTATGGAGATACCCATATGGAAATCCGAAGGAAGTTTCTATATAAAAAATAATAGTGTGAGGAATGTCACTTTGAACTGATTCCTCACACTTTTTATTTGCAATGTTATCGACCAAATAACAATCAGCGCTGTTCTTCCCAGGGTAGAAATGAATTCTCCAGTTTTTTGTCGCGCTGCATCAATTCTTTTACTGCATCCGAAGCCGGCTTTCCGTGGAACAGAACCGCATTTACCTGTTCGATAATCGGCATATCAACCTCATACTTTTCAGCCAACTCAACTGCGGCTTTTGTGGAATAAACGCCCTCAACAACCATTTTGACCTCTTCCATAGCTTCTTCCATAGAATGACCCTGACCGATCAAAATGCCGGCACGCCTGTTTCTCGAATGCATGCTTGCGCATGTCACGATCAGATCGCCGATACCGGTGAGCCCGCAAAAAGTTTCCATCTTTCCACCCATTTTTACACCCAGCCGGGCAATTTCCGAAATCCCTCTTGTAATCAGTGCAGCCTTGGTATTGTCACCATACCCCAGTCCATCGGCTATTCCCGCTGCAAGAGCCACCACGTTTTTTAGGGCACCTCCGAGTTCAATCCCCAGCACATCCGGACTTGTATAGACCCGAAACGACTCATTCATAAACATATTCTGAACGTATTCTGCTGTTTCTTTTTCTTTCGCGCCGACAACACAGGTAGTAGGAATGCCTCTTCCCACCTCCTCCGCATGTGACGGACCGGACATCACAGCGATTTTGACCTGCGGAATTTCTTCTTTTATAATATCAGTCAAGGTATCAAGCGTATTTTCTTCAATTCCCTTGGCTACATTAACAACGATTTGATCTTTTTGTGCAACATTTCCTAGCAGATGAGCCGTACTTCTCGTATAAGGAGACGGCACCGCAAGCACGAGCAGTTCCCTTCCCCAAACTGCCTCTTTTAAATCCGTCGTAAAAAGCATGTCCTCCGGAAGCCGTACACCCGGCAATTTCTCTTTATGCTCATGCTCCTTTTTCAGCATCTCAATTTCCGCTTCCATAATAGACCAGATCGTCACCTCGTGTCCGTTTTTGTGAAGCACAAGCGACAGTGCGATTCCCCAGCTTCCTGCGCCGATAATACTTATCTTTGCCATTCTGCTACCTCCTGTTATTCATTTTGGCCTTTTTCTGCAAGCCCTTGAGCAGCCTGTTTTGATAAATCGATTTCCGGCTTCTTTTTTAAATAAGTCTTTCTCTCATTACCGTGCAGCAAGCGCTTAATATTTTCTTTATGTCTTACAAATGCCATAATTGCCAGCAAAATTACGACTATGTAAAATTCATTCAGCATCGGGCGCGCGATTTCCTGCGGAAAGCCAAAAAATCCCTGTTCTCCCAATACGACAACTTCTATCATCAATCCCACATATACGAGCATCGAACCAAGTGAAACATAATGGGTCAAAAAAAACGTGCCAAAAAATGTGATCACACCAAAAAGTGTCAAAAGCGGCCCGAACGAAATCACGATACCTGCTGTTGCCGCGATTCCTTTTCCGCCCTTAAAATGCATATAAAACGGATAATTATGTCCAAGCACCGCACCCGCACCCGCATAAAGCTGCAAAAGCTTGATCCAGTCCTTACAGCTTACACCAAACAAAAGATAGCAAAGCAGCACCGCAAGCAAACATTTCACCGCATCCCCAAGCAGCACGACAGCTCCGTACTTTGCGCCCATTGTTCGAAGCACATTGGTCGTCCCGGCATTTTTACTGCCATGCTCCCTGATATCGATTCCTTTCATTTTGCCAACTAAATATCCCGTTTGGATCAAGCCGCACAAATATCCGATCACCAGACATACAACACGCTCCACTACTTTTCCCCTCTTTCACGAATGATAAACCTAAGCGGTGTCCCCCTGAAACCAAACGCCTCACGGATTTTATTTTCTATATATCTTGTATAAGAAAAATGCATTAATTCCTTATCATTGACGAAAATCACAAATGTCGGAGGCTTCACCGACACCTGCGTCATGTAAAATAGCTTTAACCGCTTGCCTTTATCGGAAGGCGGCTGCTGAAGAGCGACTGCCTCCGACATAATTTCATTCAGCACGCCGGTCTGGATACGCATCGCATGATTCTCAACAACAGCATCAATCATCTCAAACAGCTTGTTTAACCGCTGTCCTGTCAGCGCTGAAATAAAAATCATTTCTGCATAGGGCATATATGACAGCACATTACGAACTTTTTTTTCAAATTGGTAGATCGTCTTATCATCTTTTTCGATAGCATCCCATTTATTTACCGCGATGATCACGCCCTTTCCGCTCTCATGGGCCACACCCGCAATTTTGGCATCCTGTTCCGTCACACCCTCGACGGCATCGATCACAATTACAACGACATCCGCTCGCTCGACCGCACCAACTGTCCTTACTACCATATAATGTTCGAGTTCTTCTTTGACATTCTTTTTTCGCCTGAGTCCCGCCGTATCGATGAACACATACTCCGTGCCATGATGCATGACAGGTGTATCCACCGCATCTCTTGTCGTGCCCGCAATATCGGATACGATGACGCGGTTTTCACCGAGCAGCTTATTGATAATCGAAGATTTTCCGACATTCGGCTTTCCAACAATTGCAATGCGGGGACGCTCATCCTCCTCCTCTGACAGATCTGCCGGCTTAAAATGAGAAATTACCTCATCAAGCATATCGCCGAGCCCAAGCATATTTGATGCGGAAATCGGGTGCGGATCTCCAATTCCCAAATTATAGAATTCATATACATCATTTTGGTATTTGTCAAAATTATCAACCTTATTTACAACAAGCACGACGGGCTTTGCCGAACGGCGCAGCATATCTGCCACTTTAGAATCCGCATCCTGCAGTCCCTGCTTTACATCCACAATAAAAATGATGACATCAGCAGTATCGATTGCAATCTGTGCCTGCTCCCTCATCTGTGCCAGAATAAGATCCCGGCTCTCCGGCTCGATACCGCCGGTATCGATCAATGTAAATTTTCTTTCAAGCCATGTCACGTCCGCATAAATTCTGTCCCTTGTAATACCCGGTGTATCCTTTACAATACTGATACGTTCACCTGCAAGTACATTAAACAGCGTAGACTTGCCCACATTCGGACGGCCGACAACGGCTACAATTGGTTTACTCATAAAGTATTTCTCCTACTAAAGCGTCAATAAATTCCTGTCCGCTTGATTTTACAATATCTATTTTGACTTGTAAAGCTTTTTCAATATCCTGCACAGTTACATCATCAAGCAGCACCTGTTCGCCGCTCCTTAACAGGCAAACCGGAAGCAGCAGCCTTCTTCCTAGGGATTTCCCCCTGAGCTGCGAAATAATATCCTGTCCCGTCAAAAGTCCGGTCACGGTAATTTGTTCACCAAAAAACTCATTTTTGATTGCACAAACGTCAATTTCAGAACCGGAAAATAAATCTCCCACGCGCTCCGCCATCTGCTTAATATAGGGATAGGCAAGCTGACCCGTCACAAGGGTAATATGTGCCGGATTTCCTGCTTTCACGGTGCTGACTTTCTCAGCTTCTATAGCAAGCCGCTCTTTTAACCCCTCATACGCCTCCTCAAACTCATCCAGAAGGAGACGCAGCATCCCGACACCGTTTTCCAGCTGCAAATAACCATCATAGTTCTCTGCAGGGGGCAGTACTTCATTCGCAAGCAAATAAATTTCATCAGATGCATGCACAAAATGAATACCATATTGTTCATACGCCTGCCTCTGCCATTTGTGGATTGTCATTAAAATCTCCGTGGCATCCTCCTTAGAAAATGGCTTAAGCGGATATAACCCCTCCCTGTATTTTGACAATCCGACCGGTACGATAGACACACTTTCAAGCACCGGTGCATAGTTTATCAAATCGGAAATGCTTCGCTCAAGCTCAGCCCCGTCGTTGACACCCTTGCAAAGCACGATCTGCCCATTCATTACAATACCGGCCTCATAAAGCCGTTTTACTTTGGCAAGCGCCTCACCCGCAAAACGATTGTTCAACATCATACAGCGCAATTGGGGATTGGTGGTCTGAAAAGAGATATTGATCGGGGACAAATGATAATGGATGATGCGTTCGATATCATGCTCGCTCATATTCGTCAGCGTCACATAATTTCCCTGTAAAAAGGAAAGCCTCGAATCATCATCCTTAAAGTAAAGCGTCTCACGCATTCCCGGCGGCATCTGATCGATAAAACAGAAAATACATTTATTCCTGCATGAACGGTATTCGTCCATCAGTCCATTTTCAAAAACAAGCCCTAAATCCTCATCTGTCTCTTTGTCAATTTCGAGGAGCCATTCTTCTCCGTTTGGCTTCCTGATCAGTACTTCCAAATATTCATCCTCGATCAAAAACTGGTAATCAAAGATATCTTCAAGGTCTTTCCCGTTGATTGCGCACAGAGTATCTCCTGCTTCTATTTCCATCTCTTCGGCAATGCTCCCTTTCAGTACCTTGCCGATCACATGCTGCTTTTCCATTAAAACTCCTCTTTTGCCTGTCCAATATAAAACTGCAAAACATCCTTGCGCTTTACAATTCCGATAAATACCTCCTCATCGTCGATGACAGGTACAAAATTCTGATTCATCAGACGATTCATCATATTTTTCAGCTTCGCATCAATTTTTACCGGCTTATATTGATGCATCTTCGCAATTTTGGACAGGTGAGCATTCGCAAAGCTTTCTTCGTCAAAATCATATCTGTTTTTGATTGTCCAAAGAATATCGCCTTCAGAAATAGTTCCTTTATACTGTCCTGCACGGTTGATAACAGGAAGCGCCGTATATGTACTTTTTTCAAGCAGCTTCATCGCACAGGAAATTGTATCATCGCTGTATATGAACTCCACTTCATTTTTGGGTGTCAGAAAAAATAAAATATTCATATGCTGTTTTACCTCTTGTCGCCTAAAAAGCAGTGCGACTGTACCCGCTTTAATGTTCATTGCCAGGCACAGCCATGCATCTTTTCCGATCCGCATGAATCCACGGGTTAATATGGAACATCATCTTTTGTTATCATAGCATTTTTTTATCTGCTTTTCAACCTCGAGCGGATTAATCTCTTACAAAGCGTTTTTAAATGAAGCGGAAAAATAGGATAGAGATATGGTTTATTGGATAGCGTTTTATTTCCCGCCATTGCAATAAGCAGCAGCAAAACCCCCGCAATATAGCCAAATATATGAAAAGCAGCCGTCAGGATCAGCGTCAGGATTCGAAAAAATTTGATCGCATAGGAAAGCTCATAACTTGGCTGCGCATATCCGGCCACAGCGACAAATGCCTCATATAAAAGAACCTCCGAATTAAACCAGCCAGAATCGACTGAAAATTGTCCGAGTACGAGACCTGCCATAATACTGAGAGGCGTGCTGAGCATGCTCGGTGTATTCACGGCGGCAAGCCGCAGGCCATCGATGGCAAGCTCGAGCACTAAAAATTGTACGATGAGAGGGACATTCACCGTATCCTTAATAGAAATAAACGTAAAAGCATCAGGAATCCAGTCCTTGTTAATTGACAAAAGTAAAAATGTGGGCGGCGTCAAAAAAGATGCAATGGCAATAATCAGCCGGGCCAAACGCAGATAAGTGCCGGTGATCGGCGGAAAATAATAATCGTCCGCTTCCTCAATAATATCCAACAGCGACACCGGAAGGATCATCGCAAACGGAGAGTTATCTACCAGAATAATGATATTGCCTTCTAATATCTGCGCGGCTGCCGTATCCGGCCTTTCCGTAAACTTGAATTTCGGAAACGGGTTTAGCCAGCCTTTTTTGAACAGGCATTCCGCAAGGCTTTCCTGGTTCATTGTCAGTGCGTCCACATCAATCTGTGAAATCCGGCGCTTAATCTCCTTTAGGAAAAGCTGGTCTGCCCTGCCCTGCATATAGCAGAGGACAATATCTGTTCTGGATGCCGCACCTGCATTCATAATTTCAAATCTGAGATCCTTATCGCGGATCCTGCGCCTGATCAACGCGGTATTAAAGATGATTGTTTCGACAAAGCCGTCCTTGGAGCCTCTGAGCGTCTTATCTTTCTCCGGCTCCGTCACGCTCCTCAACGGATAGGTTCTTGAGTCAATAAGAATGCAGTCCTCAAACCCGTCAATAAACAGAGCCAGCACACCCATGAAAATATTATTCAGGATAAGCCCCTTTTCCCTTTGTGTCTCCACCTCCACATATGGCATGAAGCTCTTGCACATTTCCTGTGCATCCTTGGGAAAATCATCACTTTTAAGCGTCAAAAAATATTGCAGCATTTTCTGCATCAGATCATCCTTGCAAAAGCCGTCAATAAAATAGACACATGCCTGATGACCGCCGAATTCCATTGACCGGCAAATCGTGTCAAAATTAATTGATATTGAAAGATTCTTATCAAACCATCGTTTTGTTGTATCCAAGTCTTTTGTGATCCGGTCATCCTGCTGTGCTTTGCTGTCCATACAATATCCCTCCGATTTTTACTCAACTACTTTTTGATAGTAGTCTTTCAAAAACTGAAGGGATTTATGCATCGGCAAAAAATTTCATTCCCTGCAAAATGGATCTGCCATGGCCGTTTAACCTGTCGTGCTGCCGAAGCCGCCGTTGCGGATTTCCTCGACCTCATCGTCAACCGTAATGCCGTATTCTACGAAAATGCCCTGCATAAAACCGCTCCCTGCCTCGACATTGATCGTTCTTCCTTCGTTGGAATCATTTGTAATCTTCGAAAAAATGTGCCCCTCATTATCGGAATCATAGTAATCGCTGTCAATAATACCTACCGTATTATTTAACTGCAGGCGGTACTTAAAACCGAGTCCGCTTCGAGGATAGCATTTCAACACCCAGCCGTCCTCCATTTGGACCCGAATACCGGTCGGTATTTTGATTGTCTCTCCAGGCTTTAAATTAAATGAAATCGGGCTGAAAAAATCGTAGCCGGCGGAACCGGTCGTAGCTCTTCTAGGAAGCTGGATATCTGCATAAATCTCCGCAATTTCCTCGTCTGTTGAACCGAAACTGTCCAACCAGTCCTTTTCAAACTGGTTGAAGCTAACCTTATAAAACCTTGCTATCCTTTGCATAACTACAATACTCCTTTGCTGTTTTTCTTTTGAGTCAATAAAAATCAGGACAATGCAGAATCGGAAACTCCGGATTCGTCTGTGCAAGCGTTGCCTGCACATCGATGACACGCTGATTCTGGCTGCCCTTCCACAGCAGCTTTACATCCTTTTTCCCAATTTGGAATTCTCCGTCAACGAGCACATCCACCTTCCGCACAACGGGAGAGCTCATAATATCTTCCCATGAATCTCCGGTATAAAGCCATACCGTTTTCAGCGGATATTTTTCCTTTATCTCAGAAATCAAATTTTTTATATCCAGACGATTGGCCGCATGCATCGGATCGCCTCCGCTGAACGTAATGCCGGATATATGGTCTTTATCAAGCTCCGAAAACAGCTCCTGCTTTGCGGTGTCATCAAACAGAAGCCCGCCGTCCGGATCCCATGTCGTAGGATTCTGGCATTCCTTGCAGCAATGGGAGCAGCCGGCAACCCATAATACGACACGCAAACCGTCCCCGTTGAGCATATCGTCTTTCGTTATATTGTGATACCTCATTATTTACATGCTCTTCCTTTCCGCAATCTCCGCCATCTTCGCATCGTTCAGACGTGTGTCACCGTGTACCCTTGAATAGGAAAGATAACCGTTCATTCTGTCAATCTTAGTCAGGTTACGGCCGCCGCACTTCGGACAGACATCCATTTCCAGTTCCTGATGTCCGCAATCATCACAATAAGCAAGAGACATGTTGACACCCTCATAAAAGCC
This sequence comes from Bacillota bacterium, assembly GCA_023402845.1. GTDB lineage: Bacteria > Bacillota > Clostridia > Lachnospirales > Lachnospiraceae > JAEYFP01. The sequence goes on from JAEYFP010000013.1 coordinate 129,075, forward strand.
CATATCCATCGCTCTTCTGATCAAGGTCTTAATTGCATCAAGGTTGTAGTCGATCGGGTATTTCACATATTGAATTTTCCCGCCGTTTGACAACTCCCAGAAGCGGTATTCCAAATCCTGCTTCTGAATCGGGGTAATATCCTCCGTTACGTGACAGTGGAAGCCGTTGCTGACATATTCCCGATCGGATACGTTTTCCACAATTCCGTATTTTTTTCTGAATTGCTGTACCTGCAGGCCGCAGAGATTCTCCGCAGGAGTCGCATAAATCGCATAGAGGTTGCCGTCCTCTGCCTTAAATTCATTAACACGCTTATTGATAAATTCAAGCACATCCAGCGCAAACTGTCCGTCCTCCGCCAACGATTTGCCGTTATACAGCCTTTGCAGTTCATTAAAGGCCGTAATGCCGAATGAAGCAGTTGACGCTTTCAGCAGAGGTTTAATCTTCTCGGAAAGCTTTAAATGTCCGCCGTAGAAGCCTCCCTCACAATAAGCGAGCGGATTCGTGGACGCACGCATCTCACCAAGATACGCATACGTTCTCTGATGCAGACCGCGGATCAAATTCAGGTAATAGTCCAGCACCTCATAAAAATCCTTGCTCTCCTGCCTGGCCTTTGCCAAAATCATCGGCAGATGTAAAGAAACCGCGCCGACATTAAACCGTCCGACAAATACAGGCATATCCTTGTCATCCGTCGGATGCATGCCGCCCCTTTCATACCATGGGGATAAAAATGCACGGCAGCCCATGGGAGAAATAATTTTTCCGTACTGCTTATACATGCTTGCAATATAACCTTTCCCGGTCAGACTCAGCCAATCCGGATACATTGTTTTACTTGAACATTTTACGCCGGCCTCAAATACATCCTCCAATTCCTTGCCTGGCCCGTGCAGATTTTCATCATATAAAAATACGATTTTAGGAAACAATACCGGCTTTTTGCAATCCTTTTTGCCCTGTCCCCGCCTCCTGACGTTTAACATGGAAATTGTAGCCAACTTTGCAAACCGCCCGGTCCCTGTGCCGGCCGTAACTGTGATAAACGGATAATCCCCGCGGCTCGAAGCAACTGTGTTAAATTTGTATTCCCAACCTTGAAAACCCTGCTCAAATTCCTTTGTCACATCGGCATAAGCCTCCGCCTGCGCAGTTTCCCCGTCAATCCCGAGTCGTTCATACTTTTCCATATATTTTTTATAGGATTTTTCCGCATAGGGCTCCAGAATATAATCCACACTCGGCACGGTAAACCCGCCGTATTGCTGGCTTGCCGCCGACAATACAATATCCCCGATGACATCAAAGGCCACATCCAGCGTCTTCGGCTCATTATACCAGATATTTCCCATCTCAAAGCCGCCGGTCAGCACAGATTCCACATCAAATAGGCAGCAGTTCATTGTATCCCGCCTGGCAGACATATCATGCACATAAATATAGCCATCGCGGCATGCCTGTATTTCCTCCGTCGTCATGAAGAATTTCTGATAAAGCTCTTTGTTCAGCTGATTGAAGATCAGGCTGCGTTTTGTGGAAACCAACGCGCTGTCCGTATTGGCATTTTCCTTGTCCCCAATATACATGATGGACTGGCTCTTTTTATAGACATCGTCCAGCATCCTGACAAAGTCCTGCTTATAATTACGATAATCGCGATAGCTCTTTGCAACGATCGGCTTGACCTCCTCCAAAGCGCTCTCCACGATATTATGCATAATCGGGATCGGTATTTCCTCCGTGTCCAGTTCATTAACTCGTTCTACGACCTTGGAACAGATATATTCCTTTTCTTCCTCCGTAAACTTCGTCAAAGCACGGTAGGCCGATTTTCCTACCGCATCAATCACTTTTTGTACATTAAATTCCTCTCTCGTTCCATCCTTCTTGATCATTTTGACATCTCTGCCGGGCTTATAAATATGAGAATAGTCCTTTCGATCTTCTACAACTCCTGCATCTGCGTTCATTTCGCATCCTCCCCTTCGTCAATCTACATTTAGTACTCCCTTGTTCAATTTTTCCCAACATCTTGTGGGTACATATAAAAATATAGCAACTGACCGGTATAATGTCAAGACCAAATAGTATACAAAAAAGTCTAATTATAATTGGTTAAAATCCTTTCCATATGATTTCTGTATTCAATTTTGACCGACTCGGGCGATAATATTGTGATCTCCTCACCGAGTGCACAAAGCCAGCCAAAAAACTGTCCGCTGATAGCAACCTGCACGCGTACCCGGCTGCACGTTTCGTCAAATTTAAGTATCGAAATTTCCGTTCCGAAACGATCCAGCAGGATACCAATCTTTTTATTCGGGCAGCGCAGCGTGACGTCTACTGTTTCCCCGCCGAACATCCCAAACATTTTTTTTGAATAAGCGGCAATATCAAGCGTCTTATCCGGCATCGATGCCGTCTCGTCCAGCACGTTGATCGCCTTCATTTTATCTACTCGAAAATGTTTTCTGATCCCGGCTTCCTGATCATAGGCGACAAGATAATAGTTTTCATCATCCCAGATGAGGGCGAGCGGACTGACTTGATAGAGCTCCCCATTCTTACGCGGCTGCAGCTCCTTGTTACAGCTCCATTCAAAATACTGAAACCCGATTTTTCTGCCGCCCTGAATTGCCCGATGGATATCATCGATATTATAAAGCACATTTTCATTCTGTGTTTTGTTCCTGTTTGCCACAAACACCTGTCGTTTCAGCTTGGCTGCATCATAATTATTGGTCAGGCTTCCAAGCTTTTTAATCAGCTTCTGTGTTTTTTTCTCCGTAATGAATTTTGAGGACTGCACCGCATCAACGAGCAGCTTTAATTCGGCAAGTTCAAAATCGCGGCTCGCCACATAATAGCCGGAATTCTTTCTGCCGCCCTTTCTTTCAATATCAATCCCAAATAAAATCAAAGCCTCTATATCACTGTAAATGCTCTTTCGTTCCGCATTAATCCCATATCCTTCCAGCGCTTTGATCAACGCCTCCGCATTCATCGGATGAGCCGTATCGGTGTTTTCTGTCAAAATTTTCAACAGATAAGGCAGCTTTAATTTTTGATTCGATGCTTTTGACATCCTTGTTCTCCTTTGTTACCGTTTCTGTAAAAACAGTATAGCACAAATTGCCTTGCCATTTACACGCTAGTGTAAAATTTTATTCGGATAATGGAAAATAAATAAAAAGAGAACACCACTTTGTGATAAAGTATTTAGCGACTAAACTAATACAAACAAAGGATAGGTGTTCTCTATGATTAACAGTATAA